>JAUNGG010000033.1 GCA_030524635.1 Lachnospiraceae bacterium
AAAGCTTGATTTTAAAGCATTCTACGGATTTTTGCTGTCAAAGATGGGATTATACTATATCATATTCTTTATGGCAAGAAACATTTCACCTAGATTCATACAAGATATTTTTTGTCTAAGGAAATGTATTTTTGTCGTTGTTTTGCGTAATTTGAGCCATATTATGCGGGAACAACTTTCCATTATTGTTCCACACCTCCAGGATCCGATCCATAAGCATTCGATCCTTGTCCTCTTGTGCTGGATACTTCCTATAATTTCCAGAGTTTGTTAGATAGCTGATCATTTCTCTTTGGTAACCAAAAAGCGCTTCAAAATGTCTCAATCATGCCTCCCTGCTTTTTTCAACACCATCCAATCTCTTTATGTACTTTGTCTGCAACAAAACCTTAAATATAGATAAACCAATAAGTGCAACAGCTATAACCATTAATTCAAAAAGAGGCTTTCTTGCTTCTTCAGGAATCTTATTTGAGATGGCTTTACTTATAAGCTGTCGAGTAGATAAGCCCCTTACGGAGCTAATCCCTCTCAGAATCCGGACGTGCGGCTTTTGTTGGTAGACGTGCCCCTCACGAGACACACCCCCAGTAGATCCCGGCGTGTAGCTTTCCTGCACCAGGCTCCCCATGTGACTAACTTGGTGAGTCTCTGTGTATCCACCACTTTTCTCCTCCGAATCAGTCGACTTATTGGTTCAATCACTGTGTATTGAATAAGTTTCTTCCAAGGATATCGTCACACGAAACCGCCTTTCCTCCTGTGGCATTACCCACATTCTTCAGTACTATGCGATTGTCCGACTGCCTGTTATCCTTCCAGTTTCCTGGCACGACTGTACGCTGCACTGTTCTGCGCTTACTCCATCTGATGGCTCAACAGAGACAACAGGCTCTCTCCAGTTGACTGAACATTCTTAATGTGAAGCATGATTGGAACTAATGCCTCGTGGGAGCACGTACTCCCTCACCAAATTGGTAGTATGTATGTAGCCTTCCACCTGCGGATTGTGTCGACCTCCCAGAAGTTGCCGATTTCGGGGTCGTATCTGCCATATAACCCTACTTCCTTACTGTCTACACTTAGCAGGCATTGTTACCAAGTACCCACCCAAGACTCGCTATTGATGACTGGTTAAGTCTTAAACGTACTGGATTCCCACCAATTAGAATGTCCGCCCTTATCTGGCCGCATCCCGCACCGGGCTCCTCCGTGATATATTTGCTAAAATGGTATCTTCCGCTGTAGTAATTCTCCATCCCTGTGTATGGTTTCCTCAGCTTATACTTTCTTAGCTTATATCACATGATTTCGTTGCCAGTTTCTATACGTCCCTGTGTACGTCATTTTGTTTCCGCATGTAATGCTATATCATGTAATCCCCCTTCCCTCCAATGGCATTCCCCATCTTCATCAGTACTATGAGAATTTTCCGACTGCCTGCAACCCGTTTGCCTTCCTTCTTACGTTGTCCGGCATACCACTTATACATTATTGATATTTACATATCTGATATGGAGATTACAAGCTCTCCCTCAGTTGATACAACGTCACTGTGTAACATGACTGACCTTAGGCCCCGTGGCGCTGCGTACATTTTCACCAAATCGATATGTACACATATTGCCTTCCGTTATGAGCAAAACGTCGGCACACCAGTTTAAACTATATTTCGGGGCTGAAATGCCTTCCGACCCTATTACCTCGCTGTCTACGCTTAGCACGTACTGTTACCAGTACACACCCAAGACTCACTACCGGTGGTTTGGTTAGACCTTTCCGGACGGGATTTTCACCCGCTATACGTTGTACCCTTGGCTGGGCGCACGCTCATTTATAGTACCAATGTCATTTTATATACCGAATAGTTTACCAAATCTCTCTAATACCGTTCCTTTTGTAACTCTTCTAAATATTGTAACCAATGTAAGAATAAGTACAATTGTCAACATGCTAAGCAAGATTGCTTTTTCAGAATTAACTTGATGCCAAATGTCATTTATTCCAAAGAACTGTAGACACACTTTATTATACAACGTAAAAAAGTAGTATTGCATAGTCATTATAGAAAAACTATTTTTCCCTATGTAACTTAATATATTCTCTTTACAGTCTCTAAATAGAACACTAAAGAGCCCCAGGAAAAAAACCATTCCTGAAAAAGCAGCGATGACACAAAAGAAAATATTTCCGAAATCCCCTGCATTATAACTTATTCTGCCATTTAAAAACATTCCGAAACCAACACTAACAAGAATAAGGGTAGTTAAGCTTACGTAAGTTGGAGTACCCCCCCCCTGTTAAAATCCTACACTTCTTAAATATAACGCCAGCAGCATAGGAAAACAAAGCAAGAGGCAAAAGATTTATCTTAAGGGGCAATTGAACTGTACCAATCAACAGAAACAAAATCACAGAAAGTATTACAATCAATTCATCACTAAATGATGTTTTTTCTTTCAGGAATGAGTAGATAATCTCGGTAAAATACAATACTAACAAAAACCAAATTGGAACATTAAAGCACAAGTTTCCTTTAAGTATAAACAGAATTGCAATAAAGCTTTTCAAACTTTGATGGTACATCACTGCACCAATTACACTAGATATGAGATCCCACATTATAAAAGGCACAAGAAGTGTCTGAGTCTTTTTCTTCAAAGTTTCTGTAAATCTCCTATCAACAACCAAATATCCAGATATAAGGAAAAACAAGAACATATGATATGAATAGATGTGCTTTTCAAGAAGAGGCGCAATCCCAAGATGTCCCAATGTCACCATGATTATTCCATATCCCTTCAGCATATCTACCCATACTTGTCTTTCTCTCATTATAACACCTCTTCCCCCTTGTTTAGTCTATCTCTTAAGATTGTTGAAGAAATTCCATCTGTGTGATCCAGGTAAACCACTGTGCATCCTACTTCTGCAAACTCTTGTTCATACTTGTTCCATGCGTCGGTCCCCTTCCAATCAGATCCTACGAATACAGTATCGACATGATACTTTTTCACTGCTGCAAGCTTATCCATATTTTCCTGAGGAACTACTTCATCTACGCACCTCAACTCTTTCACAATAGCCATTCTATCTTTTTCACAGATAATAGGATATTTCTTTTTTCTTTGATAGCAAAGAGTATCCGTTGTTACTCCTACGATAAGGTAATCACATTGAGCTTTTGCCCTTTGAAGCACATTTAAATGGCCTATATGAAACATATCATATACACCTGTTGTATAGCCAATAATCATACTGTATTCTCCTTTAAATAATCCCAAACTTCTTGAGAAATCGCTCGCAATTTTTGTCATCTGTAAAATCGTGCATCTCTTTACAAATTACTCGACGCTCCTCCGTGTATTCATCTTTACCCGAAAGCAAGTTGGCAAAGAAATCATATAACTCTCTCTTCTCGTAGATCTTCTTTCCTGGCATATATCTGAGCGGATCCTTTACTGCAAAACCAATGCAATATTCATTGATATCGGGAATCGTGAAACCAATTGGTCGATCCAACAGTAGATAATCCCAAATTACCGTAGAGTAGTCAGTCAGCATAGCATCCGTCTCCACCATTATTTCATTGATGTCGAAAGACTTGCCATCTAGCGAATTATCTCTCATAAAGTAGATGTTTTTCATATCAGAGGTGCTTTCATTGGTTATCAGCTGCTGTGGATGCAGTTTAATAATCAAAAGAATTCCATTTTCCATTAAATAACGATTCAGTTGTTCTAAATCTTCTCTGTTCTGAATCAAAGGAATTCCCAGATAGTATTCTGCAGTAGAATCGTTTTCTCCATTTTGACGAGTTCTGAAAGTAGGCATCCATAGAACAGTTTTTGTGTAATTTGATATCTGAGCCTTCAGAGGATTTAAATACCCTTTCGCCGGCCGAAACAAGTAATCATTTCTGGGCTGATCGCAAATAAACAGCTTATCTGCGCTGACCGCATATTCTCTTGCTTCCCACTCCCTAGAAGCAACAGAAGGGCACAATGCAAAATCCGCAACACTATCAATAGATATCTTTCCCTGTGTGGTTTTCAGCGGCGGAACACCGTGAGTGGAATAGATACTCAATTGATCCGCTCTCTTTTTTGTCAGTGGATGATTATCCCATATAAAATATTTTGCAACATAATAGTAATATCTCTTCAAAATACTTCTGGAATCTTCATGATACACTTTAACCTTCGGATTTGCAGCGTATTCCTTTCCACTATCCTCTCGGATCGTATTCCAAACCATGGTATATTTCTTATCATATCCATGTGCTATTAAGTACTGAAACAGCGCTCCCGCGTTACAGTCAAAGTCATTCAAACTGCTAAACACAATCACATTTCGCAGCGGAACTCTTTCAAGTACCTTTTTTACAAACTCTTTCACGATATACCCTTCTTTCCTTATTTATTTCTTTTATGAAGTAATTGTAGAATCATATGAAAGCTCTCAATTTTTAAGAGAACCGAGCACAACACATATACAAAAACACCAACTAGAATTTGTAATATCAAAAGGGCAACATTATTGCTAATCCAATATCCAGGAATCCCTACGGTCACTACCATCAGAACTGACGCAAGCAATGACTTTGAAATATCCTTGATTTGCTGCGGAAACCAGTAGGAAATTGCTCGTCTATTGGGATAAGAAAAGATTACGCACGCAAAAATATTCGTAAACATAAAAGAAATGCAAACCGCCTCAACACTGATCATAAGGCCTGCCAAAAGAAGCAGCATCTGGATAACTCGTTTTACTATTTCGCATTTCAAATAATCCCCACTATTCCCTGTTGCTTTCATAACATTGATATTCGCTGTCTGAATGGGATACGTCGCAAAACTGACACAAAACATCTGCATGAACAGAACACTTGGCAACCATTTTTCCGTAAGAACAATGGTGGTCAGAGGTTTCGCCACACAAGCTAACCCCAACATCAGAGGAAAGATTACATACGAGCTTAATGTAATGATTTTCTTTGTCTGCTGCAACAGTTTATTTTTGTCGTCTTGATTTTCCGAGAACACAGGGAGCAAGATACTGTCCAAAGAGGTATTCACATTATTGACCAATAGATTTGGCCAACTTTTTCCTTTATTATAATAAGCCAAATCAGCTGACGTATAAACTTTTCCTATACATAGCTGACTGACATTGTTATACAGAGTTCCCAAAAGCCCCGTCATTAATAATTTGGAGCCGTATCCCAACATTGCCTTTAGCCTTGAAAAAGAAAACATAAACTTTGGTCTGAACTTCACGGTAAACCACAGAATGCAGGTATCAATTGTCGTATTGACCAACTGCTGTGCCACCAATGCCCACACACCATAGCCTTTAACCGCCATTGCAATACCAATTATTGCGGCCATTACTGTTCCGAATAATGTTGCAAAGAAGAATTTCTTAAACATCATATTCTTAGAAACATATGCCTGTTGGACATTTTTTACACCAGAAATAATAATTACTAAACCAAGCACTCGCAGTACATCCGTGAGGATTGGATCACCATAAAATGCAGCAAATGCGGGTGCGCCCAAAAATAGAACAACATACAGGCCACAACACATAAAGATATCAAAAAAGAAGACTGTGGAATAGTCCAATATGTCGGTATCTTTTTTCTGAATCAGCGCATTGCCCAAACCGCTGTCTACAAAGACTTGGAACAAGACGATAACAACAGATACAATCGCTAATGTTCCGTACTCACTTGGGCTAAGAACACGTGCCAAAACAACCGCTACGATAAATGCTACAATTTCAGCACCTACACGCTCGAAAAAGCGCCATAAAAAATTACTAAACACTTTTTTATTCATTATTTTTCACCTTGAAATTTCGGCTTATCTATACCCATTCAAAAACATTATGCAACTATACTCACCAATTGAACGCGTATTACGAATCGTACTGCCAAAATTTCCCTTTTCCAAATTTTAACTGCATCCACTTGATTAGATTTGGGGTAATAATCTGCTCATACTTCATTTCATCCATAGAATGCTTTGCTAGATCATTAGATGCTTTCATCATAGCCGTATTTCTAATCATCACATAATATGCAATATAACGCATAGGACATTTTATGTTCAGCTTATTCAATCCAGAAGTGTAAAACCGGAATTCTACGCAGTTTTTCTTAATCATAAACTTCAGAAAATTATATAGTGTACCATGTGTATGCATCCTATTATACTCAGGGCAATGCTCTCGCCAGTAATATTTTTTATATAGATATTCTGCATTCAGTTTATGGCTGTGGTATACACCCAGCTTTGATGTATACGCAATCTTAAGGCCTGCATCCAGAATAAGCTCAGACCACAGACCATCCTCACATGATTGTGCCACTTCATCGAATTTAATAATACTCCAAATATTTTTTTTTAGAACACTACACGCATTGGAAACACCAATCGTTTTTTTCTCTCTGCCCTGAACCTCATCCAACTCCATCTCTGGATAGTGATAGTTCAAATCCACTTCTTCAAATGGATCCATGTCACGCATTCCAACCTGTCTTCCATACACTGCCGCCAGCTTTTTATCACTTGTCAGTATCTCAACAGCGTTATTTATAAAATGCACATCTGTCAGTATGCAGTGGCCGGAAATAATACCGATATACTCTCCCTGTGCGTTTGAAATACCAACGTTGAGCGCATAGCCCCATGTGAAATCTTCAGGACGAATTTTTACAACCCGACATCCGAAGGCTTCTGCAATTTTCAGAGTATCATCCTCTGAACCGGAATCTACGATAATTACTTCAACCTTTTCTTCAGTAACCTGGTTCTCAATTGCTTTCAGGGCATCTGGCAAAAAATTCGCTTCATTTTTTGTTCTAATCACAAACGAAAACACTTCTATATCTCTCCCCTATCAATTGACAAAACCGTATTTTCCTAAATCCCAGAAGTATTGTTCCTCATATCCTTCTGACATGACCATTGCACCAACAGTACCACCTGCACGGCCGCCAATCAGACAATTGCAATGTGACAAGATATAGATCGTGGTTAAATACTCCAAGCCTTGCAGCATCTTATCATTTTCTCTGCTGGAGCCATAGTTATTGATTCCCTGCTTTCCGTCATACTGAACCCACTGTTTGCTATTCACAATAACCTTTCCGGGGAATGCTGCTTTAAACTCTTCATACACATCCGTATCCTCTGTTGCCAGAAAAATCTTATCGCAGTTCCACTCTGCTAGGCAAGTGTGCGCTTTCTCAATAATAACGCTGGCTTCAGGCTGGACCCAGTGTCCTACAGGCTTAAACTTTGTATAGTCGGTACCTCTACAGATCACACCAAGAATACGCTCCCCGGGTTGAAACAGCGTAGAACGCTCCTGATCCATTTTGGCCTTCACATCTGTCCTCAGATGGATATACTTCTTATACAGGATTCTCCACTTATCTATCGCTCCGTCCTCATTCATCAGACTGCTGATGGTGCCCTCCGGAATCATATTGGGTATACCACTGTCGCTCAAAATTACGTTCTTACTCCGATAAGCTTCCTTAAGACTGATATTACCGACAGGCTCGAAAAAATAGTCCCAAGAGTTTATCTTACCCAACTCATTTGGATAGAGATAGGTATTCTCATAATTCTGCATATCCACAACAGGAATGTAACCATTCTCATCGGCTATCTTCAAATGTCCAAGCACCGTGATAAAATAAGAAAACAGGCCACAGTTTGCATCTGCACGACGAATAACATAAATTGTCTTATCAGGGCAGTTACTTCCGAAACTCTTCTTAACCTCTCTCATTTTGTACTCAATTATTTTGCGCTTCATCACACGCAAAGGCTGTACTAGCGTTCTCAGCGCATTGTTTGAGTTCACTACATTTTTTATTTCTCTCATCATAATAATTGCTCTCCTTTTGCAAGATGCTTGCATGAATCAAATTCGATCAGTTATCACTTTGGATGAGCAGCAGTTTTCTGGTCAAATTGTACACATTATATAGTCTGCATCTTACCCAGAACGCAAGCTTTTTCCCTACGATTTTCTTCAATTTGCGCTCAATATCAATAATGAGCAGTTCTTCCCTGCTCATCCATGCACCCGAATAATGGTGAATAGATACCGTATTGTCTGTGATATGAATATCACCAGTTTCATAATCCAATGGGCTCAACCATTCCGCACTCAGAAAAGCAATTCCGTTCTGAACCGTCGTTTCACCATTCAGATTAAATCCTAGTTTACGCAACACAGCACTGTTCCTCACAGGACAGGGGACGACATCAAATTTTCCATCTTCTTTGAGAAAATGACATCCGTGATAATCCAAGAAAATCTGTTCCAGTACAGATCCATGCTTTACCGAACCGAACCCAACACCGGTATTAACATTCTCCTTATTTTCATAGCCAAAGTATGCATCATACTTCAACAATCCATCCAAAGATTTAATCAGCTCAATATCGGTATCCAGATAGATGCCACCCTCATGATAGACAATATAGAGTCGTGCATAATCCGATACAAAAGCCCACTTTTTATTCTCATACGCTTCCTTAATATAGTCGCAGGAATTTATATCGAAATTGTCCTCATTCCACTCTTTAATTTCATATTCCGGACAATATTTCTTCCAACTGGCGATACATTTCTGAACCAATTCAGGCTTCGGATTTCTTCCAAACCAACAATAATGAATAATCTTAGGTATCACAGCATGTCATCCTCTCTTTTCCGTTTTCAGCTACTATCCACCAATTGCTTCAGCCAAGTCCTAAAACTGTATCATTTCCCATATATATAATAAACCACGATTCCACAGCAAGACAGATATTTGCTGCAGTCAACGCATCGGCTAGCCCCCCCCCTCGCTTGCAGTGACATTGACTGTGCCAGACATGTGCTTTTCACTGAGCATGAAGACTGCTTTTTCGGTAATGACAATCTTCTTGGCACAGAGGTTCAGTTCTTTTTCAGACGCTCTGATCAGCAACAATATCCCATCCCAACCAAGATGAACTCATCAGTCACGAAGATTACTTGATGGCATAGCATTCATCAATAATCCGTTTTGCCAGTTCGTTCCAATCCAATTGATCCCGAACCAAAGCATTTCCTTTTATTCCGATCTGTTCCAGCTCATCTTTCCGCTCAACAGCTCTCAGCAAAGCGTCTGCCAGAGAATCCACATCACCAGGTTCAGCAATAAAGCCCGTATTTCCTTCCGTCACAAACTGAGTAAACGCGGGCAAAGCAGTGGCAACAACGGGCTTGCTATATCCGTAAGCCAACTGGATGACACCACTCTGGTACACATCGGTATAGGGCAGGACAGTTATATCCGCAGCAGAGTAATAATACTTTACTTGATCATCAGGAATATATCTGATATCAGTCCGCAAAGAATCTGCAAAATCATTTGCCTGAATAATCTCTTCACACGCAGTAAAGTCAGCCTTCCAGACACTTCCAGCAACAACAAGGAGGAGTTCAGGGTGCTGCCCCTTAATCTTCGCAAATGCCTTCAATAAGATATCCACACCCTTAACCTTTTTAATCTGACCAAAAAACAAGAGGATGGTCTTTTCTTTCGGCAGATTAAGTTTTTCTCTCGCTTCTTCGCAAGAACACTTTTCAATATAGTCCAACATATGACCGTGGGGAACCATAGTTGTCTTGTCCTTCAGTTCTGGGAATAGCTTAGTGAAACGCTCCATATTACTGGGTGCCTGCAGAATGATAGAATCTGCCGATGCGTATAGTTTCCGGTGGAAGTACATATCATAGAACTTCTGATTGAAAGGCAGAATATCATGAATAGTAGCCACATAGCGAATATCCATGTGTTTTTTGATCAAGCTAATAAACAGGTAATCAATCGGAGAGAATGTATACCACTCTGTATGAAGGATGTCAAACTTTTCAGTTTTAAGTAGCTTTACAATGTACCTATAAGAAGACAAATAGTTGGTCAGCTTTCTAATCTTTCCAATATTTTTTTCATCTGTATTAAACAGACGAATCTTTCGGCAGCCGCAGTTTTCATCCTCCTGTTTTTGATCTATTACCAGACAAACTTTCGCACCATGCTTCTCCAATCCATTTGCCAAAGGAAATGTATATTTATAATTCACTTTTGCAATCTGATCAACCAATAAGACCTTCATCGTTCATTTCCTTCCTAATTTTCTCTTCTTCGTTTCTCCCTGTAAATAGCGTATCGTACCATTTACTACATTTCTTGGTTTCAATTCGCCCTTCAACATACGCTTTACCAAGAACAGTACGGTATAGCCTATTGCAATAATTGAGTTAGGCATTTTCAGATTTTTTTTGATAAGCAAGAAATGGTTTCTGACCTGATAATACTGTGACAAATCAGATCCGCCTCCAGTGCTTGCACTAACCTTATGATAGATTACAGACGATGGCACATAAAAGATCTTTTTCTTTTTTGCTGCCAGCCGCAAAGAATAGTCTGTATCTTCGTCATAGAGAAAATAATCTTCATCTAGTAGACCAACATCTTCGATTACCGCTCTGCGAATGCTCATATAACATCCTGTAGCAAAGCTGACCTGAATGGGATTATTAATTTCATGAGCATCTTGTTTTCCATACTCATAGTGTGTGGTTCTAGTCGTAACAGGACTGACTGAACCGCCTGCATACCAAAGGGTATTTCGTTCGAATGCATAATAGATCTTGCCGACTGCCACTGCACATTCCTCATGATTCGACTGATACCCGATCAGTTCCGTGAGAAAATCAGGATCTACCAGCGTGTCGTTATTTAGCAGCAAAACATAGTCAGCCCCATGCTCTATCGCATAACGAATGCCGATATTATTACCCGCGGAAAAACCATCATTTTCCTCTGCCACTATCAGTACATAGTGAAGTCCATACTTCTTAATACGCAGCTGCTCGCAAGACCGATCTGTACTTTTATTATCAATAATAACGACCTCATAGTTGCGGTAATTGTTTCTCTGAATGCTCTCTAAGCACGCAAATGTGTCTGATACATTATTATAATTTACAAGGATAATAAAAACTTTGGGTTCCATTATTTATTCCCCCCTTTCTCACGAATTTCACTTTAATTTACGTTTTTTTCAAGGGAATCAAAATCCATTCATTGAAGCAGAAGCGGGCAACGACTGTACGTATCGCACCAATAACTGGCGTTAGATAATCCCTAGCCGGGACGATTAATAAAACATATATAAGCTTTCCTTTATGAAAATCGATAACGTTATTTATATTATTCATCCTTTTTCGCCAAAATCTTACTCTTGACTTTATTTTTCATATTATCCAAGAAATAGTAATTTCTCGGACCAATCACATGCATAATCTTTATCCGTCGCTTATATGAACCACCTTTGTTGACTACTGCGGAGACATTATAGTACTGTTTAGACTGGTTCGATGCAGCCAGCTTTGCAAAATGAATATCAAACTCAGAAGTCAAATCTCCATAATCAGGAGAGAGGTTCCTTGTTACTACCTTTTTCTCGATTAAAATCTTAGTTAATAGTTCGGATAGAGTATCCTCCTTTTTACCAGATTCCTTATAATGAGTAGAATTCGTGGTAACACCGTATATTCCAACCGGAAGGAAATCTGAAACATCCAATGGGATTGTCGGAACACCAGCACGATATGTAGTCAGTACGCTCCCTGCACAACCAATTGCAGCGTCCATTGTATGCAGCAGACTCAATGAAACCGGATATTGAAATCCGGTATATACATATTCAATATGCTTATTATCCCGCAAACGGTTTTGTATCTTCTGCAAGTTGTTCTCATGGTATACACCACCAATTAAAAAAAGCTGAACACGACAGTTTTTTTCCTTGCAGAATGTTTCCAGCTGATCAATCATCGGCAATACGTAGGGTTTGTCAAATCGGCCGACAGAACAAATCCGATAGTCCACCTCCGGGTTACTCTTCCTTAGAAACTCAGATCCTCCCTCTTGAACTGTATTGTCACAGGGGGTCTTTAGAAAATACTTGTCACTTATATCCAGATTCTCCCACCCCTTCATAAGCATCGGGATTGTTTTCTCATTCATTCCAAACAGCTCGTACCGCTCCAGTTTAAACTTCATAAAACGGTAGAATTCATCTGTCCAGATTTTGGGATTCTCAGTCACAAGCAAATGAATATGTCTACAATTCATTGTCTGTGCGAGCGCTTCACCCCAGCAGGACAGATTATAATTGTGTGTTTCTATGATTGTTTCATTCTCATCAATATCGCGACACAACTGCTGTAACTCATTCAGATAGCAGCGAAGGACTCCCTTTTTGTAGCTGCTCGGGTAATACTTC
Source organism: Lachnospiraceae bacterium (assembly GCA_030524635.1). Classification (GTDB taxonomy): domain Bacteria; phylum Bacillota; class Clostridia; order Lachnospirales; family Lachnospiraceae; genus Caccovicinus. The sequence continues at coordinate 12,351 of JAUNGG010000033.1, forward strand.
ATAAACGGCTTATGATGTGCATACTGCTCCAAACTTTTGACATAGATCGTTCCGGTATTGGGACATATTATGAAAACACGATAACCTTTTTTTAATAGGTATTTAATTTTATTGTCAAGGTATATGACAACCCCATTGATGCCCTCAATACCTCCTGTTAAAAAAATATAAGTCTTCATAATTTCATCTCCATAATCATGCTTATTCAATTGACATCATTCTTGATATATCATATTATTGCTCGAAATCAAAAACACAAGCGGCAATACTTGTATTGGCGCTTTATTAAAAGGAGACAATGAGATAAACATTCCCAGAATCAACACAAAAATGCCGATGTTTTGATGCCTATTGATGTTTCCGATATTTTTGATAGAAATAATCATTCCTTTTATCATGAAAAATATCGGTATCAATGACAATAGGCCATATTGACATACAGTACCTATAATCCCAATATCTTCCAAGTAGAACTGTCCCGTGCCGCCAAATTGATTCAATCCTCCATGGATAAAGTTATAAAATTCTGCACTATAAGAAGGATCAAGAGTACCTACGCCAAACAGAGGTGCTCTTTTCAGAATATTCGCGAAATATTCAATGGTAAGTACACGCATTCTGGTTCCTATATCAAGATAAATCATAGACTTGACATAATATTGGATGATTCCAAGCACTCCAAGAATCCCAACCACTACAACCAGCAAAAAAATAGCCAATACTTTATTTTTTTTTGATAAATACTTATCATAGAAATACATGTATACTTGTACGCTTGCAACTGCGACCAAAATTATCAAAAAAGCCATATTGGAAGACAGAAAGATTCTTACAAAAATTGACGAAACCAGTGCAGCCCAGCCTAATCTTGTATTTTTCTTATACAGTATATAAGAAATTGAAATCGGCAAGCACAATAGTATCAAATAGAAGTGTGGACAGCTCCTTCTACCTAGTAAAAAATACTTTAGTAATGTGCCAATATTGCATAGCACAACAAATAGGACCAAATGCTGCTTTAGATCATCTGTTCTTTCCTTTGTGTTAACTAAACGTTCCAGCAGGAAATAAATCAGCATGGCAAATGAGAAGTATACCATTTTTACTCCTGTCATCAGCGGCTGGCGATACTTCAGATATGTATAAACAACTTGCAGCAGATTTAACACAATAAACCACAAAATGCAAAGTTCAAAATTTTTCGTCTCTTCTCTTAAGCTTCTCGGTATTCCCCTGAGTGAAAAAAACGCACACAAGGCAAGCATCTCAAGAATGATCCAGTCTAGATAGTAGATATCTGCGATATATGGACCCGCCATGAAAAAATTTGTACATACCAAAAAGTATACCAGCAAAATTAAACTAGTCTTTTTTATCATACACTTCTCCCAATCATTTCGCACATTAGGACAAAATAATATCTGCATTATTTTAAGAACAAATTTTCATACATTCCGCTGATCTTTTCCCAGGTATACTCAGATGCCACTCTAGTTTTTGCCTTTTTCCCTAAATCACGTATGCTGTCCTCAGATAGAGCATCAGCCTCGTCAATCAACCTTGTCAATGCGCCTTCTTCTGGGCTCCAATAAAGCGCACCATCTTCAGCAACCTCCTTATTAAAACCAACATCAACCAAGAGATTGAGGTCAGTACTGCCAAGAGCCTCAATTAGTGAGGGATTTGTCCCGCCAACCGTATGACCGTGTAAATACGCATACGCATTCTCACGTATTTTTTTCAGTAACTCCTGATCATAAACAGTACCGACAAACTTAATTCGTTTGTCACTCCTATAGTGCAGTCGTTCTTCCAACTGTGCCTGGAATTTCTCGTCTGCAGTGGTAATGATGGAAAAATCATGAGTAGATTTGGACTTCATAAACTCACGGATCATAATCTCAAAACTATTCTCCGGTACGAATCTGCCAACAACGAGGTAATAATCTCTTGCTTTCAAGCCCTTCTCATCGTACCATGCCAACAGTTTCTCATCGTCATTAGCCAGCTTACTGGGAGTCAGATCTGCACCATACGCAATAAATGTGGTATGAGGCTTGCACTGTTTATATTTTTCGCATATGTATTTTTCTATATTTTTACTGTCACAGACCAATAAATCAGCGTGCTTGACCATCATCTTCTCAGAAATTTTCCAATACTTTCTGACCGGTGCGCTCCATTTTGCGCGCATCCACTCATGCCCATCCGGATTTACATAAACAAGACCGCCTAGTTTGTGAACTTCCCTCTGAAAATGGGCTGCAAAGGGGCCGATACGACAAGCAAGAATATATACAATAGGATGCGGTACATTATTCTCCTTGATATGTCTCAGGCAATAATTTAAGGCCGCCACATCGTAATAAATTGCTTGTGCAGGGCCAATATTAGGCACCTTTATCTGGAAGCTATGTGCGCCATTATGTACAAACTCCTTTGCTTCGGTTCCTTTCCATGCGATATGATATACGATATTCTTCTTTCCCTGATGATACTCGGTCAGTTTATCCAGAAAAGTCTCATAACCGCCATAATTGCCGCAACCCTTGCTACCGACAATATAAACGTGTTGTGCTTCCATTGATTTCTCCCCCTTGTCAGAACTTAAACGTACCCCTCAGGACAGACCACTTCTGATCTTTTAAACGGAGGTTTAAAGAAGTGCCATCCTCTAGAGTATATCCCTCTGCGAATGCGCTGCCCTGGTGCTCGCCAACTAGCTGAAGCCAGATGATGCCGATTTCAGGATCGTTCCAAGCCAGGCCGCCTTCGTCATTGGCATGGTAGAAATCATCGCATTTGTAGCATAATTCCGCAGTGTCGGTCAGCTCCACACCATACCATTTGCCATAGGTCGCAGAGCCTGCACGGAAACCAACTGCCACATCGAACACACTGCCTTTGATGGCACGCACAAGCTTGGTCTGAGGAAACTGCTTCTGGAAGTGTAGGCCACGCAGCACACCATTGGTCGACATACTCTGGTTGTCCTGCACGAATGGAATATTCAAACCGGCTTCTGCCATATCCCGCTGGCTGTAGGTTTCCATAAAATAACCACGATTATCACCATGGATCGCAGGTGTAATCACACATGAACCTTCTATGCCGCCTATATTTTTTTTTACAACAATTTGTCCCATATTTTATGTTCCTCCAAATATGTGTTAGGTTATTATCAATATACATTCACGCGTAATTACGCTGTTTAACTCGAGCTAGAGGACATACTCTAAGATTATTATCTTCTGCAAACACATTCTTTTACTCGTTTAATACTAATCTGCGCTGCTACCGAGAACGCTGCTGTACCCAAGACTGTACCTAAACACATTGTTATATACGACATCACATCATTATCAAACACATGCGCTAAATTCAGTTTTTCTAACCCCCGATATATCGCCATATGGCAAAGGTACATTTCAAAACTGATACCGTTGATGAATTTAGTAAATGGGTTGCTGAGTATTCCCATCTCTCTACATTCCAATGCAACAACAAGGAACGATCCGCAGGCTAAAACCATTGTTACCGTATTTTCACCAATCTTAAAATACAGAAGTAATGTGAAGAACATAAGCAGAATTGATAGCAGCTTTTTACGCTCTACAAACTGCTTCATTTTTTCTCTGTTTAAGTAAATCAGGCCGCCAACAACGAAATACACCGATGAATAGACGATATTCGATCTGTCCGTATGAAAATAGATAGTGCATAATATGTTAAATATGAATGAAACTCCCAGGGTTAAGTATGCTCTTTTCTTATTTCCCATCAGATAGCAAAAAAAGGGGAACAGTAAATAGAACACAAAAATTACGCCGAGTGTCCAGCCAACTCCAATCACGCTCATCCGTACATTTGGGAGCAACCCAAAACATATTGTTAAATTGGCAAACATTTCATATAACACGCTTTTGCTCGGAGCTATTACCACATTCAAAACGTTAAGCACTGCGAAGAATGGCCAAATTCTAGAGAATCTTCTGTTGTAAAACCTGTCCACAGAAATGCTTCCATTACGAATCCGATTATAATAACCGCAGCACATGCCAAACGCGCTCACCATCATGAAAAGGAAGACCAAATTATAGAATGAAGGAATCATTTTTTGACCAATGAAACCTTGTAAATCATATCCGCCATTTGCCAAAACGTGCATGACGATAATGCCTAAAATTGCGTAGGTTCTCAGTCCATCAAGTCCTGGATATCTTTCTTTTTCTCCATTGAGAACTGAAGTGTTTCTTACACATTCCTCACTGACAACAATTCTCTTCCCAGCTTCTATTGCCCCCACATTTCTTCTTTCCACTAAAGACCTCTCCTCCACAATTATTGACTCACAATTATTAATTATCAGCAAGCTTTGCCTAGGAGATATTCCACGCAGTAACCCAATAATTCTTTCCTAGGAAATCATCCCAACTATCACATGTAAAGCTATCGCTGGTTCACTATCTCGCACACCAGCCTGCTAATCATCACTCAGCACTCAGAATTTTAACTTCTCCTTCTTGTTTTCCTGGTATTTAACTGAATACTTTGACATAGTCTTAGAAAAAATCCACCAATGATTATCTTGCACCTATCTCAAATTGTCCCTCGCTGTCTTTTCTAACAATATTACAACTGCACTTCCTTCAGGTACCGGCTGACAGCATCCTGCCAGGTAGGCAGCGGCTTAAAGCCATTCTCAACCAGCTTGCTCTTGTCCAGTCTGCTGTTGAAAGGGCGAGCTGCCTTGCTAAGGCCGTACTCCTCTGTTGTCACCGGGATAGCCTTGGTTTTCAGACCATACTGCTTATAGAACTCGCAGCAGAAGTCATACCAGCTGATGTAGCCGCCCTCATTTGTAGCGTGATAATAGCTATACTTCTCTGTCTCGCATATATCCACCAGAAGGCGGGCCAAATCGAATGTGTAGGTCGGCGTTCCGATCTGGTCATTGACAACCCGGACCTCCTCATTGGTCTTGCCTACATTGATCATGGTCTTAATGAAGTTCTTGCCATTCATACCAAACACCCAAGCAATACGGACGATGAAGCATTTCTCCAATGTATTGGTGACTGCCAGTTCCCCTTCCAGTTTGGTCTGGCCGTAGACATTCAGTGGCTGATAATCCTTGCAATCCGGTTGCCACGCTTCCGTTCCCTGTCCATCGAATACACAGTCCGTGGACAGATAGAGCATCTTGCAGTCAACTTCATTCCTTATACCTCAGCCTTTGCCTTGTACATTTCTTCGTAGTATTTCTGATAATTGCCGCTGGTCACATTGTTCATCCAGTCCTCATGCTCCAGATACCAGTCAATGGTCAGGACAATGCCTTTCTCAAACGGGGTCTCCGGATACCAGCCAAGATCATTCTTGATTTTGGTCGGGTCGATGCCATAGCGGCGGTCATGGCCCAGACGATCTTCCACGTGCTTGATCAGGTCTTCGGAGATTCCTTCATCCTTCAGTCGGTCATGAAGCTGTTGGATAATGGTCTTGACGATGAAAATGTTGGGGCGCTCATTGTGACCACCCACGTTATAGACCTTGCCGATCTTTCCATCATTGGCGACCATATCGATGGCCTTGCAGTGATCCTCCACATACAGCCAGTCACGGATCTGCATACCATCACCGTAAACCAGAAGCTGCTTGTGATGCTTGACATTGTTGATCATCAGCGGAATCAGCTTCTCTGGGAACTGGTAAGGACCGTAGTTGTTGGAGCAGCGAGTGATGTTAATGGGCATGCCGTAGGTATCATGGAATGCCTGCACAAAGTGGTCGGCACTGGCCTTGGAAGAAGAATACGGACTGTGCGGATTAATGGGCGTAGTCTCCATGAAGTATCCCTCAGCGCCCAGAGCGCCATAAACCTCATCGGTAGAAACCTGCAGGTATTTCTTGCCCGCTTTCCAGGTCTTGGTGGCTGTGTCATACCAGGCTTCCTTTGCTCTCTGGAGCAGATTCACCGTACCCATCACATTGGTCTGGACAAAGATCTCCGGATTCGCAATGGAGCGATCCACATGGGATTCAGCTGCAAAGTTGATGACATAATCGAAATCATACTTCTCGAACAGAGAAGCAACCAATTCCTTGTCACAGATATCCCCCTGCATAAACACATGGCGCGCGTCACCCTCTACGCCCTTGAGGTTTTCCAAGTTACCAGCATAAGTCAGTTTATCCAGGTTGACCAGGAGAATATCATCGTATTTCTTCAGCATGTAGTAAACAAAGTTGGAGCCAATAAATCCGGCACAACCGGTAATCAAATATTTTTTCATTGTATTTCTTCCTTTTGTTATTTTTTGAATATCGATGTTATTTCTGCTTAAAATCCATAATACCATCATGGATTGCATCCAGATACTTTCCATCCAGAACATCCTTTAGGTATTGGCCATACTGGTTCTTCTTTAAAACCTCATAGACTTCCAGCACATCATCTCGGCTGATCCAGCCATTCAGAAAAGCAATTTCCTCCAGGCAGGCAATCTTGCGGTGCTGATGCTGCTCAATTGTCTTTACGAAATCTGTGGCGTCCACAAGACTTTCATGGGTGCCGGTGTCCAGCCAGGTAAAGCCTTGCCCAGCAGCTCCACGTTCAATGTCCCATCTTCCAGATAGATCCGGTTCAGATCGGTGATTTCCAGCTCTCCACGGGCAGAAGGCTTCAGATTCTTTGCATACTCTACAACCCGGTTGTCATAGAAATGCAGGCCGGTCACACAGTAGTTACTCTTCGGATGCGCAGGCTTTTCTTCAATAGAAATCGCCTTGCCATCCTTGTCAAATTCAACAATGCCGAAACGCTCCGGGTCGTCCACATAGTAGCCAAACACAGTAGCACCCTTTCCGGACTCTGCATTCTCCACAGCAGCTTTCAAGAGCTTCTTCAAACCGTGTCCTGCGAAGATATTGTCGCCCAAGACCATCGCTACAGTGTCTTCACCGGTGAAGTCAGCACCGATGATAAACGCTTGGGCCAGTCCGTCCGGGGAAGGCTGAACAGCGTAGGTGAGGTTCACACCAAACTGATGACCGTCACCCAGCAAGTCTTGGAATCGCGGTGTATCCTGTGGTGTGAATATAATCAGAATGTCCCTGATGCCCGCATTCATGAGGACAGACATGGGGTAATAGATCATAGGCTTATCATAAATCGGAAGTAACTGCTTTGAAGTCACTTTCGTCAACGGATAAAGGCGCGTGCCGGAGCCTCCGGCCAGAATGATACCTTTCATTTTTATCCCCCTATATGCAATCAACATCTGATTTTTAACAATTCCGTGTCTCCCAGCAGATAACATCGTCCAATTCCTGCTGGTAAAAACAAACAATCGCCTTTAACAAATCGAACTGGTTTCATTTCTCCATCTGCCGATTCAACTTGACCGTTTCCCGATAAACACAAGAGCACTTGAAATGACTCATCTTTAACAGAAAATGAAAAACCAGTCTTTACATTTATTTTCTCTGTTTCAAAATATTTACATCGACATAGCACTTCTCGTGAGCAACCAGGATAATAATGTGTCAGACAACGCTTTCTCTCCGATTGCTTTTGAGTTTTCATATTCATGATCCGAATAGCCTTATCGAAATGCAATTCTCTCTTCTGGCCGTTCTTATCTATGCGGTCATAGTCATAAACACGATAGGTCACATTGGAGCTTTCCTGGATTTCCGCAATCAAGATACCTTTTCCAATGCCATGTACCGTTCCAGCCGGGACAAAATAGGTATCACCCTTGTGGACTTCCACTTTTTGCAAATGCTTGTCCAGCGTTCCCGTTTCAAGAGCATGACGAAGGATTTCTTCTGTCACCGTATGCTTGAAGCCATAGATCAAGCTCGCTCCTTCATCCGCGTCAATGACATACCACATCTCTGTTTTACCATTGTCGCCTTCATGGTCCTTGGCATATTCATCGTCAGGGTGAACTTGAACAGACAAATCCTTCTTGGCATCAATGAACTTCACTAGAACAGGCAGTTCACCATTCTTCACTTTTGCGCCCAAAAACTCCGGATGCTGCTTCAGCACTGTGGGAAGCGTCTGCCCCTTGAATTCACCGTTTGCAATTACACACGGCCCATCCGGGTGAACGGAACACTCCCACGTTTCCGCCAACGGTGTCAGGTTAATCTTCTTCCCGTATTCATCTCTCAGCCGTGTTCCACCCCAAAGATAGTCTTTTCCACAAGGCAGTAATTTCAATATCTCCATTACTCTGTCACCGTTTAATCCAACGGGAACTGAATTTCTTCAGAGAACTTAATCTTGTCCGCCACGCTGATCTCATTACCCAACTGAACTTCTACAATGTCCAAAGGAGAAATTGCCTCAACCGTATGCTTACAGCCAGCTGCGATGGTGATCACATCACCTGTACGGAGAATCTGCTCCATGCCGTCCACAATGGCCTTACCTTTACCAGAAACGATGGTCCAGACTTCTTCGCGGTAGTTGTGCATATGGTAGGTCATATGTTCACCGGCTTTCATAGACACCTTGACTGTCATTGATCCCGGCTGCACATCGATGACCGTGTATGTACCCCACGACTTCTCAGCATACATTGCTTCTGTCTCAATTTTCTCAACGTAAGGTTTCATATAGCCACTACGCTCTTTATCAGAGATCAGGATGCCATCGCCGCTTGCCGCGACAACGAGGTCTTTGCATCCCATACAGAGGATTGGGATATTCAGTTCGTTCACTACGTTAGTGTTTTCGCAGGTTTCATCAAGGATAGCCTTGCCCTTGGCCTTATCAGCCATGACCTCGGCCATCATGTTCCAAGTTCCAACGTCCTTCCAATCGCCGCTAAAGCGCAACACCTGAATGCTCGTTTCCTTCTCAACAACCGCATAGTCAAAGCTAATCTTCGTAAGTGTGTCATATTTATTGAAAAGGTCTCGATAATCTTCAAATTCAATCATGCTGTGAGCCTTATCCAGCAAATAGCCCAGCTTAAAAGCAAAGATACCGGCGTTCCAAAGGGCATTCTGAGCAAGGTATTTCTTTGCAGTTTCCTTGTTCGGCTTCTCTTTGAATTCCTTGACCTTGCTAATGTTTTCGCCATTCTCCGGGATGATGTAGCCATACTTTTCAGAAGGATAGGTCGGCTCAATGCCCATCAGCGTGAGGTTTACGCCGCCCTGTTCCGCCAACTCGTGCAAAGTCTTTACCGCTTCGTAGTAGGTGTTGTCAACATAAGGATCAACTGGGCAGACCACAACAGCTTCATCCTCGCCAATTCCCAGTTCGTCGTAGAGGTACGTCGCAGCTAGAGCGATTGCTGGGAAGGTGTCACGGCGGCACGGCTCCACGCAGATGGATGCTTTCTCTCCAAGCTGATTCTTGATTGCACTCGCCTGAGATTTGCTGGTCGCAATGGTAATTTTTGCGTCGACATCTACCGTTGTAATCTGTCGATATACTCGCTGCACCATCGACTCATAGTTATCGCCGTCTTTGAACAGCTTAATAAACTGCTTGCTGCGCACATCATTAGATAGAGGCCAAAGGCGCTTACCAGAACCCCCAGAAAGTAAAATAATATTCATTTGCTTTTGTCCCCCGTTATTTCAAATCAAGTTTTGTCTGAATTATATTTTTTATTTCTTCCAGCTTTTTTTCAGCTGCAGCCTTAACTGCACCCTTGATGCTGTAATAAATTTTGATCTTCGGCTCCGTGCCAGACGGACGAATCGCAATCCAAGAACCATCCTCCAGAACGTACTTTAAGACATTAGAGGTCGGCAACGTTCCAAAGCCTTCCTCTGCATCCACAGGCTTGCTGTAGTCCATCACAAACGCAGTATCCGCGAACGGCGAACCAGATGCCCGCAGTTCCGTCATCATGGAAGCGATTTTCTCCAGACCGTCCTTACCTTTTAAAGTAAAGCTATCCAGCGCATCGCGATAATAACCATACTCGTCATAGATTGCATTCATCTCGTCCAGAAGTGTCTTTCCGTTCGCTTTTGCTTCTGCCGCCATCTCACAGATCAACAAGCTGGACACAACAGCATCCTTATCGCGGGCATGAGTGCCAACGAGGTAACCATACGATTCCTCATAACCAAACAAGAAATCGTAGTCCTGTTCTTTATTTTCTTTTATCTTTGCCTGTTCAAACTGGGTGATCTTCTCGCCGATGAACTTGAAACCAGTCAGCGTAGAGAACACCGTAATACCGTGCTTGCGGGCAATATCTGCGCCCAGCTCTGAGGTAACAACGGTCTTGACCACAGCGGGATGCTGATATTTGCTCATATCTGTGTGCGTCAAAATGAAGTTCATCAGCAGTGCACCAACTTGATTACCAGTCATCAGCTGATACTCATCGGCTGTCTTCACCGCAATGCCCACACGGTCGCTGTCAGGGTCCGTTCCAAGGACAATATCCGCACCAGTACGTTTTGCCTGCGCTATGCCTAGCTCCAATGCACGTCTATCTTCCGGGTTCGGAGAGACGACCGTTGGAAAATTGCCATCCGGATTCACCTGGTCTGCAACGGCATCAATCTGTGTAAATCCATCCACACGGAGTACCTTCTGGACAGGAACATTACCTGTACCGTGGAGAGGCGTGTATACGATTTTCAGATTCTGTTTAGCCGCAGTATCTTCATATTGGCTTTGTTTCAATACCGCCATAACAAAGTTATCTGTCACATCCGCCATAAAAATCAGCAAATCATCACCAGTAAAACTTATGGTGTGGTAATCCGTGATGGCATTGACATAGCTTATAACTTGTTTCGCCTGCCCAGGAACCAGTTGGCAGCCAAACTCGTTATATACTTTGTAACCGTTATACTCTTTCGGATTGTGGCTGGCAGTAACAACAACGCCCGCCAGCGCATTCCAGAATTTCACTGAAAAAGAAAGCTGTGGAGTAGGACGGGCATGTACATGAAGATATACACGGATACCCATTCCACTCAGCACATTCGCTGCTGTGCGGGAGAAGAATTCACTATTATTGCGGGTATCGTATCCGATGACCACACCGCGCTCTTTACAGGTTTCTGCGCCATAGGTATCCAGCAGATATCTGCCAAGACCCATCGTTGCTTTACCAACGGTGTACTTGTTCATGCGGTTGGTACCAACACCCATTACACCGCGCAGTCCACCCGTGCCAAACTCAAGATCACGATAGAAGCGATCTTCGATTTCTTTTTCATCTTTAATGGCTTCAAGTTCCTTATGAGTTACCTCATCGAAGAACTCATCAGTCAGCCACTGTTCGTATCTTTCCATATAGCCCATAGTTTCTAACCTCATTATTCTTTCAACTGTGAATAAGCTTACAAATTACTCCTCAATCCCTGCCGAACAGATCCCTCATGTAAACCTTGTCTTTTACATCATCCAGGCACTTGTCGTACCGGTCTACGATAATGGTGTCGCCTCTCTGCGTAGGTATCGAGTTCATTGAAATATGCGACGCGCAGTGCAAGATAGGTGTTGGCAAACAGCTTGACCGCCTCTGCCTCGGTGAAGCCCATAAACAGCGTGTCTATATTCTCTCTGATTGCGCCATCTTGGAGTAGCTCAATGAAGGTGTGTGCGGCCTGTGTCAGTCGCTCATCTTCGATATCTGTGCCAACGATTATCCTGCTGGGGTACAAATTGTCATAGAAGGCTTTACTCTCACGCAAGAATTCAGGTCTGAAGATGATGTTCTTGCAGTCGTACTTCTCCCAGACGGAAGCCGTATATCCAACCGGCACTGTGGACTTGATGACCAGATAGCGTTCGGATTTATTTTTATGACCAGATCAATCTTTTCGGCCAAATACTTCTCGATATATTCATCCTGAATCGGGGCTTTTCGATTGTTAATCAGTTCAACTTTCTGCAGGATAATATCCACAGCATAAACTTTGTGATGCTAAACCAGCAGCGTGGCAATGAAAAGACCTACATAACCCATATCGGAAACCGCGATTGTGTAATTCTTCATGATATCTCTCCTCATCTGTACCGAGCAAGGCTGAGAATTCAACCAAGCCAGTATTACATTTTCTATGTTTAATCATTGTGGTTATTATTCGGGATGAAAACTTCATGTAAAATGCTATTAAAGACTCCCATCATCCATAGTCCACAACTATTCAACTGAAAATTGAGAAACAACCATCACCAACTAATCCACAATCAGTTCCTCCGGCTCAACCACTCCAGCCACGCCATTATCTCCAAAAGTAGTAATCTCTCCGCTTCCAGATACCACCCACTCCTGGTCCATTCCGTCTTTTACTTTCGTTCCCTTCATGACTTTACCTGAAGAATTCACCAATCGTTTCCCCACGTTAGGGATATCAAACACCTGGTATTTCACATCTTTCTCTGCGGTCTGCAATCTACCCTTGTAATAGAAATATCCATTTTGGATTCCCGTGACTCCTTTACTGTTTGAATCAAAGTAATAAACCACATTGCTGTCTACTCCATCTTCAATGGTAATACGTCCACTGGCGCCTTCTAATCCATTAGTACCTTTTCCAAAATAATAAAATTCGCCATCTAGTTCTACCAATCCTCGACGGGCTTTTCCAAACTCATCAAATAAATAATTCTTTCCATTAATCTTGCGAATACCAAATTCTTTTCCTGCTGGTGCTGCATATGCATACCCGTTTGAACCAAAGTAGTACCATCCGGATTCACCGGAACCATCTAATTCTTCTGGATCTTTCAAATATCTCCACTGAGAAAGAACAGAATTTCCTGCCTGTTCTTCTGCATCGTCAACTGTTTCAAAATATCGATATCCGGATACTGCAGGATTCTTTGAAGAATACTTTACCCATCCTGTCTGCATAATCCCATAATTATCAAAACAATATTCCTTCTTATCGATTTCCATGACTTTATATCTGCCAGAGGTAGCATATTTCTTTTTCCCAGTATTTGGATGGAAGTAAAAATAGGCCTTATCTCCATGGTCACTGACGTAATCTGAAATATAATCATCATCCGATATCCAGTCCTCTGGTATCTCCAAATACTGCCAGCCTTTCAGGGCCGCTCCATTGTCTCCACAAAAGGCGATCTTATCATCCACCCAGCCAGTTGTAATCCGGCCGCTCCTGCTAAGGTAATAGCGCTCACCATTAATCGTGCTCCATTTGCTTTTTTCGCTTCGATGAACATAACCAGAGGCGTCTGCATAATACCAGTTATCTACATCATTTCCTTCTTCATCCTTTGTAACGACATTAAACCAACCCTGTGTCGTAATTACGCCATTTTCATCTGCATAGAGGGAACGATTATCGTTTTTGGTAATCCAGCGATTTTTATACATCAGACCATTTGCATCGAATCCATATCGTTTGCCGTCAATCGTTTCATAGCAATCGGTATACACGTTGCCGTCTGGTTTAGCATAATACCAGTTTTCATATTTTACTCCCTGGCTATTTTCACCGGTGATGGCAAACCAGCCATCATCTTCTAATACACCATCTTCCTTCAGATAATAGCGCTGCTTCGTATCGGGATCCACATACCATCGTTTCCGATAGTTAAAACCGTTTGCATCAAAGAAATACCAATCATTCTCTAATTGGAACCAGCAGCCTCGTACCAAAACCCCATTATTTCCAGCAAGATACCATTTTTCATATTTTACTCCCTGAGCATCCTCACCTGTGATGGCAAACCAGCCTGTCTGCTGAATGCCTTTTTCATCCACGTAGTAACGGTCTGTGCCTACGTTGACCCAGTTCTTTCTAGGTGAGTTTCCACTTCCATCAAAATAATATTGATTTCCATCGATGTTGTACCAGCCATTTCGATACAACACACCGTCTGACTTAGCATAATACCAGTTTGTATATTCCACACCTTTTGCATTTACATTTGTAATGGAAAACCAACCATCCTGTTTCCGAATGCCCTGCTCGTCTGCATAATAACGGTCATCGCCGATTGTTACCCAATTTTTTCGGACATTAACGCCGCCGCCATTGAAATAATAAAAATTGCCATCGATCTCATACCAGCCATTTTTATAGACAGCCCCATCTGAGCCGGCATAATACCAGTCTGTCACGATTTCATCTTCTTTGACCAGATCAGAGGGAAGCTTCTGCTGATAATGGACTTCCCGCTCCAGGCTAAACCATTGACCGGTTAATCGCTGTTCATTTTGTATGTAATAACTCTTTCCATCTTCCTGCTTCCAGCCGTCAGCAGCGAAGGCAGGATGGCAATTTAGACAAATAGCTGCACCGGCAGCCGCCAATAAACCTATTTTTTTAATTCTTGTTTCTCTAATTATCATTTTTTATTCCTTTTTATTTTTCATGCAAGATGAGTTTTTTCCAACCTCCCCCAACACCTCCACTCCCATCTGCACTTCCATCAATCTCCCAAACATCTGCACCTCCACCACAGCCACTCTCTTGTGCCGGTTGATCTTCTTGATCTTTCCGCCCATTCCTTTCATTGGCCCGCTTTGGATCACAACTTCATCATTCTCCAGATATCCAAGAGACATTTCCACCAGATGCTCTTCATTTCCGATGGACTTCAGAAACTCTTCTTCCTCCTTATGGATGGGAATAAACTCGCTTCCATCCCCAAGGATTTTCGTCATTGCCGGAATTGTCCTTAATTTCTTATGTACATCCTCAATTTTCTCTGTAACTAAAAACAGATATCCTGGAAACATTGGGACCTGCATTTTGTGCCATTTCCCTTCATACCGCTTCATCCGTTCTGTCTTTGGAATGAAGCATTCTTCCAGAACATCTTCTTGAACGATCCGCCTGCATGCACAGGCAACCTCTTCTTCCTTACCAGTTCTCACCTGTAAGGCGTACCACATACTTGTTTCCTCCCCCTGGCGAATCTCATAACCTGGCTTCAAAATTTCTAAAAGACATTGTTATCTGAACTGCTGCCAATTTTGAGCAGGCTTCGCCATTTCGACCAGATCGATAAGACTTTTTCCTGTGTTTTGTATCTTGCATCTGCTTATCTTCTGCCCGAATGAAATCCTTTATCTATATTGACTGTCCTGGCAAAACGCGGCAATGCGACGATTTTACCTGGACAATCTTTGTAGGATAACCTGATTCCTTAAACCAAATCAATTTAACTGCACTGCTCTACCAACAGCTCCTTGGCATATCGCTTCATGCTGTTCTTCAGATCCTTCGGTGTGCATTCCTTTTCAATTCCCGCCCGTACCCGGTACTTTTCAAAGATATTGATGACCATCTTCATGGAAAGAGGTCTTCCCAGCTTGGACAGAAACATTCGGTTGTGGTATTCGCCGCCGTGTTCGAAGTACTCATGTTCTGACAGCCATTGTTCCATCTGTTCCCGAAGAGAGGAGGAAAACAGATGAACCGTGCAGTCTTTTTCTCTTTTTCTGCGTATAATAAGAATGGCAGTTTTTCGGTTGTAGTCCGATACTTCCATTCGCAGCAGCTCGCTGACTTCAATGCCGTGATAAAATAACAGCTCCATCATGACCCGGTCGCGGAGGCAGACTCGCCGGCGGAAATCGCTGTCCAGTCCTGCGTATTCCCGGTCTAATGCATGGAAGAATGCGTCTACCTCCTGCTTGGAAAGCAGGTTGTCGGCCGGTTCTTCCTTGGTCTGGCAGACCAGCTTCAAAGGACGGCAGCCTGGAAGGAATCCCTGTGCGACCAGATAGGATAAGTAGTAACCGAACACCCGGTATTTTCTGGATACGGTGGAGAAACGGAGACCTTTTTCTCTGGAAAGGTAATTCAGATAGGTTTCCATTTTTTCTTCCCAGCTGAAATTGGAGGAAAATGCACCCTCTTCTGCGGTGCCTGTCGCGGTATCCGCATCAGCCCCTCCTTCTTTCGTTGTGGCTATGGCCGGATCCTGCTCCAGCCACGTATACAGATGCTCCAGATCCAATCGGTATGCCTTGGCGGTTCGCTCGTCCAGTCCACGTTTGGTGACCTGGCTGGTGATGAATTCTTCTATCAGATTTTGGGAATTCGGGTCTGGGGAATTCGAATTTGAAGCCTTCAAGCGATACCTCCATTTCGTTAAATTATCTGGCGATTTTAGTCACTTTATGAGTTTTTATAACTTTTTCAGGTATCATTATACCTTTTATGAATATTAGAGTCAATCATTTTTTCATAGAATAAAGGAATATGAAATGTTTTCTTTTTAATACTTTTTACTAATTTGTGACTCTCACCAAAATTAATTTGTTATTATTCGCCGCCTTTCGGGGTGGAAGTCTCAATCGGAGGGAACGATGAATCGAATTGCAGAATTAAGGAAAGAGAAAAATATGAGTCAGATCAGCCTGGGGATGAAGCTGAATGTTTCCCAGAAGATGATCAGTGCGTATGAGAATGGAAAGAATGAACCCAGCATCGATCTACTGATGCGGATGGCTGATATTTTTCATGCATCGATTGACTATATTGTAGGATATTCGGAGAATCGTTATCCGGAATACCGGATTTCGGGAAATGATTATTCCAGCCCGTCGAAAAAGGATATTACCCGAATTTTTGGTGATCTGTCAGACAAGAATCAGTGGATCGCTCAGGGCGTGCTTCTGGGGCTTCTGGCAAGCCAGCAGGCGGAGACGGAAGACGGCATGGAGAATGGGGATGGGAAGGAATCCTGAGGGGATAAGGATGAATTTTGATTCAGACCAATATAGGAAGGAACGAGGCACGCTTTGTGCCTCGTTTTTTGCGTTTATGCTTTTTGAACCAGTCAGTTATGTCTGTTTATTACACAGCTGCGGGTTGTTTCCCTTCAACATAAGCCCAATGTCTGACAGCCTTCTGCTGCCTTTATTACCGAATTTCCGAATTTTTCCTTATTTTTAGGCCTGCTTGCTTGCAATTTGACTTAGGCAATGGTAGAATGAAAAGGAATACAGGAAATGAGGTGATCCCACTTGATAAAAATTGCTGATACGCTTGAAGCAGCTGCAGATCCAATCCATAGGCAGCCGATCGAGGATGAAAGCGTTATAAAGGCCCGTGAGCGCCGCATTGCGGAAGCGAGAAGCTTAACCTTGTTCAGCGATGTATTTATGACCGTAGCCTTGAAGGATAAGGCTGCCTGTCAGCATGTGCTGCGTGTGCTGACCGGTATTAAGACGCTTATCGTAAAGGAGGTCCGGACTCAATACCGCATTGCACATATCTCGTCCCACGATGCGGTGCTTGATGTGCTGGCGGAAGACGGGGATAAACGTCTGATCAACCTGGAAGTACAGAGGGCTGATACCATCGACCATGCCAGACGGACAAGGTTCTACGGCTCCATGATTGACAGCGAATACCTACAGAAGGGAAAGACATACAGTGAAATGCCTGACGTGCATATCATATATATCAGCGAGACGGATCTGTGGGAAGCTGGGAAAACAACTTACCAGGTAAAGAAATATTTTGAAAATACAGACGTGCCATATGACGATGGGATCTACATCCTGTATGTAAATGCAGCGGTAGATGATGGCAGTGATACAGCAAGGCTGATGGAATATTTTAAGACCACAGATCCAAATGACTTAAGCCAGGGTGATCTGTCAAAACGTGTCCACGTATTAAAATGTGAGGAAGGAGGGTATCTGGAAATGTGTGAAATCAGTGAGAAATGGTATACCGAAGGTAGAATCGAACAGGCCAAAGAAACCGCCTATGCCCTTGCAGACCGAAAGATGACGCCTGAGACAATTTCTGAGATTATTAAGGTCAGCTTGAGTACGGTAAAGCAGTGGCTTGCCGACCGGCCCATTACAGCAAGATAAGAAATAAAAATAACTGGAGGAACAGAAACATGTATTGCTTTAATAATGACTACAGCGAGGGAGCGCACCCACGGATTATGGAGACCATGATTGAGGCCAGCTTAGACCAGCATGCCGGTTACAGCATGGACACCCACACGGAGCATGCGAAGGAGCTGATCAAGAAGGAGATCCGGCGGGATGATGTGGATATCCACATCATTGTAGGCGGCACCCAGACGAATATGATCACTATCAGCGCTGCGCTCCGCCCGCATCAGGCGGTGATCGCTGCGGAGACCGGGCACATTAATGTCCATGAAACTGGTTCGATTGAATCTACTGGCCACAAGGTTTTGACTCAGCCTGCACCGGACGGAAAATTAACGCCGGAGCTGATTCAGAAGACTCTGGACTGGCATACAGATGAGCATATGGTGCAGCCGAAGATGGTTTATATTTCTAATACCACTGAGATCGGCACTCAGTACACGTTGGCAGAGCTGGAGGCTTTGTCCCGTTACTGCAGGCAGCATGATTTATATCTGTTCCTGGACGGTGCCCGTTTAGGTGTTGCTCTCACTAGCTCCATCAATGATCTGTCCCTGGCGGATATTGCCCGCCTGACAGATGTGTTCTACATTGGCGGCACGAAGAATGGCGCTTTGTTTGGGGAAGCACTGGTGATCACACACCCGGATCTGAAGCCAGATTTCCGTTTTATGATCAAACAGAAGGGTGCTATGCTGGCAAAGGGATTTTTGCTGGGAATCCAGTTTGAGGAGCTGTTCCAGAATCACCTGTTTTATGAGATGGCCTCCCACGCAAATGAGATGGCTATAATCTTAAAGAAGGCTTTTGTAGAATGCGGATTTGCTTTTTTCTCAGATTCTGCCACCAACCAGCAATTTCCCATCCTGCCAAATGACCTGATTGAAAAGCTTCGTGAGAATTATCAGTTCCAGAATCAGCAGGCGATTGATGCAGATCATACCGCTGTCCGTTTTGTTACCTCCTGGGCTACGAAGGAGGAAGCTGTCCGGCAGTTTGTGGCGGATTTGAAAAAATTGGCTGAAATATGATAATAACAATGTGATGACTGGAGAAGCAAATAAAGCTCCTGCTAATGGCTTGCTGGCCATTGGCAGGAGCTTTTGTTCCTTCTTTAACATGCAAAAATACCTTGATGGATTTTTCACAGCGCTCTGTTTCATCTGCTCATCCTTAATCCCTACGCTGCCGGCACCAGGCTGCTGATTCCGTTTCCATCTCCAGCCTTCCGTGCTTCCTCAACCTTCTCCTTCAGAACCTCCAGACCCTTCTCAAGCTGATTATCCGGCAGTTCTTCTTCTCCTGCGCCGGCTTCACTGCCGTCGCCCTCATTCCCTCCATCACCAACCTGATTTGCCTCCTCTGGATACTCATATTCTACTTCCACGTCTGGCTCCAGGCCCACTCCGTGGAGATCAAAGCCGCTTGGACTATAGTAGTGGGCTGTGGTCAGCTTCACCGCGGAGCCATCGCCTAAGGGCAGCAGACTCTGCACGATTCCTTTTCCAAAGCTGGTGGTGCCTACCAGGTCGGCCCGGTCATAGTCGCGCATGGCTCCGGCGAATACCTCGGATGCGCTGGCGGAGTTTCCATCCATCAGAATCACTACCGGAATATCCACGCTGTGGCCGTCCTTGCAGTAATATTTCTCTCCCTGCTCGTTCCGGTCTGCAATGGATACGATCAGAGTTTTTCCCTTGTTGGCTCCGTCCCCTTCGGAATACTGTCCCAGATCGTCCGGCAGCATGTAGTCCAGCATATCCACTGCAGTGTCCAGTACGCCCCCTGGATTTCCCCGCAGGTCGATAAGCAGGCCTTCAATTCCCTGGCTTTCCAGGTCGCTGATGGCAGCTTTAAACTGCTCTGTGGTCACATCGTCGAACTGGCTTACCATGATGTATCCTAGGTGATCTGCCTTCATCTCATATTCTACAGTGGGAACCTCGATCTGGCGTCTTATCACATCCATCTCCACGTAGTCCTCGTCAGAGGGGCGGTACATCTTCAGATGGACGGTAGTGCCCTCCTCGCCCTTTACGTGCTGCTTTACCAGAATATCCAGGTCCATGTCGGAGGTTACCTCCACATCCCCCACCTGGTAAAAGATATCGCCGTTGCGCAGTCCGGCTTCCTCTGCCGGGCTTCCTTTAAAGACCTTGGCAATGGAAACCGTTCCCGTCACCATGTTCTTGGTCACCATGGCGCCGATGCCGCAGTATTCTCCGGTGGTGTCCTCCATCAGATCGTTAAACTCTTCCTCCGTGTAGTAAACGGAATAGGGGTCGTCCAGGCCGGCCATCAGGCCCTTATAGATATATTCCTCCACCTGTTTTCCGTCTTCATCGAACAGAAAGTACTGCTGGATGATGGACTGGATCCGTTTTGCCTTGTACTGTACCTGGCTCCAGTCGATATTTGCGCTGTTCCCGGTGCCGGTTCCAGTCCCGGAGCCGCCGTTCTGGGCCTGGGTCTGGATCTGGTTTCGGATCACGCTTCTTCCTACCAGAAAGATCCCTGCCGACATTCCCACGATCAAAAGACCGGCGAATGCGGTCACCAGCGCACCGATGAGAACGCCCTTCCAAAATTTATTTTTACTTTCCAATTTTCTCGTCTCCTAACTTTTTGGCCTCTTTTTTCCCTTCCTACGGACTTACATATTTCGTAGGGTTCACATAGGTCCCGCCGCTGCGGACTCCGAAGTGCAGGTGGGGCCCGGTGGAATATCCGGTGGAGCCTACCTTGGCGATCACCTGTCCCTGCTTCACTGACTGTCCGGTGGAAACATTTAACTTGGAGCAGTGCATGTACACCGTGGAAAGACCGCCGCCATGGCTGATCATCACATAGTTTCCTGCGGATGCGCTGTAGGTAGCAATGCTGACTACGCCGTCTGCCGCTGCCACAATGCTGCTTCCGGTGCTGGCTCCGATATCGATCCCCTTATGGTTGCTGGAAGCGCCCTCTGTGGGTGAACTTCTGCCGCCGAACCCGGAGGTGACCCGACGGCTGGAGGGGCAGGGCCATATAAACTTAGTATTTCCTGAGCTGGCGATACTATTCGAATTATTGGACGAATTTGCTGCCAATGCCTTCTTTTTCGCTTCTTCTGCCTTCCGTTTTTCTTCCTCCGCCTTTCGTTTGGCTTCCTCCTCTTCCTTCCGCTTGATCTCTGCCTCGATCTGCTTGATCTTCTCCTCCTGAGCCTCAATGTCCTTCTCATATTCATTGATCTGGCCCTGGGCAGATGCGATCTTGGTCTCGTAATTCTTCAGCTCGTTCTGCTTTACGGAAAGAAGCTGCTCCACCGATGCATGCTTCGCCTCGGTGGATTCCTGAAGGGTGAGAAGCTCCTGCCGCTCTCCCTCCAGCTTGACCTCATGGTCTGCGATGGCCTGCTTGGTGGCGGCGTAGGCGTCCAGCTGCTGCCGGTCATACTCGGAGATCTTGCTGATATATTCCGCCCGGTTTAACAGCTCAGAGAAATTCTTTGCCTCCAGCAGCATATCGATAAAGCTGGTGTCGCCCTTCTCGTACATATATTTGATCCGCAGCTTCATGGCGACATACTGCTTCTCCTCCGTCTTCCTGGCTTCCTCCAGCTCCTCCTGGGTCACCGCGATCTCCTCCTCCTTGGAGGTAATCTGCCCATTCAGCGTATCCAGCTCATCACTCAGCTCTTCCAGATTCTTATCCAGCTGCTTCACATAGCTGGCAGTATCCGCCTTCTGCCCTTCCAGGTTCTTAAGGGTCTGCTCTACCTTCTTCTTTTCCTCTTCCAGCGCGGTGGCTCTGCTCTTCGCCGCCTCCACGTCCTTTTTTGTTCCATAAGCAGGAAAAGAGAGGTTCACTGCCAGCAGCAAGGCTGCTGCCGCAATTCCTCCCCGTTTCCATAATTTCATCTGCTTCACCTCTGTCTATATTTACACCTTTAAATGCTTCCGAATGGTAAAGAAGCTTCCAAAGAATCCGATCCCGCCGCCCAGCATCAGCGCCACAGCCACCATAGACGGCAGCAGCATCTCGATGGGCAGGGGCTTAAAGATTCCTGTCATAATAATATAATTGGCCACAATATAAGATACCGCCTTTTTATACAGAACATACATCACCAGCAGCGGAATCCCGGCGCCTACCAGTCCGATGAGAACGCCTTCTACCACAAAGGGCGCACGGATCATGTTATTGGTTGCGCCGATCAGCTTCATGATCTGGTTCTCGCTTTTCCGGAATGCGGCCGCCACGGAGATGGTGTTGCTGATCAGGAAAATGGCAACGGCCAGCAGCACGGCAATGATCACAGCAGATACCATCCCGATCATCCGGTTCATGCTGTTGAGTCCGGCTGCGGCTGCATTGGAGTAATTCACCTTCCGCACTCCCTCCAGGGAGGAGATGAATTCTACCATTTTATTCTGTGTGCTGATATCCTTTAAAAATACCTCAAAGGAAGCGGAGCCTGCCAGAGGGTTATCATCAGCAAAGCCCTCTGCCAGATTTTCCATATCTGCGAAATATTCTGTCTTAAATTTCTCCCAGGCCTCATCTGCGGAGATATAGTTCATCTTCTGGACCTCGCTTCTGGCCTTGATCTGGCTGCCGATGGCCTGGATCTGCTCTTCGCTTAGGTTTTCGTCAAAAAATACGGTGATTCCCACCGTAGTCTCGGCTGACTTGGCAAAATGCCTTACATTGCCCACGATCGCGTAAAACAGGCAAAACAAAAAAATACACGCAGAAATCGTGGCTGCGGAAGCCAGCGAATGAAGAAAATTTCTGCGTATATTGATAATTCCCTGTTTCAGGCAATAGATAAATGTACTGAATCTCATATTGATACCGCCTTCTCATCGCTGACTACCTGACCGCGGTCCATGGTAATCACCCGTTTTTTCATCGTTTCCACCATCTCATGGCTGTGGGTCACCACGATCACTGTGGTGCCCTGGCGATTGATCTCCTCCAGAAGCTTCATGATCTCGCCGGTGTTGAAGCTGTCCAGATTTCCGGTGGGCTCATCGGCCAGGAGAACCTCCGGCCGGTTGATCAGCGCCCTTGCGATGGCAACTCGCTGCTGTTCGCCGCCGGACAGCTGTCTGGGATACACCTTGTACTTGGAGGACAGGCCTACCAATTGGAGCATCCTGGGAACGGATTCCTTAATGGTGCGGGTGGACTCTCCGATCACCCGCTGGGCAAAGGCTACATTTTCAAAGACGGTGCGGTCCTTCAGGAGCCTGAAATCCTGAAAGACCACCCCTAATTTTCTGCGGTACTTGGGAACATACCGTCTAGGCATCTTCCCCAGATCCATCTCATTGACCACGATCCGGCCGGAGGTAGGCTCCAGCTCCTTTAACAGAAGCTTGATCAGGGTCGATTTCCCGGAGCCGCTCCGCCCTACAATGAAGACGAATTCACCGTCGTCAATGGTAATGGTTACGTTTTTTAATGCTTTATTTCCAGTCTCGTAAGTCTTGCAGACATTGGTAAGTTCGATCATAGTTTAGTATTCCAGACTTTCCATATACTTCATGTACTTCACAACCATCAATGCGATCTTGAAGGTAATGGCATCCTCAAATACCCGAAGGTCCAGGCCGGTGCTCTTCTGAAGCTTGTCCAAACGGTAAACCAGAGTGTTCCGGTGGATGTAGAGCTGTCTGGATGTCTCGGATACGTTCAGGCTGTTCTCAAAGAATTTATTGATGGTGGTCAAGGTCTCCTCGTCAAAGTCGTCCGGGGACTTATTGTCGAAGATCTCCTTGATAAACATCCGGCACAGCGGCAGCGGAAGCTGATAGATCAGACGGCCGATGCCTAAATGGGAGTATGCCACCACGTTCTTATTGCTGTAGAAGATCTTTCCTACATCCAGCGCCATCTTTGCTTCCTTATAAGAACGGGAAACTTCCTTGATCTCGTTTACAATGGTGCCGAAGGCTACATGAACCTTGGTCATAGCCTCAGTGTTCAGCATATCCAGAATGGTGCTGGCGGTCTTTTCCAGATCCTCGTAGGTCTCGCCCGGCTTAACCTCCTTCACCAGGATGATATTCTTCTCATCCACAGCGGTGATAAAGTCCTTGGTCTTGGCTGCAAACAGGCTTCTCACCGTCTCCAGTGCATTCACATCCTTCTCATGCTGGGTCTCGATCAGGTAAACCACACGCTTTACATTGGTCTCAATGTGAAGCTTCTTGGCCCGATTGTAGATGTCCACCAGCAGCAGGTTATCCAGCAGCAGGTTCTTGATGAAGTTGTCCTTATCAAAGCGCTCCTTGTAGGCTACCAGCAGGTTCTGTACCTGGAAGGCTGCCAGCTTTCCTACCATATATACGTCATCACTGCCGCCCTTGGCTAACAGAATGTACTCT
The DNA here is from genome assembly GCA_030524635.1 of Lachnospiraceae bacterium. GTDB lineage: Bacteria > Bacillota > Clostridia > Lachnospirales > Lachnospiraceae > Caccovicinus. The sequence continues at coordinate 36,571 of JAUNGG010000033.1, forward strand.
AACTGATGCTCGTCAAATACCTTAAAAAACTGATATCCCTGAATCACCTGGCTGTCTGCCGGAGAGTCCACGAATGCTAAGATGGAGCTTTCATATTCTTCTGCATCGTTAAATGTGGTTGCCAGCACTTTGCCTTCTGTATCACAGATGCACAAATCGATTCTGGTGATTCCCTTTAAGCCCTCAATAGTCGTCTGAAGTATCTGATTTGAAATCATGCCAATTCTCTCCTTTATCATGCTTTTTATATAATGCGTTGCCGCTTTTCATCATTTATTTTTCAGAAGGTTTTCTTCCTGATTTTAAAAGTACTGAATAATCACCTTTCTTTATATATATTAATGCAAATGGATAAAAAAAGCAAGCGAGTATCACACTCGCCTGCTTAATTTTTCATTACAATGTTCTGGTTTCAGAATTAGTTCAGAACAACCTTCTCAGTTTCCTTATCGAATACATGAACCTTGGTTAAATCCATAGCTAACTTAACGGTATCGCCAACTCTTGCGGAGGTACGCGGATTTACACGAGCGGTGCAGTTGGTCTCGTTGATATCGAAGTATAAGAATACCTCAGCACCTAACATCTCGTATACACGGATGGTAGCGGTCAGAACAGCCTTTGGATTAGCAGCTAACCAAGCCTCATCATCATGTAAATCTTCTGGGCGGATACCCATGGTAACGGTCTTTCCAACATAGCCTGCAGCTTCCAGCTTCTTAGCCTTCTCTGCCGGTAATGCGATGGTGTTGCCGCCGAAGGATAAGGTTACATCAGAACCGCTCTTGCCAACGGTTGCATCTACCAGGTTCATCTGAGGAGATCCGATGAAGCCTGCAACGAACTTGTTAGCTGGCTTGTCGTATAAGTTCTGAGGAGAATCTACCTGCTGAACAATACCGTCCTTCATAACTACGATTCTGGTACCTAAGGTCATAGCCTCGGTCTGGTCATGGGTTACGTAGATGATGGTTGCTTCCAGTCTCTGATGCAGCTTGGAGATCTCGATTCTCATCTGGCCTCTTAACTTAGCATCCAGGTTGGACAGAGGCTCGTCCATTAAGAATACCTTCGGGCTACGAACGATGGCACGACCCATAGCAACACGCTGTCTCTGACCACCAGACAGAGCCTTTGGCTTTCTGTCTAATAAGTGGGACAGGTCAAGGATTCTTGCAGCTTCCTGAACCAGCTTGTCGATCTCATCCTTTGGAGTCTTTCTTAACTTTAAGCCGAATGCCATGTTGTCATATACGGACATATGAGGATACAGAGCATAGTTCTGGAATACCATTGCGATATCACGATCCTTCGGCTCTACATCATTAACCAGCTTACCATCGATATATAATTCACCAGAAGAAATATCCTCCAGACCAGCGATCATACGAAGAGTGGTGGACTTACCACATCCAGATGGTCCTACGAAGATGACAAACTCCTTATCAGCGATTTCCAGGTTGAAGTCCTTTACTGCAACGAATCCATTCGGGTATCTCTTTTCAATGTGTCTTAAAGATAAACTAGCCATTACTATTCCTCCTACTTTTTCTAAGAAATTAATTTAATCATCAATGAAACAGTGAAGCGCTCCGGCCCCCACCGGCCGCTTTTTGTATCTGTTGTAATCATACTTGAAATTGAGATTTTTTACTATACCGGAAATAGACAAAAAGAATTTTTTTATTTTGGCTAATCTGTATATCCAAATTAAAAAATATCCGATATGTCAAAATTCTCCGGAAAATCTTTCATTTAGCTTGGCAATATTGTTGCAGTTCTTTCATTTTAAAAAAGTGAAGTTCCATTTCCTTTAAAATTTTGTTAACAAAGCACAAATTACGTTCCTTTTTTATCGAAATAAATCCACAAAACCAGGGAAATCCCATGGACAAAACAGCAGCATAAAACAGGCCCTTTATGATTCAATAAAGCCCTCTCCAAGTACCTCACGCACATCGCTTACGATCACAAATGCACCTTGGTCCACTTCCCGGACGATCTCCTTTAACTGGCTGATCTCCTTCTTTGACACCACGCAGCAGAGCATGTTCCGCGCCTTGCCGGAATACATTCCCCGGGCGCTTAATCCGGTCACGCCCCGGGACATTTCATTCATGATCCGGTCTGCGATCCTTCCGCTCTGCTCCGAGATGATCAGCACCATCTTGGAGAACTTAAGGCCTTCAATCAGGCCGTCAGATACCCGTGCCAGGCCGTAAATGGCGATCAAGGCATACAGCGCCGGGCGGATGCCGAACACAGCAGCGCCGGCCAGCACGATCAGGGCATCCAAAACCTGCATGATCTGGGAAAGGGTGTAATGGGGCAGCGTTTTCTGGATCAGCGCCGCCAGCATATCGGTGCCCCCGGTGGTGGACTGGGCCAGAAATACCATGCCGGTGCCCACGCCGCTGATCAGGCCGCCGAACAGTGCGATCAGCAGCAGGTCATCTTTGGGGATCAGAGCCATTTCCGGGATCACATACAGCGATACCGACAAAGCAGCGGTGGCCACAAAGGTGCGCTTTAAAAAACGCCAGCCCTTCAGCTTCAGGGATGCCAGAAACAGCGGGATATTCAGCGCCGTATTGGTGCACCACAGCGGGATCCCTGCCTGATCCTTTAAAATGATGGCAAGGCCGGACACGCCGCCCGTTACCAGCCCTGCCGGGTCGTAAATATTTTTAATTGCAAATCCCATAATAAATGATCCTAAAATCATAAGGATATAATCTGCTGCCGGTGTTCTTCGATTCATGCTGACTGCCTCCTTCATATTTTCTATCCGCCTGGGGCCGTTCTGGCCTGGGCTTATCCAACAACTGCGGAAAAGAAAAAGGCAGCCAACATTCTGACCGCCTTATAATTGGAATCCGCTTCTGTTTTCGTTTCCGCTTCTATCCCAGTATTACCGTTTTCTTGCTAATATATTAATCCACTGTGTATTTGGATGATTAGACCGTGAATCTTTTGACACCCATTCCTTCACTACCCGGAAATATCGGTCCGATTCTACTAAAGAACACAGCTCCCGCTCTGAGAACGCATTGAAATACCGCTCCCCTCTGAAACCGTCGGAATCTCCCAGTCTCATGGAAAGATAGAACACACCGTCCTCCTCCAGCGCCTTCGCCACCTTCTTAAAAATATCCGGCAGCTCTTTCTTCGGCGTATGGATCAGCGCTCCGCAGGCCCATACACCGTCAAATGCACCGTCAAAGTCCATCTCCTCGTATGTCATCTGCAGTACATCCAGGCCGGTATGTACCTCAGCCAGCCTGCACATCTCCTCAGCTCCGTCAAGAGGCGTCACGTCATAGCCCAGCTCGTAAAAGGTCAGACTGTCCCGCCCGGAGCCGCATCCCATATCCAGGATGGTATCTCCTTCCTCTAAGAGAGCTAAAAATTCCCGGATGGCCGGCTCCATGTCCTGTTCCACTGTATCTTCAAAAACATTCGCTGCGTACTTATTATAATAATCTATCGGGTCCACTTTCTCCTCCTACAACCTTTCAATGGTTTTTTCTGTTATCCGTATTCTGCCTTCCTTTAAAAGCCGTCCCACTGCCCGCTTAAATGCGTTCTTGCTCATGTGTAACTCCCGCTTGATGGTCTCCGGGCTGGCCTTGTCGTTAAAGGGCAGAACGCCGTCAAACTCGTCAATAACCTTCATGACCTGCTCCACATCTGTGTCCATCTGGATATACGCCTTTTTCCGGGGACTTAAATCCAGCTTTCCGTCATCCCGCACCTTGGTGACGCGGCAGGCCACCTCATCTCCTTCCCGGTAATTATCAAACAGCTCCTTCTTCGGAATCAGTCCGTAATATTTATGATCTACAGCCACAAATGCGCCCAGATTCTCACTTATCTCATAAATGCGCCCTGTAACCTCATCATCCTGATGATAAGGAGACTGATTGCTCATATGAGAATATACCTTCATGGTAGCGGCAAGGCGCTTGCTCTTGTCCACATATAAGGCTACCAGACAGGACTCGCCCTTCCTCACCGGATGGCTCTGCTCTTTAAATGGAAGGAGAAGATCCTTCTCCAGCCCCATATCCAGGAAGGCTCCGATCTTTGAAATGTCCTTCACCGTCAGCACGGCACATTCTCCTACCTGAAGCTTCGGCACGCCGGTGGTGGCGATCAGACGGTCCTCCGAATCCTTGTAGATAAATACACTCAGCTTATCTCCGATCTTTGTTCCTGGCGGAACCTGTTTTTTCGGAAGGAGTACGCTGGACTCACTTTTCCTATTCTCACTCAGGTACACGCCGAACTCCTTCGTCCGGACTACCTCCAACTCCTGCACTTTTCCTAATTCAATCATTCTTTTCCTCTCCTGCCTTCATCCACACAACGGCACAGGCTTCTCCCTGTCCATTGTGCAAAGCAACTGTAACTGCAGTCCCATCCCAGCTGATCTTGGGGCAGATCACATCCCCCAGGACCGCTGCCTTTTTATAGTCCACGCGGAGCTCACGGACGGGCAGGCGGCTGTCAGCCGCTTCCCTGGCCATCTCCACGTACTGTGCATTATTCACATGATGATTGGTATCGATGTGGTGGGTGCTGACTGTGATCGGCGCTCCCTCCTCATAAGCAGGAGGAAGGACCAGCTTTCTCGGAGCCGCTTCCATGGGAATCCGGCTTCCCGGCACTCCGTATGGAGCAACATCTGCTTCCATCACCCGGCATGGAAGTCCATTTTCCAGATTCAAAAGAAACCAGGTGGAATCTGCTTCCACCAGCCGACTGCCGGCTTCGTCCTCCATCACAAAATTTCGATATCCATAAATTCCCTTGTTTCCACATGGCCATGTCCCGACCGTGATCCTCTCACCAAACTCCGGATACCGGTGGATCAAAATCCGCCAGGAGGAGAGCATCCATGCCTTCCCCTGTTCCTCCAGGTATTGGATCCCTACGCCGCAGTCCTCAGACTGGAATGTACTGCAGTCCTGAAAATAGTTGATCACGCTGGTCAGTGTCAGCCTTCCGTCTTCGCCGATCTCACTGTAGCGAATCCGGCTGTTATATTGATACATATAAAAAACTCTCCTGTTGTTCAAGACTCCCTCGGGAGTCTTCCCCTGTCTGATATAACAGCCTGCCCCTGGGCAATGCTGATAAAAAACAAAATCAGTATCATTATATATGATTCCTGCCGGATTGTCCAGTTAAGATATCACGAGAAACCTTTACTTTCCCCACTTTTTTTGTTATGATTAGTCCAGACAAAGGATGGAGAATACGCATGAAACAAAAAAACAGTTTAAAATCAATCGTTTATCAGGAAACCCTGGACGGAATCATTCGGGGAGAATATAAGGCAAATCAGATCATCAATGAGCAGGAGCTGGTGGAAAAGTTCGGCTTCAGCAAGGCGCCGATCCGGGAAGCCCTGCTGTCTCTGTGCAACGAAGGCGTTCTTCACAATATTCCCCGATATGGATATGAAGTGGTCCGCCTGACCAGCGAGGATGCCGCCCACATCCTCCGCTTCCGCTTTCATCTGGAGGGCGGTTTTTTAAAGGACTGCTATCAGCGGATCACAGAGAGCCAGTTAGAGGAGCTGGCCCAGTTGGATGAGCTGTGCAATGCCTCCAGCCATGACCTGTGGCTTCACTGGGAACACAATACCAATTTCCATCTGAAGCTGATCTCCTGCGCTGGAAATGAATACGCCTCCAGGGAGCTTCAGCGCTCCATGGACATTTTAAAGCGCGCCTACGCCCAGACCTACTGGAACCGTTGGAATAATATTTACAATCCTATGGATATGCGTTACCACAAACAGATCCTGTCCTGCATCCGCAGCAGGGATATTGACAGTGCGCTTCACTATCTGGAGCTGGACTTAAAAGACTTCGGCTGTATGTAGGGCGAATTGTCAGTTATTTTCTCTTTTCTCTGTAATTATACTTGACAATACTTCTTCTGAAATTTACACTTATAGTATCGAAGTGTATTTGGGAAAGGAGAATCATATGAAACGGTATAAGAAGGGAATCGCTGCACTGGGCTTGGCAGCGGCTATGGCAATGGGAACCAGTATGATCAGCTTTGCAGGCGTCTGGCAGCATGACGGCATCGGCTGGTGGTATCTGAAGGATGACAATTCCTACTTAAAAGATACTTTCTGGACAGATGAGAACAACAATACCTACTATTTCACCGGCAGAGGCTACATGGTAACCGGATGGAAACAGATCCAGAACAACTGGTACTACTTTACAGAAAGCGGCGCCATGCTGAAGGAGGCACAGACTCCTGACGGATACTGGGTTGGTGCGGATGGCATCTGGGTTCAGTAATCGTAAATAAATGAAACTTGAATCAGAGCCGCAGCACGCGCTTCTGGAGGATCCGATGATCACTCCGGCGCGGGCTGCGGCTCTTTGTCTGATTATATTCTGCTTGAATCTGCTCTTTCGTTAACTCTTCTGTCACATTTTATCCACATCTACCCGGTCGATCATAATGTTTAAGATCTCTGTATCGGTCATCTTCATTCCAACCCGTCCGATGTAGCCCATGCTCTTAATGGTTCCCTCTAAATCCTCCTGTACAATGCCTTCTCCCGGCTGGAAGGATACATGCTTCATAGCCATGTAATGCGCCAGGATCGCTGCATCCACCGCCGAGGCGATCTTAGCCGCGCAGGAGGATTTGGCGCCGTCACAGACGATACCGCCTACATTGCCGATGGTATTGATGATGGTCAGCCCTACCTCCTCGTAGGTGCCGCCCCGCAGGTAGGTGATGGCAGCTCCGGCTCCGCAGGCTGCACTGACTGCTCCGCAGTAAGCAGAAAGGCTGCCGATGTACTTTTTCTGATGGATGGAGATCAGGTTGCCTACTACAAGAGCACGGTACAGCTGCTCCTTGGTCGCCTCATACTCCTTGGCATACTCGATCACCGGCAGGGAGACAGTCATTCCCTGATTGCCGCTTCCGGAATTGATCACTACCGGCATGGAGCAGCCTCCCATACGGGCATCAGATCCTGCCGCTGCCTTCGCCCTGGCCCTGGTTCTTACATCATTTCCAAACACATCCAGCAGGGTCCGGCCGATCTGTGCGCCGTAGGGATGGATCACACCTTCCTGGGAAATCGCCGTATTCTTCTCGATCTGGTCACGGATCACTGCCTCGATATCCTCCAGGGCAACGGTGTCTGCAAAGGTAAGGATATCCTTTACATTCAGAAGAGATTTATCCCCCTTCTCCGATGCGCTCTCGCTGATCTGATGCTCATAAATCACCGCATCATCCTTTACGATCTTGGTAATCAGGGTATGACGGTTGATAATAGTAACCTCCGCGCTGTGTTCTCCTGCAAAAACCTTTGCCACAATGTAAAGGTTCTCCACGCCTTCCTGAAGTGTACACTGGCAAAAGCCCTGCTTTACCAGCTTCTTTGTCTCCTCAATGTGCGCCTCTGTCACCCCTTCCAGTACCTCCAGCTCCTTCGCGGCATCTCCGCCTACCACACCTAAGGTAGCCGCCACATCAATTCCCTTTAATCCGCCGGAATTGGGAACGGTAACGCCCTTTACATTTTTAATAATATTTCCGCTGCAGCACATCTCCATGGATTCCGGCATAACCCCCAGCACCTCTCTGGCTTTCGCGGCAGCATATGCAATTGCGATGGGCTCTGTACAGCCTAAGGCCGGAACCAGCTCGTTCTTTAAAATCATGACGTAATTATCATAAATGTTGGCATCTAATGGCTTCTTCATAACTTCCTCCGATTTGTATGATCTTATCTGTCGTTCTGTTCACATTTTTATTCATATCTCTGATTATATTAATATTCATATCAATTGTCAATACCGGAAATCTTGTTTATTCCGGTAATGCAATCAGGAAAAACAATTCGGGGAAATTCGGGAAATTTGAAAAAATCAAAAAAATTTCAAAAAAGTGCTTGACGAATCGCCATAATATGAGTATAATAACTTTCGCAGTCGCAAATAAGACAGCAATCAACAAAATAATGGGCTATCGCCAAATGGTAAGGCAACGGACTCTGACTCCGTCATTTTCAAGGTTCGAATCCTTGTAGCCCAGCTT
>JAUNGG010000090.1 GCA_030524635.1 Lachnospiraceae bacterium
AGTGCCCGAAAAGCCCGGAAAATCAACGTTTCTTAACGAGAAGAGCCACGGTTTCAACATGCACCCCACCCCCAAACTGATCCACGCCTCTCACCCGTGACACCTCATATCCTCTCTCCCCAAGATACTTCACATCCCGTGCCAAGGTTGCAGAGTCACAGCTTACATACACCACCTTTTTCGGTGCCATCTCCACGATCGTATCCAGGCAAACCGTATCACACCCCTTCCGAGGCGGATCTACCACAATCACATCTGCATATACCTGATTTTTATGATACTGTTCCGGCAGCACTTCCTCTGCCTTCCCCACAAAAAACTCCACATTCTCAATTCCATTGATCTCTGCATTTTGCCTGGCATCCGCGATTGCAGCGGGAACGATCTCCACCCCATACACTTTTTTGGCTTTCTGTGCCAGAAACAAAGAAATGGTTCCAATTCCACAGTACAGATCCCAAACCGTTTCCTCCCCTGTAAGACCTGCATATTCCAGAGCTGTCTTATACAGCTTTTCTGTCTGCACTGGATTAACTTGATAAAAGGACTGCGGTGAGATCTGATACTTTACATCTCCAATATAATCAGTAATGTATCCCGGGCCGCACAGATTCACTACTTCCTGCCCAAGAATCACATTTGTTTTTTCCATGTTGATGTTATAGGATATAGAGGTCATTCCCGTTACACGCTTCATCCGCTCTACCAGCGCGTCCCCATGAGGCAGCTTTTTTCCATTGATCACCAGACACACCATCAATTCCCCGGTACGAAATCCTTTCCGAATCAAAGCATGCCGAACCAGGCCTGTATGGGACTGTTCATCATAAGGGGCAATGTGAAACTCTTCCATATAATCTCGAATCAGATTCAATATCTCTTTATTTTCCTCTACTCCCAACAGACAGTCCTCATTTTCTATAATTGCATGGGTTCTGCCAGCGTAAAATCCAAAGATAATCCTGCCATTTTTGTCTTTTCCAAAAGGAAATTGGGCTTTATTCCGATACCTCCATGGATTCTCCATGCCAATGATCGGCTCCATTTCCAAAAATCTTTCGTTGGATGCACATGCCTGATCCTTAATATGCTTCTGTTCCTCACATCCATCACCAGATCCAGATCCATAACAGCAGTCAATGTCAGCTCCATCTGATCGCTTTTCTCCTGGCAGCACAAGCCGGGTCAATCCGCCGATCCGCCTCAGATTATTATAAATTTTTCGTTCCTTAAACCGCAGCTGCTCCTCGTATTTCATCGCCTGAAGCTGGCATCCGCCGCAGGATCGGGCTACCGGGCATCGGGGCTCCGTCCGGCTGGGCGAAGGCTCCTTTACCTGAATCAATCTGGCAAATCCATATGTCTTTTTCATCTTCATCACTCCGGCTTCCACCAGATCACCGATTACAGTATCCTTAATGAACCATGTATATCCATCTGTTTTTCCAATGCCAGCTCCGTCCTCGCTGATATCTTCGATCCGAACAGTAAAAACATCATTTTTCTTTAATTCCATAATGGCCGACAGCCTCCTTCACTCTTTTTTATTGTACCATCCTGTCCTATCTGCAGCAAGACGCAAAGGGGATCTTCACCATACCCCATCGCAAAGAGGCCAAAAATCCTCCGCCACGCGCCTTACATTCCCACCAAAAAAATAAACATTTTTGTAAGTAATTTTATTTTTCTTTCATTTATTCTCCACAATTTATCCATAATTTTCATCTATACTATTTTCATAAGAGTTCTACAGAAGCTTTTCAACCAGGAACTTCTCCATGATCACGTTTTCCCATATTGGGAAAAGTACTACATAGGTGGATAGAAGCCGAAAACGTTTCGTAGTTCTATATAAAATGGGGGCGGCGGCCAACAAGCGCGCGACCGGCTGCCGCACTCGACTAACAACAAAAGCGTCCCAACTCACAGATTATGTGAAAGTAGAACGCTCTCATCATACATGGAAACACTCTGAAAGGGGTGTTTTTTATTGCAATAAACGCGAGGGAGCTTCTCTGAGGAAGCCGCATGCCGAAATTCTTCCGGCAGCTCCTGCTTGCTCCGGCTGCTGCCGCATTCTCCCGCTACTCCCCAGTCCGCCGGATATTGGTTTCCAGAAGCCGGTTAAAGCCCAGCCAGCCAGGATTATCATTTCCTGCATTTAATGCTTCGATCATGGTCTGCATCTTTGCATCTGTATTGTCTGCAAAGTTCAGCGCCAGAGCTTCCAGAAGAGCGGGCTTTTTCGGGGAACCGTATTCCAGCTCGCCGTGGTGGGCCAGGATACAGTGCTTTAATTCGGATGCCAGCTTTGCCGGAAAGTTCGGGATGGTTTTGATCCGGTCGCTGACCATCTCGGTTCCGATGATGATATGTCCTAACAACTGGCCGTCATCGGTGTAATCATTTTCCGGGAATCGGGAAAGCTCTTTTGTTTTGCCAATATCATGGAACATAGCTGCTGTGATCAGAAGGTCGCGGTTCAGCAGCGGATAATAGGATGCGTAGTAATCGCACAGCTTAGTCACGCTTAAGGTATGCTCCAAAAGTCCGCCCACAAATCCGTGATGGACGGTCTTTGCTGCAGAATGGAACCGGAAGGCCTTGGCAAATTTCTCATCACCGAAAAAGCTGACGGCTAACTGGTTTAAATATGGATTCTTGATGGACTTCACAAATCCCATCAGCTCCTGATACATCTGATTGATATCCTTTTTTGAAACCGGCAGGTAATCTGCCTCCACGTATTCTCCTTCTGCTGCCTTGCGGATCCGCTTAATATTTAACTGGAAGGCTCCCTGGAATACGGTTACATCTGCCTCTACCTGAACGTAGTCCATGGTTTCAAAGCTTCCCACGCCTGGGGAATGCAGATCCCAGATCTTTCCGTCAATCATGCCCGTCTTATCCTGCAGGATCAGATTTCCGTATTCTTTTCCATTTTTTGTAACTGCAATCTGTTTATTCTTGCAAAGGTACACATCAGATGTATGTAATCCTTCGCGAAATGTGTCAATATATCTCATAAACCTATCCTCTTTCCTTCATCTTTCAACAACGAAGCCAGGACTTACCTGGCTCCGATTGTTACCTGATATTCGATTGGCATATAGGCATCACGCCCATACCGCTGAACCTCCACTGTCACCACATCTCCCGATGCCAGCTTGTCTAGACCGCCCTGGAAATCCTTCATGGTGACAAGGTCGGTCTCTCCCATCCGGGTGATAATATCACCGCTTTGGATCCCGGCATTGTAAGCCGGCCCGTCTGACACTGCGCTGCTTACATAAATTCCCAGGGGCAGTCCTTCCTGGTGCTTGGCTTCTGTTACTTCAAGTCCCATAATGCCGAAATACGGTGCAGAAAGCCCATTAGACAAATCCTCCAGAATGCCCTTATAATCAGACAGAGCACGCACCACAGTCATGGAGCCGCCTTCCGATTTATAGTCATCCGTTGCCCAGCCGATGATCTGACCTTTTGTATTAAACAGGAAGGTTCCCTTTCCTGCTTCCCCTTCTGCATCTGTGTAGAACAGCCGGCTGACGCCGTCCACCACAGAAACGTTCTTTGCTACGTAAGAAACACAGCCGATGCTGACTGAGTGTACGATTCCCGCCGGACTTCCGCCTGCAAATATCAGCTCCCCCTGCTTCACCGCATAAGAATTTCCCAGTTCCAGTACCTTGATCTGCTTTTTCACATCCTCATCTAACTCGCTGGCAGCGATACGGATGACAGCCATATGGGAAATCTGATCCGTTCCTTTAATCTGGCCAAGCACCCGTGCGCCATTTGGAAATGTAATTTCCAGAGAATCTGCATTCTGCACAGCGCCGATTGGTGTAAGTACCAGATATTCCTCCGGTGTTGCTGCGATAATGGCTCCGGCGTACAGGCCGGAGGTTTCCACCGGATTGTTAAACCAGTCCATCTGGGTCCGCATGGAATGCACGGTTACGATGCCCTTATCGGTTTCCTGAGACAGATTCGTCAGACTGGTGTGCAGCTTTACCAGATCCTCCACAGAAAAGGAATATCTGGCCATTTCCGCACGTACCATCTCCTCGATAGGCTCGGTTTCCGGCGGAGCCTCACTGCTGGTCTCCATGGTTTCTGGCTCCGTCATGGATTCTGGTTCATCTTTTGGGATCGAGATGGAAGAGCTCTCTTCCGTTTCCTCTTCTGTCAGGTATCGTTTCGCCAACGGCTCCGATACGGCAAATGTCACTGCTGCCAGAAATCCAAACAAAACTGCCCCGGCCCCCCAAAGCAACAGACGCTTGAAAATCTGACCCCGTGTTAATTTGGGCCTTACGATCTTCTCGTTAATGAAATGCCGCTTTTCCGGTTTGTTTTTCAGATTGTCCTTATCCGGCAACTGGAACACCTCCTCCAAAATAACCTATTCCTATTATACGTTTCTTCCCCATTTTATGCAAGAAAAAGATACTGGCAAGCTGCTTTTCAGGCTTTCCCGAATGCATTCTTTGTGATATACTGAAACTGAAGTAATAGGCGCATGCCATCTGAACTGTTATAAATTATGAGGATTTATCACATGAACCAAAAAGCATTACAAACGTTAGAATATTATAAAATTATCAATCAACTGGAAGACTATGCCACCTCTGCTCTTGGAAAGGAGCTGTGCCGCGGGCTTCTCCCTTCCTCTGACCTGCAGGATATCCGGCAGACCCAGCAGGAGACCACCGATGCGGTCAGCCGGATCCGGATGAAGGGCAGTATTTCCTTTACCGGCTGCAAGGATGTGACCGGCTCCTTAAAGCGTCTGGAGATCGGCAGCTCCTTAAGTATTCCGGAGATCCTGGCGATCAGCTCCATCCTGACTGTTTCTGCCCGTGCCAAGGCCTATGGCCGTCACGAGGACAGCGAGCTGCCGGAGGATTCCCTGGAGGGCTTGTTCCGCAGCCTGGAGCCTTTGACTCCGGTTAATACAGAGATCAAGCGCTGCATCCTTTCTGAGGACGAGGTCAGCGATGATGCCAGCCCCGGCCTTCATAAGGTACGCCGTGCCATGAAGAATGCTGCTGATAAGCTGCACAGCCAGCTGAATTCTATCTTAAACTCCAACCGCTCCTATTTGCAGGATGCGGTTATCACCATGCGTGACGGACGCTACTGCCTGCCCATTAAGGCAGAGTATAAAAACCAGGTGCCCGGCATGGTTCACGACCAGTCTGCCACCGGCTCCACCCTGTTCATTGAGCCTATGGCCGTGATCAAGCTGAACAATGAGATGCGGGAGCTGGAAATCGCAGAGCAGAAGGAGATCGAGGCTGTGCTGGCAGATTTAAGCAATCAGCTGATCCCTTATATCGAGGAGATCCGGGCCAACCAGCAGCTGTTAGGCCAGCTTGACTTTATCTTTGCCAAGGCAAATCTGTCCCGCCACTATAAGGGCAGCCAGCCAAAGTTTAATAACAAAGGCTTTATCTCCATCAAGGACGGACGTCATCCCCTGCTGGACCCCCAGAAGGTGGTTCCTATTACCCTGACTCTGGGAAAGAATTTTGACCTTCTGATCGTTACCGGCCCCAACACCGGCGGTAAGACGGTATCCTTAAAGACAGTGGGACTGTTTACTCTGATGGGGCAGGCGGGACTGCATATCCCGGCCTTTGAAGGCTCCGAGCTGGCAGTATTTGAGGAAGTGTTTGCCGATATCGGAGATGAGCAGAGCATTGAGCAGAGCTTAAGTACCTTCTCCGCCCACATGACCAACATTGTGCGGATCCTGGATCAGGCGGACAGCCGCTCCCTCTGCCTGTTTGACGAGCTGGGAGCCGGCACGGATCCTACAGAAGGCGCCGCCCTGGCCATCTCGATCTTAAGCTTCCTCCACAACATGAAATGCCGCACCATGGCAACCACCCATTACAGCGAACTGAAGGTATTTGCCCTCTCCACTCCCGGTGTGGAAAATGCCTGCTGCGAATTTGATGTGGAAACACTGCAGCCGACCTACCGCCTTCTGATTGGAATCCCCGGCAAGAGTAATGCTTTTGCGATTTCCAAAAAGCTGGGACTTCCTGATTTCATTATTGAGGATGCCAAATCCCATCTGGAGGAAGAGGATGAGGCCTTTGAGGACCTGCTGGCCCATCTGGAGGAAAGCCGCGTTACCATTGAAAAGGAACAGGCTGAGATCCAGGCCTACAAAGAGGAAGTGACTCAGTTAAAGTCCCGTCTGACCCAAAAGGAGGAGCGCCTGGATGAGCGGAAGGATAAGCTGATCCGCAATGCCACGGAGGAAGCCCAGCGCATTCTGCGGGAGGCAAAGGAAACTGCCGACCAGACTATTAAGCAGATTAATAAGCTTTCTGCCGACTCCGGCTTAAACCGCCAGCTGGAGGCTGAACGCACTAAGCTGCGTGATAAGCTGAAGGAAACGGATAAGAAGCTGGCAATCAAGCAGAAGGGGCCGCAGCAGCCCATTTCACCGAAAAAGCTGAAGATCGGTGACGGAGTTAAAGTCCTGACTATGGGCTTAAAGGGCACGGTCAGCACCCTGCCAAATGACAAGGGTGACTTATACGTGCAGATGGGAATTCTCCGCTCCCTGGTAAATATCAAGGATCTGGAGCTGCTCCACGAGCAGGATATCACCGGCCCGTCCATCTCAGGCAGTTCATCCGGCGGCTTTTCCGGCAGAAAGGGCGGCAGTGAAAAGAGCCGGATCCAGATGTCCAAATCTGCCACTGTATCTCCGGAGATCAATCTGATCGGCATGAATGTGGACGAAGCCTGCTCCGTGCTGGATAAATATCTGGATGATGCCTATCTCTCCCATCTCCCTTCTGTCCGTGTGGTACATGGACGGGGAACCGGCGCATTGAAGGCCGGCATTCACAAATATCTGAAACGGCTGAAATATGTAAAAGAGTTCCGTTTAGGGGAATTTGGAGAAGGAGACAGCGGAGTGACCATCGTGACATTTAAGTAAACATGTATAGTAAACGGACATGCCTGCTGACGCAGGCATCATCATGTATGAAAGTCGATTGCTCCGTGCTTTGCACTGCCGCAATCGCCGCCAGTATTCGTAATCCGGGCTATCGCCCTACTTACTCATACCGGCTTGCCCGTCCGATATCCGTGAATTC
>JAUNGG010000091.1 GCA_030524635.1 Lachnospiraceae bacterium
ATAAGTTTTGGAAATTTTAAATCATTATATAATGTGTCTTTTGAGCCGGGAAAAGTGAATGTGTTCATAGGAGCGAATGGATCGGGAAAATCAACTATTTTGGAAGCAATAGGCTTATTGAGCGCGGCTATGACAGACCGTGTGGATGCTAACAGTCTTCAGAGAAAAGGAGTGAGACTGAGCGCAGCTTCTTTATACAAGTCAAGCTTTAAAGGACACAGAGCGAAGCCGACCATTGATTTATCTCTGGAATGGGAGGAAAAGTCCGATATTTTTAGATATGATGTACATTTAACAACTCCGACAGATTCTGATTATTGGAAATATCATTCAGAGGCTTTTTCGCAAAATGGAGAAAGAAAATGGGGAAGAAGTAACGCTTCTCAAAAACAGGGCAACAGTTATATTGGATTTTTTTTGATTGATGATAATCCGGAATTAATAAATGGTAGAGAAATTGCAAAGCTTTTTTCAAATTATGGAATATTCCAGCCAAACACATTGACGTTGCGGGGCACAGTTCCAGATCCAAATCAGATGTCTCCGATCGGGTTAAATGGCGGCAGACTGGCAGAAGCATTGCAGGACATTATAAAAGAAGAGAACAGCGATATTTGCTTCGGTTCCCTATATATGGATGATGTGCTTGAGATGATTGACTGGGCATCGGATATTTCGATTGATATTCCCAAAAAGACAAGTATTAACTCCAATATTCCTACCACAAGACAGGTTATTGAGTTCGGTGATCGCTTTATGAAAAATACAGCGAAATTTACCGGGTATGATGCCAGTGAAGGTGCGCTATATGTGTTATTTATGCTATGTCTAGCTATGCATCCACAGTCACCGGCTGTTTTTGCAGTAGATAGTTTTGATCATGCATTGAATCCCAGACTGGCCAAAAAAATCACACAGGTTTTTTGCGAACAGATTATAGAAAATAAAAAGCATGTATTCCTCACTACACATAATCCGCTGGTGCTGGACGGATTAGACCTGGGAAATGATGATATCCGATTATTTGCTGTTGATCGCGATAAAAATGGATATGCACAGATTAAAAGGATACAGGTTTCCGAGGATTTAATCCAAGCAGGACAACCGTTATCAAGACTTTGGATTAATGGAAGGCTTGGAGGTGTGCCGGAACTAATATGAGTAAAAACATAGGAATTGTTTGTGAAGGACCGATGGATTATTAATTGCTTCATGGTTGAAGCAGAATGATGATATATGCATTGTGATTCCGTGTGACAGCACTGATACATGGGTAGCTGCTGCTTATGATAAATTACCGGATATTGAAATGATAGAGGATCCTTGGACAAACATTATTTCAAAAGGAAAAGCCTATCATGGCATCAGGATTCCTGGACATAAAAAAAGATTATCGGTTTACAGGCAGTTTGCTTCTGAAGTATGCAATAACTGGGAAGAGGTGAAAAATCTCTGTATTAGTGCGGTGAATTTTGAGGAAAAAATAAAAATGCTTTATACTCCTCCATTGCTTTCCGGAGAAATCCTTGACTAATGGGAAAGAATCTACTACAATGATAAAACGAGTCGAACCGTTAACCAACAGGTTGAGGTTGGTTGATTTTTGCATGAGCGAGGGCTGAAATGGGAATTATAAAGGCAAGCAAATTGATATTTGATTATATCCGCAGAGATGAGGAAGACAAGATTGAGGAAGTAAACCGTGCCATCGATGCGGTGGATGTGGATATCCAGAAAGGTGATTTTGTGGCGATTTTGGGGCATAACGGCTCCGGAAAATCCACATTTGCGAAGCATGTGAACGGCATCCTGCTTCCCACAGAGGGAACGGTCTGGATTTCCGATATGGATACGAAGGATCCCTCCCATATCTGGGATATCCGCAAGACGGCTGGAATGGTATTCCAGAATCCGGACAATCAGATTATTGGAAATATTGTGGAGGAAGATGTGGGCTTTGGTCCTGAAAATATGGGAGTTCCGACTGATGAGATCTGGAAGCGGGTGGATGAAAGCCTGGAAGCAGTGGGAATGACGGCCTACCGGATGAAGTCTCCCAATAAGCTGTCCGGCGGACAGAAGCAGCGGGTAGCGATCGCTGGTGTGATGGCGATGAAGCCGCAATGCATCGTCTTAGACGAGCCCACCGCCATGCTGGATCCAAATGGTCGTAAGGAGGTAATCCGCACGGTCAGGGAGCTGAACCGGAAGGAAGGAATTACCGTGCTGCTGATCACCCATTATATGGAAGAGGTGGTAAGCGCCGACCGGGTGATCGTGATGGATGACGGAAAGATCGTGATGGACGGAACCCCTAAGGAGATCTTTTCCCAGGTAGAGCAGTTGAAAGCCTATCGTCTGGATGTACCTCAGGTGACAGAGCTTGCCTATGAGTTAAAGAAGGCGGGAGTAAAGCTGCCGGATGGGATCCTGACCAGGGAAGAGCTGATGGAAAATCTGCTGCCATTGTTTCATCTCTCTGCCTGATAGACCGCCATCCTTACCGGTTGCTGCAGGAAAATACCTACGAGGAAAGGCGTCCTTGTCCATTGAGGGTGACGGTTCTTGAGACGGCTTGAACCATTACAAGAAAACAGATCACAGGAGAAAGAAAATGGCAATTAGAGTCGAGCATTTGAATCACATCTACGGCCAGGGAACTGCATTTGAGCAGTATGCTCTGAAGGATGTGAATTTTACCATAGAGGATGGACAGTTCGTAGGATTGATCGGGCATACCGGCTCCGGAAAATCCACGCTGATCCAGCATTTGAACGGCCTGCTGCGTGCCAGCAGCGGGGCGATTTACTACAATGATGAGAACATTTATTCCGACGGTTATGATATGAAAGCCCTTCGGAGCAAGGTGGGATTAGTGTTCCAGTATCCAGAGCATCAGCTTTTTGAGGTGGATGTATTTTCAGATGTCTGCTTCGGACCGAAAAATCTGGGACTGCCGAAGGAAGAGATCGAAGCCCGGGCCAAGGAGGCGCTGACCCAGGTAGGGCTGGATGAAAGTTTTTATACCCAGTCGCCCTTTGAATTATCCGGCGGACAGAAGCGCCGTGTGGCCATCGCCGGTGTGCTGGCCATGCATCCGGAGGTGCTGATCCTGGATGAGCCCACAGCAGGTCTGGACCCCAAGGGAAGGGACGAGATTCTGGATGAGATCTCTGCACTGCACAAGGAAAAGCATATGACCATCATCCTGGTATCTCACAGCATGGAGGATATGGCCCGCTATGCAGACCGTCTGCTGGTGATGAATCACGGGGAAAAAGTGTTTGACGATGTGCCGAAAAATGTGTTTAAGCATTACAAGGAGCTGGAAAAGATGGGGCTGGCTGCGCCGCAGATCACCTATGTGGTGCATGAGCTGCGGGAGCATGGCGTGAGGATCGCCGATGACCTGACCACAGTGGAGGAAGCCAGAGATGCCATCCTGAAGGCATTGAAACGGCAATGATAGGAGTAAATTCGTTATGTTACGAGAGATTACATTGGGACAATATTATCCGGTGGATTCGGTGATCCACCGTCTGGACCCCAGAACAAAGCTTTTCGGCACGCTGGTATTTATCGTGTCGCTGTTTATATCCAATAATATCTGGGGATATGTGCTGGCAACGATTGTACTGGCAGTCGTTATTAAGCTGACCAACGTGCCGTTTTCTTTTATGGTGCGGGGCTTAAAGGCAATCGTATTTCTGCTGCTGATCAGTGTCAGCTTTAACCTGTTTCTCACCAGCGGTGAAGTGCTGGTGAAGTTCTGGATCTTTAAGATCACAAAGGAAGGGATCCGGACGGCCGGCTTCATGGCAGTCCGGCTGATCTATCTGGTGCTGGGATCCACGATCATGACGCTGACCACCACGCCCAATGAGCTGACAGACGGTCTGGAAAAAAGCATGGGATTCTTAAATAAAGTTGGTGTCCCGGTCCATGAGATTTCTATGATGATGTCCATCGCCCTGCGGTTTATCCCCATCCTGGTGGAGGAGACCGATAAGATCATGAAGGCACAGATGGCAAGAGGAGCTGACTTTGAGAGCGGCAACCTGATTCAGAAGGCGAAGGCCATGGTGCCTCTTCTGGTGCCCTTATTTATCTCTGCATTCCGCCGGGCTACGGATCTTGCCATGGCAATGGAAGCCAGATGTTATCGGGGCGGCAGCGGCAGAACGAAAATGAAGCCTCTTCACTATGCCTCCAGGGACCGGATTGGTTATGTACTGCAGATCGGGTATCTGGCAGGAATGTTTGGACTGCGGTTTCTGTAAGCAGTTGGAGAAGATGAATGAAACGAGTAAAGCTAGTAATTGCATATGATGGAACCAATTACCATGGCTGGCAGCTGCAGCCCAACGGAATATCCATAGAAGCAGTTTTAAATCAGACCCTGACGGATCTTCTGCGGGAGCCGATCACGGTGATTGGAGCCAGCCGCACCGATTCCGGTGTTCATGCCCTGGGAAATGTGGCGGTTTTTGATACGGAAAACCGAATGCCGGCGGATAAGATCTGCTTTGCATTAAATCAGCGGCTTCCGGAAGATATCCGGATCCAGTCCTCGGAGGAGGTGCCCTTAAGCTGGCATCCCAGAAAGCAGAACTGTGTGAAGACCTATGAGTATAAGATCTTAAACCGTAAGATTGATATGCCGGTGGGCCGTCTTTATACCTACTTCTGCTATTTTCCAATGGATGTGGAAAAGATGCGGCAGGCGGCAGCGTATCTGGTGGGGGAGCACGATTTTAAAAGTTTCTGCACAGTCCGTACCCAGGCAGAAGAAACGGTACGGACCATATACAGCCTAAAGGTGGACCGGGGAGCCGATGATGTGGTTACCATCCGGATCACCGGAAGCGGCTTCCTCTATAATATGGTCCGGATCATCGCAGGGACTCTGCTGCGGGTGGGAACCGGGCTGTATCCGCCGGAGAAGGTGGAGGAGATCCTGGATGCCAAAGATCGCCAGGCCGCAGGCCCGACGCTTCCGGCCAAGGGCCTGACTCTGGTCAGCCTGGAATATGAGAAGGAGCTGAAGCCGGAGATTGCAGTGTCCAATAAATACTGGGAATATCAGCTGGTGCAGCGGGAGATCCCATATAAGAAAAAAGGATATCTGGTGATCCGCCGCTGTGCAGACGAAGAATTCCAGAGTCTGGTGACCCGGCTGGTGCACCAGCTTGCCAGAAATGGGGCACGATGGATCTATGTGGCAGATATGGAGGCCGGGAAGAACCGTCTGGATGAGGGACAGCAGTACGGATATTATGAGATGAAGCGGTCTCACTGTTATCTGGAGATGGAAAAAGAAGTAAGGAAGGACTGCAGTGCCGGCGCAGAGGCGGCTGCCGGTTGTGCGGTTTCCCTCAGGAAAGACCTTGCACTCTGCCTTTCTCCACTGGAACCAGAAAACTATTTGTCCTGGCTGGAAATGCACAATGAAGCATTTTTTTCGGTGCCAGGTTCTGCCACCTATGATGAAAAAATGATAGAAGAGGAGGAAAAGGATGGAAGCCGGTTCTTCTTCCTCTGCAATGGAGCACAGAAGGTGGGGACGCTGGTGTTGACCTGGGATCAGAACCGGAAGCAGCTTACCATCGATATGATTTCCATTAAAAAAGAATTTGCCTGCCAGGGATATGGAAGGACAGCTCTAATGTGTGTGGAGCAGCTTGCCAAGGAGCAGAATATGATGAAGCTCCATCTTCTCGTGGCAGATACCAATAAAGCTGCGAGAGCGCTGTACCAGAAGGCTGGATTTTATGAAACCGGACGCCGGCCGGACTTTTTCTGTACAGAGAGCAATTTGATGACGGAATGAGGAAAGAAAGTTGTAACCGTTCAGACGGCGGGGAAATCCCCGCTTTCTGCTTTACAGGTCCCGAAAAACCTTGAAAAAACATGAAAAAAGAGGTTGACACAGATTGCCAGATATTATATAATTAGTAACTGTGACGTTAGGCAAAAGCGTGCTTACCAAAGCCCCGGAGAGCATCTTTTGATAAACGATATATACGATGAATTGGATTTTCAACAGGAGGTTAAACCATGAAGAGTTTTATGGCTAGTCCAGCGACAATTGAAAGAAAATGGTACGTAGTAGATGCTACCGGATATACATTAGGTCGTTTAGCTGCAGAGGTAGCTAAGGTTTTAAGAGGTAAGAACAAGCCGATTTTCACACCACACATTGACTGCGGCGATTATGTGATCGTAGTAAATGTAGAGCACATCAAGGTAACCGGTAAGAAGTTAGATCAGAAGGTATATTACAACCACTCCGATTACGTAGGCGGTATGAAGGAAACCACCTTACGTGAGATGATGGCTAAGAAGCCGGAGAAGGTTATCGAGTTAGCTGTTAAGGGTATGCTTCCAAAGGGACCTCTGGGAAGAAGCATGATTGATAAGCTTCATGTATACGCTGGCCCGGATCACGAGCAGGCTGCACAGAAACCAGAAGTTTTAACATTTTAATTGAGTGTGTTGGAAGGAGGAAGAAAAAATGGCTAACAAGTTTTACGGAACAGGCAGAAGAAAAAAATCTATCGCTAGAGTATATTTAGTACCAGGTACTGGCAAGATCACCATCAACAAGAGAGACATTGATGAGTACTTAGGTTTAGAGACCTTAAAGCTGATCGTTCGTCAGCCTCTGGTTGCAACCGAGACCACTGACAAGTTTGATGTATTAGTAAACGTTCGCGGCGGCGGCTTCTCCGGACAGGCAGGCGCTATCCGTCATGGTATCTCCCGTGCGTTATTACAGGCAGACGCTGATTTCCGTCCTGTATTAAAGAAGGCTGGCTTCTTAACCAGAGATCCAAGAATGAAAGAGAGAAAGAAGTACGG
>JAUNGG010000034.1 GCA_030524635.1 Lachnospiraceae bacterium
TCTCATAATAGAGGTGGCAGATATACTAAATATCAATGATACAACACACTAGTTCCGTTTGCCAATGCCGGATAGCCGTTTATCAGATTTTTACTCATAACATCGCTATATCTGGAAATCGGGCTGTTAGCAGTATCTTGTACAACATTGATTCCCTGAGGATTCAGACTGGCATGTGTTACCAGTTTTCCATCCGCCCGGTCGCTGGTGACGATATCGCCAAAGTTCATATTATTGGTGCTTTTGAAATTATCAAGTGAACCGATATTGCTGGTTCCCCCGCTCTGCTGGAAGCCGGGCATATTGTTGTCTGCATTGTATTTATCATTAATATTCCGTCCTGTGCTGCCGGAGCCGTAATCATACAGGTTAAGTTCGATGAAGTCTCTGGTATTAGCAGTTTCTACGGTATGAAGCTGGCTCGTATTATCTTTTTCATTTTTCTGAGCTGCCGGAGAACCGAAGGTTACCGTTCCATGCACCTGCCCATTATATTGATGGTAGGATTTCCAGAAGTCGCTGCTTACCGTAACCGTATCACCTAAATTTACATTAACATCCGTTCCTAAATTACCAGTGTGGAAAAGAAGAACAAAACCATTACCAGATGCCCATACATCTTTTTTGTTGCTTCCATTATCTGTTTCTATTTGCTTTACAACAAAAACTCCATTCTCCTTTTCTATCCGCACTGCATACCACCATGAGAACTCTGTATGACTCATTCCGCTGTCTCTGACAGCCAAACCATTGTCACCATGCACAATGATGGCACCGGCAATCCAGCTAAAGCTGTTGACTCCTGTCACATTCACCGTATTCGTCACCGCCATCGGCATTGCCGACCACAGCCATTCATACTGCAGCAGCTTATCCCGGTTGGTTACCAACTCCCGCTGCTCATCTTCCAGGGACTCATACATCACATAAACGTATCGAACCTGCCTCGACAGCTCCGTCAAATACCCGTCATACCCCTCATCATCCCCAGCCTCGTCAAAGCTTCCCAGGATCGATGCCGCTTCTTCCATCTCCGGAAGCTGATCAATCAGATCAATGATCTCCGCAATCAGCGCATCCTCCGGCTCTGTAACCGTCACAGAAAAGCCCTGAGTGGACTGGAATTTCCGGTTTTTAAACTGATAGGTGGCCGTTACCTTTCCATGATAAACGCCTGGCTCCGTATCTGGATCTACTATAAACTGACAGACGGCAGAGGTCCCGTACTCATCTTCCTCCTCAGCCGTTTCCTCCTCTGCCAGCCGGAAATGATTCAACTTGATCCCATAGGTTTCCACCTGGCACTTTAAATTCTTTACCAGCGGCCATTCCTTACTGGTATTTGGTATTCCTGCCGAATCGCCTTCCCACTTGATCCATGCATTGGAGCTGCTGGCCGTCTTGATCTGCGAGCTGCTGGCAGTTCGGATCTGAGAAGAGTTGGCAACTTTAGCCTGAGATGAACTGGCCTTCTTTCCATTGGACGGGCTGGCCTCATCATCTGCATTGGCCTCCATCTCCGCCTCCAGGATCATGTCCTCCAGATCTCCCAGATCAAAATCCAGAAGCATCTCGCCTTTTTCCCCGTATGCCACCTGTCCGTCTCTGCCGATCTCCACCGGCAGCAGATTCATAGCTCCAATGCTGTACCGGAAGGTTTCCCTTACCGTAACCGTCTTATCCTCCAGCATTCCCCGAAGGGTAAATTCAATGTTCTGATTTTTTATGCCCTGGATCTCATCATCAATAGTATAGTAGAAATTGACGAAATAACTCTCGCCGGGAGCGATCGTCAGATCGGTCAGCCGGTCGGGACATTCTTCCCGGTCTGCATCCGAATCAGATGCGGTCTCCCACTCCTCATTTTCATCCGAATCCATTTGATCCAGATCCTTATCATCTGTACCGGCTGCTTCCGGATTCCATTCACCGGATTCTTCTCTTTCGCCCTCACCCTCGCCGGGTTCAGCCGCTGTGGTTTCTTCCTTCTCCTTCGTTCCTGCCTGATACAGATCACTCAGATCCTCAAAATACGCACTGTCCTCCAGAATCCCCTTGCCCCGGTATTTCAGCAGGCCTTCTGTAAACTCCTGATCGGTATGATTGGTGATATACAGATCCAGACAGATCGTATCTCCCGGATCATACCCGGCATGATCGGACACCACTGTGATCTGAATGTCCTGCCCCGGCTGATTTTTCAGAGACACTTTTCCATTTCGAATTGCATCCGATGCACTGGCCGCTGCGCTGCCTGTCCCTCCGGACAGGTTGGCATAGGACAGTGATACAAAGGGATGATCAAACAGAAAGGTAAGCATCATGACAAGAACCAGATACCCGCTGACCCATCGTCTGATGTTATGTTTCTCCTTTTCTTTCATCCTGCACACCTCCTTTCTCGTCTTCTGTCACATCGATCATTTTGATCAGCTCCAGCATACTTCGGAAGTTTTCTGTTTTCTTTTTCTCCATCCACGTTACGGTTCCCTGCCAGGTGGAGTTTCGGCGGCTCACAATATGAACCAGAAACGTGCTTTTATCCGCCATCTCATTTCTCCCTTCTCCCTGCCTGCTTCCGACTTCCAAGCCAGTGTGCTGTTTGGCTGAATGAGACAGCACACTGGTATATTGTCTCGCTCACATTCAGCCGAACATGATGAGACAGCACATTAGTTCACCTGCTGCAGCACAAATTCCACCTGCAGCTCCTCTGTCTCTTTCTTCAGCTTCCAGATGGCCTGCAGGCGCTGGATCACTACCATTCCCTTTTCTGGTGCTGTGTTAGGAAGCAGGAGCAGAAGCTGGTTCGGGCTGTAGCAGGCACAAACGTCACTTCTCCGGATCAAACCTGATGTCAGCTTCAGGAACCCTTCCATCTGCTCTTTGGTATATTCCTCATCTGAGGGGATCCTTCCCTGTGTATCCTTCAATGTACAGAGGATCAAAGCCGACTCGGCACCATTCCGGTCTCCCAGCCTGCTCATAATCCGGTAGATATCTACAAAGCTTGGATAGCTGCAAAGATAAGCCTCCTGCCGTTCTTCTTTCTCAATCAGCTTTCCCTTGATCTCGCTGAGTGCTTTTGATGTATTCTGAATATGTCCCAGCTGGCTGTGACAGGATTCCATATTTTGGAATGTCAGACTGATGCCAAGCTCCTCCGAAATCATTTCTGATGCATCCTTATAGATCTTCATTGCTTCCTGATACCGGTTCTGGGCCAAAAGGCTGTCGATCTGCATCGACTGCCAGCCATCATATGGATACAGCTTGCTTGCCTGAGCGCACAGCTCAGAAAGAAGAGAATATTCATGGCGTTCATTTAATGTGCTGCACAGCTCATTCAGGCAGGAAAAATAAATCTGCTGATACCGGGCACTTTCCACAATCGCCCATTCTTCCCCGGATAAGGCAGGCAGAAATTCTCCTGTGTAAAGGCGGCAGATCTCCAGGTGCAGATTAAATTTTTCCTCTGGATCTGTCCCGTCCCGGATCTTTTGATAGAGGAACCGGATCTTTTCAATGTCACTGCTCCACTGGTATTCCCGGCTGAAATAGTAGATTCCTTTGTATACCGGGATGTATTCCCCTTTTGGAAACCCTTCCGTCCCTTCAATCAGCTTCCGAAGGGAAAACACATGAAATCGAAGATTATTTAACTGCTTTTCCCGTCCCTCAATCTCACTAACCACCATTTCTGCCAGGCGGTCCCGGTGGATTCCCTGCCTCCCAGCCATCAGGAGGATCTGCAGAATCTGCATATTCTTTTGTCTCAGCCGTTTCGTCAGGCTGATCCGCTTTCCCTCATAGCTGAGAGAAAATCCGCCCAGAAAGCTGGCGTAAAAACCGGTATACGGCCGTTCTGCCATGATAACTCCCCCTAAAATCTTTTTTGTCAGAAATGTGTATTCTGTGTAACCGTTCAGTAGGTTTTTCCTCCAATTTGACAGGATTATATCATATGCTGAATTAGGGAAAGCGTTACATCAGAGGATCATTTGCCTGTTTTTTTAATTTTTTTATGCCGTTTTGTTTTCAGGTGCTTCCCAAAAAGAAGCAGCATAACGGTTTCGTACCTTCACCGTTGCACGCAAAAAAATGCCTGTCAGAATCAGATTCGCATTCTATGCGAACCTGACCCTGACAGGCATTTTACATCAACTATGTGCAATGTTTACAGACAATAGGTTTCTATGATACATTGGTGCTTTTTTGTTTTCTTATTGTAATTAATTCCCACAAGCAGCAGATTTCCCCGATACTCTTCTAATGCCTTTCCGTACTGTTTCTTCTTAATTTGGCTGATTGCGCCTTCTGCCGAATGGTTCCACTTTAATTCCACCACCAACGCCGGCTTATTGTTATGCCTGCGTGGAAGAAAAATAATATCTGCATATCCCTTTCCAGAAGGCATTTCACGAACCAGCGTATAATCCTTCTGAGCGCTGAAATAAGCAATCGTTATTACACAGCTTAAAGAATTTTCATCATTATAAGATAAAATTGAGGTATGATCAGTATGCACCTGATCCATTCTCTCCGCCACCGCTACCTCATCCTGCTGCAGCGTTGCATATAACAGCTCTTCTGAATGAACCAAAGCATCTCCTATTCGTTCCCATCCTGCAGAACCATCAACTGCATTCTTAAATTCCTCTGCCACTTCAACATTTGGAATAAATACCTCCTGTTTTTCCTCATAATATCCAAGATAGCCCAAATGCACCAGGAGAGTTAATACGTCATCCTTACTCTCAAAGCTTGTCATGTCATTCTGAAATTTTCTGGGATTGATCCGATACCGTCCGCCTCCAAGCATCGTAATGACTGCATCCTTAAGGCCATCAAAATTCATATCAATATAAACCTTTAACGCCTCATAGGTTTCCGTATTTGTCCAGTAACTGTGAAATTCCTCCTCCGTCATGGCATCAACAATTGATTTAGGATTATAAACATGAGAGATCTGTTTAAACCGATAACCATCATACCAACGCTTCGCTTCCTCGAAATCCATTCCATAATCGCAGCACAGCTTTCGAACTTCTTCCTCTGTAAATCCTACATACTCAGCCAGACGCTTTGGATCTGTCATGGAAAATTCATCAAAAATATTCAAGGCCGAATGAGTTCCGTATTTTTTGATTGGAAGAATCCCGGTCATATATGCTAATTTTACATAAGCCCGATCTTTTAATAAATCCCGCAGAAAATCCAGATAATTTTTCTGCGTCTGCTTATCATCCTTCCTTTCCCGAAAAATGCAGTCCCACTCATCAATAATAAAAATAAAACCCTTATTTTCTCGTCTATCTTTTGCAAAAACCGTCGCAAGCGCCATTGGAAGATTCGAAACATCATCATTCAGCCATTCTGAATACTGCTCCTTTACCTCCTGCAAAAGCTGCTCTTCAATATAATGAACCAGATTTGCAGGCTCTGCAGCCGCACGAAGAAATTGCTGAACATTCAGGAAAAAAACATCGTACTGATTGAGATGCGTTTTAAAGGAAGCTGCTTTCATTGCTTTTCGCCCTTCAAATAATGCTCTGGAATCGCATTCCCGGCAGTAATATGCACATAACATGTTAGCAGCCATAGATTTTCCAAATCGTCTGGGCCGACTCACACAAATAAACCGCTTTTCCTGCCCCAGCCGGCGGTTGGTGAATGCAATCATTCCGGATTTGTCCACATAAATCTCACTGGCAACTGAAATTTTAAATGCCTCATTTCCTGGATTTAAATAAATTCCCATATTATACGCTCCTCTCAGCATCTTTGATTCAGATGATAAGCCCCATCCCACATTTCTCCTTCTCTTTTCCCGATCCAAATGGTACAATAAAAGCAGTTCACTTAATCATAAATATCCAAACCATCCAGGAGGCTCTATGAATCATGAAAACAACACCCAATCCCAGGTAACTCTTTCTGCCGAAGAATTCCGACAGATCATGGAAAAGCTGGAAAAATCCAATGCAGGACAGGAAAAATATGCCAAAAAACAGTACCGTATGAGTCAGATCACTGCCTTAGCCAGCATTCTGGTGCTGTGCACCGTCCTCTACACCTCGTCATCCCTGATTCCAAAGGTCAATCAGCTTCTGGATGATATCCAGGTCTCCGTGACCAATATCCAGGATATCTCCCAGGATCTGGCAGATGCGGACCTGCCGAAGATGATTCAGGATGTGGACAATTTGGTTTCCACCAGCGAATCCAGCATCCAGACAGCGGTGAATAAGCTGAATTCCATTGATTTTGACGCCTTAAACAGCGCCATCACCGATTTATCTAATATCGTCCGGCCTCTTGGGCGGCTGTTTGGAAACTAGTGTACTGCTTAAGCTTCTCATTTAATTTCCGGTAGACCCGGTCACGAAGCCATGGTTCTGCGGAGGCTGCCAGAGCATCCTCCAGTTCAAACCAGGCTACGGCACTGTTTTCATCCTCCTTTACAAAAAGCGGCTGGGAATCGTCCGCTTCCAGAAGGTAAGTCACATTCAAATGCAGATGAGAGGGAACGTATTTCCCTCTCTTTTCATGTCCATCTACTGTAAGAACCTCTACCGAATAAATCTCATCAGAGACCGGGCGCAGCAATCTCACGCCGCTTTCCTCCTGCACCTCCCTCATAGCCACAGCCAGAAGGTCTGCATCTCCATCTGCATGGCCGCCCAGCCAGGACCAGGAATGATAGATATTGTGATATACCATCAGCACCCTGGTCCGGTCCGGGTTCACCACCCAGGCGGAGGCGGTCATATGAGCGGTTTCATCGGTCCTCTCAAAGACCCCTTCCCTGGTATCCAGCGCCTGAAGGATCCGGTTCCGGTCTGCTGCTTCCTGCTCATTACAGGGCTGGAATCCTTCCAGCTGTGCCTTCAGCCTCCGATACTGCTCAGGCTGGAGATTTCCAGCCGGTATCTTCTCTGCCATCAGATCTCAAACCCCTTCAGCCGGATATAATCCTTGATCAGCACCGCCATCTGGTCAAACTCCAGGCGGCTGCTGTTGATGGGGAGATCGTAATATTCCATATTCATCCAATCCCGGCCTGCAAAGTAACGGCAGTACTCCTTCCGCTCCTTGTCGATCCGCTTGATCCGCTTCAGTGCTTCCTTCTCATCCACCTTATCCACATCCATAACACGCCGCACTCTGGTGTCCATGTTTGCATACACAAACACCCGGATCAGCTCATCCAGATTCTCCTGCTCCAGAACATAATCCGCACAGCGCCCTGCGATAATGCAGGTCTCCTCTGCCGCGATCCTGCGGATCACATCGGACTGGAACCGGAACAGGTTTTCCGGTGTGGTCAGCTTCTCATCAGCCTTCGGCATGTAAAGATCCGGCTTCATTTCCTTCACGATCCGGTAAAGGAGATTATTTCCTGCCTTCTCATCTGCCAGACGGAAGTACTGCTCTCCAATAGCGCTGGTCTCGGAGGTCAGCTTTAAGATCTCCTCATCATAAAAATGGATTCCCAACTCCTCTGCCAGCATCTTTCCTACAATTCGTCCGCCGCTTCCATACTGTCTTCCTATGGTAATCACAAAATGATTCTTTCCCATGACCGGAACCTCCTCTTCTATCACATCAATCTGGCACATCTTCATGGCGCGAAGCGCATTCCCGTGGCTTTCCGGAGTCACGCCGGCGCAGCAGTCCGCTTTCACGGAAACCGGAGTCTGAGGCAGGTAGGCCTTGATCAGCAGTGCATTGGAGATCACACAGATATCGGTGCAGAGCCCGATCAGCTCCACTGACTCATAGCCTCCCTTCGCCGCATACTCTGCACATTCCACACTTCCAAAGGTTCCTTTCTCAAAATGCTGCCCCTCAAACCCGGCCAACTCCTGGCAGAGCTCCCAGCCTGGCGTCCCCTTTACGCAATGGATGACCGGCAGCTTCTGACCCTCTAAGGTGTCCAGATAGGTTTCATCATGGGTATCCATGGTAAAGATAACTTCATCCCCTGCCGCCTGATACTCCCGGATCCGCTCTGCAACTCTCGGCACGATGGCAGATGCTTCCTTCGTTCCCAGGCTTCCGTCTATAAAATCCTTCTGCATATCAACTACGACCAATAACCGCTTCATGACTGCCTCCTTTCATACTTTGTAACTGTTCCGTACCTTCACAGTTACAAGCAAAAATCCATGAAAATTGCCTTCGGCAATGGGATTTTTGCCTGTTATTCCACGTTATGATACGGTCAGCGCAGCAAATGCCCTCGCTTCGCTGGGGCAGACCCTGCGCAGACCTGCTGAATCGTTACCTTACTTCTTAATTTTACCACAGATCCATGTAAAAAAATAGCAATATTTAAAAAGAACGCAAAGAAAACCCGACTGTTCCACGCCGCCGGGCTTTCTTTGAAAAGGGGAATGTGTCTATATCAGCATTCCATTAAACCGCTTTTTTCTTCCGGTAACTCATGTACTCCTTGAACAGCGACCAGACCAGCACACCTATCGCTACAAAGAAGAAGAAATCGAAAATCGGTCTGTGGAAGAATGCTCCAAAGGATTTATACTGCATCAAACCACGCCGCAGGTAGGTCTCCAGCATTTCACCAATCAGGAAACACAGAACGAATGGGGTGGTGGGCAGACCGAATTTATGATAAACATATCCAATCACACCGAAGATCAGGATCGACTGGACATCGAATACACGGTTGTTGGTTGCATATGCGCCTACACAGCACAGGATCAGGATCAGCGGCAGCAGAATATGCTTCGGTACCTTTAATACCTGAACGAAGCCCTTGATACAGGTCCATTCAACCACCAGCATGATCAAGGTGCAGACCATACAAGCTGCGAAAATTCCATATACAACATCTGCATTCTTGACAAACAGCAGCGGACCGGCAGACAGGCCGTGGATCAGGAAGCCAGAGGAAAGGATGGCCACCATAGTCAGGGCAAAGAAGCCAAGTTCCCGTTAAATTTCTTAACATATTTCCAATCATTTCCTTTTATTTTTCAGTTGACAAACCGGAAAAAAAGTATTAATATGTGTCTAAACAAAAACCGATGAGAAAGAGGAGTAAGCTTTCAGGCAAGATCACAGAGAGCCGCAGGTGGTGGGATTGCGGTATGGCGCAGTTAGCTGAATGGACTTTTGAGGGCAGTCTTGAACGATAGTA
Source organism: Lachnospiraceae bacterium (assembly GCA_030524635.1). Lineage (GTDB taxonomy): Bacteria > Bacillota > Clostridia > Lachnospirales > Lachnospiraceae > Caccovicinus. Next base: position 9,167 of record JAUNGG010000034.1, read on the forward strand.
GGGACTGACGGGATTCTGCATCCGTTATCATTGCAGCGCATATGTTGGTATGTGAGAGATAGCTTTTTGCTAATTTGAGTGGCACCGCGGATTTGATTCGCCTCAAGGATTTTAACAGGTCCTTGAGGCGTTTTTGTTTTTCCGGAGAACAAATGAAAGGAAATTCCGATGCTGCGCTCTCTTGCCACGACTTATTATCTTTTAATAAAATAAAGAATCTGGAGGAAATGAATTATGAGAAAATCAATGTCAATCCTGATGGCAGCAGCCATGACCATGAGCCTGTTAACCGGCTGTGTAACCGTAGAGCCAGCAGAAACCACTGCTGCCCAGACCGCAGCTGACACCACCGCTGCCCCGTCTTCTGACGCAGAAACAGAAAAGGAAAGCTCCGATGCTGCCGGTGACAAGGCAGAGGCCGCCAGCGAGGCTGCAGCAGACAGCTCGGACTCCTACACTATCGGCATCGGCCAGTTTGCAGAGCACGGCTCCTTAGACAACTGCCGGGAAGGCTTTTTAGCCGGTCTGGCAGAGGAAGGAATTGAGGAAGGAAAGAATTTAACTGTTTTGTTTGAAAATGCCCAGACAGACGGCGGTACTGCCAGCCAGATCGCTACCAGCTTTGCGGCAAAGGATGTGGATTTAATGTGCGGCATCGCAACTCCTATGGCACAGAGCGCTTACAGCGTTGCCATGAAATCCGACATTCCGGTTATCTTCACCGCCGTAACTGACCCAATCGCAGCCGAGCTTGCCAATGCAGACGGCACTCCTGTAGGCGAGATCACCGGAACCAGCGACAAGCTTCCGGTAGAAAAGCAGCTTGAGATGATCCGTGCCATCCTGCCGGATGCAGAGACCATCGGCATCATGTACACCACCAGCGAGGTAAACTCTGAGTCTGCCATTGCAGAATATAAGGCGGCTGCTCCGAATTACGGCTTCACCATCGTAGAAAGCGGTATCTCCGCTTCTGCTGATGTTCCTCTGGCTGCTGACAGTCTGTTAGAGAAGGTGGACTGCATCACAAATCTGACGGATAACACCGTGGTTGCCTCTCTTCCTATTATCTTAGACAAAGCAGCAAAGAAAAATATCCCGGTATTCGGAAGTGAGATCGAGCAGGTGAAGATCGGCTGTCTGGCCGCTATGGGATTGGACTATGTTGACTTAGGAAAGCAGACCGGCCATATGGCTGCAAAGGTGCTGAAGGGCGAGGCAAAGGCCAGCGAGATGAATTTTGAAGTGATCGAGGAAGCTGCCTTCTACGGCAACAGCCAGGTAGCAGAAAACTTAGGCATCACCTTCCCGGACAGCTTAACATCCAGTGCGAAGGAAATGTTCACTGAGATCGTACAGTAAGTTTAAGAGCGTCTGCCCGTTCTTCTTAAGAACGGGCAGACATGACAGCATATCAGTTGGAGGTTTTTATGATTACCATATTGCTTGGAGTATTGGAAGAAGGCCTGGTGTATGCCATCATGGCGCTGGGCGTCTACATCACCTATAAAATTCTGGATTTCCCGGATCTTTCTGTGGATTCCACCTTTCCCATGGGAGCCGCGATCACTGCAGTATCCATCATCGGCGGCATGTCCCCTGTCCTTACCCTGCCCCTTACCTTCCTGGCAGGTGCGCTGGCCGGCTGTGCCACCGGTTTGATCCATGTGAAGCTTAAGGTGCGGGATCTTCTCTCCGGCATTATCGTAATGACAGCCCTCTACTCCATCAACCTGCGGATTGCAGGGAAAGCGAACCTTCCTATTTTCAGCCAGCAGACCATCTTTGACAATGACTTTTTAAATGGTCTCCTGCCGGATTCCTGTAAGCCATACGCTGTTCTGCTGGTGCTGATCGTGATCGTGCTGATCTGTAAAATCCTTCTGGATCTGTACTTAAAGACCCGTTCCGGCTACCTGCTCCGGGCAGCTGGAGATAATGAAACCCTGGTCACCTCCCTAGCAAAGGATAAGGGAACGGTAAAGATCCTGGGACTTGCCATTGCAAACGGCTTTGCCGCCCTGGCCGGCTCCATCTACTGCCAGCAAAAGGGATTTTTTGAGATCTCCATGGGTACCGGAACCATCGTCATCGGCCTGGCAAACGTAATCATCGGAACCCAGCTTTTCAAGCGGGTATCCTTTGTCAAGGCCACTACCGCCGTTATTATCGGCTCCATCATCTACAAGGCCTGCGTCTCCATCGCCTTAAGCCTGGATGTGATCCATATCGGCCGCGTTACCATCACTCTGCCGGTGACGGCTTCGGATCTGAAGCTGGTTACTTCGATCCTGTTCCTGATCATTCTGACCGTTGGAAATCGAAAAGGAAAGAGAGGAAAAGCTCATGCTTGAATTACGACACATTGAAAAATACTACAATGCAGGTACGGTGAATGAAATGTGCCTTTTCGATGATTTTAACCTGACCATCCAGGATCATCAGTTTGTATCGGTTGTGGGAAGCAACGGTTCCGGAAAAACCTCCATGCTGAATCTGATCTGCGGAAGTATCCCCTTAGACGGAGGCCGCATCCTGATGAACGGCAGGGACATCACAGGACTTCCGGAATATAAGCGCCAGCGCTCCATCGGCCGCGTCTACCAGAACCCGGCCATGGGCACCTGCCCCAATATGACCATTCTGGAAAACATGTCCCTGGCGGATAATAAAGGCAAACCCTTTCATCTTCTCCCCGGCACCAATCGGCAGCGCATCGATTCCTACCGAGAAAGCCTAAAGAAGCTGGGACTTGGTCTGGAAGACAAGCTGGAGGTAAAGGCCGGCGTCCTCTCCGGCGGTCAGCGGCAGGCGATGGCTCTTCTGATGGCTACTATGACTCCCATCGAGTTCCTGATCCTGGATGAACACACTGCTGCCCTGGATCCTAAAACAGCCGAAACGATCATGATCCTCACCGATCAGGTAGTAAAAGAAAAGAATCTAACTACTATCATGGTAACCCACAACCTGCGCTACGCAGTAGAGTACGGCGACCGGCTTCTGATGATGCACCAGGGCCATGCTGTGATTGATCAGGCCGGCCAGGAAAAAGCTTCTGTCAATATCGATGATATTTTGAAAAAATTCAATGAGATCAGTATCGAGTGCGGCAATTAAGCTGCACTCGATTTTTTTCCCTTCCCGCTTTCCTGCTGAATAATTCAACCAGGTCGCATTAATAGACACATGTTGACTTATTAACCAAAATGTATTATACTAACTGTAGTTAAGTTTCAAACATGAATCGTAGAATTGAAAGCAGATTCTAAGGAGGCGCTATGAAAACAGAAGTTTTAGATAGAAGAGTTCGAAAAACCAGGCAGCAGCTCCGCCGTTGTCTGGCCATTCTTTTAAAGGAGAAGAAGATCCAGGATATTACCGTCCGGGAGATCACAGAAATGGCAGACTTAAATCGCGGCACCTTCTACCTCCATTATAAAGATGTCTTTGACCTTTTGGAGCAGGTAGAGCACGATCTGCTGATGGAGTTTAATTCCACCCTGCAGAAATATCAGGCCTCGGATGTCCAGCAGAAGCCCTCCCGGATCTTTTCTGATGTGTTCCACTGCGTTAAGGAAAATGCGGATATGGTTCAGATCCTCCTTGGAGAAAACGGCGACCTGAACTTCGTCAATCAGGTCAAGGAATTGGTGCGGGAAAAATGCTTAAAGGACTGGGTAGAGCTGTTCCGCCAGCAGAAGTCCAAGCAGTTTGATGCCTACTACTCCTTCATCGTTTCCGGCAGCATCGGCCTGGTAACCTACTGGCTGGAAAGCGGTATGCAGGAAACCCCGGAGGAGCTGGCTGCCACTGCGGAGGGCATTATGATAGACGGGATCAAGGTTCTGTTCAAGTAAAGAACCTTGATCCCGCGGAGTGTTTTGGTTCCATAGGAGACCAGGTTTCCTATGGAACTATAAAAATTTTTCCAGATAAGCCTTCACAGAACGGCTCATCTCCCTGGAAAAGTCAGACATGTACTTTCTGTGGCAGAATGCACGCAGCCATGCCTCATAATTTCCAGCAGGTGCATTGTGCTCCAGCATTCCCTTTAGCTGTTCTTTGTCCAGCTGCCGGTATCGGTTTTCATGGACGATGTACTGCATCGCCGTCCGTTCCGGCTTCTTCCGCTCTTTCTGCTGCTTCGTGGGGTATCCGAAGACCACCATCACAGCCGGTATCACATAATCCGGCAGGCCCAGCAGCTCCCGATGTTGTTCACAGTTTTCCAGGATATCGCCAATATAGCAGGAGCCGATTCCCAGACTTTCTGCTGCAGTCACCCCATTCTGAGCCGCGATCGCGGCGTCCTCCATGGCAAGAAGGATATCACCGGACTCCGGCTTTCTGGCATCGATCCCGCAGGAACGATACGCATCATACCACTTCTGGGCATCTGCGCAGAAAATCAGCACCAGGGGTGCCTTCGCGATAAAGGGCTGATTGTCACAGGTGACGGACAATTTCTCCTTCAGCTTCTGGTCCGTAATATCGATGATCGTATAAAGCTGCTGATTGCCGGCAGAAGGCGCCTGACAGGCTGCCTCTAAAATCAGCTGCTTCTTTTCCGGCTCGATCTCCCGCTCTTCATATACCCGGACTGATTTCCGGTCAAACAGACTTTGAATCACCGGATTCTTCTTTATGCTCTGCTCTTCCATCCAGTTATTTCCTCCTTATCCTTCCCGGTCACACTGAGATTCCTCCTGAATCTGACGTCCGCCAGCTTACCGTGCCATTTCACTCTGCGGCCCCTTCTGATTATGAGCCTTGATGATAGTCTCAATCTCCTCCAGATTAGAGGTCGGCATATCACCTGGAATGGTGTTCTTTACTGCACTGGTAGCATTGCCGAACTGAACTGCCTTCATACAGTCACCGCCGCTGGTTAAAAGACCATAGAGGGCGCCGGAAATGTAGGCATCGCCGCTTCCGATCCGGTCAACTACCTCGATATCCCGGTATGGCTCCTCCTCATAAAACTCATCTTTGGCCGCATCGTACATCACAGAACCGAAGGTATGACGCTTCGGGCTGTGCACGATCCGCTGGGTGGCCGCCACTACGCTGATGGGATATTCTTCGGTAAAGCTCTTCATCATCTCCTTGGCTGTTCCGGTCTTTTTAAAGGTAAGGCGGGCCGTATCCTCGGAACAGAAGAAAATATCCACATAGGGAAGGATCTGCTCGATACATGCCTTTGCCTCTTCTCCTGTCCAGAGATTGCCGCGGAAGTTTACATCGAAGGAAACCAAAGTTCCGGCTTCCTTAAACCGCTTGATCATCTCGATGGTGGTTTCTCTGGCCTTCTGGCTTAAAGCCATGGTAATGCCGCTGGTATGGAAACATTTGGTCGCTCCATATACATCTGTCGGGATTTCATTAATGTCCAGGGAATAGAAAGAGCTGTTGGTACGGTCATAAATTACCTTGGGTTTTCTGGGATATGCGCCGTTTTCATAATAGTAGATACCCACACGGGCGTTTGGATTGTTATCGTAAATAAAGAAGTCATCGCTGACTCCATAAGAACGAATCTTTCCCTTCATAAAGCTTCCGATATCATGGGACGGCAGCTTGGAGATGATGCCGGTATGCAGACCCAGCAGGGATACGCCGGTAGCCACATTTAACTCTGCGCCTCCTACCTGCTTTTCAAATACATCACAGCGCATCAGACGCTCATTATTTGGCGGGGACAGACGAAGCAGAAGCTGTCCGAATGTTACTAAATCAAAGGTCCTGTTGGTGAGATCGTTCATATTTTCCTCCATTCTGTGCACGCTTCACAGCACAAATCATTTCCAAAAGCAGAAAAAAGGCACTGCAAAACTCCACTTGGACAGTCCTCCTGTCTTTGTTTCACGGGTTCTGCAGCGCCCTTGCCTAACTATTATCTCTGAACACGTCCGGAGCCGTCGCCGCCAGCCAGGTTGTCAACCTCAGCACGGGTAACCAGGTTGAAGTCGCCAGGAATGGTGTGCTTTAATGCAGAAGCTGCTACTGCAAACTCCAGAGCTGCCTTCATATCCTTGCCGTCTGCTAAACCGCAGATCAGACCTGCTGCGAAGGAGTCGCCGCCGCCTACACGGTCAACGATCGGGGTGATGGAGTACTTTCTGGAATGATAGAACTCACGGGTCTTTCCATCCATGATGCATGCAGACCAGCCGTTGTTGGATGCGGAATAGCTCTCACGTAAGGAGCTGATGATATACTTGAATCCGAACTTGTCAGCCATCTGATTGAAGATATCAACATAACCAGCCAGCTCTAAGTCACCGGAGGTAACATCAGTCTTGCCAGGCTTGAAGCCTAATACCTTCTCAGCATCCTCTTCGTTGCCGATGCACACATCAACATACTGCATTAAGTTGGTCATAACCTTCTGAGCCTTCTCGGAGGACCATAATTTCTTACGGAAATTTAAGTCTACGGATACGGTAACGCCGTGAGCCTTAGCAGCCTTTAAAGCAGCCTCGGTCAGCTCGATTGCAGCGTCAGATACTGCTGGGGTGATACCGGTAAAGTGGAACCAGTCAGCGCCTTCGAAGATCTCATCAAAGTTGAACTCGTCAGGAGTTGCAGTAGCGATGGAGCTGTCAGCACGGTCATAAACAACGTTGGAAGCTCTCATAGCAGAACCGGTCTCTAAGAAGTAGATACCTAATCTCTTGCCGCTTCTTGCAATGTGCTTGGTTCCTACATTGTACTTTCTTAATGCAGCAACTGCACAGTCACCGATCGGGTTAGCCGGTACAGCAGATACAAAATCAGCATCATGGCCGTAGTTTGCTAAGGAAACTGCTACGTTAGCCTCGCCGCCGCCGTAGTTGATATCGAACTCGTCTGCCTGGATGAACTTCTCATTATTTGGGGTGGATAATCTTAACATGATCTCGCCCATGGTAACAATCTTTGCCATTTTCTTTTCTCCTTTTATGACCTGAATTTTTTCTTTGTTATGCTCTTGCTGCTGCAACTGCTGCTACGAACTCCTGAGCCTTAGCGGTTACTGCTGCGAAATCGCCTGTCTTAGCGCCCTTGGTTAAGCTGCTGCCGGTACCTACTGCGTAAGCGCCTGCCTTTAACCACTTGTCAACATTATCTACATCAACACCGCCGGATGGCATGAACTCGCCCTGCGGCAGAGGTCCCTTAAAGGAGCTGATTGCAGATGGCCCTACGATATTGCCTGGGAAGATCTTGATGATATCGCAGCCTGCCTCTAATGCGGTGATTGCCTCGGTTGGGGTCATAACGCCTGGCAGCATCGGTACTCTGTAGCGGTTGCACAGCTTGATGGTCTCTACGTTTAAGCCTGGGCTTACTACGTAGTTAGCGCCTGCTAAGATAACCTGACGAGCGGTCTCTGGATCCAGAACGGTACCTGCACCGATTACAACCTTGTCATTATCTCTGTACTTGTTTGCCATGGCAGCGATGAAGTCAACTGGGTTGCCCTCATCCATGGTCATGGTGATCTCGATGAAGTTGATGCCGCCTGCGATAATCGCATCAACCACCTTCTCGCCCTGCTCTAAGTTCTTTGCACGAACTACAGCTACCAGGCAGTCTTCCTTCATTCTTGCCAAAACCTGTTCTTTTTTCATGATTCTCTCCTTCTTTCTTTATAATTCGCATATACGAATCAATTTCGTAAATGCAATTTTTATACTTTGATTCTACTCCCTGCTTCCAGATTTGTCAACAGAAAAAGCTAAGTTTTTCAAGCATTTTCAAGCTTTTCTGTTTTTTCTCCCATATATCCCAATAATCTGGAAATCTCAGCCGCCTTTTTCTGAACCAGCAGACCCAATGCCTCGTAATTTTCCGTGGGCTTGTACAGGCTGGATGCGCTGATGGCGCCCAGCACCTGCCCTTCCCGGTCAAAAATCGGAGCGCCCACACATTCCATGTGGTCTTCTCCTTCTCTGGCATCCAGAGCATATCCCTTCTCCTGCACCAGTTCCAACTCCTTCAGCAGATGCTCTGTGGACATGATGGTTCTCGGAGTTTTCTGGCGGAAATGGATCCGGTCCATGATCGGCCTCCTGTCCTCCTCATCCATGAAGGCCAGGATCGCCTTCCCCAGAGAGGTGCAGTACAGCGGATTTTTTGTCCCTACCGTAGCGGTGGTAATGATGGGGTTCTCCGGTTCGAACTTACAGATATAAACCACCTCATGGCCAGTCAAAACCCCATAGAAGACGGTCTTGCCGATCTCTCTGGAAAAGGAGCGCAGCTCCGGCTCGATCGTGCTGAGAACATCCAGATGATTGGTGTAGCTGACACCGATCCGGTAAGCTGTCAGTCCGATGGTATAGATCTGCTTCTGTCCTTTCGTCACATGGACCATACCCGTTTCCACCAGCGTGGTCACAATATCATAGGCGCTGGTCTTCGGCATTTCCAGTGATTCACAGATCTCATCCAGTGTGATTCCCTCCGGCCGCTTGGAAACCAGCTTTAAGATCTCCACACTTCTAAGTGTTGTTCTGTTCAGCTTCATAATGATCCCTCTTTTCATAGAGTTGATTCGCGAATTAGATTCGTATTCGTATATCCGGTATCTTAAGTATACCGGCTTCAGCTGAAAAAAGCAACAAAAAATCACATGGAAATCCAGGTTCTATTATCCATTCCTTATAAAGTCACGCCCTGCTTGAAGATCGCCCAGTCATGGAAACCGGCTTCCTCTGCCTTAACCTGCTTTCCGGAAGCCACATCCAGAACGAACTGGAACAGTGCCGCAGCCAGATCCTCCTTGGTGGCATCCTCCACCATACGTCCTGCGTTAAAATCGATCCAGTTGCTCTTATGTCCTGCCAGCTTGGAGTTGCTGGAGATCTTTACTGTGGGAACCGGAGATGCGAAAGGCGTTCCTCTTCCGGTGGTGAACAGTACAATATGAGCGCCGGACATGGCCAGTGCAGTGGAAGCTACCAGATCATTGCCGGGAGCGCTTAATAAGTTTAATCCCTTTACCTTAACCGGCTCCGTGTAGGACAATACGCCTTTGACCGGAGAGCTTCCGGACTTCTGGGTACAGCCTAAGGACTTATCCTCCAGTGTGGAGATGCCGCCCTTCTTATTGCCTGGAGATGGGTTCTCATAGATAGTCTGGTCATGACGCTTAAAATAATTCTTAAAATCATTAATTAAATTTACCGTCTGATCAAACAGCTCCGGCGTCTCGCAGCGGTTCATCAGCAGCGTTTCAGCACCGAACATTTCCGGAACCTCCGTCAGGATGGTGGTGCCGCCCTTAGAACATAAGATATCGGAAAATGCGCCTACTACCGGGTTCGCCGTAATACCGGACAGACCATCCGAGCCGCCGCACTTCATGCCGATGATCAGCTCGCTGGCGTCTACCTTCTCTCTGGTGAAGGAGCCTGCATACTCAGCCAGCTCACCTAAGATCTTCATGGCCTCCTCCTGCTCGTCCTCCACATCCTGGCACTGGAGGAAACGTACCCGCTTCTCATCGTACTCACCGATATAATCCATCAGCACCGGGATATTGCTGTTCTCACAGCCTAAGCCCAGAACCAGCACGCCGCCGGCATTTGGATGATGGATCATGTCAGCCAGGATCTTTCTGGTGTTCTCCTGATCATCCCCCATCTGAGAACATCCGTAAGGATGGGTGAAGGCTGCTACCGCGTCAATGGTTCCGCCTACAAACTTCTGTGCCTTCGCCTCAAGGGACTTGGCGATGGAATTCACACAGCCTACCGTAGGAACGATCCACAGCTCATTGCGGACGCCTACCTTGCCGTCCTTTCTGCGGAAACCGTCAAAATACGCATGCTCCGTTTCCTTTACCTTAGAAGCCACCGGCTCATAGGTGTAGGTCAGCAGATCGCCTAAGGCGGTCTTTAAATTGTGTACATGTACCCACTGCCCCTTCTGGATGTCTTCCTTGGCGTGGCCGATCCGGAAGCCGTACTTTACCACGTCTTCCCCGGCCTTGATTGCCTTTAAAGCAAACTTATGGCCCTGGGGAATCTCCTCCAGAGTCACTACTTCCTCCCCTGCTACCTGCAGAGTTTCGCCCTTTTCAATGGGCCGCAGCGCTACCGCTACATTGTCATCCTCATGGATCTTCACAAAGTCCTGCATGATTCTTCTCCTCTTCTTTTTCTGAGCAAATTGTAAGTGCTTACAATTATCATACAAAAAACTGGTCAGAAAGTCAATAAAAAAATAGAAAAGTATTGCATTATTTGTTAACAATATGTATAATAAGAGTAGCTTGTAAGTACTTACAGAATTTGAGGTGATTGGATGAACATTTACGACGTATCAAAGAAAGCAAATGTTTCCATCGCAACCGTTTCCAGAGTTTTGAACGGAAATCCAAATGTCAGTGATAAGACCAGAACCAGGGTACTGGATGTTATGGAGCAGCTGGGCTACACGCCGAATGTATTTGCCAGAGGCCTTGGACTGAATACCATGAAGACCATTGGAATTATGTGTTCGGACTCTTCCGATTTATATCTGGCGAATGCAATTTATTATCTGGAAAGAAACCTTCGTTCAAATGGCTATGATGCCATACTCTGCTGCACCGGTTATGAACTGGAAACGAAACAAAAGTATTTTGACCTGCTCTGCTCCAAGCGTGTGGACGCCATCATCCTTGCCGGCTCCAAATTCATCGAGATGCGATCAAAGGATAACGCCTACATCCAGGACGCAGCCAAAAAAATTCCGATTATGCTGTTAAATGGCTACCTGGAAGGGAATAATATTTACTCCACTCTCTGCGACGACCAGGCTGCTACCTATCATGCTGCGTCCCAGCTGATCAAGTCTGGACGGCGCAGGCTTCTGTATCTCTATACCAGCATCTCCTACAGCGGAGCCAATAAGCTGCAGGGGTATCAGAATGCCCTGGCTGATGCCGGGATTGATCTGGGACCGGATTACATCCGGCAGTGCCCGAAGGATATTACGGCGGCGAAGGATCTGCTGCTCTCCCTCCATGAACAGGGGCTGGAGTTTGATTCCATTCTCACCTCCTCGGACGCCCTGGCTGCGGGAGCAGTGAAGTTTGCCCACGGGGCAGGACTTAAGATCCCGGAAGAGCTTTCCATCATCGGCTACAACAATTCCATCCTGTCCCGGTGCACCGACCCGGAGCTAACCAGCGTGGACAGCAAGGTGGAGGCCCTGTGCACTACCACCATCAACACACTTATGGGTGTTTTCAACGGCGTAAATGTCCCCAGCCGGACTACCATTGCCGCTGATCTAATAAAAAGAGAAACCACCAATTTCTAACCATTTAAAGGAGGAGAACTACAATGCAACCATTTATGGACAAAGACTTCATGCTGAACACTGACATGGCAAAGACCTTATACCACGACTTTGCAGAGAACATGCCGATCGTGGACTATCACTGCCACATCAATCCTCAGGAGATCTATGAAGACAGAAAGTTCGACAATATCACTCAGGTATGGCTGGGCGGCGACCACTACAAGTGGCGTCAGATCCGTTCCAACGGCGTTGATGAGAAGTATATCACTGGTAAAGATTCCACCGACCGTGAGAAGTTCCAGGCCTGGGCAGAGACCATGCCGAAGCTGATCGGCAACCCGCTGTATCACTGGAGCCATTTAGAGCTTCGCAAGTACTTCGGATACCAGGGCTATTTAAACGGCGATACCGCAGAGGAGGTTTGGAACCTGTGCAACGCTAAGCTGCAGGAGGATGGTATGTCTGTCCGCAACCTGATCCGTCAGTCCAACGTTAAGGTAATCTGCACCACCGACGATCCGGTAGATTCCCTGGAATGGCATGAGAAGATCGCAGCTGACCCAACCTTTGAGGTTCAGGTACTTCCTGCATGGCGTCCGGACAAGGCTATGAACGTTGAAAAGCCAACCTACGCAGACTATATTGCTACCCTTTCCAAGGTAAGCGGAATCCAGGTTACGAATTTCGCAACCTTAAAGGAAGCATTACAGAACCGTATGGCATTCTTCAATGACCATGGCTGCTGCGTATCCGACCACGCATTAGAGTATGTAATGTATGTTCCGGCTGATGAGGTAGAGCTGGATGCCATCATCACCAAGAGCTTAAACCACGAAGCAATCACCAAGGAGGAGGAGCTGAAATTCAAGACTGCCTTCATGCTGTTCGTGGCAAAGGAATACTGCAAGATGGGCTGGGCAATGCAGCTCCATTACGGCTGCAAGCGCGACAACAACGCTTACATGTTCGAGCAGTTAGGCGCAGACACCGGCTTCGACTGCATCAACAACTACGCTCCAAGCGCACAGATGGCTGATTTCTTAAACGCATTAAGCGCAACCAACGAGATCCCGAAGACGATCATCTACTCCTTAAATCCAAACGATGATGCTTCTATCGGCACCATCTTAGGCTGCTTCCAGAGCCCGGAGACCGCAGGCAAGCTGCAGCAGGGTTCCGCATGGTGGTTCAATGATCACTTCAAGGGCATGACCGACCAGATGACCTCCTTAGCAAACTTAGGCTGCTTCGGCAATTTCATCGGCATGCTGACCGACTCCAGAAGCTTCTTATCCTACACCAGACATGATTACTTCCGCCGCATCCTGTGCCGTCTGATCGGCTCCTGGGTAGAAGAAGGCATGTATCCGGCTGATATGAAGGCATTAGAGAGCATCGTAAAGGATATCTGCTTCAACAATGCAGTAAACTACTTTGGCTTTAAGCTGTAATATCCTGATTTCTAAAATCACAGAGCATTAACATGCAGAACAGGCAGCACACAATCCTTTTGGAATGTACGCTGCCTGTTTTATCCTTGCCTTGTATATCTTAAGCTCTCATTTTCTCCAGCCTTTCCACCCGGTCATTTAAGGACTGGACCATCTGAAAAACCAAGGTAATATTGGTATCCTCCAGCCTTGCGATCTGGTAGTACTGCTTCATATCGTTCACATCCTGCTGCACCCGGTCGATCTTCTTATCCAGCATTTCATGAACCCGATCCAGCTCCCGCAATACCAGATTTTCAGATCCAGCCAGCTCTTCCTTCATAAAGCCCTTCATCCGGAGTTCTGACTCTGTAATCCGCCTTTCCATTTTTTTGTCAAAGCGCTCTTCTAATTCCACCATTCGCGCTTCCATCTTTTGGCCAAGGTGCTCTTCCGCCTTTATCATTCGCTCTTCAATCGTTTGGCTAAGGTGCTCTTCTGCCTTTGCCATGCACAATGCAATTTCTTCTTTCAATAAGCCCCGTATCACATTTACATCATTCTGATCCAGCATATCCTTCTCCTTTCTCCCTTTTGCGCTTTTCGTTTTCGATGCTTTTAGTATAACTCTATATCTTCCTGTCAGCAAGTAAAATTTGCAAAAAATAAGAGCTTTTCAATTACCAATTAATTGGAAAAACTCTTATTGTATGACAATTTAATTATTTATCAAATTTTTATCGACAATTATTCATCCCAGTTATGGTAAACCGCTTGTACATCATCATCGCTGTCCAGCAGATCCAGAATGCGGTTCATCTTCTTGATATCATCCTCATTGGATAACTCCACCCAGGTCTGAGGGATCATGGTAACATCAGCCTCCAGCATCGGAATGCCCTCTTTCTCCAGCGCCTCGCGTACCTGGCTGAAGCTGTCTGGATCGGTATATACCTCGTAGCTGTCTTCCTCCTCAGAGAAATCCTCTGCACCGGCATCCAGCGCCATCATCATCAGATCATCCGGATCCATCTCACACTCTTCCTTGTCAATGATGATCTGGCCCTTCTTATCAAACATGTAGGACACGCTGCCTGGAGTACCTACATTGCCGCCGCCCTTGGTAAATGCACTTCTCACATTCGCTGCAGTACGGTTCTTATTATCGGTCAGGGTGTCTACGATGATCGCCACACCGCTTGGGCCGTAGCCTTCGTAGGTCAATACTTCGTAGTTTACGGAGTTGGCATCGCCTGCAGCCTTCTTGATTCCGCGGTCGATGGTGTCGTTCGGCATGTTGTTGGCCTTTGCCTTCGCAATTACATCTCTCAGCTTGCTGTTGTTCGCAGGGTCAGCACCACCCTCCTTCACTGCAACTGCAATCTCACGTCCGATGACAGTAAAGATCTTTCCCTTTGCTGCATCGTTCTTCTCCTTTTTGTGCTTAATATTCGCGAACTTAGAATGTCCTGACATAAAATAACGCTCCTTTTCCTCTTACATCTCTTCTGTTTTGCTGCTTCCTTCTAACCCAAGCTCTGACTCAGCCTTGGAAGGGATTCCGAATCCAACCGGCATCCGGATAGCTATACAACGGATTGCAGCCTGCCGAAAACCCTGGCTACAACCATATCTTTAACATTCTATCACTGTTTTTAGGCTGTTGCAAGTACCTGACAAGGATTTTTTTAATAACTCGTTTCCTCTCTACAGTTCCGCCGCCAGGTTCTTAAGCCACTTCTTCTGCCGGTACCGCCAGTAGCCCAGCGCCATCTTATAAACCTCCTCCAGCATCACCAGCGCATACACCTGGCAGATAGAAAGCTTCCACACCAGGCCGCCTAAGAATGCCAGCGGAACACCGATACACCAGACGCCGCTGGTATCCAAAAACAAGCACATCTTCGTATCCCCGCCGCTTCGAAGGACACCGACTACATTTACATAATTGAACATCTTAGCCGGCATGTAGGCCGCGAAAATCAAGATCAGCCTGCTGACGTCAGCGGCCACCTCCGGCGTGATCCGGTACCAACCGATCACGATCCCCCGGCCGGCTATGATGACCAGCGCTCCGGCTACTGTCACTAAAAACTGCAGGATAAAGAAATAGGTGGCATATTTTTCCGCCCGCTTCAGCTTCCCGGCACCCATTTCATTGCCAAGAATCACAGCTGTAGCGGCGCTTAAGCCCTGAAACAGCACAACTATAATATCCTGTATGGTGGTGGCGATGGTAATCGCTGCCACTGCGTCATCCCCCATACGTCCATAGGCCAGGGAATACATGGTAGTGCCAAGTCCCCACATAAATTCATTTAAAATAACCGGGCTGGCAGTCTGGAAAAACTGGGAAACAAATGCCCGGGAA
This sequence comes from Lachnospiraceae bacterium, assembly GCA_030524635.1. Classification (GTDB taxonomy): domain Bacteria; phylum Bacillota; class Clostridia; order Lachnospirales; family Lachnospiraceae; genus Caccovicinus. The sequence goes on from JAUNGG010000034.1 coordinate 24,248, forward strand.
TATCCAAACATTTCTGAAAGCCGCGCCGCCACCGGCCATTTTTTCCAGTAAATGACTGTTACCAGAACCGTCATCTCTGCGATCCTGGCTGTCAGGGTTGCAAAAGCTGCACCCACCACCCCCAGGCCCAGCCCTGGTATTACAAAAGAAGCTCCTGCCAGCATCACCGTCCGCTCTGGAAAGATAAACAGGAAATTCAGCACAATATTGATTAAAATTGCCATGCAGCTGGTTATCACAGGAAGCTTTACCTGGTTCACTGCCCGCAGCATCGCCACAAATACATTGGTTACTGCCGTAAACGGATAGGACAGCACTGCTACAACCAGGTAGGAAGCACCCAGAGCAATGCTGGCTTCACTTTCTGTGAAGATCCGCATCACACCGCCTGGGCTTAACAGGCCGGCAGCCAGAAAGACGGCTGCGCCGCTCAGTGCAATGGTCAGCGCCAGTCCCAGCACCTTCCGGATATTCTTCACATCGTGGTTGCCCCAGTACTGTGCTGCCAGGATCCCGCTTCCGCTGACTACACCGAATACCAGAAGACTAAACACGAAAAAGTATTTGTTGGCCAGACCTACCGCAGCGATGGCGGTGGCGCCCAGCGTGCCGATCATCATCGTATCTACCAAATTTACAATAGTATTTAACATTCCCTGCATCGCTACCGGACAGGCGATCCTCAGCGCCTTTCCTAAAAATATCCGGTCGTGAAGCATATCTCTTGTATCTGCTGCTAACTGCATTACAACCTCCTGATCATCCTTCTCTCGTAAACTTGCAGGCTTACGGAAGCGCTGCCTTTTGTCCATCGATACCATGACAGCGCCGCCGCACCCTGCTGCCCGCTTTTTGGGCCGAACAGAAGGGCTGCATCGGCATGTCCGCTCTGCTTTTTGCGAACCTGCCGGCACAACCCCTGGCTGTTAATCCTTTCAATATCTGCGCTGTTATAACTCTTCTTCCTTTTCAGTTCCTTCCGGTCTGGCAAGCTTAACTGCCTGAACGGTTTGGATCATTTTATTTTCCACCTTCAGGATCCGGAATTCATATCCCTGATACATAAGCTCCAGCCGTTCCCCTTCCTTGGGAATCCGCTTCAGCCGGGAAATCAAAAATCCATTAAAGGTATCGTATGTATTGGAATCTTCCTCATCAAAGGTGATGGAAAGGGTTTCCGCCACCTCCTCCAAGGGTGTCATGCCGTCAAAAAGAAAGCTGCCGTCTGGATTTTCCGTAACGTGTTCCTCGTCCTCATCGTATTCATCCAGAATATTTCCAACAATTTCCTCTAAAATATCCTCCATGGTAACAATTCCTACATTCTGTCCATACTCGTCCACCACGATAACCATATGGATCTTCTGGGCCTGCATCTCACGGAACAGTGTATCTATGCTCCTGGTCTCCGGAATAAAATGAGCTTCCCGCAAGATCCCCGGGATGTCCACAAGTGGCTTGCTGCGGTTCTCCTCATTGTCCGCGAACAGCAGGGCATCCTTCATATGCAGAAGGCCGATAATATCATCCAGATCCTTATCGTAAACCGGATACCGGGAGTTGCTGCCTTCCTTCAGGATAAAGTCTACCGCTTCTCCCAGGGTCATGTGGCAGTCGATGGCCGTGATGTTGGTCCGGTGGGTCATGATATCACAGGCTTCCTTGTCATTAAGTTGGAAAATATTGGTGATCATCTCCGCTTCATCCGCTTCCACCACGCCCTGCTCATGGCCTTCATTGACCATGGACATAATGTCCTCCTCGGTCACGTTTTCTTCACCCATATTCATATCAATGCCAATTGCCTTCAACACCAGCCAGCAGATTCCGTTGATCAGAAGGATCAGCGGCAGAAACAGCCTGCTTACAGCAGTCACCAGCGGCAGAAGGGCATAGCCCCACTGCTCCGGCTGTCTGGCGGCACAGCGCTTGGGGATGATGATGCCGAAACTGACCAGCATGATCAGAAGGAATAAAACCACAAGGATCATCGTCAGGATACGGCCAACTGCCTCCTGGCTTCCGGTCAGTGCACCGCTTTCTGTCAGGATATGATCCAGCTGCAGGCGGAACTTCACCATAATGTAAGATCCGGTGATCATACCGATCAGATGGGTCATGATCTGAATGGAATTTACAAACCGGGTAGGACGGTTGACGATGCGCAGCAGCCTCCCGGCTTTCGCATTTCCTTCTTCCATATCCTGTTCCAGCTTTCCTGCATTTACATTCTGTATCGCGGATCCAAACCCGTAAAAACAGGCCTCCAGCGCAATAAATCCAATTAAAAGCAACATACTAAGCGGCGAATAACCATCGTCCATGAAAATCCTGGCACTCCTTTTTCTCAAAACACAGCAGCTCCAGCCAGATTTCATCCAGCCAAAATCTGCCAGTCAACGGGTAAGCTTCCGGCTGCTGTTCTGTGCTTTTAGAACCTGCAGCCTTTGCCATCATATCATTTTCCCATTCATTCGTCAAGAAGAACGCTGATCTGCCTGGAATTGCAATGCGTCCTGTGTTACTGTTCACGTACGTTCACAGCAACCTTCTTGTAACGGCTTCGGACATTCGGTCAATCAAACAGTACATCTATGTACCTATGCTAAGACTTACCATCAATGCCGTATTGACCTTCTCCAAAAGTCCGTCATCAATGTGGCAGATCTTTTCCTTCAGCCTCATCTTGTCAATGGTCCTAAGCTGCTCCAGCAGAATAACCGAATCCTTGATCATATCACATCTTCTGGTATCCAGCTCCACATGGGTGGGCAGCTTCGCTTTATTCATCTTGGAAGTAATGGCGGCACAAATCACCGTAGGGCTGTGCCGGTTCCCCACATCATTCTGTATGATCAGCACCGGCCGGATCCCGCCCTGTTCCGAGCCTACCACCGGCCTTAAATCTGCGTAAAATACATCACCTCGTCGGATCGTCACTTGATTCACTCTCCATATCCTGTCATATTTCTAAGGGTAGTATCGCCAGATTCTTTCCCTCTTATACATTATATGTCAAGAGCATTAAAGCGCTTCCGTCCCAAATGAGTCCGCACAACGATCATCCTACAGGTAGCCAAATCCTTCGTAAATGTCATTAAAATAATCCTTCGTTCCCACAACCTGACCGCCGGATAAGTAAACTCTGGGGACACGTTTTCCGATATCGCAGACGATCTCATAATGGAAGCCGCCGCCGGCATTGGCCAGATCCTCAACCGTGATGCGCTGATCCCCATCCTGTCCGATCAGGGTCACCTCATCATCCTCCTTCGCCTCTTGGATCCCGGTCACATCCACCATAAACTGATCCATGCAGACTCTGCCCAGGATCGGCGCTTTCTTTCCATGAATCAGCACCCAGCCTTTTCCAGATAAATTTCTGGGATAACCATCGCCATAGCCTACCGGGATGGTTGCCACACGCATGGTTTCCGGCGCAGTAAAGGTTCCGCCGTAGCTGACCTCTGCCCCCGCCTGGATGGTCTTGATATATGTAATAAAGCTTTTCAGCCCCATCACCGGCGTCAGCACCACCTTTGCCTTATCTACCTGGTCAGAAGGATACATGCCGTAGATGGAGATACCCGCTCTGGTCAAATCCAAATCGGTTCCCAGGGAATCGATAATCCCTGCGCTGTTAGAACAGTGCTTCACCGGAATTCTGACCCCTCGTTCCTCCAAAAGAGCTACAAAATGCAGATACCGTTCCAGCTGCTGCCGTGCCTTCGTCTTATCCGTCTCATCGGCCCGTGCAAAATGGGTAAACATACCTTCCAGCTGGATCCCCCGCAGTTTTGCCACTTCCTGCACCATATCAGCGGATTCTGCATCCGGCTTCATACCAATCCGGCTCATGCCGGTGTCAAGCGCCAGATGAATCGGCGCCTGCTTCCCCATCTGCTCTGCAAGCTCACTGTAGCGCTGAATCCGTTCCCGCTGAAACATGGCCGGGCGGATATCATGAAGGATCATATCCCGGTAACGGCTCTCATGCACCACCCCCAGAACCAGGATCGGCTTGGTAATGCTGTGCCGGCGCAGGATCAAAGCCTCATCTACCGTTGCTACTGCATATCCCTTTACATAGCTGTCAATGGCCTGTGCCACCGGAACAGCTCCATGCCCGTAGCCGTCGGTCTTTACCACACCGATCATGCCGGTTCCCTCCGGAAGATTCTTTTTCATTGCTTCCATATTGCTCTTCACTGCATCCAGATCGATTGTTGCGTATACTCTGCTGTATTGATTCATCTCTTATTGCCTCCACTTTTCCAGGTCGTAAAAACCAATTTTCTATAACTCCCCAGCCACATCCTATCATGCTTTTGCCGCACTATTACCCTTCTGCCTTACCTGCCGCCTGCTCCAGAACATCGGCCACACAATCCGCCAGTTCTCCTGCCAGCATACTGTATGCGCCCTTCTTCTTCCGGTACCAGTCGCCTGCTGCTCCATGCAGGTAGATGCCCAGGACCGTTCCTTCCATCTCATCCATCCCCTGAGCGAGGAGAGCTGCCAGGATCCCGGTCAGCACATCCCCGGAGCCGGCCTTTGCCATAGCGCTGTTGCCGCTGGTATTAATATAGATTCGCCCGTCCCGCAGCGCGGCTGCCGTTGCCGCATCCTTTAAAATACAGGTGATACCATAGTGGGAGGCATACTCCTGCGCCGCAGGGATCAGGTTCTTTTGAATCTCATGGATGGATTTCCCTGTCAGCCGCGCCATCTCACCCAGATGAGGGGTGATAATAATATTTTCTGTATAATACGCAGTCAGATAGGAATTGGCCGCAATCATATTCAAAGCATCTGCATCTACGATCACAGGGGTACAGGCTGCCGTCAGGATCATTTCCACCAGATTCCGCACATACCCCTCCTGTCCCAGTCCAGGCCCCAAAACCACAGCATCTGCCCACTCACAGTCCTGCTCAAACCGCTCCCGGTAATCCTCCGGTTCCTCTCCGAAAGCATCTGCATCATACGTCTCCAGGATCGCCTCCGGAAGCCGGGTCAGCAGAAAGCTTCGGTTCTCCTCCACAGTCAGGATCTTAACCAGCCCGGCTCCTGTCCGGTAAGCTGCCAGGGCGCTGAGGTAGGCGGCCCCTCCCATATTTTTTGAGCCAGCCACCACCAGCACCTTGCCAAAGCTCCCCTTATTGGAATAAGAACGGCGGACCGGCAGCCGTTTCCAGTCCTCCGGCTCAAAGGTAAAGGCGCGGACCGCATCCGGGCTGCCCTGCTGTGCCAAGTCAAATGCCATCTGAGGAAATCCGATATCTGCAATCACCACCTGTCCGGCATACTCCCTTCCAGGGAACAACACCGTCCCCAGCTTTTCCCAGCCAAAGGTAACGGTAACATCTGCCCGCAGCGCGGTTCCCAGAATCTGACCATTGTCGCTGCTGATGCCGGAAGGCATATCCACTGCCACAGTCAATCTGGGGGCTGCATCCTCCAGCATCTGAAGAAATTCCCGGTACTCCCCCTCCACACTTCTGGAAAGGCCTACGCCGAAGACAGCATCCACCAGCACATCACAGCTTCCCGGAATAAATTCCCCATATTCGATCAGACCAATCCCCAGCTTTTCTGCAATGGACGCCTGAAGCTGAAACTCTCTGCTTCCCTTCTCCCGGTCACCGATAAATACGATCACCACCGGATATCCTGCCAGATGAAGCATTCTGGCCGCCGCCACACCGTCCGCCCCATTATTTCCGCAGCCGCAGGCACACCAGATAATGTCATCCTGACTCTGCGTCCTTTTTTTCACTTCCTCCACAACTGCCATAGCCGCACGCTCCATTAATACCAGAGATGGTATCCCGATCTCCTGAATGGCAGTACGGTCGATTGCCTTCATCTGAGCTCCTGTTACCAAAGCCCTCATGCCTGTCCCATCCTTTCCGCTCTGGAAGAACCGCGGCGGGCCGCAGTTATCCTTCCTCTGCTCTGCACATTTTCATCATGATCCCAAAGACTCATGATCCTCTAACTGTGCACATTATACTCCAATCTGCCACAAAAAGCACGATAAAATGAGAAAAGCCGGCAAAAACAAAAAGCAGACCTCTTTGCTTGCCGGTTAATTCCCAATTATTTACTTTTTAGTGGTTCCATACCTTGACGGTTACGTTTTCTTCTTATTCGCCAGCTCCTCGTCCTGCATGCTGCAAACCCGGTAGGAAAGCCGCATCAGACTCTCTGAAAGGTGAACGTTTTCCACTACCACATCATCCGGCACCACCAGGTCTACATGGGCGAAATTCCATATCGCCTTAATGCCTGCCTTTACCAGACGGTCTGCAATCTCAGGAGCCTTTGTCTTTGGAATCGTCAGGGCTGCAATCTGAACCTCGTTTTCTACAATGAAGTTCTCCAAATCCTCCACACCGCGTATCTCAATTCCACGAATCACTAAGCCGATCAGTCTGGGATTAATATCAAACATTCCCTTGATGATAAATCCACGTTTTTCGAAGTTGGCATAATTGGCGATGGCCTGTCCCAGATTACCGGCACCGATAATAATGATATTATGCTGCCGGTCGATTCCCAGGATTTTCGCAATCTCCGTATACAGGTACTTAACATTATATCCATATCCCTGCTGCCCAAATCCGCCAAAATTATTCAGATCCTGCCGAATCTGGGATGCCGTCACTTTCATGCGGATGCTCAGATCATTGGAAGAAATGCGCTCTACCCCATCTTCCAGCAGTTCTCCCAGATACCGGTAATACCGAGGCAGTCTGGAAATCACTGCTTTCGAAATTTCTTTATGTTCCACGTATTTCACTCCCTTTTTCATTCTCTAGCTTCTATTATAGGGGTCTGTTAAATCGATGTCAAACGAATTTTCACTTATTGCAAAAATTTAGGGTATATATTATACTAATACTGCCGTATTATCAGAGTATTTTCTTATGTTTTTTCTTCTTGGTATACAACATACAAAAAAATACAAATTTCACCCCGGAAAACCAGAAAATAAGGAGACGGAATTATATTTTGCATACATAATACGTAACGGTACACTACCTTCGCCGTTACAAGTACATCGATTTAAGATTGGAGGGAATCTCATGATTTTATCATGCAGCAGCATTCACAAGACGTTCGGCAGTGACACCATACTGGAAAACGTTTCATTTCACATAGAAGAACACGAGAAGGCAGCCATCGTCGGCATCAACGGAGCCGGGAAATCCACCCTGCTGAAGATCATAATCGGAGAGCTGCCGGCTGATGGCGGTGAGGTGGTGATATCCAAAGGAAAGACCATCGGCTACCTGGCACAGCACCAGGATCTGGAAAGCTCCCGCACCATCTACCAGGAGGTTTTGGAGATCAAGCGCCCTATTATCCAGATGGAGGAACGGATCCGTCAGCTGGAGCTTTCAATGAAGGATGCCCAGGGAGATCAGCTGGAGGCCATGCTGTCCGAATACAGCCGCTTAAATCACCAGTTTGAGCTGGAAAACGGCTATGCTTATAAAAGTGAGGTCATCGGCGTACTAAAGGGATTGGGCTTTACAGAGGATGAATTCCACAAGAAGGTGACCACCTTATCCGGCGGCCAGAAGACCCGTGTTTCCTTAGGACGGCTCCTGCTCTCCAATCCGGACATCATCCTTCTGGACGAGCCTACCAACCATCTGGACATGGAATCCATTGCCTGGCTGGAAAATTATCTGTTAAACTATAACGGCAGCGTGATCATCGTGGCCCATGACCGGTATTTCTTAAACCGGGTGGTGAAAAAGGTGATTGAGCTGGACCGCGGACACGCCCAGGTGTATGTGGGCAACTACGATGCCTACAGCCAGAAACGAGCCATGCTGCGCCAGGCTCAGATGAAGGCTTATCTCAATCAGCAGCAGGAAATCAAACACCAGCAGGAAGTCATCACCAAGCTGAAGTCCTTTAACCGGGAAAAATCCATCAAGCGGGCAGAAAGCCGGGAAAAGATGCTGGCTAAGATCCAGGTTCTGGATAAGCCTACGGAGGTCAACGATGCCATGTCCATTACCCTGGAGCCGCGTATTGAAAGCGGCAATGATGTGCTGACTATCCGGAATTTAGGCAAGTCCTTCGGCGCTTTAAGTCTGTTCCAGCATGTGGATATGGACATTAAGCGGGGCGAGCGGGTAGCTGTGATCGGAAATAACGGAACCGGGAAGTCCACTCTGTTAAAGATCATTATGGACATGCTGCCGGCTGACACCGGCGAGATCCGGCCAGGCTCCAAGGTCCATGTAGGCTATTACGATCAGGAGCAGCAGGTGCTCCATATGGAAAAGACGGTATTTGACGAGATCCAGGATGAATATCCCGATATGGACAATACCAGAGTGCGGAATGTGCTGGCTGCCTTCCTTTTTACCGGAGATGACGTGTTTAAGCGGATTTCTGACTTAAGCGGCGGCGAGCGGGGCCGTGTCTCCCTGGCAAAGCTGATGCTGTCAGAAGCAAATTTCCTGATTCTGGATGAGCCTACCAATCATCTGGATATCACCTCCAAGGAGATTCTGGAGGATGCCATCAATCACTATACCGGGACCGTTTTATATGTATCTCATGACCGTTATTTTATTAATAAGACCGCTACCAGGATCCTGGAGCTGACCGGGCAGACTTTCATCAATTATCTGGGAAATTATGATTATTATCTGGAGAAAAAAGATGAACTGACCAGAGTCTATACCGGCCAGGAAGCCGTTTCCGGCATGGGAACAAAAACAGCCGGACCGCTGGCCGGGCTGACAGCCTCCTCTTCTGCTTTTCAGGTGGCTTCTGATGGAACTGGAGCCGCAGCTGCAGGAGGCGCCGGAGCAGGCAGCTTAGATACAACTGGAAAACTGGACTGGAAGGCGCAGAAGGAGGAGCAGGCCAGACTTCGAAAGCGCCAGAATGACTTAAAAAAGACGGAGGACAGCATTCATAAGCTGGAAACCAGGAGCGCCGAGATCGATGAACTTCTCACCCAGGAGGAGGTCTACACCAATGTTGCACGGCTGATGGAGCTGAACCGGGAGAAGGAAGGAATCGATCAGCAGCTGGAGGAACTTTATGTGATCTGGGAGGAGCTTGCCGAGGAAGAATAAGCTGGCGGAATCGGCTGCCTTTTGGAATGCTGTCAGAAAGGAACGGCGTATGGAGAAATTTAGACGGCCTTTGGCGATTATTTGCCTGGTTTTAATGGGGATTTTGATTGTTGGCGCCATTGTTTTGGCGGTGATTGGAACGGAGGAAGCAACAAAGCTTTTGATGGCGGACCTGTTCTGCCTGATGGTGGTGCCGGCGGTGTTTTATGGGTATCAGATGTTTTTGAATGGGGTAAAGAGGAGGCGGGAGGAGGAGAACGAGTAGGTTGCACCTCGATTCCGCTTTGCTCCATCTCGGTCGCGGGCCTTCGCCCTATGAAAAAAGAAGCCAAGAAGATGCTTACGTGCAAGCACGATGCCTCTTCTTGGCTTCTTTTTTTCGCATGGTTCACTGCTTAACGCAGGATAATATCATCTCTTCCTGGGCCGTTGGAGACCATTGTGATCGGAACTCCGATTTCTTTTTCTACGAATTCAATGTAGTTCCGGCAGTTTTCTGGCAGGTCTTCGTATTTCTTGATTCCGCGGATATCGCACTTCCAGCCTGGTAAGGTGGTGAGAACTGGCTTTGCCTTCTCTAATTTCACGGTAGCTGGGAAATTCTTTGTCACTTCTCCGTCGATCTCGTAGCCAACGCATACCGGGATCTCATCTAAGTAGCCTAATACATCCAGTACGGTGAAGGCAACCTCAGTAGCGCCCTGAATACGGCAGCCATAGCGGGTTGCAACGGCATCGAACCAGCCCATACGTCTTGGACGTCCGGTGGTGGCGCCGAATTCGCCGCCGTCTCCGCCTCTGCGGCGAAGCTCATCTGCCTGGTCACCGAAGATCTCGCTGACGAATGCGCCTGCTCCTACTGCACTGGAGTAAGCCTTTACTACGGTAATAATATCCTTGATCTCGTAAGGCGGAATTCCTGCTCCGATAGCGCCGTAGGCAGCTAATGTAGAGGAGGAGGTAACCATCGGATAGATACCATGGTCGGTATCCTTTAAGGAGCCTAACTGTCCTTCTAACAGGATGGTCTTTCCTTCCTGAATCGCATCATGCAGATATGATGATACGTCACATACATATGGTGCGATCATATCGCGGTACTGATGGCAGGTCTCCAAAAGCTCCTCTGGATCAAGAAGCGGCTTATGGTATAAATGCTCCAGCAGCACGTTCTTCGTCTCGCAGATTCTCTCCACCTTCTCTTTGATCACATCGTCATCAAACAGCTCGCTTACCTGGATGCCGATCTTGGCATATTTATCTGAATAAAATGGCGCGATACCGGATTTGGTGGATCCAAATGACTTTCCTGCCAGACGTGCTTCCTCATAGGTATCAAATAATACATGATACGGCATCAGGATCTGCGCCCTGTCTGAAACCAGGATATGGGGCTTCGGAACACCACGCTCCACAATAGAATTAATCTCCTTGATCAAATACGGGATATTTAACGCCACACCATTGCCGATAATGCTGGTAGTATGATCGTAAAATACACCGGATGGTAGTAAATGAAGAGCGAATTTTCCATAATTATTGATGATCGTATGACCGGCATTGCTTCCGCCCTGGAACCGGACAATGATATCAGATTCTTTCGCAAGCATATCGGTTATTTTTCCCTTGCCTTCGTCTCCCCAGTTAGCACCAACGATAGCTCGAACCATTATATTTCCTCCTTTGGGATTATCCCACAGCACTTTTCTCGCAGTGATCAGAAACATTTTCTGACAACCGCGTTTCTCTTACTGTAACGGTTCAGTACCCTCACAGCAACTTCTCACTATACTAATTTACACCAAATTTCGTCATAAGTAAAGTAGTTGTTTATTATATTGGCGATAAATCCTGTTAATTATGCTTATAATGCTGTTTGGGCTATACATTGATCTCAGCTGTCATACCAAGAATCTCTTTATTTGCCTCCAGAATCGGATGGATCACCTCATCCAGGAATTCCTCCACCTGTTTGGGAGCACGGCCCACATATTTTTTCGGGTCCATAGTTTTCTTTAACTCATCCAGGCTCAGATTAAATGCAGGATCCGCTGCAATCAGCTCCAGAAGATTGTTGTCGCCGCCGTTTACCTTCACATTCTTTCCTGCTTCCATGGAAAGGGTGCGGATCCGCTCATGAAGCTCCTGACGGTCGCCGCCGGCCTTCACTGCATCCATCATAATATTCTCCGTGGCCATAAATGGAAGCTCTGCCATCATGTGCTTCTCGATTACCTTTGGATATACTACCAGGCCGTCTACCACATTCAGGTACAGGTCCAGAATACCGTCAATAGCCAGGAAGCCTTCTGGTACGGATAACCGCTTATTGGCAGAGTCATCCAGGGTACGCTCAAACCACTGGGTAGAAGCAACCAGCATTGGATTCATCACATCTGACATTACATAGTTGGACAGGGATGCGATCCGCTCACTTCTCATGGGATTTCTCTTGTATGCCATAGCGGAGGAGCCGATCTGGTTCTTCTCAAACGGCTCTTCCACTTCCTTTAAATGCTGAAGAAGGCGGATATCATTGGAGAACTTGTGAGCACTCTGGGCGATTCCGGCTAATACAGAGAGAACACGGCTGTCCATCTTTCTGGAATAGGTCTGACCGGATACCGGGAAGCATCCGTCAAATCCCATCTTCTCTGCGATCATCTGGTCTGCTCTGCGGCATTTCTCATGGTCGCCGTCAAACAACTCCAGGAAGCTGGCCTGGGTTCCGGTAGTTCCCTTGGAGCCTAACAGCTTCATGGTAGACAGAACGTACTCCAGATCTTCCAGATCCAGCTTTAACTCCATCAGCCACAGAGTTGCCCGCTTGCCTACGGTAGTAGGCTGTGCCGGCTGGAAATGGGTGAACGCTAAAGTGGGCTGATCCTTATACGTATCTGCAAACTTTGCCAGCTCTGCCATCACATTCAAAAGCTTCTTCCTTACCAGGCGAAGGGCCTCTGTCATGATGATAATGTCAGTATTGTCTCCTACGTAGCAGGAGGTGGCGCCTAAATGGATGATGCCCTTAGCCTTGGGACACTGAACGCCGTAAGCATATACATGAGACATTACATCGTGACGCACCAGACGCTCTCTCTCCTTTGCCACCTCGTAGTTGATGTCCTCTGCATGAGCCTTTAACTCCTGGATCTGCTCATCAGTAATGGGAAGGCCCAGCTCCTTTTCCGTTTCTGCCAGTGCGATCCACAGCTTCCTCCAGGTTCTGAATTTCTTGTCCGGAGAAAAGATGTACTGCATTTCCCGGCTGGCATAGCGCTCAGAAAGAGGGCTTACATATCTGTCGTTCATGGGTAACCTCCGTATCTCTCTATTATCTATTATTTCGTTGTTTGTTTCCGTTTACTTTGCATATTCGCCGCGGATATCCTCGGTGGGCGGCTCGATCGGGTAATCACCGGAAAAGCATGCCCTGCAGATGGGCAGTCCTTCTGCCATCTCAGACAGCCGGTGCATCTCCAGATAAGCCAGGGAATCTGCACCGATGATTTGACGGATCTCTTCTATCGTCCTTCCATGGGCAATCAGCTGCTCTTCACATGGAATATCCGTTCCAAAATAGCAAGGATGAAGGAATGGGGGCGCACTGACCTTGACATGTACTTCCTTGGCCCCTGCCTCCCGCAGCATATTTACAATCAGGGCGCTGGTGGTGCCGCGGACAATGGAATCGTCGATCATGATGACCCGCTTTCCGGCCACAGCCTCCTTAAGGACGTTCAGCTTGATCCGGACAGCCGACTCCCGGCTGCTCTGCTTCGGCTTGATAAAGGTTCTTCCTACATAGGAATTTTTTACAAAAGCCGTGCCGTAAGGGATCCCGGATTCCATGGAATATCCTAGGGCAGCTGCATTTCCGGACTCCGGGACTCCCACTACAAGATCAGCCTCCACCGGGGAATCCTTTGCCAGACATCTGCCGGCATAAATCCGGGAATGGTATACGCTGACACCATCGAACACGCTGTCCGGTCTGGCAAAATAAATATATTCAAAGACGCATCTTGCCTGTTTTTTCGGATCCGGCAGGCACATGGTCTTATTCGAGCAGATGCCTTCCTTGGTAATCGTTACGATCTCTCCCGGCTCCACATCGCGGACAAATTCTGCGCCGATGGTATCCAAGGCGCAGGTCTCAGAAACCAGGATATAGGCATTGTCCCGCTTTCCGATGCAGAGAGGCTTAAAACCGAAGGGATCTCTGGCTCCGATCAGCTTACGGGGGCTCATGATCACCAGGGCATAGGCTCCTTTAATCTTTTTCATGGCATTGGCCACTGCCTCTTCAACGGACCTTGTCTTGACCCGCTCTCTTGCAATGTGATAAGCGATCACTTCAGAATCGATGGTGGTCTGGAAAATCGCTCCGGTGTACTCCAACTCGTGACGCAGCTCCGGCGCGTTGACCAGATTGCCGTTGTGGGCTAATGCCAGGGTTCCTTTTACATAATTTAATACAAGCGGCTGGGCATTCTCCCGGGTGGAGCTGCCTGCCGTGGAGTAGCGCACATGGCCCACTCCAATATTGCCGTGAAGACTTTCCAAGGTGTCCGGGGTAAACACCTCGTTGCACAGGCCCATGCCCTTGTGGGTGCTGACCTTGCCCTTCGGCCCTTGAGTATCGCTGACTGCGATACCGCAGCTTTCCTGTCCTCTGTGCTGCAGAGCGAAAAGCCCGTAATAAATGGTAGAAGCCACGTCACTGCCGTCAAAATCATACATGCCCATGACGCCGCATTCTTCGTGAAGCACATCCTCAAGTTCAAAATCTAAGTGATTCATTGATCTCGTACCTTTCTTTCGGTCCGGTACACGTACTTAAAAAGGTGGGAATGAAAGCAACTGTTCTGTAATTTGCAACGATAAGGGGATGAACCGTCACTTTCTGAAAACATGTACCGGTTGGGTTGGGGGATAATGGTACTATTTTGCTGCAGCCCGGTCAAACGCAAGCTGCAGCAGAATCTGTTTTCTGACTTTATTTACTTGTCAATGCCTAAACGGCGGAATACTTCCTGGTAAGCATCCTCAACGTTGCCTAAATCCCGGCGGAAACGATCCTTATCCAGCTTCTCATGGGTATCCTTATCCCACAGACGGCAGGTATCCGGAGAAACCTCATCAGCCAGGATGATCTGTCCATGGTAACGGCCAAACTCGATCTTAAAGTCGATCAGCTCAATGTTCAGAGATGCAAAATACTCCTGCATTACTTCATTTACCTGGAACGCATACTTGGTGATAGCATCGATCTCCTCCTGGGTAGCCAGGCCTAATGCCAGTGCATAGTACCGGTTGATAAATGGATCGCCTAAATCATCATTCTTATAGCTAAACTCCAGAGTAGGCTGCAGGAACTTGATTCCCTCTTCCATACCCATCTTCTTTGCGAAGCTTCCTGCGGAGAAGTTGCGGATGATTACCTCCAATGGGACGATCTCAACCTTCTTAACAGCAGTCTCCCGGTCATTTAACTCCTCAACCAGATGAGTCGGAACGCCTTTCTCCTCCAGCTTCTTGAAGATGTAGTTGGTCATGCGGTTGTTGATAGCGCCTTTTCCTACGATGGTACCCTTCTTTAAGCCGTTGAATGCGGTAGCATCATCCTTATAAGAAACGATTAATACATCAGGATCCTCAGTTGTATAAACCTTCTTTGCTTTTCCTTCATACAGTAATTCTTTCTTTTCCATGGTATTCCACTTATCCTTTCCTCTTTGAGATTTATAAGTTTTTGATATAAAAGAACACTATTTCAGTAGAAATTATAATACACTGGTCTGTCAATTACAATAGGTTTTTCTATTAATTTCTCTAATGAATGTTAATTGTGTTACGGTTCCATTCCGGCCAATCACTTCTGCTCCTCCACAAGTCTCTGCTTCTCCCGAAAAATTGTAACCTTTCCATCTCGGACCCGGATCTGAACACCAAACAATTCCCGTTCCCATCCATCTCCGTTCCAAAATTCCTCTAATTCGAAAGGGCCCTCCTCTCCCAATTCCTCATAAATCTGTTCCGTCTGCCCTTCCTGAACCTGGATGGTGTGATACAGCAGCTGCCAGCTCATCCACACAGCCGCACTGCCGCATAAAAGCCACAAAAGCCTGCAAAGCAGTCTGACCACTGCAGGCCGAAAGGACAGCCGTCTGCCCCGCTCCTCCCGCCGGATAGCAGCTGCAAACCACCTGCCTTTCGCTTTCCTGGCTCTCCAGTTAAATTGATTTCGATGCCATTCCTTTGACAGGCTTATTCTCTGGCTGATCATCCCTGCTTCCCTCCTCTCCCGCTTTAGACTTTCCTGCCCTCTGCTCTAAGAGTGCCGTATTGATTCCCGATTTTTCTATCATTCATTATACTGAACTGCGTATGATTTTGCAATATTTTACAATATTTCTTCTGGACAGGATTGAGAACTTATGATATATTGTATATGTAAATATTTTCCATTTTTCCAATGATTCTACTTTTTTTCCAATTGTCATCTGAACTCTCATGAACTATAATAGAAAGGAGATCACGAAATGAGCGATACAGAAGAGAAAAAGCTGCAATGGCATTCCGCCTTTCATGCTGCAATCCAAATCGAGCTTCAGGAGGAAAGCGAATTCCTGCAATTTCTGAAGGAATTTAATTTAACGCAGAAGCCGCTGCAAATTGACACGCTGATCATCAAAGTAGATGCTGGCCGAAGGGTACAGAAAAATCTCGGGCAGATCTTCCGGCAGTACAACATTGTGGAATACAAAAGCCCTACCGACTATCTAAGTGTCAATGATTTCTATAAGGTAATGGGTTACCTTTGCCTCTATCAATCGGATACCGAAAAGGTAATGGAAATCCCACCAGATGAACTGACCATGACACTGGTCAGCAACCACTATCCTCGTGAAATGATCAAGCATTTGCAGCAGCAGTATCACGCCGAGGTTAAAAAAGCTTTTCCTGGCATTTACTACGTAACAGGTCTGCTTTTTCCCATGCAGATCCTGATCAACCAAAAATTATCGAAAAAAGAAAACATCTGGCTGAGCCGGCTGCGTCAAGATCTTCACATGGAAGAAGATATGAAGCCGCTGATTCATGCATATCAAGGTAAGGATAAGAATCCTCTTTATGCCGCTGTGATGGATCTGATCGTACGCGCCAACCAGAAGCATTTTAAGAAGGGAGATGAAACAATGTGCGACGCATTACGAGAATTATTTGCTGATGAACTGGAAAAACAAGCAAAAGACGGTTTTAATAATGGGTTT
>JAUNGG010000092.1 GCA_030524635.1 Lachnospiraceae bacterium
AAAAATTAAAAGAAATTTAAGCCGGATTGTGACGGGATTGATTGATTTTTGTATTGGTTTTTGCTAAAATAGGCGAAGATACTCTTAATGGTAGAAAACAGCCGGTTCAGATGCCGGAACGTGATGGCGGGAAAGCCGGCATGGAGGATTGCATATGAGAAGAGTAAAGGATAATAAATATGGATATCGTTCCTGGTCTGAGGAGGAGCTGAAGAAATTCAGCAAGTTTTTGATCCTGCCTCTGATCGTGATTGTGCTGGTGCTTGCGATCCTGATCGTGGATCGAAGGAATCATCCGAAGCCGGAGGAAACGCCGGTGGAAGAGAGCATGACAGCAGGCGGGGAGAATCCTGATACACCAGAGGAAAGTGGAGTGCCGGATGATGCGGGCAGCCCAGAGGGAGCGTCCTCGGAGGGTGCCGAAGTGCAGGAAGCAGAGGCGGCAGTCAGCGAGTTTACCCGAGATGGAGTATCCGAAGTGCAGGATCTGATGAATCGGTATTTTGCGGCAAAGCAGAACGCAGATGCGGAAGCAATCTATCAGATGTTTGGATGGACGGATCAGACGGGAATCGACAATCTGCGGCGGCAGCTTCAGTATGATGCCCGCTATACGGAGGGATATCGGAATATTGCCTGCTACATGAAGCCGGGAATCACAGAAGGAACCTACCTGGTTTATGTCAGCTATGACCTGAAATTTAACAATTCTCTGACTATGGCGCCTGGTCTTTTGTGGAATTATGTAAAAATGGGAGAGGATGGGAACTACTATCTGACCGATTCGGAGACCTTGGATGAGGTGGAACTGGCTTTTATTGCAGAATCAGAAAAGGCAGATGAGATTGTGCTGCTGAAGACCCAGATTTATGCAAAGCTTCGCCAGGCTTTGGAAAGTGACTCTGCTTTGGCGGAGAGCTACAGTATTCTGGAGCGGCAGGGCGGTGCCGCCGGAACGAAGCAGGAAGAAACGCAGCATGAGGTGACAGTTCAGATTGGACAATAAGGGTCAGCAAGGGCACCAAGGCGCTTGAATCGGAACGAAATGGAGATTATCATAATATGGATGTAAAGGATTTTTATTTTGACCTGCCCCAGGAGCTGATTGCCCAGGACCCGCTGGAAGATCGGTCTTCCTCCAGGCTTCTGGTGCTGGATAAGGATACTGGGGAGGTAACTCATCGGATTTTTAAAAATGTGACAGAATATTTAAAGCCGGGCGACTGCCTGGTGATTAATGATACCAAGGTGATTCCCGCCCGCCTGTTCGGTGCGAAGAAGGATACGCTGGCCAAGATCGAACTGCTGCTTTTAAAGCGCAGGGAGGCAGATATCTGGGAAACACTGGTAAAACCGGGAAAGAAGGCAAAACCTGGGACGGAAATCGTATTTGGGGACGGCCTTTTGACAGGAACCATTATTGATACGGTGGAGGATGGGAATCGTCTGATTCAGTTTCATTATGACGGAATTTTTGAGGAGATTCTGGATCAGCTGGGGCAGATGCCTCTGCCGCCCTATATCACCCATCAGCTTAAGGACAAAAACCGGTATCAGACGGTATATGCGACTCATGAGGGTTCTGCTGCAGCGCCTACAGCGGGGCTGCATTTTACTAAGGAGCTGCTGGCGCAGATCGAGGAGATGGGAGTTAAGATTGCCCGCGTTACTCTTCATGTAGGTCTTGGCACCTTCCGTCCGGTGAAGGTGGACAATGTGCTGGATCACCACATGCATTCTGAGTTTTATATGGTGGATGAGGCAGAGGCAAAGAAGATCAATGATGCAAAGGCGGCGGGAGGCCGCGTGATCTGCGTGGGAACCACAAGCTGCCGGACCATTGAATCGGCCACAGGGGAGGATGGAATCCTGAAGGCCGGAAGCGGCTGGACCGAGATCTTCATCTATCCGGGATATCGCTTTAAGATTCTGGATGGACTGATCACTAATTTCCATCTGCCGGAGTCAACCTTAGTGATGCTGGTTTCTGCATTGGCAGGAAGAGAACATATTTTACATGCATACCAGGAAGCGATCCGGGAGCGATACCGGTTCTTTTCCTTTGGAGATGCCATGCTGATTCTGGAGGATCCGGAGGGAAGACGAAGAGAAGGGTAGGAAAGAATTAACATGGAAGAAATCCGTTTAAATAAATGGTTAAGTGAAATGGGAGTCTGTTCCCGGCGGGAGGCAGACCGGCTGGTGGAAGCCGGAAAAGTGACCGTAGACGGAGTGGTGGCGGTAATGGGACAGAAGGTGTCCTCTGACCAGAGAATCGTCTGTGATGGCAGGTTGGTCTGCGGGACAGAGACAAAAAAACGTCCAAAGCCGGTCTGGCTGGTGGTGAACAAGCCCCAGGGAGTGGTCTGCACTACTTCGGACAAGGACCGTGCGGAGAACATCGTGGAGATGATCCAGTATCCTGCCCGGGTATATCCGGTGGGACGGCTGGATAAGGACTCGGAGGGCCTGATTCTGATGACCAATCAGGGCGATCTGGTGAATAAGATCATGCGAAGCGGAAATGCTCATGAGAAGGAGTATGAGGTTACGGTAAATAAGCCCTTGACAGAAGAATTTCTGGAGGCTATGGTGTCCGGGGTAGAATTAAAGGAGCTGAATCAGACTACCAGACCGTGTGAGATTCTGGTGACCGGGATCGACACCTTCCGGATCGTTCTGACTCAGGGGCTGAATCGGCAGATCCGGCGGATGTGCGAGACCTTGGGCTACCGGGTACTGAAGCTGAAACGGATTCGGATCATGAATATTCATCTGGGAAATTTGAAAACGGGAAGCTTCCGCAGGATGACGCGGGAGGAATATGAGGAAATGGTGCGGATCCTGGAGGAATCTGGTTCCAGCAACCTGCCGTTTGCCAAGCGGCAAGGCCGATAAAGAGTTGGCAAATTGCAATAATTCAGACGACATCTTCTTGTCCGACAGGGTCTGACAAGAAGCATCGGATTTGCCCGCCGTCTGAACGGTTACGACAAATTAGAATGGAGGGAGTTTTCACGATGGAAGATAAGATCCTTCATATGAAAGAGCTGGTGGCTGTTCTTTCCCAGGCGGGACGGGCTTATTACCAGGAAAGCCGGGAAATCATGAGCAATTTTGAGTATGATAAATTATATGATGAGCTTTTGGCGCTGGAACAGGAAACCGGCATTATCCTGTCTGGAAGCCCTACCCAGAAGGTAGGCTATGAGGTGCTCAGTGAGCTTCCCAAGGAGACTCATGAATCCCCTATGCTTTCTCTGGATAAGACAAAGAGTGTGGAGGACCTGGCAGAATGGCTGGGAGATCAAGAGGGGCTTCTTTCCTGGAAGCTGGACGGCCTTACCATTGTGCTGACTTATGAAAATGGCAGCCTGGTAAAGGCGGTTACCAGAGGAAATGGAGAGATCGGTGAGGTGATCACGCCCAATGCAAGGGTCTTTGCCAATATCCCGCTGACCATCAGCTATAAAGGCCAGTTGGTCCTCCGCGGGGAAGCTGTGATCAAGTATTCTGACTTTAACAAGATCAATGATGAGATCGCAGATGTAGATGCCAAGTACAAGAATCCGCGGAATCTCTGCAGCGGTTCGGTGCGCCAGTTAAACAGCCAGATCACAGCCCAGCGAAATGTGAATTTCAAGGCATTTGCCCTGGTGAAGGCGGATGGGGTTGATTTCCAGAACAGCCGGGAACAGCAGTTTATCTGGCTGAAAAACCAGGGCTTTGAGGTGGTGGAGTACCGTCGGGTGACAAGTAAGTCCATTGCAGAGGCGGTGCAGAATTTTGCAGAGGCCATAGGCGATTATGATATCCCCTCAGATGGTCTGGTACTGCTGTTTGACGATATTGCCTACGGCGAATCCTTAGGGCGCACCGCGAAATTCCCGCGGAATTCCATTGCTTTCAAGTGGGCGGATGAGATCCGGGAGACTCACTTAAGTTATATTGAATGGAGCCCTTCCCGCACCGGTTTGATCAATCCAGTGGCAGTTTTTGAGCCGGTAGAGCTGGAGGGAACCACAGTGAGCCGGGCCAGCGTCCACAATATCAGCATCATGGAAGCGCTGGAGCTGGGGGAAGGAGACCGAATCACGGTCTATAAGGCGAATATGATTATTCCGCAGATCGCGGATAATCTGACCCGCAGCGGTTCGGTGCAGATTCCGAAGATTTGCCCAGTCTGCGGCGGCGGAACAGAGATCCGTCAGGTGGAGGAGGTGCGGTCACTGTACTGCACCAATCCGGACTGTCAGGCCAAGAAGATCAAGAGCTTTACCTTGTTTGTCAGCCGTGATGCATTAAATGTAGATGGATTGTCAGAAGCTACTCTGGAGAAGTTTATCGGGGCTGGCTTTATCCACGAATTTGCTGATATTTTCCATCTGGAGGATCATCAGGATGCCATCGTACAGATGGAGGGATTTGGGCAGAAGTCCTACGATAATCTGATCGCTTCGGTGAAGAAAGCATCCCACACGACTCTGGCGCGGATGATCTATGGCCTTGGAATTGCCGGGATCGGGCTGGCCAATGCCAAGATGCTGTGCCGGAAATTCCGGTTTGATTTTGATGCAATGCGCCATGCTTCTTATGAGGACCTGGTGGAGGTAGACGGGATCGGAGATGTGCTGGCGAAGGCATGGCTGGAGCATTTTGGCAATCAGAAGAACAATGAGCGGGTGGACCGCCTGCTTAAGGAGCTGGAGTTTGAGCAGGAAACTGTAGTTTCAGAGGAGGAAGCTGTTTTTGCCGGAAAAACCTTTGTAATTACAGGATCGCTGGAACATTTTTCTAATCGTAAGGCACTGCAGGAGCTGATTGAATCTAAGGGCGGAAAGGCGGCTGGATCAGTGTCTGCCAAGACCAGCTATCTGATCAATAATGATACCACCAGCAATTCTTCTAAGAATAAAAAGGCAAAGGAGCTGGGAATTCCGATCTTATCAGAAGAGGATTTCCTGAAGCTGTTGGAAGAGTTAAGCGGTGAGGCATAATCTGCGGGGAGGAGTAATATGCCGATCAAGATACAGAAGGATCTGCCTGCAAAGGCGATCTTAGAGTCGGAGAATATATTTGTGATGGATGAGGACCGGGCCTTAAGCCAGGATATCCGGCCTCTTGAGATCCTGATTTTAAATTTAATGCCCATCAAGGAGGATACGGAAACCCAGCTTCTGCGGGCATTGTCCAATACGCCTCTGCAGGTGGACTGTACCTTTTTGATGATGTCCACCCATGTGTCGAAAAACACCTCCAGAAGCCATCTGAATAAGTTTTATGTTTGCTTTCAGGACATTAAAAAAATGCGCTACGACGGTATGATCATTACAGGCGCACCGGTGGAGAATCTGGAATTTACGGATGTAAACTACTGGAAAGAGCTGGAAATGATTATGGAGTGGAGTAAGACTCATGTGACCTCCACCATGCATATCTGCTGGGGGGCGCAGGCTGGTCTCTACTATCATTATGGGATTCCCAAATACCCCAGGCAGGAGAAGCTTTCCGGCATCTACAAGCATCGGGTGCTGAACCGGAAGATTCCGCTGGTCAGAAGCTTTAATGATACCTTTATGGCGCCTCATTCCCGGTTTACCGAGGTGCGGCGGGAGGATATTGAAAAGCATCCGGAGCTTGTGATCGTGGCAGAGTCGGATGAGGCCGGCATTTTTCTGGTGATGAGTCGGGATGGAAAACATATCTTTGTCCAGGGTCACCCGGAATATGACCGGATGACGCTGAATAATGAGTATCACCGGGATCTGGGAAAGGGAATGAATCCAATCATACCATGTCATTATTACCCGGATGATGATCCCAATGAGACACCGATTCTCAGCTGGAGAAATACGGGAAATACCCTTTATAGTAATTGGCTGAATTTTTACGTTTATCAGATCACGCCTTATCTGCTTGAGGCGGAGGATTAGGAAATGCCGGAAAGCTGCATAGCAGAATGCACATGCGTGAAAAGCAGATAATAATGAAATGATAAGAAAAACAGATACCTGGCAGGGAGCATATCAAGCTTGAGATTGCCGGGTATCTGTTTTTTTATGCTTTCGGACATAAAAAACTCCACTATCATTTCAAATGACAGTGGTTTTTAAGTATCGGAAGGATTATTTGTGATCTCATTCAATAATCCAAGGGTCAGGGCTTGCATTTTTGTGGACAGTGAACGAAAGCTTTTGATGAGTGTGGTTTCATCAGGGCTTAATTGTTTTTCAGCAATTAAATCCGCTTTTGTAGGGACCTCAGAATTCCCAATCAAGTAGTCCACAGATACGTTAAAATAATTGGAAAATTGTATAAGCATATTAATATCTGGTTCAGAAATGTCGTTTTCATATTTCCAGATGGATTGTTGACTGATGTGAAATTCATCTGCAAGTTTCTGCTGACTGATATGATGGGCTTGACGTAATTTTTTTAATTGCTCCATGTTATCACCCTCCTATTTTAATAATAACAACAATAAAAAGTTATTTAAAAAACCACTTTATAGTTGAAAATAACAATTAAAAGTAGTAAAATTAAGGAATAAGG
>JAUNGG010000035.1 GCA_030524635.1 Lachnospiraceae bacterium
TTTAATGTATTTTCCTAACGTTTTCAAAAAATACCTAACAAATCATCCCATTTTTGCTTCATTATTACTATTCTAGGTCTTATCTGCTTTTACAGCATGAAACGACAAATAAGGAGGCTATTGAATGAAAAAACAAACCTACGGCTATGTACGTGTATCCAGCAAGGATCAAAACGAAGCCCGGCAGATGGAGGCACTGGCTGCCTATGCAATTCCGGACGGCAATATTTTTATTGATAAAAAAAGCGGCAAGGACTTTGCCCGGCCTGCCTGGAGGCAGCTGATGAAGCAGATCAAGGCAGGCGATCTGCTGATCGTCAAGTCCATTGACCGGCTCGGGCGCAATTATGATGATATTATTGAACAGTGGCAGCTTTTGACGAAAGAGAAGAAGGCCAATATCCTGGTTTTGGACATGCCCCTCTTAGATACCAGGACGAAGGGCAAGGACTTAACCGGCACCTTTATCTCCGACCTGGTGCTGCAGATCCTCTCCTATGTGGCTCAAACGGAGCGTGAAAATATCCGGCAGCGTCAGGTGGAGGGCATCGCCTGTGCCAAAGCCAAGGGAATCCATTTCGGAAGAAATGAACGGGAGATCCCTGCATTTGATGATATTGTGCAGCTTTGGCGGGATAACCGGATCACAGCCACAGAGGCCGCCAGGCGCTGCGGGCTGACCAGGCAGGGATTTTATAAGAGGGTGAACAAACGGAAGGAAGAAGTGATCGGCATGGACGAGGCTGCCAGCTAATCAATAGTTTCCTTTCTATTTGTTTCTTCTATATTTATGTGTAATTTATCCATGAAAAAAGCCTGCCAGAAACAGTCCTCTCCGCAATAGCGGAGAAACTGCTCCCGGCAGGCTGCAATTACCAGCTTTTGATCGTTTCGCTGATTCCTAGAACCGGAACTTATCCTCAAAGTAGCTCTTCAGCTCTGCGATCGGAATTCTAACCTGCTCCATGGTGTCACGGTCACGAACCGTTACTGCCTGATCCTCCTCAGAATCAAAGTCGTAGGTCACACAGAATGGAGTGCCGATCTCATCCTGTCTTCTGTAGCGCTTGCCGATAGCGCCTCTGTCATCAAACTCACAGTTGTAGTACTTGCAGAGCTCTGCATATACCTTCTCTGCGCCCGCATTTAACTTCTTGGACAGCGGAAGTACGCCGATCTTAACCGGTGCAATGGCTGGATGGAAATGAAGAACCGTTCTTACATCGCCCTCACCGATCTCCTCCTCATCGTAGGCAGCACACAGGAATGCCAAAGTCACACGGTCTGCACCTAAGGACGGCTCAATTACATATGGAATGTAGCGCTCCTTGGCCTCATCATCAAAGTAGGTCAGATCCTGATTGGAGGTATTCTGATGCTGGGTCAGATCGTAATCGGTACGGTCTGCAATTCCCCACAGCTCGCCCCAGCCAAATGGGAACAGGAACTCGATATCCGTGGTTGCCTTGCTGTAGAAGCACAGTTCCTCCGGGGAATGATCCCGGGCACGCATCTCATCGTCTTTAATTCCCAGAGTCTTTAACCAGTTGATGCAGAATTCCTTCCAGTAAGCAAACCACTCTAAGTCCGTGCCTGGCTTGCAGAAGAATTCCAGCTCCATCTGCTCGAATTCACGGGTACGGAAGGTAAAGTTGCCTGGTGTGATCTCATTTCGGAAGGACTTACCGATCTGGCCGATACCGAAAGGAACCTTCTTTCTGGAGGTTCTCTGTACATTTTTAAAGTTTACAAAAATACCCTGAGCAGTCTCCGGGCGAAGATATACCGTATTCTTCGCATCCTCGGTAACGCCCTGGAAGGTCTTGAACATCAGATTAAACTGACGGATATCAGTGAAATCATGCTTGCCGCAGCTTGGGCAGCAGATATTATGCTCATCAATATAGCTCTTCATCTCTTCCTGGGACCAGCCGTCAATGCCGCTCTCCGGCACGATACCATTCTCAGCCATGTAATCTTCGATCAGCTTATCTGCACGGAAACGCTCCTTGCAGGCCTTGCAATCCATCAGAGGATCGGAGAAGCCGCCTAAATGACCGGATGCAACCCAGGTCTGGGAGTTCATCAGAATGGCACAGTCCACACCTACATTGTATGGGCTTTCCTGAACGAACTTCTGCCACCATGCCTTCTTTACATTGTTCTTCAGCTCCACGCCCAGGTTACCATAATCCCAGGTATTTGCCAGACCGCCGTAGATTTCGGAGCCTGGATATACGAAGCCTCTGTTCTTTGCAAGTGCTACGATTTTTTCCATAGTCTTTTCCATATTTCCTACCTCGTTTCTTTTCCTTCTTGGCCTGCAGTGGTTTGGCACTCTCACAGGCTTTTTCTTAAAAACATTTATTACAGCCAGTAAAACCGGCAGATTAACAGCTTAACGATTGTCCGCAGTGGTTTCTGTTCTCACCGCTGCGGCTGCTTACTTAAAAATCACATAGTGCAGTCCTTCCGGCACCTGCACCGTATTGCTCCCGGTCAGGGTCACTCCCTGGGTCATGTAAAGAACCTTCCCCTCGGTCTGGATCGTAACCGTGTGATCTGCTTCCACCATGATCATGCGCTCATCTGACAGCTTATCCAGTTCCCCCTGCGGGGCGTCAGAAACTTCCGTTCCCTTTCCCACCTTCACAAAGCTGCCATCTGCAAGCCATCCCTGAGCCCGTCCTCCAGACACCGTATCTGTCCCAAAGGCTTTGGTCTGGTTGGCTTCATCATGGTACTCCTGGGCAAAAGTCTGGAATACGCTGCTGTCCAGATACTGATAAATCACCACAGCTTTTCCATCCTCCATGGTGCATGAGGTCACAGCCACCGGAACCGGATCGGCTCCGTCTATATTGTGAGCTACCGCCGCCGCACCAAGGCTTTGGTTATAGCTGGCCACCTCGCTCATCACATATTCCTGAAGCGCCTCCTGCTTATAATAATCCTTGTCATAAGACTCCACAGTTGCGCTGGAGATCGTGCCGTCCTTTGTCACATAAATGCTGCTGACCGTTGGTTCAAACGTATTTTTTTCTGAAGGCATTCCCTTACAGCCATAAACCATCAGGCCTGCCATCACTGCCGCTAAAACAGCCTTCCATTTCTTCATAATATCCTCCAATTCATACAGACACGCAGGTTCCATCCGGCCACTAGCATTATACATCAAAAAACTGCCGGAAACCGGGGGCTTTTATTACACAGGAGGCTCCGGAGGAATTTCCTATGTAACGAAAAACAGATATGCGGAACTGTATCTATCCTATCATACCTGTTTTTGTCTGGTTTTTCAATACCTATTTTTCGCAGCCGATCCTGCTTTGTTACGATTGCATTACGGTTCACGTACGTTCACAGGGAACTTGTGAATGCAGCACCTTGCTACTGCGGCTCACCGGCCGAAGGACCGTGAATCATAACCATACTTTCCAAAATATCCAGGGAATGAAATCTTCTGTCTATGTATCGCTCCACATTATCTTCCACACACCTGGAAAATTCCCTCAGCACATCCTCCTTCAAGGTAAACCGGTACAAGTTCTCCACCGGCATGCTTATCACATACTCCCAGGCATAATTGGCCGAATCGCTGACCTGCCGTCCTGGATGCTCCGAATACTCTCCATTAATCACCATGGACTTCAGTTCAAAGATCCGCCGCACCAGCACATTGGGAATCGCCGGCTTCAGCAAAGCTCGTAAGGACTGATAGATCAGCTTCAAAAGCTCCGTCCCATCCATGTTCTCCCTGCTGTAATAATCCGCCAGCTCCAGAAAATACGATCCGTAGCAGGCTGCCTCCATATCCAGCGCGATCTCCTCGAAATAATTCTGGATCTCTGCCCCCTGCAGGCTGTAGGCATCTCTTCCTTCAAACAGCCGGAACGTCCCAAAAGCAAAGGTCCTGCTGGCCGCCATCAAAGCACTTCCCGGCCGCTTCGCCCCTCTGGCAAACGCCGTGATCTTTCCTCTCTCCCTGGTCAAAAGCACCAGCCGCCGGTCCGCCTCCCCCGAAGACGTAGACTTAATCACCATCCCCATCACACTCACTGCTTCCCGCACGGCTGGCCCTCCTTTCTTTCCATGTAAGCTTTTTGTTATAAACTACATTTTTTCACAGATTATCACCCGGGCATACCAACCCACAGCCTCAGGCGGCAGTTCACTAAGGAAACCATTAAAAACGGCGGTCCTTGGGTTCTGTCTTTTAGAACCCTAGTACCGTTCCGTTTTTACCTGAGCGAGAGCGCGTTTCCGTGGGAACTGCCGCCTGAGGCGTACAGAAATCCAAGTTGACACAACATCCATCACTTACCATCCGCCGGATTATACCCATAATTCTTCATATAAAGCTCGCTGTCTCTCCACTCTTTCCGCACCTTCACCCAAAGCCGCAGATTCACCTGGGTTTCCATCATATCCTCGATCTCTTTCCGCGCCGCAGTTCCGATCTTTTTCAGCATACTGCCGCCCTTCCCGATAATGATTCCCTTGTGGGATTCTCTCTCGCAGATGATGGTGGCTTCAATGTCCATGATTCCATTCTTCCGTTCACTCATCTTCTCGATGGTTACTGCGATTCCATGAGGGATCTCGTCATCCAGCAGCCGCAGCGCCTTCTCCCGGATCAGCTCTGAGGCGATCTGGCGCATGGGCTGGTCCGTCACTGTATCTTCATCATAAAATTGCGGCCCATAGGGCAGATATTTAAAGATCAGTTCTGTCAAAAGCTCTGTATTCCGTCCCTTCAGGGCAGATAACGGCACGATCTCTGCAAAATCGCACACATCCTTATAGGCTGCAATGAAGGTGATCACATCATCCTGATTTTTAACGGTATCGATCTTATTGATCACCAGAATAACTGGTGTCTTTGCCTTCTTAAGCTGCTCTGCAATATGCTGCTCTCCTGCCCCGATAAAGGTGGTAGGCTCCACCAGCCACAGGATCACATCCACCTCATTTAAGGTGTGCTCCGCCACATTTACCATATATTCACCCAGCTTATTCTTCGCCTTGTGGATGCCGGGCGTGTCTAAAAAGATGATCTGCCCCCGCTCATCGGTATACACGGTCTGGATCCGGTTCCGGGTGGTCTGAGGCTTACTGGATGTGATGGCGATCTTCTGTCCGATCAGATGATTCATCAGTGTGGACTTTCCCACATTGGGCCTTCCGATCAAGGTCACAAAACCAGACTTCTTCTGTTTATTTTCCATACTTCTATCCTCTCTTGCTTGTATCGTTTTCTGACTTAACGGAACAGGTTCCGCACAGTGCCGAACATTCCTGCATTTGCCTTTATCTTCTCTTCATTGCCTACTGCGCACAGGCTTCCGGTCTGCAGCACGGCCTCCACAAGATCAGCCAGCTTCCGGATATCCTCCTGCCCGGCATCCAGGATCTCTTCCCGTTCCTTCTTTAACATTTCATTGGTCACGCCGGACAGATAAGCAGAGATCACCCGTGAGCCCTTGATGGAAGGGGTCAGAGGTGTATCCAGCTCACTGATGGCGCCGATCACATACTTGGTCATATCCCGCTCATCTACGGTGAAGTTCCGCAGATATTCCGAAATTCCCTCATAGACCTGATTGGTCTCCTTTAAGTTGGGATCCCGGTAGGATACCAAGTAGCCTTCTCCAGACCGGCCAAAGCCGCTCATGCACCCGTAAGCGCCGCCCTGGACACGCAGGTTCAGCCACAGGTAATCGTAATTCAAGATCACCTTTAATATTTTCAGCGCTCCTGTGTAGGCCAGGCCGCTGCCTGCAAAGTTTCCGCATCTGGCCACATAATTTACCTGGGATGAGGTCTTAAAGCCCTCATTCCGGTTCTCCGGCTGGTAGTTAAATGGATACCGTGTTCCATCGCCGGCAGATAATTCCCGGGTAAGACGGCAAAGCCCATCCGGCAGCTTCTCATAGCCTTCCTCATCCGCTGTGTAGCCTAAGAGCATATGGTCCGTGGTAAACAGCCGTCTGCACACCTCTTTTAATTTCTCCACCAGCTTCTTCCGGTTCTCTGGCTGCTCATAATCCCGGCAGATCTGCTCCAGGAAATGATAGAAGCCGATGCCCCCTGTCAGATCGTTAAAGCTGGAGGTAGGTGAGAAATAGGAAGTGGCTCTGGCAACCGCTGCGGAATGGGATGCATTTTCCAGACGTGCCCTGGATCTGGACTTATTTTCCGCCAGGATCTCGCCTAAACGCTTCTCATCCTCTAATTTTGACCGGGTAAAGATTTCCGCCAGCATGTCAAAGGCAAAATCCACCTTATCATACAGCACTTTTGCTCTGGCCACAAAGGCTCCGGTAAATTCTCCCGGCTTCCTTAAATCCACATAAGAATTCATGGAAAAATCAATTCCGCCGCTGTTTAAATAAATCTCACTGGTCAGGTCGCTGTAGCTGTAATGCTCCGTATCCACATACCCTAAAACAGATTTTAAAAGTCCCACATAAGGCAGATCTTCTGTCGGAATGCCGCTGGTATCAAACAGCAGATTGATGTAGGCAATGCCGGAAGTGAACATGGAATTGTGAAGCACCTTAACGCCATCTATGATCGTTTCCTGGTACAGGATCTGCTCCGGTTCCCGTCCGATATCCTCCCGCTTTAACATGGGGATCTTCTTTAAATCCTCCTGGGGAGATGGAATTTCCTGGTATTTCTTCAGTGCAATGGTCTGCTCCCGGATCCCTGCCACCTGCTCCTGACTTAAGGATTCCTTGTACCGGGCCAGCTTTTCTGCCAGCGCATTATCCTCCATGGCAGTAAGGTTCCGCTTTGGAAGCAAGGTGATCACGGCCTCAAATGGATTGTCCAAAAGGTATTCCCGGATGAGACTCTCGAAGTACCCCTCTGTCACAGACTGCTTCAGGAAATCAAAGGTTTCCTGATATTCCAGATGCATCATGGGATCCCCGTCATACAGCCAGCTGTCCATGCACCATAAGCCGTACATCAGCCCCTTCGGTGCAGAACCGTAATCCGCCTCACGATACCGGAACTCATAGTAATTTAATCCTGCCAGAAGGCTCTTCTGATCGATTCCCTGATCAGCCAGCTTCCGCAGCGTTCCCTTTACTACTGCCAGAAATTCGCCCTTCTGCTTCTCGCCTGCATTCTTGGCAACCACAGAAAAATAAGGCTGCAGGATGCCGCTCTCGTAGCCGCCGAAGATATCCTCCCCGATCCCGGCATCGATCAGCGCCTGCTTTAATGGCGCTCCCGGTGCGTCTAATAAGGTATATTCCAGAATTTGGAATGCCACATACAGCTTGGGATCCAGATCCGTTCCCACTACAGTATTGACAGAAAGGTACGCATGATTCTCCTCCTCCTCGTCCTCGGTGATGGAGTAATAGATCTCCTTCTCCACCGGCTTTTCAAAAGGCTTCTGGAAGCGGATGGCAGAATCCACCTCCCTGGCCTCATATTTGCTTAAATATGCTTCGTCCAGCCAATTCAGCTTCTCCGCCATGTCCATATCGCCGTAGAGGTAGATAAAGCTGTTGCTGGGGTGATAAAACCGGCTGTGGAAATCAAGAAACTTTTCATAGGTCAGATTAGGGATCTCTGCCGGATCTCCGCCGGACTCATAGCCGTAGCAGGTATCCGGGAACAATTCATGAGTGGTTACCCGGTCCAGCACGCTGTCCGGTGAGGAGAAGGCTCCCTTCATTTCATTGTATACGACTCCGTTAATGGTCACCGGGCCATCCAGCTCCTCTAACTCATAATGCCAGCCCTCCTGCATGAAGATCTTGGGCTCATGGTAGATATTGGGATGAAGGACCGCATCCATGTAGACATCCATCAGATTCTGGAAATCCTTGTCATTGCAGCTTGCCACCGGATAAACGGTCTTATCCGGATAGGTCATAGCATTCAAAAAGGTATTTAACGAGCCCTTTACCAGCTCCACAAAGGGGTCCTTCACCGGGAATTTCTCAGAACCGCACAGAACGCTGTGTTCCAGGATATGGGGAAGCCCGGTGCTGTCCTCCGGCGGGGTGCGGAAGCCGATGCTGAACACCTTATTCTCATCATCATTCATCATAAGGAACAGCCTGGCCCCGGTCCTTCTGTGCCGGAGCACCACGCCCAGCGAATTCATCTCCTTGATTTCCTTTTCCTGAAGCAGCTCGTAAGCCGCCAGTTGTTCCAATCCAGATTTTCTCATATTCAAACGCCTTTCTCTTTTTCTTTTACATATTACCCATAAATTTATCTTTTAGTATCGCAATGCTCTCTCTCACGCAAAGATGGATAAACAGCACCGGATCGGAGCTGGAGGATACCCCGTAGAGACGGTCAAAGCCATACTTTTCTCCGATTTTCATCGCACGGTACAGATGGAAGTTGCTGGTCAGCACGCCAATCTGCAGCGGCTTATCCGGAGTCAGCTCTGCAGCCGGCATTTCCGGCTTCTGACGGAGTGCAGGCAGCAGGCTCTTTCGGGCTGCCGCAGGCCCCCGGAAATCCAGGCTGATCCGCTGGTCTTCTGCGGCTGCATCCTGCCCGCCGGCTGCAGTTAGATCCTGTCGTACGCCGACTGCCCCTGCGCCTGCCTCGAATTTTCGCACAAACCGCTCCAGCTCCATTTTCTGTACCTGCTTTTTCTTCTGTATCTCCTGAAGCCGTTCCTTCTCCTTCTGCCTCTGGTCATCGATCAGCGCTTTGCTGCAGATCATGTTTTCCTTGGTGCTGGTGGAGTTGGTTTCCAGAAGCATCTGCTCCGGAGCGATCCCATTATACCGCAGATACTCTGCCATGGCAAAGGCTTCTGTGACGGGCTCATCCTCTCCCTGCCCGCCGGAAAGCACCAGCTTTGTATCCGGATGCTCCTCTGCATACCGGATCACCTTGTCCAGGCGGCGTTTTAAGGATGAGCTGATATCATCATCCCGCACCTTGGTTCCCAGCACAATCAGATAATCCAGATGATCCGGCGTGGAACGTATCATCCCGCCGAAGATCAGCACCTGAAGAATCAAAAAAATCACCACTGCCGTGATACACAAGGTGGCGATGGAAACCGGAACCCATAAAGGTACCTGCTTCCTGTGATGATGATAATAGGCATCTCCTCTGGCCAGCAGAAAACACAGGATCCCCAGCGCCGGCCAGAACCATGCCATAGAGGTCTCGATTCCAGAATACACCACAATAATTCCAAAATAGACCAGGCTCAAAATCCCTAAAATTCCAAATGCAGCAGAAAACATCCGCTCACCTCATTTCTAACATTTCTGTAATGGCTCAGCGCTCACAGCTGCAGCCTTCTTTTCTTCATGCACGAAGGGGCTGCCGCAGGCTCAGGGCTTTCCGCACACGCGGATAAAGCCTGCCTCTGCAGCAGCCTCTCTGCCATTGCTCTTACATCACAGTCACCAGTTCCGGCTCTCTGCGGCGCAAAATATCATATTGTTCTAACGGAGCATCCAGTTCCACCCATAAGATCTGCTTTGGGTGCGGCGCACTTTCCTGAGGCTCGCCGTCCTCATTCCAGATGCTCTTTACCGGAACCTCCAGATTCCGCCCATCCGGCTTCATGACTTCGATCCGTTCCCCTACCGTAAACTTATTCTTCTGCTCGATCCGACACCGGCCCTGATCGTCAACCGCTTCCACCGTTCCCAGATAGGTGTAATTCTTTACATACGTATTGTTATCATAGATCTGAGTCTCGTGAGTAGGCTTCCCAAAGTAGAATCCGGTGGTAAACTCCCGGTAGGTGCATTTTCCAATTTCTTCCTTATACCATTCCAGGTTTTGCTGGTACAAAGCCGGATCCTTCTGGTAATCATCGATTGCCTTCCGGTAGGTTCTGGCCACTGTGGCCACGTAGAGGGCCGTCTTCATCCGTCCCTCGATCTTAAAGCTATCGATCCCTGCCTCCATCATCTCCGGCACATGCTCGATCATGCACAGATCCTTGGAATTGAAGATAAAGGTGCCCCGCTCATTCTCATAAACCGGCATATACTCCCCCGGTCTGGTCTCCTCCACCACTGCATATTTCCAGCGGCATGGATGAGTGCAGGCGCCCTGGTTGGCATCCCGTCCCACAAAATAATTGCTTAACAGGCAGCGCCCGGAGTATGAGATGCACATAGCCCCGTGGATGAAGCTTTCAATCTCCATCTCCTCCGGAATGTGCTTTCGGATCTCCTTGATTTCCTCTAACGAAAGCTCTCTGGCTGAAACCACTCGCTTTGCTCCCTGATTCCACCAGAAAAGATAGGTTCCATAGTTGGTATTATTGGCCTGGGTGCTGATATGGATCTCCATATCCGGAAGCGTCTTCCGGGCAATCGCAAAAACGCCGGGATCGGAGATGATCAGCGCATCCGGTCCAATCTCCTTTAACTCCTGGAAATATGCTTCCACCCCGGCTAAATCATCATTATGCGCCAGGATATTGGCTGTAATATATACCTTAACGCCCCGGCTGTGGGCAAAAGCGATTCCCTCCCGAATCTCTTCGTTGGAAAAATTCTTCGCCTTGGCACGGAGCCCGAAGGCCTCACCGCCGATGTACACCGCATCTGCACCGTACACCACAGCAGTTTTCAGCACCTCCAGGCTGCCAGCCGGAATCAGCAGTTCTGTTTTTCTCATGTTATTTCCTTCCTGTCAGCACGCTTCACACTGACTGTCACCCCATCACCGATGGGAATGACAGATGTTTCCAGTCCTTCCGTGTGTTTTAACACAAAAAGATACTCCCGCATCCGGCTGTGGATCGTCCGGTTCCTGCGCTCCACAGCAAACCGGGATTCGATGATATC
This sequence comes from Lachnospiraceae bacterium, assembly GCA_030524635.1. Lineage (GTDB taxonomy): Bacteria > Bacillota > Clostridia > Lachnospirales > Lachnospiraceae > Caccovicinus. The sequence goes on from JAUNGG010000035.1 coordinate 10,809, forward strand.
ACCGTCCTGCAGCACATTATCGGAAACCAGCATCCCGCCGGGAGCTAAAAGCCCCAGCACAGTGGGAAGCCAGTGAATATACTGGCCCTTGGCGGCATCCATAAAAATAAAATCAAAACTTCCCTCCGGAAGGGATTTCATGATCTCCTCTGCATCCCCTTCCAGAAGGGTGATATCCCCTTCCCGTCCGGCCCGCCTGAAATTATCCCGGGCGATGGGAATCCGTTTCTCGTATTTTTCAATGGTGGTAATATGGCAGTCCGGCTCCATCACAGAAGCCATCAGAAGGGCAGAATACCCCACTGCTGTCCCCACCTCTAAGATCGCCTTCGGCCTGGTTCCGGCCACCAGCGTTTTTAACAGCGCTCCCGTTTCCTTCCGGATGATCGGCACAAAAGCCTCTCTGGCCTCCCGCTCAATAGCAGTCAGCACAGGAGAACCATCCGGCTCCAGGGAGCGGATATAATCCGTAATCCGATTCATGACCCTGGCGCCTCTTCTGCTTTCTCCGGCTTCACGCTCAGTACCTCCAGCATCTCCTTGGAGGTCATGGAGGGATTCAGCACATACGCGCCGGGATAAATATCGTATTCATAAAACATGGACTGGATCCAGAAGGCGTATCCATTGCGGATCAGCCCCTCCTCCTCCAGCTGCTTTCCCACCTGGAGACTGGACTGGCCATCCTCCACCACGATCGTCTTGTCCGTTCCCGGAGCTGGCGAAACTGCAGTGGATGCAAAAATCTCATGGCCGAATTCATATCCGATAGTTACACCCTCGTATAAGACCAGAATCACAAGTGCATAAATAATCAGACGCAGGGAGACCTTGATGATCGCTCCGGTCACCCGGTTAATGTCCTTCGTCGTACTGCTCATGATCTCCCTCCTTTCTTTTATTTGCCCGTTTTCCCGGGCATCCAGGGATACCCGGAGGGTATTTCTTCTATATTGCACGTTTTTCCGGGCATTCAGGGATACCCGGAGGGTATTTCATCTATTTTAGCTTCCTTACACTTCCATAATGATCGGCAGGATCATCGGGCTGCGCTTCATCCGCTTCCACAGGAAGTCGCTTAAGTTATCCTTGATCACATTTTTGATCTTGCCCCAGTCGCTGACATGGCGGTTTAAGCAGTCTGCAACTGCATCATCCACCACCCGTCTTGCTTCCTCTAACAGGTCCTCAGACTCCCGCACATAGACGAAGCCTCTGGACACGATGTCTGGCCCTGCAAGAAGCTGGTTGCTGTATTTTTCCAGGGTGAGAACTACCACAATAATACCGTTCTGGGCCAGGTTCTGCCGGTCGCGGAGCACGATATTGCCCACATCGCCTACTCCAAGACCATCAACCAGGATCGCGCCGGCCTGAACATGTCCGGTCACCTCTCCCTTATCCTCGCTTAACTCCAGCACATCCCCGGAATTGATCATCAGCACATTTTCCTTGGGGATTCCCACCGCCTGGGCCAGGGTCGCCTGGGTCATGCGGTGACGGTACTCGCCGTGAACCGGAATGGAATACTTTGGATGCACCAGGGAATAGATCAGCTTGATCTCCTCCTGGCAGGCATGGCCGGATACATGGGTATCCTGGAAGATTACCTCAGCGCCCTTCATGGACAGCTCATTGATTACCTTTGCCACAGCCTTTTCATTGCCTGGGATCGGGGTGGAACTTAAGATGATCACATCATTTGGCGTGATGGAAACCTTCTTGTGGATGGAGGCTGCCATCCGGGACAGGGCTGCCATGGACTCACCCTGGCTTCCGGTGGTGATCAGCACCGTCTTCTCCGGCGGATAATTCTTAAGCTGCTCGATATCGATCAGGGTTCCCTCCGGGATCTTGATATAGCCTAATTCGCTGGCCGTGCCGATGACATTGACCATACTGCGGCCCTCCACCACAGCCTTTCTGCCGTACTTGTAGGCAGAGTTAATGATCTGCTGCACCCGGTCCACATTGGACGCAAAGGTAGCTACAATAATACGCTTATTCTGGTGGTCCGCAAAGATGGAGTCGAAGGTTTTCCCCACTGTCCGCTCCGAAGCTGTAAAGCCTGTCCGGATGGCATTGGTACTGTCACACATCAGCGCCAGCACGCCCTTCTTTCCCAGCTCTGCAAACCGCTGTAAATCGATGGAATCGCCAAATACCGGCGTATAATCGATCTTAAAGTCACCGGTGTGGACGATGGTTCCTGCCGGTGAAAAGATGGCCAGTGCAGAGGCATCTGCGATGCTGTGGTTGGTCTTAATAAACTCGACCCGAAAGCATCCTAAATTCACGGACTGACCGTGCTTAATCACCTTCCGCCTGGTGGTCTTTAACATATTGTTTTCTTTTAATTTATTCTCGATCAAGGCGATGGTCAGCTTGGTGCCGTACACCGGAACATTCAGCTCCTTTAATACATAGGGCAGCGCTCCGATATGGTCCTCATGGCCATGGGTGATCACAAAGCCCTTCACCTTGTCAATGTTCTGTTTCAAATATGTGACATCCGGGATCACCAGGTCAATTCCCAGCATATCATCGGTAGGGAATGCTAATCCGCAGTCTACGATAATAATGCTGTCCTGGCATTCGAATGCTGTAATGTTCATGCCAATCTGTTCCAATCCGCCTAAAGGAATAATCTTTACCGTCTCATTTTTCTTGTCTTTTCCTTTCAATTCTTTCCCTCCGTTTTCCGTCACCCATCAATTGGTCACAATTGGCCGTCCTTCGGCCTGTGATTATTTTTGAAGCTCCACGTCCGCATCGTCCAAAAGCTGGGTAAAAATCTGAAATAAATCATTTAATTCGTCGTCGTCCTCTACAAACTGATAGACAGCCTCTGCTTCTTCCACCTTTGAGGTATCCTTGAGGATATAGCACTCTCCGTCTGCATCCTCATCCTCCTCATCCGTAACCAGCAGATAATTCATGCCATTAATCCTGGTTTCTTCCAGCACAAAAAAATCAACAAGCTCTCCATCTTCCGTCTGAAGGGTAATCTTTTCTTCGTTATTCATGCTTTTCTCCTATGGAATCCAAATAGTTTTGTAAGATAAAGACGGCTGCTATCTTGTCGATCACAGCTTTTCGGTGTTCTCTCCTGACACCGCTTTCCATCAGAGTGCGCTCCGCCGACACCGTGCTGAGACGTTCGTCCCATAAATGAACAGGAAGTCCGGTGCGGCGCTCCAGCATGGCTTTAAACTCCTCTGTCTTCTTCGCCCGGTCTCCTGCCGTATTATTCATATTCTTAGGATACCCCAAAACGATATCCGTAATCTCATATTCCCGAATCAATTCCTCGATCCTGGCACAAGTCTGCCGAAGCTTGTTCTCATCCTTCCGCACAATCGTTTCCACACCCTGGGCCGTGATCCCCAGGCTGTCGCTGACCGCTGCGCCTACTGTCTTCGAACCGTAATCCAAACCTAATATTCTCATTTTTCTCTCCACATCGTTCCTGTTTGGCGCTTCACCGCTGAGAGCAAAAGCCAAAGGGATGGTTCTGGAATATTTTTCCACAACAAAACCAGTTGACACATGCCAACTGATCTCATCTCTCCCCTATCACAGGCACAGATATCCTGTACCCTTTGTCCCCTTACCTGTATCCGGCAACGGCTCAGTCCTCTCGTAGTTACCGGATCCGTACCTCTCATACACTGCCGGATCATCGCCTGCAGCAGTTCGCTGCCTGTACTGCTGCTACCGCTTCAGCTTGGTGTCAATGTATACCGCCATCATCTCTTCCAGGAGCTCATCCCGCTCTACCTTCATGATCAGGCTTCTGGCATTCTTATGACTGGTGATATAAGTTGGATCGCCTGACATAATGTAACCGACAATCTGATTGACAGGGTTATACCCCTTTTCCGTCAGGGCAATATATACCTGTTCCAGAACCTGTGCTGCATCTGCTGTATTCTCCTGGAGAGTTATAAACTGTGTGTCATGCATATCGCCCATCCTTATCACGTCCTTATCACTATTCTATCTTATTCTAAACCATAAATGGTATTTCGGCAAGAAGATATTTCTTTAATTTCTATAAACTATTTTTTAGGAATAAATTCCATAATTTCTGACGTTATCATCCGGACTCCTTGTCCTTCTACCAGGCGGCCTTTCCAAGAAGCGGCATTCCATTCCCCGGTCGGGTCCTGGCTGGTAAGGTTTTCCGCATTGATTGCCATTCGCACATATTCTCTGGTATATCCCACCATATAGTGTTTGCCATCGATCTCCATTTCTTCTTCCAGAAGCACCTGATTTTTCTGTTCCAGGAAGCTTCTTCGGTATTCTTCGGACATGGCGGCTTCTAGGGCAAGCAGTATGTCACTTCTCTTTCCTTTTACCGATTCGGGGACTTGGTCTGGCATGACGGCGGCTCTGGTTCCGGCTCTTCTTGAATATTTAAAGATGTGCATCTCATAAAAATGCACCTTTTCCAGATATGCTCTGGTCTCTTCAAATTCTTCCTCGGTTTCTCCTGGGAAGCCTACGATCACATCGGTGGTGATAGCGGGATTTTGAAATGCCTTGCGCAGGTACTGACAGCCTTCCAGATATTCCTCCGGGGTGTAGTGGCGGTTCATCCGCTTTAAGGTGGACTGGCAGCCGCTTTGGAGGGAAAGGTGGAAATGAGGGCAGATCTTGGGCATGGCGGCCAGTGCCTGGGCAAATTCCCGTGTTACGATCCGCGGCTCTAATGAACCTAAACGGATGCGCTCCAGTCCTTCAATCTCATGAATCCGGCGGATCAGCTTAAGCAGATCCAGATCTCCTGGCAGATCCACTCCATAGGAGCTGAGATGGATGCCGGTGAGGACCATTTCACGGTAACCTCTGGCCACCAGGCCGGTGATCTCCTCCACTACGTCCTCCGGCTTCCGGCTTCTGACGCGGCCTCTGGTATAGGGGATGATGCAGTAGCTGCAGAACTGGTTGCAGCCGTCCTGCACCTTGATAAAGGCCCGGGTATGGCCGGAGATCCGGCTGATGTGAAGGGGCTCGTATTCCCTGGTGCTTCCGATGTCAATAACGAAAGCATTGCCCTGACTTTCCTGAGTCAGCTTCTGGAAATGCTCTTCCAAAATCTCTACCAGTTCCTTTTTCTTATTATTGCCGATAATAATATCAACAGCTCCATCCTTCTTTAATTCCTCGGCGGCCGCCTGGACATAGCAGCCTGCAGCTACCACCACAGCATTGGGGTTTTTTGCCTTGGCACGGTGAAGCATCTGGCGGGACTTTTTATCCGCTACATTGGTCACGGAGCAGGTATTGATGATGCACACATCTGAGGCTTCCCCAAAGGGCACGATCTCATACCCTGCCTCCTCCAGCATCTGCTGCATCGCCTCTGTTTCATATGCATTTACCTTGCAGCCCAGGTTGTGCAAAGATGCTTTTCTCCTCATAACAAATTTCTCCAATCTTTTATGCAAACTCACTATTGACTTTTCCTCGCCATCTCTGTAGTATGGAACTAGGATAACACACACATCCTACATATATATACATTAAGGAGGCATTCACATGAAAACCGTTCGTATTTCTTTAAACTCCATCGATAAAGTAAAATCTTTCGTAAACGACTTAACAAAGTTTGACGTGGATTTCGATCTGGTATCCGGAAGATATGTGATTGATGCAAAGTCCATCATGGGCATCTTCAGCCTGGATTTATCTAAGCCGATCGATTTAAATATCCATGCAGAAAACGGAATCGATGAAATTCTGAATACACTGGCTCCCTACATCATCCAGTAATCCTGTGGGCGGGAATTGTCAAAAGACAGCAAGGCAATAGGAAGCTGCTTTTTTTGTGGCAGCTTTTTCTATTGCCTTTTTCATTGTGCTAACGTAACCTTCAACAGGCTTTTCTCTACTCGCAGCGGATCACTTCTGCCGTTTCCACCGCAGTCTTGACCATCTCGTCAATCTTCTCCGCCAGCTTCTCCTCGGAACGGCGGATCACGTTGATATTCGGCTTGGTCACCGGATGCTTGGCCACGAAAATGGTGCAGCAGTCCTCAAATGGCTGGATGGATGTCTCAAAGGTACCGATCTTCTCGGAAATATCCACAATCTCCTGCTTGTCAAAGCCGATCACCGGACGGAATACCGGCATAGTGCAGACCTCATTGGTGGCAGCTAAGGACTGTACCGTCTGAGATGCCACCTGGCCGATGCTCTCGCCGGTGATCAGCGCCAGACACTTTTCCTTCTCCGCAATCATCTCTGCGATCCGCATCATATAGCGGCGCATGATAATGGTCAGCTCCTCATGAGGACACTGGTCATAGATATAAAGCTGGATATCTGTGAAATTTACGATATGAAGCTTCATAGGGCCTGCATATCTTGCTACCAGGCGGGCCAGATCCACCACCTTTTCCTTGGCACGGTCGCTGGTATATGGCGGTGCATGGAAATACACAGCCTCGATCACTACGCCCCGCTTGGCGATCATATAGCCTGCCACCGGACTGTCGATGCCGCCGGACAGCAGCAGCATGGCACGTCCATTGGTTCCGATGGGCATGCCGCCTGGTCCTGGGATCACCTGGGAATACAGGTTGATCCGGGTGCGGATCTCCACATGAAGCATCACCTGGGGATGATGCACATCCACCTGCATGTCTGGGAAGGTTTCCAGGATCACCTCTCCCAGATCACGGTTGATCTCCTCAGAATTTTTCGGATAATGCTTGTTGGCTCTTCTTGCATTTACTTTAAAGGTCAAATGCTTATCCGGGTATACCTGATCCAGATACTGAAGCACCTGCTTTTTTAATTCCTCAAAGCCCAGATCATCCACCTGCACCATGGGGCAGATGGCGGAAATGCCGAATACCCGCTTTAACGCTTCCACAGCATCATCATAGTCAAAATCAGATAATGCATTGGCATAGATCCGACCGGATTCCTTTGTTACCTCAAACTCACCGTCCACCGACTTTAACGCAAAGCGGATCTGCTTTACCAGGGCATCCTCAAACATATAACGGTTCTTTCCCTTTACGCCGATCTCTGCGTATTTAATTAAAAATGACTGATATTTCATCCTATTTATCCTCTCTGATACCTGCGAAGCACCGGAAGCAGCTCCTTCAGCACCTCAATGGTATAATCCAATTGTTCTCTCGTATTATAAATTCCCAGGCTGAACCGCAGCGTTGCATCCAGCAGATCCTTTTTTACCCCCACTGCCTTCAGAGTCCCGCTGATAGCCGGATGATTGGAAGAACAGGCAGAGCCGCTGGATACGTAAATCTGTCTCTCCTCCAAAGCATGAAGCAGCACCTCGCTTCGGACTCCCTGAAAGCTGACGCTGATAATCTGCGGAGCGCTTTCCAGGCCCTTTTTGCTGTTCACTATCGTTCCATCGATCTCACTGATCCGGTCGATAAAATAATCCTTCAATTCGGTCATCTTCCCGATCCGCTTGGCAAAATCGGTATACATCTCCTTCGCCGCTGCACCTAATCCTGCAATACCCGGCACATTTTCAGTGCCGGAGCGCAGATCCTTCTGCTGGCCGCCGCCGTAGAGCAGGGGCTTGATTTTTACTTTTTCATTGATATAGAGAAAGCCTACGCCTTTCGGTCCATGGATCTTATGGCCGCTTACGCTTAACAGGTCAATGTTCTGCTTCTTAGGACGGATCTCGTACTTCCCATAAGCCTGGATGGCATCTACATGGAACAGAATGGAGGAGCGGATGGATTTGATCAGCCGTCCGATCTCCTCAACCGGCTCCACAGCGCCGATCTCATTATTCACATACATAATGGACACCAGGATCGTGTCCGGGCGGATGGCATCCTGAAGCTCCTTAAGAGAGATATGACCGTCCTGATCCACCGGCAGGTAGGTGACCTCAAAGCCCTGGCTCTCCAGATATGCCAGGGGGTTATACACCGATGCATGTTCAATCCTGGTGGTAATAATATGCTTTCCTGCCCGCTGGTTGGCAAATGCGGTGCCGATCAGCGCCATATTATTGGATTCGGTACCGCCGGAAGTAAACAGGATCTCCTTATCCTGCACCTTCAGCGTCTTCGCAATCGCTGCCCGGGCCTCCTTGATATAGCGCTCCGCCTCCATTCCCTTCCGATGCTTGGCTGATGGATTCCCGTAATCCTCCGTCATCACCTTCACAACAATGTCTGTTACACAGTCCATGACCTTGGTCGTGGCTGAATTATCTAAATATGCTTCCATCTTCTCTTCCTTACACTATCAGTCTGTCTTTATTAAAATATTTGAGGACATCAGCGTTCCTCCATCTCCAGCTTCATCATCAGCACGGATAACAGCGTCAGCCCGGCTGTCTCTGTCCGGAGGATCCGCTTTCCCAGCGATACCGGGCGGATGCCGGCTTCTTTTGCTGCCTGGACCTCATCCTTCTCAAATCCGCCCTCCGGCCCGATAAAAACTGCGATTTCCTGACCTGGGCCCACCTTGGAAAGCTCTCTGCCCGTTCCTGCCATTCCCTCCTGATGCTCATAGGCAAAAAAACCAACATCCTTACCAGATGCCTCCAAAAGCGCCTCTTTTAAGGAAAGCACCTGGGAGACCTCCGGAATCCGGCTGCGCTTGGACTGCTTGGCTGCACTCTCTGCGATAGCCTGCCACCGTTTTCTCTTGCTCTCTTCCTTCTTGGCATCCAGCTTCACTACCGTATTCTTTGTTACCACCGGCACGATCCGGCTGGCTCCCAGCTCCACCGCCTTCTGGATGATCAGCTCCATCTTATCGCTTTTGGGCAGCCCCTGATACAGCGTGATCCGGGAAGGCAGCTCCCTGCTTGCCTCTTCCAGTTCCAGGATATCTGCCAGGATGCAGTCCGTCTCCAGGGAGCGGACGCGGCAGCGGTAGTCCTGCCCCGTTCCATCGCTGATCAGAAGCTCTTCCCCCGGCTTCATCCGGAGAACATTTTTTCCATGATTCACATCCGGCCCAATGATCCGGACAGTCTCATTCTCAATCTGCTCCGGCTCTACAAAGAAATGGTGCATCCTGGTTCCTCCTTTCCATTACAATCAAAGTACCTACTTCTTCCGGGCAGTTACATTCACCCACTCGCCCTGATAGGTCACTTCCACTATCTCAAACTGATCATTGGCTGCAAATGCTGCCCGCACGTCCTCTTCCTTCAGATTAATAATGCCGGAGGTGATAAAGATGCCGCCCTTCTTTAAATGAACCGGCACCTCCTTCTGAAGCATAATGATCACCGGTGCTAAAATATTCGCCACAACAATGTCATACTTTTCGTATCCGGCCCAGTCCTGGATTGCCTTGTCATCGATGATATTGCCCTGGATCACATGGAACTTGTCACCGGAAATCTCATTAGATTCCAGATTTTCTCCAACTGCTGTGATGGCATTCTCATCCAGATCCGTTCCCCAGACCTCCTTTGCCCCCAGCTTTAAGGCAGCGATGCCCAGGATCCCGCTTCCAGTCCCCACATCCAGCACCAGGCTGTCCTCCGTCACATATTTTCGAAGCTGCCGGATACAAAGCTGGGTGGTCTCATGCATGCCGGTTCCAAAGGCAGTACCCGGATCGATCTGGATCAGAAGCTTGTCCTGATGCTCTGCCGGGATCTCCTCCCAGGTAGGCTTGATCAGGATATCATCCACAGTAAAGGGCTTAAAATACTGCTTCCAGTTATTGATCCAGTCCTTATCCTCTGTTTCCGATTCCACAATCGTTCTGGCGCCCAGATCCACAAACATGGAAAGCTCATCTAAGCCTTCCTCCACCTTTTTCAGCATCTCATCCACATCTGCATCATCATCCAGATAAAAGCTGATATGAGCCACGCCCTCATCCGGCGGAAGCTCCGGCAGGATGTCAATGAACATGCCCTTGGTTTCTTTTTCTGTCAGAGGGATATTATCCTCGATCTCAATTCCCTCGATCCCGATCTCGTCCATCATGCTGCTGATCAAATCCTCTGCCTCCGTGGTGGTGGTGAGTGTGAATTTCTTCCACTTCATATCCTTATCCAATCCTTTCCTGCTTGATTCACTCTGTCCGTAACCGTTCCAATCATGAAAGTCGATTGCTCCGCGCCTTCGGCTCTCCCGCAATCGCCGCCAGTATTCGGAATCCGGGCTGTTGGTCTTCGCTCCGCTTCGGTCGTTGCTAAACGAGCGCCACCGGCGCTCAGCAACCTACTTCCTCATACCGGCTTGGTCGTCCGATGTCTGAGCGCTTATGCAAGCAAGCTTGCAACACTGCTCAGCCGCCGTACGACACTTTCCTGGTAAAATTGCATTACCCATCATAACACAGTTTTTTCCCGCTTTCAAGCACAGGGTAACCAGCAGAAAGCTTTTTAAAAACTTTTTTAAAATTTTTTTCAAAACTTTGCAATAAAAAAACTTCCTCCTGCATTAACCTATTGAACGGATGAAGATGTTATATCAGAACCGCTCCCTGGAGGGCAAACCAATTAATCAAATCAAGTACATGAAATTCCTTGATGCATTACACCCATCACACCCGCCCAAAAAGGAGCCGTTCTGATAGAGATTTTCAAAATTACAAACTAATTGGCAATTAGAATTTGTGATTTACATGAAAATGGAGTGCAGCAGCAGCCTGGTGACGAGGCGCGGCGCACTCCATTTTTATTTATTGTGAAAGTGTTGCCAAGCGGCTGTGGGGACTGCGTGCTTGCACGCAAGGACGTACAGACATTTGGCAACCAAGGAGGTATGAGGAAGTAGGCTGACAAGCCGAATTCCGAATACCGGCGGCGATTGCGTGAGCACCGAAGGCGCGGAGCAATCGACTTTCATAATTCGTATTACTTAGACTCCAAAATTTCCCATTCAATGATCTGGTGCTGGGTATCAAACTCGTCTCCGCCTAAGCACCGCTCCGGATATTCCACCTCGCCCCTCTGGTTATCATAAGGATCCTGGCGCAGTCCGCCAAATGGCGGCTGAAAATCCGCCTGGAACTGACAGCATGCCGGCATCCGGTATGGATCCAGATTTCCGAAATAAAACTGTCTCCGTTCCTCACAGCCCATCCGCTGTGCCGAGCCGCCGAAGGAGCAGTCTGCAAACAGCCATCCGTAAGGCTCCGCATAAAACATGGCCCAGTCATGGCAGCCCACATCTTGCGGCCGGGCGTAAAGGCCGGACTGCCATCTGGCCGGAACTCCTGCAATACGGCACATATTGATAAATAACAATGCCTGGATCCCGCAGTCTCCCTTCCAGCCTGCCGCCGCATAATCCACCAGCTCTGTGATGGTAAAATAGCTTCTCACATAAGAGTACATCAGATGAGTGGTGATATAGTCATAAATCCTTCTTGCCTTTTTCAGCGGCTCTGTTTCCTCTCCCACGATCTCTGCTGTGATTGCCTTCAGGTATGGAGTGAAATGAATGTGGGGAAGCTGTTCTCCCAGGTAATGTGCTGGAAAATCCTTCTCCTCCTTCGGGATCCAGCCTTTCGCAGATGCTCCATCAGATGAACCGCCATAGGCATCTACATAGGGCATTTCCACGCAGTATTCATATTCGATCCAGAACCGGCATCCCTTCTGATAATCTCCCACGATGCAGACCGTACGCTGGTCAGCCGTCTCCGGCGCAAGCCATGCCTGAAACGAAGTGCTCCCACTATTTTCCTTTTCCATGCTGCAGCCAGCTTCCTGTTCCGGTCTGCCCTCCTGCTCCCTGCTGATCCAGAAGGCAGCTTCTCCATTCTTTCCAATTTCCAGGGATTCTTCACAAGAGACCCCCACAGGAACTCGCCTTACTGGAACGGTCAGTTCACTTCCAGCCTCCCGGGTCACACCAACGCCGAGGAGCCGGAATGACTTTACCTGGGCATATTCCACCGGAGCCGGCAGATATACCTTAACAGGCCGTCCCTGCTGCTCTGCTTCCTTTTCTACCTGCAGTGTACTTCTGAGCCGGAACCGGCAGGAGATGCCGCCATGCTCCTTCATATAAGAAATGGTCTGATTCAGGCACTCCGCATTGGACTTTTTCCCAGCCTCCAGCTCCGGGCGGATCAGCCGCTTTGCCAGCCATTCCCTGGTCTTTACCAGATTTTCCAGGAAATTATCTTTAAAATGCACACGGCCCTGGATATAGATCCACTCCATGGCATTTTCCTCCCATAATTCCTGAAATTCTTCTCTGGCAAAATCCGCAACATTCTCCTCCATAATCTTCAGGGCCTCATCCCAGCTGTAGGGATACTGCTCCGGCATCAGCTGCAGGATCTCCCGCTCCGCTCTCAGGCGCTCCTTCAATGCCTCTGGGATATCGGTTTTCAGCCTTTTATCGATCACACGCAGTGCAACCTCAAAATCGCCATACCACTTTAATTTCTGAATATCCTCCGGCAGCGGCGCTGCCAGCATTCCTTCCGTAAATTTCATCTTTCCTTTCACCTTTCTCTCCCTTCCCCTGCACATAACGGTTCAGTGCCTTCACAGTTACGTGCAAAAATCCATGATATTACTTATGCGCTGCCGCGCTCTGCTCCTCCAGCTTTCTTAACACCTCAGCCAGCTGCCTGATGGCCTGGAAGAAAATATCCTTATCCTCATCGCTCAGGCGATTCAGACCCTCCTTCAGCTTCTCTCTGGCTGTGGATTTCTCAAACCGCATCACCTCTGTGCCCTTCTCTGTCAGCTGGATCATCACCAGCTTTCGGTTTTCCTCGCTGTGGAGCCGCTCCACATACCCCTCCTCCACCAGGGATGTGACCAGGCGGGTAGCCTGCTCCTTCGAACAGCCGATGCTGGCAGCCGCCTGCCCCATGGTCATGTGATGTTTTCTCGATAATGCCATCATAAGATAAAGCTGATACTTTGTAAAGCGCACCTGACGATAATCCAGAGAATTTAAGATCAGGCGCTGCGATGCGGTAAAAACCTCAAACAGGCCCTGTACGCCCTCTTCATTGGTCCACCTTTCCATAAACTCGTTTCTTTTTTCCTTCCTTTCTAAACCTTTTGACGCAACATCCATACAAACAAACTAAGCTCATTATACGTCCTAAAACTGCATAAGTCAACAATTGACAAACATTAATAGTTGACTTTTATCAATATTCTATGGTATAACTAGTATAGCCAAATTGCATTTCCTTACCATTTCCTTCGAAAATACGTTACTGTTCGCGTGCGTTCACAGCAACCGGCAAAAATCCGTGAAAATCGCCTGCATACCTAACGATACGATTCCATCTGCGATTCGAATCCCCGTTTTCGATCCACTCGAAATATAACGTTCTTGCAGCCGGCATCAGCACTGCCGTGCTTATTTTTTAACCGATTAATTAAAATCCTATTCGATGATAATCCCAAGGAGGTATTTATATGGCAGATAACAGACAATTTGTAGAAGAATTTGCAAAAAATCAGATGGAACTCTGTATGGCAAACAGCACGATTGACCCGGAGCTGTTTCATATGTACGGTGTAAAACGGGGACTCCGGGACAAAAATGGTGCCGGAGTTCTGGCCGGGCTGACGAACATTTCCCTGATCCAGTCGAAAAAAAAGGTGAATGAAGAGCTGGTTCCCTGCGACGGCCGGCTGCTGTACCGGGGCTATGACATTCATGACCTGGTAAAAGGCTTTCTCACCTCCCCTTCCAGGCATTTTGGCTTTGAGGAGATTACATATCTTCTTTTATTCGGCGAGCTTCCTTCAAAAGACCAGCTGGCCCAATTCCACGATGCCCTGACGAAAAGCAGCTTCCTGCCCACCAATTTCGTCCGGGATGTGATCATGAAGGCACCTGGCAAGGATATTATGAACTCCATGACCAAGAGCGTACTCACCCTGGCCTCCTACGATGACCAGGCTACCGATAACTCCCTGCCCAATGTGCTCCGCCAGTGCATGATGCTGATCAGCGTCTTCCCTATGCTGGCAGTGTACGGCTATCACGCTTACAATCACTACGAGTGCGGCGACAGTTTCTACATCCACCGGCCGGACCCCAATCTGTCCACAGCAGAAAATTTCCTGCGGATGCTGCGCCCAGACATGAAATATACCGATCTGGAGGCCCGTGTTCTGGACCTGGCGCTGGTACTGCACATGGAGCACGGCGGCGGAAATAACTCCACCTTTACCACCCGTGTGACCACCTCCGCCGGATCCGACACTTACTCGGTGATCGCAGCCGCCCTGTCCTCCTTAAAGGGCCCGAAACACGGCGGCGCCAACATCAAGGTGGTGGAGATGATGGCCGACATGAAAGAGCACCTCACCGACTGGACTGATCAGGACCAGGTGACCGACTACCTGACCAAGCTCCTTCACAAGGAAGCCTTTGACAAGAAGGGCCTGATCTACGGCATGGGCCACGCAGTCTACTCCATCTCCGACCCTCGCGCCCAGATCTTCAAGGGCTTTGTGGAGAAGCTGGCAGCGGAAAAGCACCGGGAAGCAGATTTCGCCCTCTACTCCATGGTAGAAAACCTGGCCCCCAAGATCATTGCCGGAGAACGGGCAATCTACAAAGGCGTCAGCGCCAACGTGGACTTCTACAGCGGCTTCGTGTACAGCATGCTTGACATCCCCACTGAGCTGTTCACCCCAATGTTTGCCATCGCAAGAATCGTAGGCTGGAGCGCACACCGGATGGAGGAGCTGATCAATGTAGATAAGATCATCCGCCCGGCCTACCAGAGTTTGCTGAGTCTGGAAGCGAAGCCTTATCGGATGTTGGAGGAGAGATAAAACATCGCAGGATATTTTTCATCAAAACCAGGCTTTTTACGTAATGAACGGCGGCTTTGAATAGTAAGTCAAAGCCGCCATCTTCTTTAAAAAACTTCCTTATGGGTGTGTATCTAATGTGCACTCGTTTTTCATAAAACCAAAATACAGACTTCCAGGAAAACGATTAATAATTAACATATATGCTGCCCAATACATGCAATTCACTATTCCCGGTATTTTCAATATACACCGCATAGGTATCAAATGATGAAATTTTAAAAGTATAATCTACCGAACCATTTTTAGAATTAACAGATCGTCGCTTTCCTGATGAATCTGAAATACTGACTTTAAATGTATCTGTTGCTCGATCTCCTGATATAAAAACTTTAATTCCCTTTCCTGAATCCACACTGCATTGATTCGTCAACACGCTGCTCTTTGCAGGAATGGTTTCCTCTATACTATTTGCTCCCCGCATAAGAAAATTCTGCAGGAAGCCTGAATCTTCTTGTAGTTCCGTCATATCCTCATATTCAATAAACCCATAAGGCACATATTCATATTCCGTACCTTCTCGTCTTCTTGCCTCACCTATCATTTCATTGCACATCTGCGCTGCTCCCCATGTTGATGCCCACGAAACCAACGGACAGCATACTAAAATCACTGTTGAAAATAGTATAGATGGTAACGCTGTTCTCCTAATCGAATTTCCTTTCATAATTATTAAAATCCTCCTTTTTAAAAATTGTTCACTATCATTTGAAAATGTAGTAAAATAAGAATCTCTTTCCAGTTGTTCTGACAGCTTAATCAATAAATGGGCATAAATTGACTTATTTTCTCTGTTCAGCAGTTCTGAAACTTCTTCATCACACGCCAATTCACCGTAGCTATAAAACATATCTGAATATAGGGCAATAAGCGGATTAAACCAATTTATACCCTGAACAATACTCATCAAAAATCTGAAAATAATATCATAGTTTTTGTAATGAACCAATTCATGTAAAAAAATAACCTTCATTTCCTCATATGATAATTCAATGTCCGGCATTATAATCCATGGTCTTGTGATCCCTGTTAAGCAAGGACTTACAAGGTAAGAACTTCTATATAAGAAAATTCTTCTTTTTATCCCGTGCTGCGATGCCACTTCTGTAACTAATTGCAGGATTTTCTTATCTTCAATGGGCACACAGCCTTTCCTTAATTTGTATAACGCATAACCTCTATGTAAATTTTTAACAATAACAACTATAAAAACGCCAATCAACCATACGACAATTATCGTTCTAACAAATGGCACATTGGTATCTGACAATCGTTCTAGCGCAATATTGTTAAAACGAGTAATCCTAAATAAATGCTTTATATCCGGCCCATTTGTATTGAGTATCTCGTAATGATAAATACGAAACACTGTTGTTAGCAGCATCAGTCCAGGTAAAAGGAAATAGAACATGGAAAGCTTTAAAAAGAAATACACTTTTTTTAATGGAACACAATCAAAAAGCACATGATTGAGCAACGCAATTATTCCAAAAAGGAAACTGCCGCTTAATGTGGTTGCTCCTAATAAAATCAAAAAGTCATTCATCTTCTAATTCTTTCAAAAATTGCTTTGTTCGCTGCAATTGTTCAGCAGACAGCTGTTTCTTTCCGCAAAAAGCTGCAATAAAATCAGGCAACTGCCCTATTCCAAATGTTTTCTTTAACTTTGTCCGCATAAGCGCCTGCTTATATTCCAGTTCTGTTACTTGAGGCGTATACACAAAATGTTTGCCTTTACGTACCAAATTTACATATCCCTTTTCGGATATGCGAAAGAGAATTGTACTCTTGGTTCCTTTGGCATTTGAAAACTGCTTGTAAATGTCATCACTTGTTATTCCATTTGGATGGGCCCATATTACTTTCATATACTCTAATTCAGTTTCAGATAATTGTTTTCTTCCTCCAAAATTTTCCAATGATTCTGATGGTTTCTTAGTCATGCATTTCACCGTCCTATTAATTACATTATAGTATATAAATATAAATCTGTTAAGTCTTTTTACTACATTTTTTTTGCAATCATTATTATATAATTACATTTAAATCTAAAATCGTAATTGACTAATAGTGTTTTTTGTGATATATTAGTTTCGCTTAAGTTGTTAAGTTGATATGCTTTCAAAAATAAGGAGGAACCACAATTATGGGTGTGACAAATTTCAAGAAAATGTTAACTCAGCACTATTGACATGTTGCGTTTCATTTACAGCCTATGCATCGCCAGTTCCACAAACAAATCATTCCAAATATATTGCCCCATCAGATCAGGATGTCGTTTTTTCTGTTGATATGACGGAAAAAATGATTCCTGCTACCAGAATGCCAAGTATTGCCGCTGGGAAAACACAAGTAATGGAAATAAAAGTTGATAGTTTGAAAGCAAATGAATCCTTACATACTTCCGGCAACAAGTATCTCAATGCAGGTAATATAAAATATTATGCAATTTGCACATCAAGAACTTCCGGAACTACTGCTGATGTTGGACTTGCATACGTCAATTCAAAAGGCGAATTCATTCTTCAGGCAACCACATCATTATCAGGAGTTGATTCTTATGGCACAATTGTAGGGAACTCCGTATACAAAAATTATGGCTATATAGAAAATACGGGTACCAGTACGCTAAAAGCCACCTATGCTTTAATGAAATAAAATATTGTACCGTAAACCGTGAAATAAAAGATCGCGAAGTAAATGATAGATGAAAATATGCATATCAATTTAAGCATCAAAAGGAGTATTTACCATGAAATTACGCAACAAACGATTACTGATTACTGCAATTTTTTCTCTAACCGTTTTCAGCAGCTGCAAAAAGAACACAGAAGCAGATCAGCAGCAGCAAATCAAATTGGTTGAAACTTACCTGCAGAATTTAAAGGACGGCAAAATAAGTGAAGCCGCAGCAAATATTCATTTTACAGATGCGGAAGTAGAAGCAGGTTTTCCGGAATTATTTTGCGATGCCATGGAAGGATACGATTATTCGAAATACACAATAAACGGTATCGAACCCATAAACAATTCTATCTCCATGGCAAAGGTAATCGTAAACACCAATTTTGACAGTGCTGATAAAGCAAATTATATTGATGTAGAATTTAATCCATATGTTATTTTATATCAAGATACTTATATGCTTGCACTTATTAAAGAGCAGGTACCTCAGTGCTTATATGAGGAGCTGGAAGAATTGCCCGATAACTATGACGATAACGTGGATTACATTGTAATAAAAGAAGGAGATATCATTTTAAAATAAAAAAGAAATCTGCTCCAAAAGCCGTTCTCTCTGAAACACCTCTTCATAACAGAAGGCTTCTGCCAAATATTCCAGATTCTCCTCCGAATGCTCCACCTCCTTGGAGTAGATCCGGGCAACATCGATCCGGTCTTCCAGAGAAAACTGCTTTCCCCGATCCAGGAAACGCACCACATCCATATCCCGGATCATCAGATAGCTGGCCGCCGCCACCGCCGCATGATTATAAAAGTTGTAATCATAGACGGACTGCATGCAGTAGCGGAACAGGAAATACACGCATAAATGTTCATATTCATAAAGCCGCCCAGACCGGTCATATGCATCCATAAACTCTTTTACAGCCTGACCGTAATACTCGGGAGACTGATGGAAAAACACTTCTTTTACATGGTCACGGGCCTTCTGCCACTCTTCATCCAGAACCTCCATACCAGTAAAAATCTCCAGGCGCTGTTTCAGGCAGCAGAAGGCCTCCTTGGTAAAATCCATTTTTTCCGACAGTTTCTGTTCGCTCTCTCCTTTTCCCCCGCTCTGAACCTTCTGTTTCCACTGCCCGATCACCTGCCCGATTTCCTCATAATCCTCCTGATTGATCTGCTCCTGCACCTGCCAGGCAAAATGCAATACATCTGCGATCCGATGTTCCATCGACACCTCCCGCCTCTGCATCAAAGCTATGGCAAGATCTCTGGACTGCTCCATCATACGGATCATCTGTGAGTCGGCTTCCTCCTCATCCTCCTCTCCAAAATACTCCTGCTGTTCGATCTCTTCATAATAAAAAGGGGTACTCCGCTCAAACACCAGACGCCCCACCACCTCACAGGACAGGGCCAGACATTTTTCCTGGACATTCCCATACTCAGTCACAAATCTGGGATATTCTGTACACACCTGGCTTAAGGCTTCCTCTCCCAGCTCCACACAGATATCACATAAATTCCGGTCATTTAAAAAGGGACAGCGTCCGTTTTTTAACACGAAGGTATTTTCCTCGCCGGCCTCCATGCTCTCCCTGAGACGTTTTCCAAAATCACCCTTCACCTGTTTATAATACTCATAGGTGTCCTCATCAATGTCGATCTCCCAGCCAATGCAGCAGCTGTCCTGACACTGATCCGCAATACATTTAAATTCTTTATAATAATAAGGTACTCGCAGCAGCATTTCCATCCTCCTCCATGAGTGGTATTGTACTCCAACTGCCCGGATTGCACAACTGCAAAATGTGACATGATACCAGGGTCAAAAGGTCGGAAATCCGATGCAAGCTTGCTTGCAAGAGGATTTTTGAACTTGGGACCCGCCAAAAACATGAATAAGTAGCCATTTTTCGAAGAAAAATGAGCGGATTATGAATGTTTTTGAGGATTGCGAGAGCACATAGTGCGGAGCAATCCGGTATCAAAGGGGTCAAAATACCTTTTGACCCCAACATCATGACATTGCGTATAATCCGCAGAATCCTACAGATACTAAAAGCGAACAGGAGGTGAAGCAAATGAGCCCAAAGGAATTAACCTATATTGAAGATGCATTAAACCATGAACAGTTTTTAAAAAACCAATGTGACGAGGCGCTGAAATCCCTCACCGACGAGCAGCTGGTTTCCTGTGTAAAGGAATTAAAGGAGACCCACCAGCAGATCTTTAACAGCTTATATCAGCTGGTATAGTTATGAGAAAGGAAGGACCCAAATGGACGAAAAATGCACTATGGAAAATCTGCTCCTGACCACAAAAGGAGTGTGTGACCTGTACCTGCACGGCACCATAGAATCCACAACAGCCAATGTGCACCAGACCTTTGATTCCGCATTAAACAAAAGTCTGGATATGCAGGATGCCATCTATCAGAAAATGAGCCAGAAGGGATGGTATCAGCAGCAGCAGGCAGAAGCAGAAAAGATGATGAAGGTAAAAAATCAATTTTCCGGAATTTCATAAAAGGACCGGATATGCAAAAAGCACCTGCAAATCTGGTTGTTAACAGCACAGCTTCTGCCGTTTTGCACTTAAAAATAAGAAACTTGATACAAACCTGGCATTTTTTCTTGAAATGGTTTCCGCAAGATGATATACTCTTTCTAAGATAGCCGTTCAAACGGCTGTTATTTTAAAAGGAGGTATCATTTATGCCGCGTGGAAGAAAGAAAGCAATCACCAATCCATCTGAAGAGATCCAGGCAATTGACGCAAAAATCGTTGAGCTGCAGGAGCAGATCGCTGAACTGAAAAAACAGCGCAAGGCTGCCATCACCCGAGCTGATGAGGCTGCCAAGCAGAAAGTTATCGACGCCTTTGTTGCATCTGGTAAATCTGCTGAAGAATTTTTAGCAGGTGTCACTGGCACGACTGCTGAATAGATTTGATAAACACGATGCAAGGGACGCTGCCTGGCGCATAAAAGAAGCAATAAACGCTTCTAATCGGTCAGGCAGCGTTTTTTTCGCTTATTCTGGGAGAACTGCACATATGAAAAAACCTGGCTACTATTCCTCCGGCGAATTCGCCCGCATGGCTCACATCACCCTGCGGACCGTCCGCTATTACGATAAAAACAACATCCTGAAGCCCTCCCTGGTCACCGAATCCGGTGCCCGCTTCTATACGGATAATGATTTTGCCCGCCTGCAGCAGATCCTTCTGCTGAAATTTCTGGGCTTTTCCCTGGATGATATCCGCGAAATGACTACCGATGATTCCGACTACCACTTTATGCTGAATTCTCTAAACATCCAGCTAAAGCTGGTGCAGGACCGGATCGAACAGATGCAGCTGGTAGAAAAGGCGATCCGCGATACCTCCCAGGCTATTCAGGAAGAGCACTCCATCGACTGGAGCCAGATGCTGAACCTGATCCATTTGACCGGAATGGAAAAGAGCCTGAAAAACCAGTATCAGGATGCTTCCAATATTTCCGCCCGCATTAACCTCCACAGCCTGTATTCCAAAAATCCCCAGGGATGGTTTCCCTGGATCTATGAACAATGCCGCATTCTGCCGGGAATGGAGATCCTGGAAATCGGCTGCGGCGACGGCGCCCTCTGGACAGGAAACCGTCCATCTCTGCCGGAGGAGATCCACATCACCCTCTCCGACCTTTCCGAAGGAATGCTGCGGGATGCCAGACGTTCCATCGGAAGCGCCGACAGCCGCTTTTCCTTCCAGGTTTTTGACTGCCACCAGATTCCATTTGAGTCAGAAACCTTCGACCTGGTGATTGCCAACCATGTTCTCTTCTACTGTCAGGATATTCCCAGAGTATGTCAGGAAGTATCCCGGGTGCTGCGCCCAGGAGGCTGCTTTCTGTGCAGCACCTACGGCAGCCACCATATGAAGGAGGTCAGCCAGCTGGTACAGGAATTTGACGACCGCATCGTCCTGTCTGCCGATAAGCTGTACGAGCGGTTCGGCCTGGAAAATGGCCGCCAAATTCTGTTGTCTTATTTTTCCCAGGCAGAGTGGAAGCTTTATGAAGATTCTCTTCTGGTTCCGGACTCAGAGCCTTTGATCTCCTACATCCTATCCTGCCATGGAAACCAGAATCAATACCTTCTGGACTCCTATCAGGAGTTCCGCTCCTTCGTAAAAAGAAAGACGGCAAATGGATTTTCCATCACAAAAGAGGCCGGAATCTTCCTGTGCCGGAAATAAACGAAGCCGCTTTTCAGGCTTCTTAAAGGTTCCTGAAAAAAGTTCTTTTTAAATTTTTCAAAAACTTTTCAAAAAACACTTGAAGGTGACCTAAGGTCACCTTTTATAATAGGTTCAGAACGTGAGTATCACACGAAAATCACAAAAGAAAATCCCCTCCGGGTATCCCATCATATCCGAACACAGGGCAAGCAGACGAAAGGAGATCGTTACATGAAAGGAATCATCTTAGCCGGAGGCTCCGGCACGCGGCTGTATCCGCTTACCATGGTCACATCCAAGCAGCTTCTGCCGATCTATGACAAGCCAATGGTATACTATCCACTATCTGTCCTGATGAATGCAGGCATCCGGGACATTCTGATCATCTCCACCCCTCAGGACACCCCGCGCTTCCAGGAGCTGTTAGGCGACGGCCATCAGTTCGGCATTCAGCTTTCCTACGCCGTTCAGCAAAGCCCGGACGGCCTGGCACAGGCCTTTATCATCGGAGAAGAATTTATCGGCGATGACACGGTAGCCATGGTGCTGGGTGACAATATTTTCGCTGGACACGGCCTGAAAAAGCGTCTGAAGGCCGCAGTCGTCAATGCAGAAACCGGCCGCGGCGCAACCGTCTTCGGCTACTATGTGGATGACCCGGAGCGCTTCGGCATCGTAGAATTCAGCAGCGAAGGCAAGGCCATCTCCATCGAGGAGAAGCCGGCCCATCCAAAGAGCAATTACTGCGTCACCGGACTGTATTTTTATGACAACCGCGTGGTAGAATATGCAAAGAACTTAAAGCCAAGCGCACGAGGTGAGCTGGAGATCACCGACTTAAACCGGATCTATCTGGAAAACGGCGAGCTGAACGTGGAGCTTTTAGGACAAGGCTTCACCTGGCTGGACACCGGCACCCATGAAAGCCTTGTAGACGCCACCAACTTTGTAAAGACCGTAGAAACCCATCAGCACCGCAAGGTAGGCTGCCTGGAAGAGATCGCATACTTAAACGGCTGGATCACCAAGGAGGATGTGCTGAAGGTCTATGAGGTGCTGAAGAAGAATCAGTACGGCCAGTATCTGAAGGACGTTTTAGACGGAAAATATATGGATGTACTGCATTAATGTAGTTTAGCGAAACAGGAACGAGACAGCATACTAAGCCACTAGCTCCTGCCTGTTTCAGCATATCTGTGCACAACTGCATCCTGCAAATTAATGTTAGCAATTGGAGGAAAATCACTTATGACAATCATTGTAACCGGCGGCGCCGGATTTATCGGAAGCAACTTTATTTTTCACATGTTAAACAAATACCCGGATTACCGCATGATCTGCCTGGACTGCTTAACCTATGCAGGCAATTTATCCACCCTGGCTCCTGTTATGGACAACCCCAACTTCCGCTTCGTAAAAGAAAGCATTACCGACCGTCAGGCCGTCTACAAGCTGTTTGAGGAGGAGCATCCTGACATGGTGGTAAACTTTGCCGCAGAAAGCCATGTAGACCGCTCCATCGAAAATCCGGAAGTATTTCTGGATACCAATATTAAGGGAACAGCCGTACTGATGGACGCCTGCCGCAAGTACGGAATCCAGCGCTATCATCAGGTTTCCACCGATGAAGTATACGGCGACCTGCCCTTAGACCGCCCGGATCTGTTCTTTACCGAAGAGACCCCGATCCACACCAGCAGCCCATACAGCTCCTCCAAAGCAGGCGCTGACCTTCTGGTGCTGGCTTACCACAGAACCTACGGCCTGCCGGTAACCATCAGCCGCTGCTCCAACAACTACGGCCCATACCATTTCCCGGAGAAGCTGATCCCGCTGATGATCGCCAACGCTTTAAACGATAAGCCCCTTCCTGTATACGGAACCGGTGAAAACGTCCGCGACTGGCTCTACGTGGAGGACCACTGCAAGGCCATCGACCTGATCATCCACAAGGGACGTGTAGGTGAGGTCTACAACATCGGTGGCCACAATGAGATGAAGAACATCGATATCGTAAAGATCATCTGCAAGGAGTTAGGCAAGCCGGAAAGCCTGATCACCTACGTCACCGACCGCAAGGGCCACGACATGCGCTACGCCATCGACCCCACCAAGATCCACAACGAGCTTGGCTGGCTGCCGGAGACCAAATTTGCCGACGGCATCAAGAAGACCATCCAGTGGTATCTGGACAATAAGGAGTGGTGGGAGACCATTATCTCCGGCGAATACCAGAATTACTATGAGAAGATGTACGGAAATCGGGAAACACTGTAATAAAGAAAATTAGTTTGCAAACACGAGGTTATAAGATCAATGAAAATATTAGTTACCGGTGTAAAAGGACAGCTGGGCTTTGATGTTGTCAATGAATTAACCAAGCGGAATCACCAGGCAGTAGGCGTGGACATTGAAGAGATGGATATCACCGATCCAGTCTCCGTCAATACTGTGATCAAAGAAGTAAATCCCGAAGCCGTCATCCACTGTGCCGCATGGACCGCTGTAGACGCGGCAGAGGACGAAGACAAAAAGGACAAGGTCCGCTTAGTCAATGCCGCAGGTACTAAGTACATTGCCCAGGTCTGCAGGGAATTAAATATCAAGATGATGTACATCTCCACCGACTATGTATTCGACGGCCAGGGAACCACCCCCTGGCAGCCGGACTGCAAGGATTACAAGCCCCTAAATGTCTACGGTCAGACGAAACTGGAGGGGGAGCTGGCAGTCAGCAGCCTCCTGGAAAAGTACTTTATCGTCCGCATTGCCTGGGTATTCGGCAAAAACGGAAAGAACTTTATCAAGACTATGTTAAATGTAGGAAAGACCCACGACCGCCTGACTGTAGTAAACGACCAGATCGGAACTCCCACCTACACCTACGACCTGGCAAGGCTGCTGGCAGATATGATCGAGACTGAAAAATACGGCTACTATCATGCAACCAATGAAGGCGGGTATATCAGCTGGTATGACTTTACCAAGGAGATCTTCCGCCAGGCCGTGGAATCAGGCCACAGCGAATACACAGAAGACCGCCTGACTGTGGTGCCGGTCACCACCGCAGAATACGGCATCTCCAAGGCAGCGCGGCCCTTTAACAGCCGGCTGGATAAGAGCAAGCTGAGAGAAAATGGGTTCACTCCTCTGCCCACCTGGCAGGATGCGCTGGGACGGTATCTGCAGGAGATTGAATTTTAAGCATTACTGAATACATGCCGCCTATCCGGCGGTAGATTTTCAAAGTAAGGAGCAACAGAAAATGGGACAGATTACAGTAGAGAAGAACGTGGGCAGCATCGAAGGGCTTTGTGTCATCCAGCCGGCTGTTCACGGTGATTCCAGAGGATATTTTATGGAAACTTACAATCAGCGGGATATGGCAGAGCATGATCTGAACATGGTATTTGTACAGGATAACCAGTCCTGCTCTACCAAAGGCGTTCTCCGCGGCCTTCATTTCCAGAAGGAATTTCCCCAGGGCAAGCTGGTGCGTGTAGTAAAAGGCGCTGTGTTTGATGTGGCAGTTGACTTGAGAAGCAGCAGCAAAACCTACGGAAAATGGTTCGGTGTGGAATTGACCGAAGAAAATAAAAAGCAATTCTACATTCCAGAAGGCTTCGCCCACGGATTTTTAGTACTCAGCGACATTGCAGAATTCTGCTACAAATGCACTGACTTCTATCATCCCGGTGATGAAGGCGGCTTAGCCTGGAATGACCCGGAGATCGGCATCACCTGGCCGCAGGTTGTCGGGGAATATCAGGGAAATGCTTCTTCAGAAGGATATCAGATGGAGGATGGAACTAAGCTGAACATGAGCACCAAGGATCAGGTTTGGGTTGGACTGAAAGATACCTTTAAATTTTAAGATTTCACGATCAAAATTTTTAGATGCAAGATAAAAAACGGGTATGGCATATGATCGTTTTCGGTCTGTGCCGTACCCGCTTTTATTCTTTGCTGTTTGTTTTTGTTCTTTACCATTTGCTGTTTTTATTCTTTGCCGTTTGCTGCCTTCTGCTACCTGCCAAATGATGATCCCCGCTCTGCCGCTGTCTGAAATATCAGCCACCCAATCCAAGCCCCCACTGTATTGGTCAGCACATCATCCAGCTGGCAGTAGCCCCGGCTGGTAATCAGCTGCGCCAGCTCCAGACATGTGCTGAATGCAAAACCGGCAGCAACACAATATGTGCCTTTCCTCAGAATTCGGAATCCCATCGGAAATAAGATTCCAAACGGAATAAACATGGCAATATTCTCAATAAAATAAGAATGTGCCCGCATGGTCGTCCCCCAGGTTTCAAATAGTTCCAGATCAATCCCGATTCTGGAGCCGGGTTCCCGAGAAAAGAAAGCCAGCTCCAGCAGCACGGTAACGTAAACGATGATGAAAAACCATGCCCATATCCTTTTTCTTCCTCTGTCTGCTGCTGGTTCTGCCGTTCGGTTCCATTTCCAGCCTGTCTTCGAAAAAAGCTGGACTGCTGCCAGCCCGATCACACCCATCAGGATTCCTAATGGAATGTAGGTAACTGCCTGCAGCATATCCTTGCTGATATAATCGCCTAATTCTCTCAATACTTCCTTGCCTTTCTATTTCTGTCCCCTACGCTGCAATTGGTTTGATTTGCCTTACGACTTATGATAATTTTCGATGATACATTCATGCATCTCTGGCGGGCCGTTTAGTATTATCGTCAAGCCGCAGCATCTTTTTTGAGCACTCGCTCAGTCTGCTGCCTACATTATTTCAATCTCTCACGCAGCACTTCAACCTTACACTCATGCCGTTTGCTTTCATCCTCTTTACTGTAGGCAATACCTACTGCAAGAATACGTCCTGTATACTCAGGGTTCTCTCCAAACTTTCCTTCAAAACGGAGAGCATACTGACGGTCCTTGATCTGTTTTACCGCCTCATCCGCCGTGTGGTTTACCTTCAGTTCGATGATAATGGCATCATCGCTTTTCACAAACGGATAGAAAATGAAATCTACATATCCAACACCCGCTTTATCTTCCCGCTCGATACGATAAGAATCACGCGCCTGCAGATAGACCAGCTTCAATATCGATGCCAGCTCCGCCTCATTATTATAAACCGTCAGTGGGCTCTCGGTATTATGAACAAACTGGAGAATTTCCATCATGGTCTCGGTATCTCCGGCTTTCGTTGCCGTAAGCATCCGCCCGGATTCTCTGGTAAGTTGATACACATTCCCAAGAGATGCTTCCTTCTGCGCCATCTCTGCAAATTTATCCATCAGTTCTTTATTCGGAATGGAGACACATCCGTTTTCATAATTTAGGAATCCATAAACCACCATCGCTGAGAATATCTCATCACGGGTCTTCAGTTCCATTGATGTGGCAGCATATTCCTGCACCTTTGCCGGAACCGGAATGTCAGAAACCAAAAGTCCCACATCAGCTTTTACCTGGTCTACATTAGCCCCGACATAGTAAAACAGCTCATCGTAAGGACCAGAACTGGTCCAGTAATTGCCAAGATTATTGTTTTCCAAAGCCAAAACCACAGAACGCGGATTGTATACACGTTCTCCCGATTTTGTGTGATAACCATCATACCAGATGCGCAGCCCCTCCCGCGTAACTTTCCTGTTCTCAGCCTGCTGTTTCAAATAGCGGTCGTAGAGGTCATCAACCTCACTGTCAATAAATCCAAAATACTTGCTGTATTTCTCCTCCGTAACCATTGTATACTCACAGAACATATTCAGCTCCGAGCCGCTTGAATATTTCGCTATCGGCAGAATTCCTGTCATGTAGGCCATCTCTACGTAGGCTTTGTCCTTTAACAGATTGCTGAGGAATTTTGTAAAGCTTTCCTTATCTGCATTTGCAGCAAAATCCTGATGGTAAATATAATCCCACTCATCAAGCACAAAAATGAATTTCTCGCCGTTACAGTATGTGTACACTTTCTTTAAAGCATCCCACACAGCATCTGTTTCCCTGATCTTCACATTTGGATACGTCATCGTCAAGTCATCCAAAAGCAGCGTTTGTATACGTTCAATATATTGCGCATATGATGTGCAGTTCTTTGGCATCTCATTAAACACAATGTGGATTACATTATGCTGGTTTAGATGCTTCCTGTACCACGGATATTGGGACACCTTCAGGCTATCAAACTCTTCATGGCTGTCAACGCCTTTCCCAAAGTAGGCCGCAATCATATTCGCCATAACCGTCTTTCCGAAACGACGCGGTCTGGTAACAGCCACATACTTGGGACCTTTTCCTCTGTCTGTACCAGTCTTTTCGCTTATATTCCGCTTTAATTCAACCAGCGGTACAAGTTCTTTGATAATTTCAGTTTTATCCACATAGTACGTAAGGGAAAAATCTTCCTGAAAAAGGCCATAGGCACCCGGTTCATTCAAATAAACACCCATTCTATCTTCACACTCCTTTTCCGCCACAAGCATTCTAACATTGTGGCTGAAGAGTTTACTACTTAACCCAATGTAGACTGCGGAATTCTCATTTTTCGCAGGCCGCGACATCTATGGTAGGATGGCTGCTTCCCATACTTTGATTGAAAACTGATTCGTTTCTGTGGCTGGCCATTATCACATTTCGGCCCAGAATAGGGATCTGCTCCAAAAACTTTCGAATAATATAAGAGCTCACAATAAAGCCATCCATTGCCGAGCTTTATATGATTCTTATTAAAACACAAATGAGATCGTTACGCAATAGAGAATTAACCCTCAATATTTATGCAGCTTTCCGGCTTTTTATGCCCAAATTTCCCGGAGAACTGTAAGTGCATTAGGACATCAAGTTACGAATTCTCCTCATTTCACACTCCGGTGTAAAATTCTGATTAACGAAAGCAGAGTCAACAGACAACTATTTTGATACCTTTTGCATACAATCATATAATCCAGATAATAACAGAAAGAACACTATATGCCTGTCACGACGGCTTTACATTTGATTCATTGTCAGACTGCTGCTTACCTGTGGATAAACGAGTTCATGACCGCCCGTTCAGCGATAGGGCGGACGTTACTTTGAAGATATCCCTGTTCGTGACGCCACTGTGGATGACATTGACCTGGATTTTGTCAGAGAATACACCGCTAAGATTGGTTATGGAAAAGGTCCTCTGGAATATCTCCGCGGTAATGTAAAGGAATTTGGAGAAGGTGTTGACCGTATGTACCGGGAAATGGAAGCCGCAGGATTGCCGGAACCAGAGTACCGTACTGTGGAATTCATGCTGTATGCTACATTGAAAAACCACAAGTGGGTGGAAAATCAGAATGCCCCTCAAGTCACCCCCCAAGTTGAGCTTTCACATGATGAAAAATTATTGGCTTTCTGTGCGGTTCCACACACCCAGACTGAAATGATTGAATTCCTCGGCTTGTCAGATCGGAAACACTTCCGAAAAGCGTATTTAAAACCGCTTTTAGATTCCGGGAAACTGGTTATGACCATCCCCGACAAGCCTAACAGCCGGAATCAGAAATATGTAAGGGTAAGTAAGCCCTAAAAAATCCCCTCTGCTGGCAGACACCCTACCGTGTCCATATCAAACAGAGGGGATTTTTCTCTATCCTCTACCAGATCCATTATACTGCCCGAATATTTGAATCTCAATCTTCCGCCAGTTCCATCATAAGTCTGGCTCCTGTCTTCATGCCTTCAATATAACTTTATCGCTCATAAGCTGCACACAGCTCAAACACTACGTTCATATACTCATCCGCCTCTTCATCCGTATCCACCAACGAGC
>JAUNGG010000036.1 GCA_030524635.1 Lachnospiraceae bacterium
ACCGTCAAGAATCATTAAAACTACTGGTTTCTTGCTCATTTCCTTTCTATCTCCTTTCACAGCTTAACTTGTGTAAATGTCCCTTTGGAAGATATTGTACATTAATTAACAATGTATGGCAAGGGTTTGTTTTTATATTTTTTATCTTTGCCTGCACGATGCAAATCCCCAGCCAACCTGTGAACAGCAATCCAATTCTTCACAAGAAAACCGCATCCCTTCGGGTGCGGTTTTCATCATTATGTTTCTTACTTGTAGTTAACGATTTTTCCAAAGTCTGGCTTTAAGGAAGCGCCGCCAACTAATCCGCCGTCAATATCCGGCTGTGCAAACAGCTCAGGAGCGGAGGAAGCGGATACAGAACCGCCGTACTGAATGCGGATCGCCTCAGCCGTTGCCTCATCATAGATCTCACCGATGCATGCACGGATTGCTGCGCATACTTCTTCTGCCTGCTCGGTGGTAGCCACCTTGCCGGTTCCGATGGCCCAGATCGGCTCGTATGCGATCACAGCAGTCTTAGCCTGGTCTGCAGTCACATTTAAGAAAGCGATCTTGATCTGCTGGCGGATCCAGTCGATGGTGATGCCCTGCTCTCTCTGGGTTAAGCTCTCGCCGCAGCAGATGATCGGGGTGATTCCATGCTCGAATGCCTTCAGGACCTTCTTATTTACGGTCTCATCCGTCTCAGCGAAGTACTCTCTTCTCTCGGAGTGGCCGATGATCACGTACTTCACGCCGGCATCTACCAGCATATTTGGGGAGATCTCGCCGGTGTAAGCGCCTTTCTCCTCGAAATACATGTTCTCAGCGCCGATATTGATATTCGTTCCCTTAGCAGCCTCCATTGCCGGAATGATGTCGATTGCCGGTACGCAGAATACCACATCTACCTCATCATTTACTACTAATGGCTTTAAGGTCTCTACTAATGCCACAGCCTCGGAAGGAGTCATGTTCATCTTCCAGTTGCCTGCGATAATTTTCTTTCTTGCCATGATAAGCTCTCCCTATATTTTATTTGCTGTTATGATCATCAGGCAGCTGCCTGTCCTCATAACTATTTGTCATCTGCTGCTGCCACACCTGGAAGCACCTTGCCCTCTAAGAACTCTAAGGAAGCGCCGCCGCCGGTGGAAATGTGGCTCATCTTATCGGCAAAGCCTAACTGGTTAACTGCTGCTGCAGAATCGCCGCCGCCGATGATGGTGGTTGCCTCAGTCTCAGACAGAGCCTTAGCAACTGCGATGGTACCTGCTGCCAGAGTCGGGTTCTCAAATACGCCCATCGGTCCATTCCATACTACCGTCTTAGCGGACTTAACAGCCTCAGCATACAGCTCAGCAGTCTTCGGTCCGATGTCTAAGCCTTCCATGTCATCCGGGATCTCGTTGGAAGCAACTACCTGTACCTCGATCGGTCCGTCGATTGGGTTCGGGAATGCTGCTGCAATGGTGGTGTCAACTGGCAGAAGCAGCTTCTTGCCTAACTTCTCAGCCTTCTCCATCATCTCCTTGCAGTAGTCAAGCTTGGTATCATCGACTAAGGAATTACCTACGCTTAAGCCCTGAGCCTTTAAGAAGGTGAATGCCATGCCGCCGCCAATGATCAGGGTGTCGCACTTCTCTAACAGATTGGAGATTACGTTTAACTTATCAGCTACCTTTGCGCCGCCTAAGATGGCTACGAATGGTCTTACCGGATTCTCTACTGCATTGCCTAAGAAGTCGATCTCCTTCTGCATCAGATAGCCAACTGCGTTGGAGCCGCCCTTAGCGGTGATAAACTTGGTAACGCCCTCTACAGAAGCATGTGCTCTGTGGGAGGAACCGAATGCGTCGCATACATAATCATCAGCCAGATCAGCTAATTCCTTGCTGAACTCCTCGCCGTTCTTGGTCTCTTCCTTGCCGCGGAAACGGGTGTTCTGTAATAATACAACATCGCCCTCTGCCATAGCCTCAACTGCCTTGGTAGCAGCCTCGCCGGTTACATTGTAATCGGATACGAAAACAACATCCTTGCCCAGCTTCTCGGACAGTCTCTTTGCAACTGGTGCTAAGGACTCACCCTCGTTAGGGCCGTTCTTTACCTTGCCTAAGTGGGAGCAGAGGATAACCTTTGCGCCGTCCTTGATCAGCTTCTGGATGGTAGGAAGTGCTGCCACAATACGGGTCTCGTCCGTGATCTCGCCGTTCTTTAACGGTACGTTAAAGTCGCAGCGAACCAGCACTTTCTTGCCTTTTACATTTAAATCATCTACGGATTTCTTATTTAACATGGGGAAATCTCCTTTCATTCCAATCAATCAAGTTCTGCAGTTTATGTTTAAAAAGGTCCGGTCCTTTTGAGACCGGACCCTTGCTTGAGTCTTTTACAGGATCACTCTGTGACCAATGCCTGTCCTTAAGCTGATTATGCTAACTCAGCGAAGTACTTAATGGTGCGAACCATCTGGCTGGTGTAGGAGTTCTCGTTGTCATACCAGGATACTACCTGAACCTCATATAAATCGTCAGCGATCTTGCTAACCATGGTCTGGGTTGCATCGAATAAGGAACCGTACTTCATGCCGATAACGTCAGAAGATACGATCGGATCCTCGTTGTAGCCGAAGGACTCGGAAGCTGCTGCCTTCATAGCTGCATTGATGCCCTCTGCAGTTACATCTGCGCCCTTAACAACTGCGGTTAAGATGGTGGTGGAACCGGTCGGTACCGGAACACGCTGTGCAGAACCGATTAACTTGCCGTTTAACTCTGGGATAACCAGGCCGATAGCCTTAGCTGCGCCGGTGCTGTTTGGAACGATGTTAGCAGCGCCTGCTCTTGCTCTTCTTAAATCACCCTTTCTGTGTGGGCCGTCTAAGATCATCTGATCGCCGGTGTAAGCGTGGATGGTGCTCATGATACCGGACTGGATCGGAGCGTAGTCATTTAATGCCTTAGCCATAGGAGCTAAGCAGTTGGTGGTACAGGAAGCTGCAGAAATAATGGTATCCTCAGCGGTTAAGGTCTTCTCGTTTACAGAGAATACGATGGTCTTTAAGTCCTTGCCTGCCGGTGCAGAGATAACAACCTTCTTAGCGCCTGCATCGATATGAGCCTGAGCCTTATCCTTAGAGCAGTAGAAGCCAGTACACTCTAATACTACATCTACGCCTAACTCACCCCATGGAAGATCAGCAGCCTTTGGCTCCTTGTAAATGGTGATTTCCTTGCCGTCTACGATGATGGAACCTTCGCCAGCCTCTACCGTGTGCTTGCCCTCGCCGATGTGTCCGCAGTATCCGCCCTGAGCGGTATCATACTTTAACAGGTTAGCTAACATCTTTGGATCGGTTAAATCGTTGATTGCTACTACATCGTAACCCTCTGCTCCGAACATCTGACGGAATGCCAGACGTCCAATACGTCCAAAACCATTAATTGCTACTTTTACTGCCATGATTGAATTCCTCCTATTTTCTTACTTGAAAAACTTGTTAAATAAAAATCAACCTTGGTTTTATTCTACCTAATATTCTAGAAAATGGCAAGTCCTTTTTGTAAGTTTCTCAAAATTTATACATATTGTATACATAATATCGGCTTTACCGTCTTTTTGATTCCTCACACTTCTGGTATTTCTGCCATATTCCATAAAGGCTGCCATCCGTCTGCTCTTTGGCCGCCTTTAAAGTTCATCTTTTACATATCCGGCCAAATTATACGCGTGGTCCGAAATACGCTCCAGATTATTGATAATATCCAGGAAGATGACGCCGGCGGAAGCACTGCATTCTCCGGTGGAGAGACGGTTGATATGCTCCTCTCTCATCTCCTCCTCCAGATTATCTACCTCATCCTCATACTGGCTTACCTTCCGCACCTCGTCCATATTGCCGGTCCGTCTGGCCTCGATGGAATGGTAGAAAGATTTGATCACTGCAGAGCCGATGGTCTTAAGATCCTCGATCCCCACATCAGAAAAGCCGGTATGCTCCTTTAAGTAATCGGCAGACTCTGCCAGATTCTCCGCATGATCGCCTACCCGTTCGATATCACTGATGCTGTAAAACAGATTATTTACCACCAGCTTCTGGCGTTCATTTAAAGAAAGATTGTTTACCTTGATCAGGTACTCGGTCAGCACCTTTTCCATATTGTTGATGGTCTTTTCCACTTCATATACCTGCTGGGTGGAAACCTCTTCCGGCTTTGTCAGGGAATCCAGGGCACGCTGGACATTTTCCAGAGTGATCTGTCCCATATGGATCACCTCAGTAGCAGCCACCTCGATGGCCAGTGCAGGCGATTCGAAGATACGCTGATCCAGATGACGGATAGCGGCCGCCTCCTCGCTTTCCTCCTGGACCTGCTTCTGGTCCTCTGCCTTCTCCTTCACAAACAGGGCGGAAAGCTTTACCAGCAGATCGGCAAAGGGATAAAGCAGAACTGTGTTGGTTATATTAAAAATCGTGTGGAACATGGAGATCTGCACCGCATTGATATGGCCAAATGCAAATTCCGGCATAATGAAGGACAGCACATACATGCCTACTGCAAAGAGAACAGCGCCGATGGTATTAAACATCAGATGGATGGATGCAGCCCGCTTGGCGGTCCGGTTGGCACCGGCACTGGAAAGGACTGCTGTCACGCAGGTTCCAATATTCTGTCCCAGGGTAATGTAAATCGCTGCACTCATGGTCACCACGCCATTCATAGCCAGAGTCTGCAGGATACCTACCGATGCAGTAGAGCTCTGGATCAGTGCAGTGATCACAGCACCTGCGATAATGCCCAGGATCGGATTACCGCCCAGGATCCGGAAAATATCTGCAAAGATCGGTGCATCCGTATACGGCTCAATGGAACCGGACATAAAGGACAGACCGATGAAAAGAAGGCCAATTCCGATCAGGATCTCACCGATCATATTTGCCTTCTGCTTTTTGGAAAACGCCATCATAAATGCGCCGATTCCTGCGCACAGCGGGGCAAAGAAGGAGGGCTGAAGCATGGCAAATGCATCGCCCAGAGAATTCAGGGATACCATCCACGCAGTGATGGTGGTTCCGATATTGGCGCCCATAATAACGCCTACTGCCTGTGTCAGATTCAGAATTCCTGCATTTACAAAACCAACTACCATAACCGTAGTTGCCGCACTGCTGTGGAGAATTGCAGTGATCAGCGCACCCAGAAGCACGCCTAAGATTCTTCGGTTTGTCACCATTCCCAGGAACTGGTTCATCTTGCTTCCGGCTGTCTTCTGCATGCCGTCTCCCATAATGTTCATTCCATACAGGAACATTCCCAGTCCGCCTAAAAACTGAAATAGATTTGAAATGTCTCCGATTGCCATATGGCACCTCTCTTGTTTTCTTATTGTATTGTGTCGATTGTCATCTGCGCTTTTTCGACATGCAAACTGCAGCACGCAAAAAAGCCCGTACCAAGTTATCATAGCACAAAAGCAGATGCCCTTTCAATATAATTTAAAATTTGCGTAAAGTTTGTAAAATTCAGCTAAAAAAATTTTTCATTCAACGTCACATATACCAAAAATTCTGTTCTTGTAGTTTGATTGAAATCTGGTATACTGAAGACAAGGAGGATTTAAGATGAACGTATTCGATATCGTAGGGCCGGTCATGATCGGTCCCTCCAGCTCCCATACAGCCGGAGCTGCCAGAATCGGTAAGGCTGCCCGCCTTCTTTTAGGCGAGGAGCCGGCAGCTGCCAGCATTTTATTTCACGGTTCCTTTGCCAAGACCTACCGGGGACACGGCACAGACAAGGCGATCATAGGAGGTCTGTTAGGCTTCGATCCGTGGGACGGGCGGATCCGCGACAGCCAGACACTGGCCCAAAAGGCCGGCATCCAGATTCAGATCACCACAGGCACCATTGACGATGCCCACCCCAACACCGCTCTGATCACCATGACTGGGAAATCCGGGAAATCCGTATCCCTGCAGGGCGCCAGTGTAGGCGGCGGCAATATCCAGATCACCCGAATCAACGGCATGGACGTAAACTTTTCCGGTCAGTATCCTACTTTAATCGTGCTGCACCATGACCAGCCTGGCGTTATCGCCCAGGTCACCGCCTTCGTATCCCAGCACCGGGCCAACATCGCCAACTTCCGCTTAAACCGTCAGGAGAAGGGCGGACTTGCCATTATGACCATCGAGATGGATCAGACCATGGATGAGGCATCTGCGGAAGAAATCAAGGCCATGCCCCATGTGGAGGATGTGATCCTGTTTAAATTAAATTAAGAAATCGAGGAATCTTCTTATGAAATTATCTTACAATACCGTAGAAGAACTGGCTCAAATCGCAGAATCCAGCGGAAAACGGATCTCCGACATCGTTTTAGAAGAGCAGTCCCAGTCCATGGAACTTCCAAAGAAGCAGATCTATGAAACCATGAAAAAAAGCTTCCAGGTCATGCGGGAATCGGTAAAAAATGGAATGAATCCAGACCTGCGCTCCTCCAGCGGTCTCAGCGGCGGAGCTGCCTATAAAATGAAGCGTGCGGTAGACCAGGGCCGGAATCACTTCGGCTATCTCTTTGGCACAGCCATGAGCATGGCGCTGGCAGTGGCAGAGTATAATTCCTGTATGGGCCAGATCGTGGCTGCCCCCACTGCCGGCTCCTGCGGTGTTCTTCCAGCCGCCCTGATCTCTGTGATGGAGGATAAAAACATCCCGGAGGAAGATGTGGTCATGTCCCTGTTTACCGCATCAGCAGTAGGCATGGTGATCGCGAAAAATGCCTCCATCTCCGGCGCTGAGGGCGGCTGTCAGGCAGAGGTAGGCTCTGCTTCCGCCATGGCGGCCTGTGCGCTGACGGAGCTGCTGGGCGGAGACCCTAACATGGTCTGCACCAGCTGCGCCATCGCACTGAAAAATATCCTTGGGCTGGTCTGTGATCCGGTAGCCGGCCTGGTGGAGGTTCCCTGCGTCAAGCGCAACGCCATGGGCGTGGCCAACGCCTTCGTAGCCTGCGAGCTGGCCTGCGCCGGGATCCATTCTACCATTCCTACGGAAGAGGTGATCCAGTCCATGAAGCGGATCGGCCAGCAGCTTCCCACCTCCTTAAAGGAGACAGCAGAGGGCGGCCTGGCAGCCACACCTACGGGATGCCGGCTGTGCAAGGAAATTTTTGGATGATTCTTGATCCTTGTTTATTGATCCTTGTATTCCTTCACAGCCTTCAGAAATTCCTTCCAGGCATCTTCATGATCTACAAAATATTTCGGGCAGGCTTTTCCTGTAATATCATAGTGGCGGATCACACGTTTCCGGCTGATCCCGGTCTCATCACAAAGCCACGCCGTCAGCTTTACCAATGATTCATAGGTGGCTTCTGTAAATTTCCCCGTTTCATCCGGATGGCAGCACTCGATGGCGATAGAATCACTGTTGCGGTTATTGGAAGCATAGGCGATCTCGCTGATCGGGATACACTGGATGATCTCCCCATCCAGTCCAATCACAAAATGAGCGCTGGCGCTGGTGGCACCTGGTCCGCTCTGATCCGCCAGCCCATCGAAATAATTCCGGTTCTGTTCTGCTGTGGAGCCGGGATTAGCCACATAATGAATGACGATATCATTTACCTGGCGGAGCGATACCGCCGGACGAGAGTAAACATTTTTCCGGATCAGCTTCTGGGTGATCCAATCCGGCGGCTGGATGGATGCCAGCTCCACACTGGAGCTGCGGCTCCTCCCCCACCGGTACCATCCTGTGCCCAATCCTGCCGTAAATGCCAGAATCATTGCCAGCAGACCAATCAGGAAGGTGGAGCATCCGCCGCCTCCCCTTTTCTTTCTTCTCCGCTTTCTGGATGAGATGGGAGCGTTCACAGTACCTCTGCCTCCATAAGCCGTTTTCTGACGGCTGCGGGAATCTCCCCTATCTCCCCGGCTTTCCAGACTGCTCCGTCCATCTATCCCCCATCCGCTTCTGTCTGGCTTGGTTATCCTATGTAATCCTGATTCTTCCACTCTCATCTGCCTGCCCTGCTTTCTGAAACCTGTTAAGAAATCTTTGATTTTGATTCTGATCTTATTGTCTCTGGCTTTAAGTTTATTCCCATTCCGCCTTTCTGTCAATTTTGGTCGATTTCTTTTTTCATACAATTTTCTTACAGATATTAAACATTTTTTCGCCCACTATTTATAAGAATATTTAATAGGTGAGCAGGATTGTATTACTTGCATGAAATATGTTACACTAAAAATGTATGCAGCTTAAGAAAATAAATTTAGAAAGAACCATGTAACTGTGAAAATACAGAACAGTTGCAGAACGATATTGTATTTCGGAGGAAATAAATCATGGGTGGATTTTTTGGTGTAACATCAAAAGAAGATTGTGTAATGGATTTATTCTTTGGCACAGACTACCATTCTCATTTAGGAACCAGAAGAGGCGGTATGGCTGTCTATGGAAAGGACGGCTTCCAGCGCAGCATTCATAATATTGAAAATTCTCCGTTCCGCACTAAATTCGAGCGGGATGTGGAGGAATTAAAGGGACGTTCCGGTATCGGTTCCATTTCAGACAATGAACCGCAGCCTCTGCTGATCCAGTCCCATCTGGGCAGCTTTGCCATCGTAACAGTGGGAAAGATCAATAACGAGGAAGAGCTGATCCGCAGGGCTTACGAAAATCATCACATTCATTTTATGGAGATGAGCGGCGGAAGGATCAATGCCACGGAACTGACTGCTTCCATCATTACCCAGAAGCAAAGCCTGGTAGAGGGTCTGCTTCATGCCCAGGAGATCATCGACGGCTCTATGACTATCCTGATCCTGACACCGGAGGGCATCTATGCATCCAGAGACCGCTACGGCAGAACCCCTGTAGTCATCGGACGCAAGGACAATGCCTTCTGCGTTTCATTCGAAAGCCATGCCTACATCAATCTGGGCTACCACGACTACTCTGAGCTGGGTCCCGGTGAGATTGTGCTGGTTACACCAGAAGGGATCCAGTCCTTGAGCAAGCCGCGGAAGGAGATGAAGATCTGCTCCTTCCTGTGGGTCTACTACGGTTACCCTACTTCCAGCTATGAAGGCGTCAATGTAGAAGAGATGCGCTACCGCTGCGGTCAGATCCTGGCACAGAGAGATTTAGGCTGCCGTAACTGCAGCCACGACTGCTCCGGAAAATCTGCAGACTGCACAAAGCCTGCTGTTCCCTCTGAGCCGTCCATCCGCCCGGACATCGTGGCCGGTGTGCCGGATTCCGGAATCGCCCATGCCATCGGATATGCCAATGAGTCCGGCATCCCCTTTGCACGGCCCTTTATTAAGTATACGCCTACCTGGCCCCGTTCTTTCATGCCGCAGAACCAGAGTCAGAGAAACCTTATCGCAAAGATGAAGCTGATCCCTGTTGATGCACTGATCCACAACAAGAGTCTGCTGCTGATCGATGACTCCATCGTCCGCGGAACCCAGCTTGGAGAAACCACGGAATTCCTGTACCAGAGCGGTGCAAAGGAAGTACATATCCGCCCGGCATGTCCTCCGCTGCTCTTCGGCTGTAAATATCTGAACTTCTCCCGCTCTAATTCAGAGCTGGATCTGATCACCCGCCGGATCATTAAGGAGCGGGAAGGAGATCATGTGACCCGGGAGATCCTGGATGATTACGCCGATCCAGACAGCCAGAATTATAAGGAGATGGTGGAGAAGATTCGGGAACGCTTAAATTTCACCTCGCTGAAGTTCCACCGGCTGGATGATCTGATCGAATCCATTGGAATCCAGCCCTGTAAGCTGTGTACCTATTGCTGGAATGGGAAAGAATAAAGCAGCCTGAGATTGTCTCGCTCCCAGCCAATCAGCGTAGTGATTGGCTGGGAGCGAAAAATAAAAAAAATAAAAACTTCCAATAATTTTAAATTTTCTTTCAATTTCTACTACACAAATTGAAAATTTTCGTGTATAATATAAAAGTTCGTATTGGAGACGTAGCGAAGAGGCCGTAACGCGGCGCACTCGAAATGCGTTTGTCGGCTAATACCCGGCACATGGGTTCGAATCCCATCGTCTCCGTTCTCTATTTAATGAAAAACACCAGAGGCGGCTGATTCCATTCAGGCTCTCTGGTGTTTTTATTTGGTGGAATCCAATTGACGGCGCAAAACGCGCCTTTTATGAGAATTTGCTTCGCAATTTCTCATAAGCTATATTCCTGGTATAATTTCTGGCGGTAGGTCTTGTCAGTTTTCATCTTGGCGATATCATCGATTCGATTGTCTTTTATCAGACATTCAATCAATGTGAGCATTTTTTCTTCACCTTCTTTTCTGCCTTTTTCCAGATTCTCACGATCTCGCATCAGCAATGTCATATATTCCCGCCTCCATTCTTTATTCTCTCTCACCCGCTTGACTTCTTTTTCGATTCGCTTTGCAAAATCCCCCTTTATTTGGCCGCTGTCCAAATAACTCAGAAATTCTTTCAATGCAGGATCTGCACTGCCTCTTCTGCCTTTTGCATTTAAAAAAACTTTGGCTGTTCCATCATTTAATTCTATGGCATCATCTTCCACACACAGATTGCGAAAGGTATACAGATAACGCCCTTTTCCAAATAAATCAAAGGTACAGATAAAGATCACAAAACTTTCCTTTAAATTCCGATAATGCTCCCCTTTTTCAATCAGATTCAGATCAATCATCCCCTGATAATACCTGCTTCTCTTAGGTAACTCCCCCGTGTCGACAGACTGAATTTCTATATTATAAACGATTTCAGCATCATCTTGCACGTAAACATCCAGCCGAACACTTTTTCCATCAGATGTAATATTGATCGATTTCTGCTCTTCGGGATACTCGATGTGGATAATCTTCATATATGGAAAAATAGCCTGCAGCAATTCTTTGCAAAGTATTTGATTCCGCATCACCTTGGCAAACATGAAGTCATCTTTTAGTTCCAGTTCTTCCCATGCTTTTGCTTTTTCCATATAGGCATTTCCCCTTTCATTATATGGCATTTGAATGTAATTTACAAGATTTGTTTTAAATTTGGAATTTTTTTACTCTATAACATTGTATCGCCTTTTCAAAGTTATGTCAACTGCTTTTCCTATTTTTTACTGCCACACATCACGAAAAGAGCCGGAAACTGCCAAGCAGCTTCCGGCCCTTCTATAGGGAATCAGCATTAAGATAGAAACCTAAAATAAATTTTCAAGAACGGCTCAGCGTTCCAATCAAAAAGTAACCTTATACATAGCCCATCAGGCTTGGCAGCCACAGGGACAGAGCCGGTACATAGGATACCAGCATCAGCACCGCGAAGATTGCCGCAAAGAATACCAGCAAGGTTTTGATTACATTTTCAATCTTCGTCTGTCCCACCTTAACCCCTACAAACAGGGTGGTTCCTACCGGCGGTGTGATAGTGCCGATACACAGGTTGAAGATCATCATGATACCGAAATGAACCGTATTCATGCCCAGCGCCTGGCAGATTGGCAGGAAGATTGGGGTAAAGATCAGACATGCAGGCGTCATGTCCATAAAGGTACCGATGATCAGCAGCAGCACATTGATGATCAGCAGGATCACATAACGGTTGTCACTGATGCCCAGCATAGCCTGGGATACTGCGGTAGGAATTCCGGTGAATGCCATTACCCAGCTCATGATGCTGGACACGCCGATCAGGAAGATGATAATACCGGTCATTTCTGCACTGTCCATAAAGATCTTCGGCAGTTCAGAAGGCTTGATGGACTTGTAAAAGAACACGGAAAGCACCAGACTGTACACAACGGCTACCACGCTTCCCTCGGTTGCAGTGAAGATACCGCTGATAATACCTCCGATTACGATGATGATCATTAACAGACAGGGAATTGCCTG
Organism: Lachnospiraceae bacterium; assembly: GCA_030524635.1. Lineage (GTDB taxonomy): Bacteria > Bacillota > Clostridia > Lachnospirales > Lachnospiraceae > Caccovicinus. Next base: position 11,893 of record JAUNGG010000036.1, read on the forward strand.
GAAAAATACTTTGACCTTCTCGCTCATGGTATATCTGGCGGTGCTGCGGTAGCCCCGCTTCTTTGCCATAAAGAAGATCACCACCATACAGGCCAGACCCCAGAGGATTCCCGGTATGTAGCCGGCCATAAACAGAGCCGCTACGGAAGTGCCTCCGCTGACCAGGGAGAATGTGATCATAACGTTGCTGGGCGGAATCAGAAGTCCGGTAGGCGCTGTTGCAATATTGACAGCCGCGGAGAAATCACGGTCATAGCCTTCTTCCTCCTCGATGGGGCCGATGATCGAGCCCATAGCGGAGGCAGCTGCCGTACCGGAACCAGAGATGGCTCCAAACAGCATGTTTGCCACTACATTGGTGTGGGCCAGCGCACCTGGAATCCTTCCGGTAAACAGCTTTGCAAAATTGATCAGACGGATGGCAATGCCGCCCTTATTCATCAGGTTTCCTGCCAGGATGAAAAAGGGAATTGCCAGCAGGCTGAATACGGAAATTCCGGAGAAAATACGCTGTGCGCCGGTCAATACGGCAGCTCCTGTATCCAGGATCGGAAGGATCGCTGCGATGGAAGAGACTGCCAGTGCAACTGCAATGGGCACGCCTGCCAGCAGCATAACCAGCAGGACAACGAAAATAATGCATCCGCAAAATACAGCTATTGTACTCATAATCTGGCCTCCCCCTTCTCATCAAATGTTTTCTGGAACATGGAAGCTGCATTCATCAGGCTGAATATCATGATCAGAACGCCGGTGATCGGCACAATGATATAAATATAGCCCATGGGAACCTGCAAAGATGCGGTTTTCTGGATCATGGTCAGCTTGGTGATGGAAATACCGCCGTACACCATAACTACCGCTGCCAGTGCAAAGGTCAGCAGGTCGATTATAATTTCCAGATATTTCCTTGCTGTTCCGGTCAGATTATCTGCAAGGAATCCCATTCTCATGTGGTCCCGCTTGCCGAACACATAAGCAGAAGCCAGCAGTGCCATCCAGGTAAAGCTGTAGGTTAAGAGCTCCTCGGAAACGGTACTGGGGCGGTTAAAGAAGTAACGGGTCACAATCTGATAGGTTCCGATCACAGTCATCAGCACAAACAGCGCTACGATCATGACGGCCAGCACCTTCATAATGGCGGCACGGATCTTATTCATAGTCTCCATATTAATTGCCCCCCTTTGCATTCTCATTTACAAGCTGGATATGATTGTAGAAATCTACGATTGCAGGATTTTCCTCCAGCATCTGCTGATGCAGAGGAAGAACCTTCTCCTTGAAGGCATTGACATCTACCTCTAAAAACTGAACGCCCATGTCATTCTGCGCGATCTGCTTTGCTTCCTCGATGCTCTTATCCCACTCCTCCAGCTCTACTTCTGTGGAAATGGCTGCTGCTTCTTTAAATACCGCTAACTCCTCTGCGCTTAAGCCATTTAAAAACTTCAGATTCGCTACCAGCATATCCGGCACCATCTGATGCTTGTTGTAGCTGTAGTACTTGGCAACCTCGCCGTGCTTATTGTTGGTCAGCGCCAGCTCATTGTTCTCAGCGCCATCGATCACGCCCTGCTGGATCGCCGTATAAACCTCACCAAAGCCCATGGGTGCTGCCGCCGCGCCGAAGGTGTTTACCATATTTACGCTGGCCGGGCTCTGCTGAACACGGATCTTTTTGCCCTTTAAGTCGTCTGGTGTGTTGATCGGAGTCTTTGCATAAAAGTTTCTGGTACCTGCATTGTACCAGGTCACCACGCGGAAACCGGCTTCATCGGTGGACTCATAGATATTTTCCATATAATCGGTGTCCATCATCACTTCCTTGTAGATCTCTTCTGAATCAAACAGGTATGGCATACTGAAGATTTCATACACATCCGCAAAGGTCTCCAGGTTTGCAGTACCAGCCACCACAAAATCGATAGCACCTGTCTGGGTCAGCTCAATCGCCTTCTGTGCAGAGCCTAACAGCTCATTTGGGAAAATCTGCACCTCATACTTATCGCCAAGCTTTTCCTCTACATACTCTTTAAACGCCAATAGTCCCAGATGCTCCGGGTGCGTTTCCGACTGTGCATGGGAAATACGGATGATCCGCTTTCCATCAGTCAATGAACCACATCCAGATGCAGAGATCACAGTGGCTGCTGTCAGTGCTGCCACTGCCAGCTTTTTCCATAACCCTCTCACCATTTTTTCATTTCCTTTCGTCTTATTGCAATTGAATCAATAGGAGCCGCAAGGTAGTTTCAGCTTGTACACACAGTTCATCATGGTTCAGAGATCTTCGCGTCCCATGCATTCCGGCATAAAAATAACCCTGCAGGTTTCTTATCATTGATGTAGACATTAAGGTTGGCGCCGTTCCTTAACAATATCTTAATTATAAAACCCGCAAGGTGTATTTTGTACCGTAAAAGTTTGTCATTTAGGGAGAAGTTTTTATTCTTTCCCTGATTTTCCTGTTCAGTTCTCTCCGTTTTGCTCAAAAAATCCCTTTTATTTTTGTGCATTTTGACTATCCCGGTAATCAGATGGGATCATTCCTGTGTACCGTTTGAACACTTTTGCAAAATAATTGGAATCGTAATATCCCACCTTCATGCTGACTTCCCGGATATTGGCAAGGGGATCCTGCAAAAGCTTTTTCGCCTCATTGACCCGCAGAATGGTCAGATAGGTGGTAAAGTTCTGGCCAAAGCACTGCTTGAACAGCTTGCAGAAGTAGGCATCGGAATATTCCATCATCCTGGCTGCCTCCTGCATGGAGATCTCCTTCATATAATTTTTCTGGAGATAATCCCGAATCTTCTCCGCCGCCTGGGCCATCCGCTCCACTGCAGCATGCTCACGGGCCGCAGCGCGAACCATCTGCTGATCCTGCATGGTTTCCCCCGCTGCTAAGCGTCCGGCAGCCGGCACTTCCAGCCCTTCTCCTTCAACAGTTTCCGCCTGTTCTGCCACTCTGCCTGCTTCCGGCGGTGCCATCTGGGCTGCGTTCTGCCGCTTCACTTCCCTGGTCCTGCGTTCCGCCTGGTGAATCGCTTCCTCGATCACTGCCACCAGATCCTCATCCTCACAAGGCTTTAACAGATAATCCAGAGCACGGATCTGGATCGCTTTTCTGGCATAGGCAAAATCATCATAAGCGCTCAGGAAAATAATGCTGCATTCTGAATCCAGGGCACGGATCCGTTCTGCTGCCTCCACACCGTTCATCTCCGGCATGGCGATATCCATGATCACCACCTGGCACTGCTTCTGCCTGAATACATCCAGTGCTTCCTTTCCATTTTCAGCCTGACAGATCTGACAATTCTCCCCAAAATACTTTTTCAGCCGTTTTGCCAGCGCCATCCGTTCGATGGGCTCATCATCTGCCAGCAGGATGCAGTATCCCTTTTCCTCCATAATTCCTCCTAAAACCATACCATCACATGCTGCCTTGCAGCACAGAAAATCCCATCTGCACCACCGTGCCTTTTCCTTCCATACTATATACCTGGAACTGCCCATCTGTATACATGGAGCAGACACGACGGCAGATATTGCCCAGGCCGATCCCAGTACTCTGGCCCTTCCCCTTTTTCCGGTCAGCCAGTTCTCTTCGGATGGAGGCAAGACGTTCCTCTGAAATTCCCAGACCATTATCCGCTACCGAGATCCATAGCTGGTCCTCTTTCAGCCAGGCGCGGACGTGGATCTTCCCGCCGCTGCCCTTGTGAGACAGGCCGTGGATGATGCAATTTTCCACCAGCGGCTGCAGGGCAAAGGAGGGCACCAGGATTTCCCTTGCCTCCGGCTGGCATTCCACCGTATACCGGATCCGGCTTCCAAACCGCATTTTCTGCAGGTACATGTAATCCTCAACTACCTTAAGCTCTCGCTCCAAAGGCATCACCGATTCGGTAGACTTTAAATTATACCGGAACAGACGGCTCAACGCCGTGATCAGCTTCTCTGTGGTGGCAGCATCCTCTAACTGTGCCGTGCTGGCGATCATATTCAGCGTATTAAACAGGAAATGGGGATTGATCTGGTTTTTCAGCATCTGCAGCCGGACCTCATCCAGCTGCTTTTCCACCGCATGCTTTTCTTTTAAGGTAATGATATAATTTTGGGTGGATTTCTTCATCACCAGAAAATCCTTGATCAGCCTGGAGATCTCATCCTGTCCCTGGGTAGAGCTTTCCGGAGCCGCCCCGGAAAAATCATTCTGGCTGATGCGTCTGGCGTCCTCCGATAAGACCAGCACCGGCCTTACCACATTCTGCACCATATAGCGGCGCAGCCACTGAAACAACAGAAGGATACCCCCGCCCCACAGGATCCCGCTTAAGGGAACCAGATAAAACAGAAGAAGCTTCCGCCGGTATTCCTGATTTCCCGCCTCAACCGTCATCTGCTGCAGCTTTCCGGCATAAGTTTCCAGGTATTCCTGAATGCGGTACACCGTGGCCATGGAATCCTTGTATTCTGCACCGTCAGCCCGGCTCTGCACCACATCATCCCGCAGCTGGGTATAACGGCCATACATGTTTCGGATGGACCAGGTCCTGGCATACCGGTCCGGCCCCAGCTTTTCGTAGTCAAAGAGCAGTTGATCCAGCGCTGCTTTGGTCTGCCGGACAGCCTCCCGGTACCGGCCTCCGGACTCTGCATTCTCTCCGTGCATATAGGATTCAAAGGCTTTTCCCTCCTCCTCCATGGCCGACCAGAACTCCATCGTTCGGGAATCCTCCATCAGGATCGAGTCAAATACGCCCATCCCCCATCCGATGATCAGCATATAGGTCACCACAGACAGCAGGATGATCACCACACTGCACCTGGACAGCACCTGAAGCTTCCTGACCAGTGAAAGAGAGAGCCAGCATGCCCGTATATCTCCGATCCGCATTTCCTTTTGTTTTCTCATCCGGCACTCCTTATGATCAGACAGATTTCTGCAACACTGCAGAGTCAATGCTGGCTTCCTTTACTTTCCAAAATAACTGCCGATGCCCGCTACCAGCCCGTCCGCCAATACATCCAGCGTTCCTGCTGAATGGTCAGATGCCTTATCTCCCAGCTCAATATCGATGCTGGGCACGGTGGAATAAGAGGTCTGAGTCAGATCCATCGCCATGGAACCGCCGGAAAAGATCTTGACTCCTGCTCCCTTAAGGCCGGAGATCAAACTCTCTCCCAATGCATTGTGCTTCTGCCAGTTGGAGGCCACCGGCTCCATCGCCCGGTAGGAGGCCACATCCGGCACACTCATATAAAATGCTCCCTTATCGCTTGTGGTAGAATCCCAGTGGAGGGCAATATGACAGTCTGCTGTATTATTGGCAATGACTGTGCGGGCAATGTTGTCCAACTGCACATCATCGCTTTCCCGGATCATCACCACATCATATCCATTTGCCAGAAGCTTATCCTTCAGCACCTTAGCCAGGGCCAGCGTCACCTTCGCCTCCGGCGTTCCGTCAGAAAAGGTCATGCCGCTGGAAACTGCAATGGCCTTGGTCGCTCCAGCTCCGGTGGTGCCGCCGGTCACCTTCGCCGTTCCGTCTGGATGGCACAAGGTCTTAACGCTTCCGCCGCCGTTTGTTCCATGGCCTGCATTGACGCAGACGGTGATCTCCTTGCGGTTGGCTGCCTGGGAACGGTACATCATAGCAGAACCGGTCTTAATGGCAGAAAAATCTGCATATTTCCAGTTGGAATCGACTGTAATCGGACTTCCGTCGGATATTTGGGTTTTATTTCCATTTACACTGCCGCTTCCCGCTGATGCTGTGCCAACCGTGCCGCTGATGCTGCTTGGATCAGCTGCTGGCTGAGGCGCCTGAGTGGTAACCAGGCTTTTGGAAACATATAAGGTCTGTCCCTGATAGCTGACCCTGCACCACTGGTCACTGTCTCCGGTGCGGGTAAGGGCAGCTCCCGAATTTAATACAGCAGAAATATTCCCTGCATCCGCTGTATTCGGCGCTGTCCGCAGGCGTACCTGGGAACCCTTAATATATACCGTATCCGAAACATCCGTAAATGCGATGGTAGGCGCCATGGCCCGCTCCTGGTCATGCTGGCTGGTCTCCAGCTGAGCCTTCTCATCCTGACCAGCCTTGTCCTGATCCAAACCAGTCTGGTCCCCGGACACTGCTGTTTCTACCGGCAGATATTCCCGCCCGCTGCATCCTGTGGTCAACGATGCACTGATGCAGACTGCTGCAAGAACACAGGCTGCGTTTCTTCTATTTAATATCGTTTTCATTTTCTTCCATTCCTCCTCCGGCTGTGCTTTCCTGCACATGCGTTATATGTTTCAGTTTACTACACCTGGGCTTATTTGTAAACACAGGCAGTTTTCACTTTTTTAACAGAATTCTTAAGGTTTTTATGGACGGGCAGCACTTAAGAACCGCTCCAGAGGAGCTTGGCATTTTATCAATCTCTTTCATACAAAAAGACTCTGCTTGAAAAACAGAGTCTAAAATCCAAATTCTTCCAATGGAAGGCATTCTACAAGATGGTTCCGCCGCCAGCCACCACATCTCCCAGATAAAAGACCACCGCCTGTCCGGGGGTAACGGCCCGCACCGGCTCTGTGAACTTGCACTCCACCAGGTCTTCTCCCACCTCTCTCAGGATACAGGGCGTTCCTCTGTGGCTGTAGCGGATCTTCGCCGTGACTTCCAGCTCTTTTCCATGAAGCCCATCCACCGCCATCCAGTTCAAGCGGCTGCACCGGAGAGAATCTGCAAATACATCATCCCCTTCTCCGATCACCACCTCATTGGTCTCTGTCCGGATCTCTTTTACAAAGATCCGCCGTCCCATCGCCAGCCCCAGGCCCCGGCGCTGCCCGATGGTATAGTGAGTGATGCCCTGGTGCTGCCCCAGCACATTGCCGTGAACATCCACGAAATTTCCCTTTGGAAGCTCTTTGCCGCTGTATTCCTTAATAAAGGAGGCGTAATCATGATCTGGGATAAAGCAGATTTCCTGGCTGTCCGGCTTGCTGGCTACCGGAAGCCCGATTTGTTCTGCAATCTCCCGGATCTGCTCCTTGGTATACTGCCCAACCGGCATCAGGGTGTGGGAAAGCTGGCGCTGGGTCAGATTATACAATGCATAAGTCTGATCCTTTGCTGCTGTGGCAGATACCTGAAGGGCAAACCGCCCATTCTCCAGGTGTGCGATCCTGGCATAATGGCCGGTGGCAATATAGTCCGCCCCCAGCGCCAGACTGCGGTCCAGCAGCGCCTCCCACTTTACATACCGGTTGCAGACGATGCAGGGATTAGGGGTACGGCCGTGAAGATATTCCTCCGCAAAGTAATCCATCACATGCTTCTGAAATTCCTTTTTAAAGTTCATCACATAATAAGGAATGTCCAGCCGCTCCGCCACACGCCTGGCATCATCTACCGCACTTAAGCCACAGCAGCCCCCATTTTCCTGGGAAAGCTCCTCCGGCTCATCCTGCCAGATCTGCATGGTCACACCGATCACATCGCAGCCCTGCTCCTTTAACAGGTAGGCCGCCACGGAGGAATCGACTCCTCCTGACATGCCTACCACTACCTTCTTTCTTTGATGCTTCTGTATTGGATCCTGTCCGTTCATCTGCTCCTGTATTCCTCCAGAAATTAATACTCCTCTTCTTCCTCTCCCTCACCGATATCGCTCTTCGGCTTATCCAGCCCTTCGATCTGGATATTATTTTTCTGGGCATAATCCCAAAGCGCGGCATGAATCGCCTCCTCTGCCAGCAAAGAGCAGTGAACCTTCACAGGAGGAAGGCCGTCCAGCGCCTCCATCACTGCCTTATTGGTTACCTGCATCGCCTCCTGGACGGACTTTCCCTTAACCAGCTCCGTGGCCATGCTGCTGGTTGCCACTGCCGCGCCGCAGCCGAAGGTTTTAAACTTCACATCCCGGATGATCTGATTTTCATCGATGTCCAGGTAAATCCGCATAATATCGCCGCACTTGGCATTGCCCACGGTACCGGTACCGCTGGCATTCTCGATCTCTCCTACATTTCTTGGATGCTGAAAATGATCCATAACTTTATCTGAATACATAACTGGTTCTCCTTTACTTATTCTCAGGTGATTGTACAGCATGATCTGGCTGTGCTTTCCCGCATTTTCTTTTTTATTTCTTCGCCCCATGCTTCACAAAATCTTCATACAATGGAGACATGCTGCGAAGCCGCTCTACGATCCGCTTGATCTCGCCGGCCACATAATCCATCTCTTCTATGGTATTCTCCTCACTTAAGGTCAGACGCAGAGAGCCGTGAGCGATCTCGTGAGGCAGTCCGATGGCAAGCAGCACATGGGACGGATCCAGGGAGCCGGAGGTGCAGGCAGAACCGCTGGAACCGCAGATGCCGGCCATATCCAGCATGATCAGCAGGGACTCACCCTCAATAAACTGGAATGCAAAATTGCAGTTATTCGGAAGCCGGTTGGTGCGGTGGCCGTTGACTCTGGTATACGGAACCTGTGCCAGGACCCGCTCAATCAGGTAATCCCGAAGCTCCTGCTCCTTCTTCGCCCGCTCCTCCATATTGGCGGCGGCAAGCTCTGCCGCTTTGCCGAGACCTACGATACCAGGAACATTCTCTGTGCCGGCACGGCGCTTTCTCTCCTGGGCACCGCCGTGGACGAAGGAACGGATCTTCACTCCGGTGCGGATATATAAGAATCCAATGCCCTTGGGCCCGTTGATCTTATGGCCGCTGGCACTCATCATATCGATATGAAGCTCATCTACATTGATGGGCACATGACCGTAAGCCTGAACCGCATCGGTGTGGAACAAAATCCCATGCTCCTTTGCGATTTCTCCGATCTCCCGGATTGGCTCAATGGTTCCGATCTCATTGTTGGCAAACATAATGGATATCAGAATGGTGTCCGGACGGATGGCTTTCTTTAACTCATCCAGCTTAACCACACCGTTTTCATCCACATCCAGATAGGTTACCTCATAGCCCTGCTTCTCCAGATATTCACAGGTATGCAGGATGGCATGATGCTCGATCTTGCTGGTGATAATATGGCGCCCCTTCTGGCTGTAGGCCTCTGCCGTTGCCTTCAGCGCCCAGTTGTCCGCCTCGCTTCCGCCTGCTGTAAAATAAATCTCCTGGGTCTTAGCCCCGATGGATGTTGCAATCGTCTCCCTGGCATCGGTTACCGCCTTCTTGCTGATGCCGGAAAATTCGTATACGGAGGACGGGTTTCCATAAAACTCTGTAAAATAAGGAAGCATCGCCTCTACTACCTTTGGATTGGTCTTTGTAGTAGCTGCATTATCCAAATAGATCAGTCTTTTCTCTTCACTCATGGTTACTATACCGCCTTTCTATCTATCAGAAAAAGGAATCTGTTACGATTCACTAACTTTCCAAAGCTTACTATACCACATATTTCCTAGTAATTCAATATGATTTTATGACTTTCCATGTGCACGGTCTCGTTACTTTTTCATCAAATTCTGCAGGATATTTTTCCACGAAATTGCAGAATCCTTTCACCAGTTTAAAAACCGAGATTATAAAGGAATTATTTTCCCTAAATACCGAGATTTAAAAGGAATTATGACTGTAAATCTTCCATATATACTAAAAAGAGTTTCAAAATACGATGGGAGGGCTGTCTAAATGCGAACAAATTATATCGGCGAACGAATTACGAGGCTGCGCCTGGCAAAAGGCCTGTCCGAATACAGCTTGAGCAAACACATTGGAAAATGTGAAAGCTATATCAATAAGGTTTCATCCGGCCACATCACGCCGTCCCTTGACATGTTAAATACGATCTGTGAATTCTTCGGGCTTACCTTGTCTGAATTTTTCCAGGAAGATGCTCCCCCTTTTTCTCCCACAGCGGCTAAGATCACATCCCTTCTTCCAGAATTAAGCGAGGAGGAACTGAAAAGCCTGCTGGTGATTGTGGAATCTATGAAAAACCGGGAGAAGGAGGAGAACTAAACGCTGGGCGTTCTATCTTCTCCTCCTTTCTCATACCATATAATAATTTTCCTCCCGGAGCCTCAGATCACATGCTTCCATCCCTGTCCCGACTTTCCCCGAAAAAACGTGCATTTCTAACCGGAACCCTGCTGCTGACCGGAACTGGATTTCTGTGCAGGATCCTGGGCTTTTTCTACCGTATCTTCATGTCCCGGACCATCGGCGCTGAGGGACTGGGAATCTACAATACGGTCCATCCCGTTTTCGGCATCTGCTTTGCCGTATGTGCCGGATCGATCCAGACCGCCCTCTCCCAGTATGTGGCCGCCAACCAGAAAAAGGGCCGCTCCGTGTTCCGGACCGGCCTGTGCATCTCTCTGGCACTTTCTGCCCTGCTGGCAGTTTTCATTTGCCGTCATGCAGCCTTGATTGCAGAGCGGTTCCTGTTGGAACCCCGGTGTGAGCCTTATCTTCTGGTAATGGCGCTGTCCGTCCCCTTCGCTGCTCTTCACGCCTGCATCAACGGATATTACTACGGGATGCAGAAGTCAAAGGTTCCTGCCTTTTCCCAGGTAGCAGAACAGATCATCCGCATGACTGCTGTCTTCGGGATCGTGCAGGTGATGCAACAGGAAGGACGGGAGATCACCGTATCCCTGGCTGTCTATGGACACCTGATCGGAGAGATGGCTTCGGCAGGCTTTACCCTTCTCTGTCTGATCTTCTGTCCGCCCGAGGGCAAACATCCACACAGGCAAAGCACATTCTCCATTCCCTTTTTCCAGGAGAATGCCCTTCCGCTGATGACCCTGGCTCTTCCGCTGATGGGAAACCGGCTGGTGTTAAACCTCCTTGCCAGCGCGGAAGCCATCTGGATCCCGAACCGGCTGACAGCCTTCGGGTTAAGCAGCAACGATGCCTTTTCCGTTTACGGCGTTCTCACCGGCATGGCCCTGCCCTTTATCATGTTTCCCTCCGCCATCACCAACTCCATCGCCGTCCTGCTTCTCCCCACGGTGGCCCAGGCCCAGGCGGAAGGGCGGCGGGAGCAGATCTCCTCCACCATCTCCATGGCGCTGCGCTACAGCCTGTACATGGGGATCCTGTGCACCGGTATCTTCTGCATCTACGGCCATGAGCTGGGTACCAGCGTATTCCACAATCCTTCCGCCGGAGCCTATATCCGCGCCCTGGGATGGCTGTGTCCCTTTATGTATCTGGCGACCACACTGGGCAGTATCTTAAACGGCCTGGGAAAAACCTCCGCCACCTTTCTCCAGAACGTATGCGCCATGCTGCTGCGGCTCACCTTCGTCCTTTTCGGTATCCCAAATTTAGGCATGAAGGCATATCTCTGGGGAATCCTGGCAAGCGAGATCTTCCTGGCGCTGTGGCATCTGATCACCCTGCGGGATTTCGCGGCCTTTTCCTGGAATGCAGCGGAAATGATCGGGAAACCAGTAATGCTGATGATCCTGGGATGCTGGCTGAATCAGAAATTCTGGCTTTTTCTGCTTCCTCTTTTAAGACCCCTTCCCCTGGAGCCGGGAGCCGCATGGTCCTTTCTGGGTACTGCTCTGAAGATCGGGACGCTGTGCGGGATATATGGAGTGTTTCTGATTGGATGGCATATCCTCTCACGCCTCAGCCGTTGAAAACAACCACAAGGTCTCCTGCCCCGTCCCTTCGGAATGCTTCACATACAGCACCTGCAGCTTCAGCCAGGTACCATCCTTTTTCTGATACCGGAACTCCGGTGCGGCTTCCTGTTCCAGCCGATTTTTCAGATAATCGTAATTGCAGAAATCCTCAAACACGCCCTGATACTCCGGCTTTACCAGACGATAGGAATAGCGCAGCAATCCTTTGCTGAATTTACCGTCCTCTTCCCTTAAAATCTCCTTGAAATAGGAAGGAATAAACAGATACCGGATAGTATCCTTGCTCAGATCCACAAAGTAAACGCCTTTAAACTGTGGAGCCAGAACCGCTAAAAAGGTATCCATATCCTGCTTTTCTGCTATCAGGCGGGCCGTCTTCTCATCCAGAAGCCGGTTCTGCCGCTCGCTCCCATTATTTTCATAATACTGCTGCTTATCTAACCCCATCCGCGACTCTGCAGTATTTACAATGTCCATAACATCTATATGCTGGTTCCGCCATTCAATTCCAACCGACATCTCGTAGCCATACTTCTTCACCTGGCTGCGCGCTGCTTCTGCCCGGTCATATACCCACTGCCGTTCCCGGTTCCGGCACAGCACTACGAATTCATCGCCGCCGATTCGGAAGACAGGATCCGAAATAAACTTCTCCTTCAGCGCCTTTGCCGTTCGGATCAGCATCTGATCTCCTGCCAGATGGCCTAATCGGTTATTGATCTCATGCAGCCCATTGGCATCCACATACACACAGGCAAAGGAGCGGTACGGCGCCTGTTTCATCTCAAGGAGGACTTCGTGATAGCGTTTTCGATTCATCAGTCCGGTCATGGCATCCGTCTGGCTCATCAGATCCAGACGCTGATAGCTGGCACACTGCTCTGCTGTAATGGAAAAGCTGAGGGCTACCTGCTCCAAAGGCTCTGCCGTTTCCCAGCGTCTCTTCATATTTACGGCTCCCAGCACACCGATGGTTTTCCCATCCTGGCGGCGGACTGGAACCATCATATAATTTTTTACATTCCACCGCAGAAAATCTTCATGCTGAGTCAGATCTTTCTCCAGATAAAACTCACCTGGATTGCAGATCGCTTCCCCTTCCTTCTGGAGGATGGCAAACACCTCCGGGAACTGCTCCCGAAACAGGGTATCATGCGTTAACTGTTCTGCACCCCGGCTGCTCCACAGGCGGCTTTGTCCAAAAGTGAAATCCCCCAGAAAAAGGCAACCTCTGCCGTAGTAAAGCTGGCGATCGCCTGCAGCGCATCCCGAAAATGTTCTGGCTGCGTATGAGCAAAAAACAAGTTCTGTTCCACATCCAGAATGTAGGTTACATTCTTTAAATTCTGCTCGCTTTCCAGCTTTTCCCGCTGGATATCCTGTACCGTCCAGTCCTCCTCGTGAACCGGCGCATAGCCGGTGTAGAAATTCTCATTTGCTTTTTCCGATCGAAATACCGTCACACCACTGTTTCCCTGGGAAAAATCAAAGGTAAATTGTTCCCTGCTGTAGCCTTTTTCCGCCTTTCTGTCCTGCAGCTCATCCATATTTGCCGGATGTTCATGCCAGGTATCCAGCAAAAACTGCCTTGTCTCCTTTTCAATAATGAAAAACTGCATCTCCGTGCCATAATCCAGCCCGGGAAATACGTCTGCCAGCCGTTCCAGATCAAGACTGCCGCAGAGCACAGCAGCCGTTTCACCATCCTTTTCAACCGGCAGACAGGCCCTCACAGCAGCCAGAGACTGCTGAGCAAGCCCCTGATGAAAGGAAATATGAAAGCCTTCCTCTGCTTCCTTCTCAAAGGAAAGCAGCCCTCCTGCATCGATCCGATCTCCATTTGGCGGAAGAATCTGATCTCCTGGAAGCAGAAGCTCCAGCTGGGAGACTATGCCCATTCCGCTGAGCACATCCAGTTGATGCTGCAGTGTCTCATCATCTGTCCAATCAGAGCATTTCATGATTTCCGCCACTGATTCCAGATAATTTCTGCTTTCCTCCAGATTCTGGTCCACCACCGCTGCCACCTGGTCCACATATCCGGTCAGGCGGCGGAAGCACCGGTCACGTTCAACATGATAATAAACTGTAGTCATAATGCTCAGGGTAGCGCCCAGAGCAATCAGTAAAAACAAAGTTGTCCAGATCCGTTTGCTTGGTTTTTTCCATTTCAATGTATGCACCTCATTTGTGTAAAACTCCAGCTGTCTATGTAGGCAAGCGGATATTCACAATACCCAAGGGTCATGCGGCCTACTTCACTGCCTGATGATTTAAAATTATATCGGGTTGCATACCGTTTTTCAAGGATTATTTTTCAGATACCCGGTCCAGCGCCTTGATCTGAAACATGCAGATCACCAACGCCAGCACGATGGATAAGAAATCTGCCGTCGCCTGTGCATAGATCACGCCTTCCAGCTGGAACAGGGCATTTAACAGAAATACCATAGGAATAAAGATCAGTCCCTGGCGGCATACCGTCAGAACCAGAGACGGCAGCGCTTTTCCCATTCCCTGAATGGTGTTAATGCAGAGGAACAAAATTCCAATCACCGGCCCGGAAAGCTGGAGAGCGATCACCATCTGGATTCCATAATCGATTACCTGGGCATCATTGATAAATGCCCGGATCACTGCTTCCCTGGCCACTACCATCAGGACCGTAAGAGCGGTTCCCATAGCCACCGCACAGAAGCCGGTAAAACGGAATACCTTCTTCAGCCGCTTCACATTCTGCGCTCCGTAATTGTACCCGATCAGGGGCTGGATTCCGGTGCACAGACCGATCTGCAACAGCACTACCAGCATATTGGCCTTCATGGCAACGCCCATGGCAGCCACCGGGGTATCTCCGTACCTGGCCAGCACATTGTTCAGAACGATATTGGCACAGCTCATCAGGATATTATTCAGGGAAGCCGGAATTCCGATGGCCATAACGCTGGCCGCGATCCGGTCCTTCACGGAAAAGTCACGAAGATGGATGGACAGGCTGCTTTTCTTATTCAGGAAATGGGTCAGATAAAACAGGCTTGCCGCAATATTTCCAATCACGGTGGCAACTGCCGCACCCATAACCCCCCAGCCGAAAAACAGGATCATAATAGGGTCCAGCACGATATTAACTACCGTTCCGATCATATTTCCGATCATAGACTCCTTCGCCGCGCCTTCCCCGCGGAGGATGTTTCCGAATGCGGTGCTGAACATAATAAAGGGAGCGCCGAAGGAAATATAGGTCAGATACTCCCTGGCATATCTAAAGGTATTCTCACTGGCCCCGATCACGTTCAGAATCCCATTCATCCCAATCAGAGAAAGCACCATCATGATTACGCCGATTCCCAGGGAACCATAGCAGCAGAAGGCTGAGATATGTCTGGCCCGTTCCAGATGCTTTTCCCCCAATGCTCTGGAAATTGCAGAGCTTCCTCCGATTCCGAAAAGATTTCCTAATGCCATAAATACCATAAACACCGGCGTGGCCAGAGAAACTGCCGCCACCTGCATGGCATCATTGGTCTGACCGATAAAAAAGGTGTCCGCCATGTTGTAGATCACCACCACAAGCATGGAAATAATGGTGGGGACTGCCATGGTAGCCACTGCCTTCGGCACTGGTGCTTCTTCAAATAAAACTCTGTTATCTTTCATCTCTACCTCCCGTAACGATTCCAATGCAGCATTCGCTTCTGCCGAATGTTAGCATGCTGACTTTTTGGGCAAAATAGGGGAGGGCGCAAGCGATCACACCCTCACCTCATAAAATGTTATCATTCATCCTTTGGAGCATTCTGCGGAATCCCTGGATCTCTTCCCGGGAAATTCCCGCTTCCAGCATGCGGGCAAACCGGCTCAGCCGCTCTTCCATCCGTCTGTATGCCTGCCAGCCCTTTTCTGTGCACACCAGCCGCTTCATCCTCCCATCCTCCGGCACAGAGATCCGGTCTAAATATCCATTTTTTTCCATTGATTGCAGCATATGATTCGCAGTGGAACGCCGAATAGAAAAAAACAACTCAATATCCTTTTGAAAGATTTCCCGTTCTTGATTCTGGATCAAAAACTTCAGCACCCAGCACTGATGGGCTGTCAGGTTTTCCTCCTCCTCTGCGATCATTTGATTGATCCTGCGGTTGATCTGATTCGACAGCGTCCGGATCTCAAATCCCAGAGGGCTCTCCTCGTTCTTTTCTCCCATTTTTTCTCCTTCTGCTTCATAGCCTTCCGCCAAAATGTCAGCATACTGACATTCTACTTCGTTTCATTTGGTTTGTCAATACGGCCAGGGCAAAAATACTCCTGTAATCCTCATCCCTGCCAATATAGCCGCATATATGTCTATTACCAAACATTTATAGCAATATCGCCGTTTACTGAATACTTCAGCTATGATTGAGCATTGAATTTCCCACACCGCTGAATTATAATGCAATTATGTTTAGAAGTCAATCATAGTATATTAAAGGACAGGATGTGCATTATCTATGAAAAATCACTCTCTCTTCGACCACTTTGTCCATTTCGTGGTCTATCAGGGCAAATGGATCCAGCGCTTCTTTCTTGTGGCAACCATTATCTGCGCCGTCTGCTTCCCTATGGTTAAGGTGAACTATGACTTAAGCAAATATCTGCCCCCTTCTGCCAAGACCAAGCAGGCCCTGGATGTAATGGAGGAAGAATTCGGCTATCCCGGCATGGCGCGGGTCATGGTGAAGGACGTTTCCCTGCAGGAGGCCAAGCAAATTCGACAGCAGATCTCCGATCTGGAGGGCGTGGAGCTGGTCATCGGCTCCGATCTGACCACCGATGTCTACATGGGCGCCTCCTTCTTAAGCCAGAGTCTGACGGGAATGCTCTCCATCGACCAATTTTCCACCGATGATTATTATAAGGATGGAAATGCGCTGATGGACATTATTTTCGAGGAAGGTGACGGTTCGGAGCTGACAAAGGCCGCCATCAATCAGATCTATCAGATCGTAGGCATGGACCGGGGATGCTTTGCCGGAAGCTCGGTGTCGGCAAAGGAACGGGAGGAATCCATCACCAGAGAGATCACCATTGCCATCGCTATCGCTATTGTGATCATCTGGCTGATTCTGACGGTGACTACCACCTCCTGGATGGAACCATTTTTGTTTATCTTTATCATGCTGGTGGCGATCCTGTTAAATATGGGATCTAACCTGATGTTCGGCTCCATCTCCTTTTTTACCTTCTCCACGGCGGCAATCCTGCAGCTGGCTGTGTCCATGGACTATTCCATCTTCCTGCTTCACACCTTTACCGCTTATAAGGAAAGCGGGCTGGAGATCCACAAGGCCATGGAAAAGGCAGTAAAGGAAGCCTGCAGTTCCATTCTGGCCAGCGGCGCTACCACCATCGTGGGCTTCCTGGTTCTGGTTTCCATGGAATTTACCATCGGAAGGGACGTAGGCTTCGTCCTGACTAAGGGCATCCTCTGCAGCCTTCTTTCCGTTCTGCTTTTGATGCCGGCTATGATATTGCGGTTTAATGACCGGATCGAGAAATCTGTACATAAGCCGGTGATCCGGAATTTTAATGCATTCTCCGCTGCCATGTACCGGATCCGGAAACCGGTTTTTATCATATCCATCCTCCTGGCAGTTCCCTGCTACTTCGGTCAGGATATGAACGCATTTTTCTACGGTGACGACGCCATAGGCGCCGGACCCGGCACCCGTGTTTACGAGGATACCCAGCAGATCAATGCCGTGTTTGACAAATCCAATATGGTGATCTGTATGGTTCCCAATGGCTCTGTCGTGAAGGAACGGGAGCTGGCAGACGCACTGGAGCAGGAGGAGTTTATCAATTACGCGATCGCCATGGCAGGAACCCTGCCTCCCGGCATCTCGGAAGGCTTTCTGCCGGATACCGTGACGGAGCAGCTCCGCACCGACCGGTACGCCAGACTGATGGTTTCCATGAATACCTCCCAGGAAAGTGAATATGCATTTGCCTGCAGCGACCGCCTGGAGGAGATCGTCCACAGCTACTATCCGGAAAATTCCTATGTGATCGGCATGACACCTACCACCATCGATATCCGTGACATCCTGACCAAAGACTACAGCCGGGTATCCCTGTTATCCCTGGCCGGCGTTGCACTGGTGGTGTTCTGCACCTTCCAGTCCATCCTGGTTCCCATCCTGGTTATCATTCCCATCGAGGTGGCGATCTACTTAAACATGACCATCCCTTATATACTGGGGGACAGTATGATCTACATCGGCTACATTATCGTAAGCTGTCTGCAGCTTGGCGCTACCATCGATTATTCCATCCTGATGACCAACAATTATTTGAATTTCCGCAAACAGATGGATAACAAGCAGGCTGCCATTGCCGCCATCAACAAAAGCACCTTATCCATTGTAACCTCCGGCGGCATTCTGACAGTAGTGGGATACCTGCTGTTCTTCACCTCCTCCATCCAGGCCATCTCCCAGGTGGGACGGCTGGTAGGAAGAGGTGCCATCCTCAGCATGATCCTGGTTCTGTCCCTGCTTCCGGCCATGTTAAGCACCTTTGATAAGCAGATCCAGCGCCAGCAGGAGCGGGCAAGGGCCCGGAAAGAGCGAAAAGCAGCCCGCAGACACAGGCTTCCGGTTCCGAAAAAAGCAGCTGTTTCCACTGTAAATGCAGATCACGCTGCCGATCACACAGAGAATGGAGGACATCATGAATAGAAAAGCATTTTTCCGCCAGCGTCTGGCTGCGGCTCTTATTACCATAATGACCCTCAGCCCGTCTATCACAGCTCTGGCAGACACATCCGCACCCGTATCGCCCAAATGCGATGAAACCTTGTACATTACCATGGATCCCTATGGCAGTATTCAGGAAAGCAGCGTGGTAAAAAGCTATACTGTAAATGGCTGCAGCACCATTACTGACTACGGCACCTATACAAAAGTCACCAACCTGACCAATTACGCCCAGCCGGAAACCACCGCAGACGGCGGTATCCAATTCCATTTTGATGAGGATCCAGGCCGCTTCTACTTTGAAGGCGCCATGGATGTAAAAGAAAACCAGCTTCCCTGGAATATTGATGTAAGCTACCGCTTAAACGGCCTGGATGCCCGTGCTGAAGACCTGGCAGGAGAAAAGGGCCTGGTGGAAATCAACATGGACTTTACCCCAAATGAAACGGTATCCGACTACTTCCGCAACCACATGTCCCTGATCGCAACTGCCATTGTGGATATGGATAAAAACTTAAGTCTGGAGGCAGAAGGCGCTCAGATCCAGGCCATGGGCAATCTGAATGCGGTTATTTTCGCCGTTCTTCCTGGCGAAGAGCGGCAGTACACCATGAAGATCGGCACCAATGATTTCAGCTTCAGCGGTCTGGTATTCGCCATGCAGCCTCTGACCCTGGCCCAGCTTGACCATGTTGGCGATATCCGGGAGGCGAAGGAAACCCTGGAGGACTCTGCCGATGCTCTGGATGAAAGTCTGGATATTGTGCTGGATACCCTCTCCGACATGCAGTCCGGCATCTCCCAGTCTGCTGCCGGCATCCGTCAGCTAAATGAAGCCCGCCAGATCATTTCTGACACCAAGGGCCAAGTCTATGCCGATGTGGATGCAGGCATGATGGGTCTGGATCTGCTGGCCATGCAGTTTATCCCCTTCCGTGAGGATACGGAAAATGCCCAGATCGCACTGAACGAGCTGAATGATAATCTGAATTCTCTGGTGCTCAGTGTTGACGATCTGTCCCCTGGCCTGACCGACCTGCAGGAAAGCCTTCTGGATTTAAAGGATGACGCCAACAGCATGCGCAGAAACTTCTGGGGCCCGGGAGCAGAAGCCAGCGATCAGATGAGCCAGATGGAAAAGCTGGCAAAGAAGACCCACAGCGACTTAGCGTCCTTAAGCAATGCCCAGAAAAAGCTGTCCAGCAGCACCCGGAAAATCTCTGCGGTACTGCCGGAGACCATCGCTTCTGCCAGCACGGCGAAGCTCTCCCCCGATTCTGCCAAGATGTTCCGCCAGCTGTTAGCCATGGTGCAGAAGCACGGCCTGGATGAGGTGGAGGACCAGATCCGCATCATGCTGGCTGCCTATGGCCAGACCGAGGAGGAGATCGACAACATCATCGACTCTCTGGCACAGGTAGAGGAGGTTCAGGGAACCATCGACGACATCACAGACGGAATCCTGGGAAGTGTAGGCAATACCGGACTGACTGAGGATGTGGGAAGCCTGATCACCATGACCGGAGAGCTTCTGACCCAGCTTCCGGTAGTAGAAGAATGGACGCTGAACGGTCTTGGAAATATCCGCGATGTGTCAGAATCCGCTGCTGAGGTATGCGAGGCCATTGACGCTTTGATCTATGAGGTGGATGAGATAACAGAAACCGTCAATGCTCATCACGATGAGATCCTGATCACGCTGGAGCATCTGGCTGACTTAACTGACACGGCCTCCCAGAGCCTGACCGCTCTGGCCGCCATGGGCCGTTCTCTGGAATGGCAGCTAAAGACCGTAGGCCCCACCCTAAATGCCGGAACGAAGGCCACCTTAAATGGATTAGCCGGCATCCTGGATGAAACAGGCAACGGCTTATCCCAAACGGATGTGATCCGAAATGCCAAAAATACCATCAAGGATACCATTGATGACAAGTGGGACGAATACACCACCGAAAAAACTACCATACTGAATATCGATCCGGACGCTTCCCCTATCTCCCTGACCTCCGCAAAAAATGACTCGCCCAGAACAGTGCAGATCATCCTGCGGACGGAGGAAATCAAAGAAAAGAAGGCGGATCTTCAGACCCAGGTGGATGAATCCTTCCATGCAGACGGAAATATCTTCCACCGGATCGCCAATATTTTCCGGAAGATCTGGATTACCATTACTTCCATCTTTTAAAAAAAAGACCGCACATGCTGCCATGATAGCACAGCGCATGTGCGGTCTTTTTCAGCTTCCGGCTTTCTCTCTGTCCGTCACAATTTCCGGTCCGCTCTCACCGTCCGTTTTCGCTTCCGATCTTTTCTCATCATCCGTCACAGCTTCCGATCCGCTCTCACCGTCCGTTTCCGAAGCTTCCCCTTGGCCTTTCTTCCTCTTCTTTCTGCCCTTCTTTCTCATCACCAGACAAGCTGCCAGAATTCCCAAAACAACCACTCCAAGAGCCGCCCATTTCTTCCAGCCGGCCTCAGGCTTTAAAACTGCAAATTCTCCCGGCTCAGACATCTGGAATACCAGGTAAGGCCCATCCCACCTGGACTCCTGGATCACTGCAGTTCCTTCTGTTACACATGCCACAACAGCATGCTTTGAAATGTCTTCCGCCATCACCCGGACTGTGATCTGCTCCGGCAGCGGCACATCCTCCGGCTGACTGATGGAATACCGATAGCGCCGGCCCAGCCGGTAATGCTCCGGTACCTGGAAGCCATTATTACCTGCTCCGCCAGTTCCTGCACCAGCCTTTTCTGCGTCCATACCATCTGCAGCCCCGCCAAGCTCCTCCAGACTCAGCGTCGTTCCCGGATAAAAATCGGCTTCTGCCAGCATCCTGGGCATTTTGTCGTCAGAGGATGCGATGGTGGTATTCCACGGCTTGTAAACAGCATAGATCTTCTCATTGCTCTTGATGCAGGACAGATCCTTTGCCTCCCATTCATAGTAATAGCCATCCTTCTTTGGAAGGGTTGGGATCTCTGATTCATCCAGTGCACTTCCATACTGACAGGTGATGGTTTTTATGATCTCATCTTCTACAATAAACTGCACCTTCAGGCTCTTAAACTCCTCCGGCATCTGCCCCAGCGCCAGAAATTCCTCATAGGCAAGGCCGAGGGCCTGGCTTTCATAAGTAACGCCGTCCACGGCACCGATGCCTTCTTCCACATAGAAGTTTCCTTCTGCGCTTCCGTCTTCGTCCAGATTTCCGGCAATACTTCCCAGCCACTCGCCATCCTCACTGCGGATCACAGCCATGGCATAATTATTCCGGATCTCATTGCCGAAACCGGCAATTCCGCCCACATAGCTATGTCCTGTCACATCGCTCATGCTGTAGTTCTGGCGCAGCACATAGCTGCTGCTTCCGGCGATTCCGCCTGCGTAATCCCCCTCTGCTGCTACATCTCCATAATTCTGATTCATAGCCAGAGCGCCAAGATTGGCCCGCCCTGCGATTCCTCCGGCATAATCACTTTTCACCTGGATATCTCCGCGGTTTAAGCAGCCCTGAATGGAGGCTCTGGCATTTCTGGTCACATTTAACGTCTTTTCCTCATCGCTCCCCAGATCCTGCTCCGGATCCAGGCTGATCTCCATACCGATGATTCCGGCAATTCCGCCTGCATGGAAATCAGCAGAAATCTGGCCCTCATTCAGACATTGACGGACCATTCCATCTGCCAGTTCTTCCTCATTCTCATCTGAAATATCCTGGAAGAGCCCTTCTTCATCCTCATTCAGCTGATCCTTCGCATCATCCATTCCATCGGAAAGAGTATTCCGGATCTGCTTTAACTGGTCCTCGATCTGCTGCTTCTGGGCCCGGATCTGCTCCTTACTGGATTTTAAGTCATCGGAAACGGTATCTACATCTGCTGAAAGGCCATCCAGCTCCACTGTCAGCTCATCATCCATGCTGTCCAGATCAGCCTTGATCCGATCCCGGTTATCCCGAATGGTATCTGCCAGATTTCCGGTTTCATCCCGAAGAGCATCTAGATCCTCTCCAAAATCCTCCACACCCTGAATGGCATCCTTCGGCACATCAATCAGAAGCTCCTCCAGATTCGCCTTCATCTCCTGCATATTCTCCAGCAGCTCATTCAAAAGCTGATGCCGTCTCTCCAGCCATTCCCTTAATGCCTTCCAATCCGTGACACCGCCCAGGTAACGGTCCGCCAGCTCTGTCTTCAGCTCCTTCTGCCGCTGCAGCAGCGTTCTCATCTGTGTGATCCGCTTCTTGGAATCCGAGCTGACCAGATTCATCTCCATTCCATCCAGCACATCCTCCAGATCAGAACAAGCATCATCCAGCTCCTCATTGAGAGCATCCCCATCTGCCTGGTACACTTCTTTATAATATTTCCCGATGTCCCGCACCTGGTCCATTCGGTTTCCCACCTGCTCCAGGTTATTCGAGGTATTGTCGCTGGCATTCTCCAGAAGCCGTGACAGAGAATCCCCCATATCCGAAAGGGCATCCAGCTGATCCTGCATCTTACTCAAGGTATCCTCATCATAAGACACCATCAGATGGGGCTCAAACTGTCCGGCAATACCGCCGGCATCCTTTCTTCCCTGGATCTTTCCATAATTAGCGCACTGGTAGATAATACCGCTCTGCCGTCCGGCGATGCCGCCCATGTTATATCCTGTATGAGGATACCCAACTGCCCCATAATTGGTGCATCCGGAAATCGTTCCCAGGGACAATCCGGAAATTCCTCCTGCATCATTCACCTTTTCTGCCTTCACCGCACCGGCAAGATCGATCTCCACAGCTCCCTGGGAATCACCGGCATCCTCCACACCGGAAGCGGAGGTATTGATCTCACCGGTATTCACACAATTCTCCACCAGTCCTTCATTATACCCGGCAATACCGCCGGTCTTTAAGTTTCCGGTCAGCACAGCCTGGCTGGTACAGCCTCGTATCACACCTGTTTTCTCATTATATCCGGCAATGCCGCCCAATGATTCCTGAGCCATGGCACTTCCGCTGAACGTGCAGTTCTCAATGGTTCCCCGGTTCGTCCCGGCAATCCCGCCGATGTTAACCCGGCTTCCTCCCGGCAGAAGGGTTCCCTCCACCTTTAGGTCCGTGATCAGCGCACCTTCTTCCACATAGCGGAACAGGCCCAGGCTGGAGCCGTTTTGGCCAATGTGAAGCCCGCTGATGGTATGTCCGCCTCCATCAAAGCTTCCTGCAAAGACAGCCGCCGGAACATATTCCACCCCTGCCAGGCTGATATCATCATCTAAAACAAAGCGTTTTCCACTGGAATAGCGTTCCGACACGCAGGCACGGCTAAACTGAAGGAACTCCTCCACACTCCGGATGCGGATCACCGCCTCCTCTGATCTCGCAGCGTTTTCTTCTGCTTCCTTCCCAGCCTGGCCTGTTAAAGCAGACGGAACATCGGTTGGCTGCGGAGCATACAGTAAATTGCCAGCTGCCATACTGCCATATGATGCCATATTGCTGTGCGCCGCCATCGAATTCATCAAATTCCCTCCGGCTGCCGCCGCATCACTGCCGCTGATGCCTGACAGAGCAATCACAGCCGCCAGCAGAGCCGCTGTCTTCTGACTCTCATTTCTTCTCTGCTCTTTCATCCTTACGCCTCCTCTCTTTCCTGCCCCCGCTTTACTGCACGGGTCAGTTCTGTTTTATCGATCAGCTTATCACACACCAGCAGAAGCTGAGGCATAACCGACATCACTAAAATAATCGAAATCAAGGCACCTCTTCCCAATGCTTTTCCAAGAGATGCAATCACCGCATTGGAGGTCAGAGAGCCGATGGCAAAGCCAGAGCCTACCAGGATGGTTCCTGAGGTAACAATCGTTGGAAATGCCTGATTCAGCGCCTCGATCACAGCCGCCTTCCGGTCCTTCATGGTCTTTCGGATATCCATATACCGGCTGGTGATCACGATGGCATAATCAATAGTAGCTCCCATTTGAATCGAGCTTACGATCAGATAGCTTAAGAAAAACATGGTCGAACTGGTGATATACGGGATGGAGAAATTGATCCAGATACTTCCCTGGATCACCAGCACCAGCAAAAAGGGAAGACCTGCCGACTGGAAGGTAAACAGCAGAATGATCCCCACGAATAAAGCTGTCAAGACACTGATCAGCACATTATCCTTCTGGAAGGAGCTGCTTAAATCATAATTGCTGGTGGCATCTCCCACCACATACACCTCGCTGTAATACTCCATGGCCATGGCACGGATCCGGTCGATGGTGCGGAAGGTCTCCTCACCCTCTACCGCTCCCTTCAAGGTAAATACCAGACGGTCATACTTCTGCCCCTCCAGCTGCTTTCTGGCATCGCAGACCGCCTCATGCAGATCATCAATCTCCTCCGACTGCTCCTCATCAAATTCAATACCGCCAGCTTCCTTCTGTTCATAAATAAAATCGATCATGTCGATGATAGATACCCGATAATCATCCAGATTCTTCATAAAAGCGCTGTACTGTTCCTGATCCAGTGCATAAAACTGGTACAGGAGCCGCACCAGATCCAGATCCACATCCGCCACCTCGGAAAACTCCCTTGGATTTAACTTATCCACCAGGATATATTTTCCCTCCTCATCCACCTCCACATTTGCAAGTCCCAGAGCGGTGTCCACCTCCTCCATGGCCTCCAAACGCTCTAAGATCTTCGCTTCCTTGTCGTAATCTCCATTGGGAATCACAACTGCCATCACATTGGTCACCTCAAAGGTCTGGGCAATCCTATCCTTAGATGCCATAAACTCATTCTTTTTGCTGGATTCAATGGAATTAATATCATAAATATAAGGGCACTGCCCGGAAAATTTACAGGTCACTCCCACGATTACCAGAAAGATCGGAATGGTAACATACCTCAGCTTCACTACCAGCTTTCCCCATATCCGAATCGTAGGTACAAAGTTCGGATGCACCGTCTTATCGATAGCATTGGAAAACATCACGATTAGGGCCGGCATCAGCAGGAACACGGTAATCAGGCTGAAGAGGATCGCCTTTGTCAGCACACGCCCCAGATCCAGTCCGATCCCAAACTGCATGAACATCAGCGCCACCATACCAGATACCGTAGTCAGACTGCTGGAGGAAATCTCCGGTATGGCCTTGCTCAATGCCACCTTCGCAGCCTCTATGGTATCCATCGTCTCCCGTTCCTCCATAAAACGGTGAAACAGGATAATGGCATAGTCAATGGCAAGCGCAAGCTGCAGCACCGCACCCACCGCATTGGTCACAAAGGAAATCTCCCCAAACCAGTAATTGGTTCCGATATTCAAAAGCGCTGCCACACCGAAGGTGATCAGGAAGATCACAATCTCCATATAGGTTTTGGAAGTAAATGTCAGAACCACCAGGATAATGACCATAACGATAGCAACAATGCCCTTCATATCCTTCCGCAGCGATGCCGCATCGTCCTTGTCAACAGTGGTATACACGTAGGAAGAATAGCCATCCAGTGTTTCCCGCACCTGTGCCATAGCTGCCTGGGACAGCTTGGTATCCTCTTCCTCATCAAATGTGATGGAATACAGGGCACAGGCATCCTTATAATAATCGCTCAGCTCCTGATCCTGATAAGCATCCTCCCCCTCCTCATAAAAGGGTACCGAGGAGATTCCATCGATCTCTTCCAGCTCTTTCGAGAGCGCCAGCGCTTTCTCATATGTAATGTTGCTGACCAGTACCTTTGCTGTGCCGAAGGTTGTAAATTCCTCCTCCATAATATCCAGGCCCTGCCTGGTTTCTGTGGATTCCGGAAGATATTCGGTCAGCTCATTGATAATACCGACCTTGGAAATCGAAACCGCACTGTAGATGCAGGCCAGCGCAAACAGCGCAATAAACGCTTTCCGCTTATTGACGATAAAGCCTGCCAGCCACAGCATGAAATTTCCTGATTTTTTTCGTTCTCCCATTGCTTGTTTGATCCTTTCTGAATTTTAATTGCCAGAAGCAGCGGCACTTCCTCACAGTGACACTTCCTCATCATGATAAACCTCCATGCGCCGCATCCGATGCACTACCCAAAATGAAAAGGGAATAAACCGCTTTCGATTCCTGCCTTTGCGGTTCTCCCCTTATCAATTTTTATCCTTGTTTTGTATCCCAGTACACTTCGCCTAACGCTTGTCCCTTCAAATCCTTTCCCATATTATCATTTTCTTCCGTACATTGTCAATATCTTTCCCTTAACTATGAATACCATTAATAAGAGCTTCTGGTTACTGCAAAATTTCTGGATTCGCAGTAATTTTCTGACTGTCTTATACCCTAATCCAAGATACATCATCACCTCTCTGGAGGTTCATAAGCGCCTTTTCTTCCTTATTATGACTAAAAACAGATATGAATAAGGCTCTTTTGATCGTGATTATAATTTTCTCAAAAGGAGCCAACGAAAAAAGCCATAGCCGAAACTATGACCCCTCTTAACTAATCAATATTCAGAGTTGAAAAATCGATTTTCAATTCCGGATAAATTCTTGCTTCTACTTTATCAGAAAACGTATATTTTCCTATGTCATCATGTTCCAAATCATACACGGTTACCGTCTGATCAACCGGATCCACAATCCAGTATTCTCTGACTCCGGCCTTCTGATACTTAAACAGCTTAATGATATAATCCATTCTCCGTCCGTTGCTTCCAGGTGATACAACTTCAACTACAAGATCAGGGGCTCCATGACACCCTTTATGATCCAGCTTATCTTTGTCACATACCACACAGATATCTGGTTCTACATAATTTGTATCATCTTTATTTAAGAATACTGCAAATGGAGCAATGTATACTTCACAGCTTCCCTTTCGTGAATCAATGTAATCTGCAATCTTTCGGCTGACTGCGAATACAATTCTCTGATGCTGCCGACTGGGCGGAGCCATATAATAAATCTTTCCGTCAATCAATTCCGCTCTGGTTCCTTCCAGCAGTGCATAGATATCTACCGCAGCCATTCCTGCCGGCTCATGTTCTTTGTTGAGATGAATTTTTTCATTGTCTGCCTCCTTCCAGGCATAAAAATAAGAAGCATCCGCAAAGACACTTCTTATCTTTATCCGTATATTAATTAAAACTGTGCCTTGATTCAATGAACTGTTCAAGACTCGATCTTTCATTGCCGCTCATGCAGCAGCTTTCGTTACAAAACAGATATTTCCAGCATCCGTTTGCAACGCTTTGTCTATCTAAATGATTTTATACTCCTCATACAACTTCCGGCGATATTCTTTATCCGTAGTTGCTCTCACAATGTCGGCAGTTCGCTGATCCATTGATAAGTTTCTGATCAACTCCGCCATCATTTCCTCTCCACGTTCTCTCCCCTTCTCGATATTTTCCTGGTCACGCATCAATAATGTCATATACTCATGCCTCCATTCTCGATTTTTCTTGGCTTCTTTTACGGCTTCCTCTAGTGTGTTGTATCATTGATATTTAGTATATCTGCCACCTCTATTATGAGAT
>JAUNGG010000037.1 GCA_030524635.1 Lachnospiraceae bacterium
GACTTGATAAGCCAGTAATATTTAACTATTTATCAATGATACGGCACACTAGTTCCAGTCAGAAACAGAGCTTATAAAAGGCGCGTTTTATGCGCCGTCAATCAGGAAAAGGAAGGACAACAACTATGGGACAGGATGGATTAGACCAAAAGGAACAGCAGATCGAAGAGTTAGGGCAGGTTACCCTGGAAGAAGGCAAGGGGCATCACAAGATCCACCTGCTGTCGATCATCGGTGAGGTGGAAGGCCATGAAAATGCCTCCGGAAACAGCAAAACAACGAAATATGACCATGTACTCCCCAAGCTGGCTGAGATTGAGGATGATGAGAGTGTGGAAGGGCTTCTGATCCTGTTAAATACCTCCGGCGGAGATGTGGACGCAGGGCTTGCCATCGCAGAGATGATTGCATCCTTAAGTATTCCGTCGGTATCGCTGGTGCTGGGGGGAAGTCATTCCATCGGCGTCCCTCTGGCAGTAGCCTCCGATTATTCCTTTATCGTGCCAACCGGAACCATGATGATCCATCCGGTACGGATGAGCGGAATGGTGATCGGAACCTCACAGACGTATGAATACTTTGATATGATCCAGGATCGGATCTTAAGCTTTGTGGAGAGCCATTCCCACATCTCCTACGATCATTTAAAAGCGCTGATGCACAATACGAAAATGCTGACAAAGGACTTGGGAACGGTTCTGGTAGGAGAGCAGGCAGTAAGGGAAGGACTGATCGATGAGGTAGGCGGGATTCGTGAGGCCCTCAGGAAGCTTCATCAGATGATTGCAAAATAACTTTATTGATTGCAATTTTGCCTGAATTTATGTATACTGTCAATAATGGGTAAATTTCGGTTTTATATTTACCTTCCATTATAATGATCGGTGCGGCTGCACGGCATTTTTACAGCTGCACAGGATTTGATACAGGAGGCTTAAATTTCGTGGCACAAGGAAGTAAAAATCAAAAGGCTTCAGACAGCGGAAGCAGGAAAGCCGGATCAGGCAGAGCCGGCAGTTCAAAATCGCAGAAAAATCAGGAGGAATTCATTCAGGAGGAGGTTCCGGCATTTCTGCGGGCGGAGGTTATGATCATCATCTCATTTGCCGCTGCTGTACTTTTATTCTTAAGCAATTTTCATCTCTGCGGCGTGGTGGGTGATTTTCTGCGCAGTATCCAGCTGGGGCTGTTCGGCGTGGTGGGCTATACCGTCCCGGTTCTGATCTTTGTAGGAACCAGCTTTTACCTGGCCAATGCAGGAAACCGGAAGGCTGTGATCAAGCTGAGTGCTGTGATCGCAGCAGCTCTTACCCTGTGCGGAGCAGCACAGATGATTTTTGGGACCCGTCTGGAGGAGGGGCAGTCTGTCCTGGCCTTCTATCAGATCTCTGGTCAGAATGGAAGCGGCGGCGGCCTGGTGGGCGGGCTGCTGTCCTTCTGTCTGCAGTCGGTGGTTGGCAATATCGGAACCTATCTGATTTATCTGGTGGTGCTGATCATCTGCGGAGTCTGCATTACTGAGAAATCCTTTGTTAATGCAGTAAAGACGGGAAGCGATAAAGCTTACCAGTATGCCAGAGAAGATGCTATGCGCCGCAGGGAAGAGAGGGAGGAGCGCCAGGAGGAACGGCGCCGTCTCCGTGAAGAAAATGTGGTGCGGGGAGTGGATCTGAGTGCAACTAAGATCCAGCAGATTCCTCTGCCTGAGGAAGAAGGAATGTCCCTTGACGGGCTGACGGAAAAGCTGTCTGCCAGAGGGCGGAAGAAAAAGCCCTTTGAGGATGAGCTTTTAAAAGAGGAGGCGCTTCTGCGCTCCGAGTTCCCGGATTCGGATGATGCAGATGTGGAGCTGGAGCAGAAGACTTCTTCCGCAGATGTTTTTACCGGCCGGATCGCACTTCCGCCGGAATATGAAGAGCCGGTGCCTTTTGAGGAGGATCGGAAGCCGGATGCGGCAGAAGATGAGGATAAGCCGGAGGAGAAGATCGTGTCCTTCACCAAAAAGGCGTCCGGAAGAAAGAATGAGCCGCTTTATGCAGATAAGCGGACAATGACGCTGGAGGAGATGGATGTATCCCTCCCGGTGCCGGATCTGCCTGGACCGGATAATGGATATGAGGATGACGGATTTATTCCGGAAGCACCTGTGACAAGGACGTACAGCACTGGAAGAGCAGAGAGACAAGCATACCGCCAGGAAATTGCAGCAGATGCAGGCACAGGCAGACAGGCATACGCTCAGAAATCTGCAGAAAGTTCCAAAGAGCAGGCTGCCCGCCAGGATACAGCAGGACTGCAGGCCCTGGAAACGGTACGCCGGAATCTGGAAAAACAAAGCAGCGTTTCCTTCTTAGATGAGCTTGACGCAGATGGCTCTGACATGGAGGAGATCAATACTGGACTGCCGGAACCTGCTTCTGTCGATACGGAACACTACCAGGAAGAAAAAACAGAATCCGGCATTAATTATGACAGCATTTTTGTTCCGGAAGCGCCTAAGCGAGTGGTAACTGCCACAGGAAAGGTGATCGAGACGGAAACAGAGCTGTTACATAAGAAGATCGAAAAGAAACGGCAGGAGGCGGCAGAGGAGAATACTCAGGCTTCCGTTCAGGCGGCAGTGAAGCCATACGTATTCCCGCCTACCAGCCTGTTAAAGCGCAGCAGCCGCAGCACCGGCTCCTTCTCCGACCGGGAGTATAAGGAAACTGCCATCAAGCTGCAGCAGACTCTCCGCAATTTCGGAGTGGGAGTTACCGTTACCGATATCAGCTGCGGCCCTTCTGTCACCCGGTATGAGCTGCATCCGGAGCAGGGTGTGAAGGTGAGCAAGATCGTAGGCTTATCGGACGATATCAAGCTGAGCCTGGCAGCAGCGGAGATCCGGATCGAGGCTCCGATCCCAGGCAAGTCGGCCGTAGGTATCGAGGTTCCCAACAAGGAGAATTCCATCGTATACCTGCGTGATCTGTTGGAATCCGACGGCTTTAAAAACAGCAAATCCAAGCTGACCTTTGCAGTGGGCAAGGACATCGGCGGACAGCCTGTGATGGCGGATATTGCCAAGATGCCCCATCTGCTGATTGCAGGCGCTACCGGCTCCGGTAAATCGGTCTGCATCAATACACTGATCATGAGCATTATCTACAAGGCGGATCCGGAGGATGTGAAGCTGATCATGGTGGATCCCAAGGTGGTGGAATTAAGTGTATATAATGGAATCCCTCACCTGCTGATCCCGGTGGTCACCGATCCGAAGAAAGCATCTGGTGCGCTGAACTGGGCAGTTGCAGAGATGACAGACCGCTATAAGAAGTTTGCAGAGTACAATGTCCGGGATCTGAAGGGCTATAACGAAAAGATTCAAAATCTGGATGTGCCTGAGGAGAAGCGCCCGAAGAAGCTGCCTCAGATCGTGATCATCATTGACGAGCTGGCAGATCTTATGATGGTAGTGCCTGGCGAGGTGGAGGATGCTATCTGCCGTCTGGCGCAGCTGGCCCGTGCTGCAGGCATTCATCTGGTAATCGCCACCCAGAGACCATCTGTCAACGTTATCACCGGCCTGATCAAGGCTAATGTGCCGTCCAGAATCGCATTTTCCGTGTCATCAGGTGTGGATTCCAGAACCATCATTGATATGAACGGTGCGGAAAAGCTGCTGGGAAAGGGTGATATGCTGTTCTACCCATCTGGATTCCCCAAGCCTCAGCGTGTGCAGGGTGCTTTTGTGTCAGACCAGGAGGTTTCCCAGGTAGTGGAATTCCTGACGGAACAGGGATTGACTGCCAACTATAATCAGGAAGTGGAAAACCGGATGATGAATCCGGTTTCCGAAACACCTGGAGGAGGGGACAACAGCCGGGATGAATATTTCGCCCAGGCTGGAAAAGTGATCATTGAGAAGGAAAAAGCTTCCATTGGCATGCTTCAGCGTGTCTTTAAGATAGGATTTAACCGGGCGGCCCGGATCATGGACCAGCTGGCAGAAGCCGGAGTGGTCGGTGAGGAAGAGGGAACCAAGCCCCGCAAGGTGCTGATGACCATGGAAGAATTTGAGCAGTTTCTTGCATCATAGGAGGCTTCTCCGAAGCTTCTTCTCATGCAGGAATGATTAACTGCACTGGAATGGAGTTTAATATTACAAAGGAGGCAGGAACATTATGAAAACAGATATTCAAATTGCTCAGGAAGCAAAGATGATTCCCATCAAGGAGGTAGCCGCTTCTTATGGGATCACAGAAGACGATTTGGAACTTTACGGAAAGTATAAAGCAAAATTAACCGATGAGCTGTGGGAGCAGGTGAAGGACCGCCCGGATGGAAAGCTGGTATTAGTTACTGCAATCAATCCTACCCCGGCAGGTGAGGGGAAGACTACCACAACAGTGGGCCTGGGACAGGCATTTGCCAAGTTAAATAAGAAGGCGATCATCGCACTCCGTGAGCCGTCCTTAGGCCCGTGCTTCGGAATCAAGGGCGGAGCAGCAGGCGGCGGCTATGCCCAGGTAGTTCCCATGGAGGACTTAAACCTTCATTTTACCGGCGACTTCCACGCCATCACGTCTGCAAATAACCTGCTGGCAGCACTTCTGGACAACCATATTCATCAGGGCAATGCGCTGGGCATCGACACCCGCCAGATCCTGTGGAAGCGGTGTCTGGATA
The DNA here is from genome assembly GCA_030524635.1 of Lachnospiraceae bacterium. GTDB lineage: Bacteria > Bacillota > Clostridia > Lachnospirales > Lachnospiraceae > Caccovicinus. The sequence goes on from JAUNGG010000037.1 coordinate 4,669, forward strand.
TGAACGACCGCGCATTAAGAAACGTAGTCGTAGGACTGGGCGCAAAGGCAGACGGCTTTGTGAGAGAGGATCATTTTGTAATCACGGTAGCCTCTGAGATCATGGCGATCCTGTGCCTTGCAGCTGATATGAAGGATTTAAAGGAGCGGTTAGGACGGATCATCGTGGCTTACAATTATGCAGGGGAGCCGGTTACTGCTGCTCAGTTACATGCAGTGGGCGCCATGGCAGCCCTCTTAAAGGATGCTTTAAAGCCAAACCTGATCCAGACCTTAGAGCACACCGGCGCACTGGTTCACGGCGGGCCATTTGCCAATATTGCACATGGCTGCAACAGCGTCCGGGCTACCAGAACCGCTTTAAAGCTGGCTGATATCACGGTGACGGAGGCTGGCTTCGGCGCAGATCTGGGTGCAGAGAAGTTCTTTGACATTAAGTGCCGGATGGCTGGCTTGAAGCCGGATGCAGTTGTGCTGGTAGCTACCGTTCGGGCATTAAAGTACAACGGCGGCGTTCCCAAGAATGAATTAGGCACAGAAAATCTGGAAGCTTTGGCAAAGGGCATTGTAAACTTAGAGAAGCATATTGAGAACCTGCAGAAATTCGGCGTTCCGGTGGTGGTGACCTTAAATTCCTTCATAACGGACACGGAAGCAGAATACGCATTTATTAAGAAGTTCTGCGAGGACAGAGGCTGTGAGTTTGCCCTTTCCGAGGTATGGGCAAAGGGCGGCGAGGGCGGAATCCCGCTGGCAGAGAAGGTGCTGGAGACCCTGGAAAATAAGGAGAGCCATTTTGCGCCGATCTATCCAGATGAGGCCAGCCTGATGGAAAAGGTGGAAACCGTGGCCAGAGAGATCTACGGCGCAGACGGGGTGACCTATGCACCGGCTGCCGCAAAGGCTCTTAAGAAGGCAGAGGAGATGGGCTTTGGCAATCTTCCGGTCTGTATGGCAAAGACTCAGTACTCTTTGTCGGATGACCAGACCAAGCTGGGCCGTCCTGAGGGCTTTACCATCAATGTAAGAGATGCTTACGTTTCTGCAGGCGCCGGATTTGTGGTAGTGCTTACCGGAGCGATTATGACCATGCCTGGACTTCCGAAGAAGCCGGCAGCAGACAGCATCGATGTAAATGAAGACGGTGTGATCACCGGATTATTCTAAGAGATTGCGTGATTGTGCACTGCTGCCCTCATTGGACAAGGGCGTGTACGCCCTTGTTCAATAAGGGGATGCAGGGCAGGAAGAAAGTTGCGGGACGGGAAGGAAAGAAAGGTATGGTATTGAGAGATTGGCTGAAAGAGATTTCGTATCAGCTTTTACAGGGAAGCCTGGATACTCCGGTATCCGAGGTGATTTATGACTCCAGAAAGGCATGCCCTGGGGCCGTGTTTGTATGTATGAAGGGAGCCAGGGTAGATTCCCATGAGTTCTGCTCTCAGGTGTATGAAGGGGGAACCAGGGTATTTGTAACCCAGCATCCGGTTTCTCTTCCCCAGGATGCAGTGGTCATCCAGGTAGAAAATGGAAGAAAAGCGCTGGCTTACCTTTCCGCTGCCCGGTTTGGCTATCCAGACAGAAAAATGGTTACCATCGGAGTGACCGGAACCAAGGGAAAAACTACTACCACCCACATGATCCAGGCAATCCTGGAATCATGCGGAAAAAAGGTGGGAATGATCGGCACCAACGGTGCTTACTTTGCAGGTGTTGCAGAGCCTACCCGGAACACCACACCGGAATCCTATCAGCTTCATGAGTACTTTTCCAGAATGGTGGAGGCAGGCTGCCAGTATATGGTGATGGAGGTTTCCTCCCAGGCCTTTAAGATGCACCGGACCGATGGAATCTTTTTCGATTACGGTATTTTTACCAATATTTCTCCCGACCATATTGGGCCGGATGAGCATGCTGATTTTGAGGAGTATCTGGCCTGCAAGTCCATGCTGTTTCAGCAGTGCCGGATCGGCATCGCCAATCTGGACGATGTGCATACGCCTCAGGTAACGGCCCATGCTGACTGTCCGATCTACACCTACAGCCTGGAGCAAGAAGCAGATTTCCAGGCAAAGGGAATCCGCTATGTGGCGGAAACCGGATTTGTAGGTCTGGAATTTGACGTGACCGGACGGCTGAAAGCGGATGTGAAGGTAAGTGTGCCTGGTAAATTTAATGTTTCCAATGCTATGGCAGCGCTCAGTGTATGCAGCTTCTTCCATCTGCCAAAGGAGCAGGTGCGCCATGCCCTGGAGCATCTTCATGTGAATGGGCGGATGGAGATCGCATATGCTTCCGATTTCTGCAAGGTGGTTATTGATTATGCCCACAATGCAGTCAGCATGGAAAGCCTGCTAAAGACCCTTCGGGATTATAATCCGGCAAGGCTGGTAGTGGTATTTGGCTGCGGAGGAAACCGTTCGAAGGACCGCAGGTATTCCATGGGCGAGATGGCGGGAAGGCTGGCGGATTTAAGCATTATCACAGCAGACAATTCCCGCTATGAGAAGGTGGAGGATATTATTGAGGATATTAAGAGTACGCTGATTCCCACCGGCGGTGCTTATCTGGAGATTCCGGACCGGAGGGAAGCCATCACCTATGCCATCACCCATGCTGAGAAAGGCGATATGATCGCCATTATCGGCAAGGGACATGAGGATTATCAGGAAGTAAACGGAATCCGCACCCATTTCCTGGACCGGGAAGTGGTAGATGAAGTGGTTGCCGGTATTCATAAGTGATCAAAACGGCTGTAAGTCCAATGGAAAAAACAGGATAGGAAGGAATCGTATGGAACATATGAAAGTAAAAGATATGGTGGAGGCCTGCGGGGGCAGACTGCTCTGCGGAGATCCGGAAGCCGCCATCGAACATATCCGCATTGATTCCAGAACCATAAAGGGGAACGATCTATTCGTTCCCCTGATTGGGGAAAAGGTAGATGCCCATAAATTTATTGATCAGGTGCTTCAGGCGGGAGCGGCGGCGGTGCTGACCAGTGAGCATGATGTTATGGAATCAGACCGGGCCTGGATCCGGGTAGAGGATACCAAAAGGGCGCTTCAGGCCATCGGTGCCTGGTACCGGAGCCGTCTGACCCTTCCGTTAATCGGAGTGACGGGAAGCGTGGGGAAGACCACCACCAGGGAAATGATTGCTGCAGCTCTTTCTGCCCGTTACCGGGTATACAAAACACCAGGCAACAGCAACAGCCAGGTGGGAGTGCCGATTACCATTTCCGAGATCTCTTCTCAGGATGAGATCGGAGTGATCGAGCTGGGCATGAGTGAGCCGGGGGAGATGGAGCGGATCGCCATGGTTGCCAGAGTGGATCAGGCGGTTATGACCAATATCGGCATCGCCCATATCGAGCAGCTTGGCTCTCAGGCCAATATCTGCCGGGAAAAGCTTCATATCCAGGATGGCATGAAGGAAGGCGGGATCCTCTATGTGAATGGGGATGACGCCATCTTAAAGACGGTAAAGGCAAAGGAAGGCTGCCGCACCATCACCTACGGAACGGATGATAGCTGTGATTACCAGGCTTTGGATATCCGGAATGAAGACGGCCTGCCGGTGTTTACTGCCCTTTGCCGGGAGCGTGGAGAGTCTGCCACAGTAAGGCTTAAGGTATTCGGACATCACATGATCCTGAATGCTATGGTAGCGCTGGCAGTCGCCAGGGAAAACGGGATCCCCATGGCGGAGGCGGCAAAGGCGCTGGAATCCTTCCATGGATTTAAGGGGCGCCAGCAGATCATGAAAACCGGAAAAGTCACGGTGATCGATGATTCCTACAATGCCAGCCCGGTTTCCATGAAGGCAGGGATCGATGTGCTGTGTGATATGCCGGCAGATGGCCGGCGGATCGCGGTTCTGGCAGATATGAAGGAGCTGGGGCCGGATTCTCCTAAGTTTCATCAGGAAATCGGCCGGTATCTGGCGGAGACCTCCGATGCAGGCGCCGGATGTAAAGTAGATTGTGTGGCTCTTTTGGGTGAGCTGGCTGCGGAGATTGGAAAACAGCTGGAAGCAGAACTGGAAAAGCGGCCGGAGAAGGGGCTGGAAAAGCAACTGGAAAAGAAGCCGGAAATCTTGTATTTTCAGGATAAAGGAAAGCTGACGGACTGGCTGAAGCAGACGTTAAAGCAGGGAGATTCTGTTTTGCTGAAGGGCTCCAACAGCATGGAGCTTGGGGCGGTTGCTTCGAAATTGCTGGAGGGATGATTTCATGGCTCAGTTTGCTGATATCATCATCGATATCACACATGAAAAGGTAGACCGGCCCTTTCAGTACCGGATCCCCCAGGCGCTGCAGGAACAGATCCATGCAGGCTGCCAGGTGGATGTTCCCTTCGGAAGGGGGAACACCATCCGGTGCGGATACGTGGTAGGCCTTTCTGACCGGGCAGAGTATGATCCGGCCAGGCTTAAGGAGATCGCTGGGATCCATGCTGGAAGTGTTTCGGCGGAGTCCCAGCTTATTCAGGTTGCCTGGTGGATGAAGGAGCGGTATGGGTCTACCATGAACCAGGCATTGAAAACCGTATTGCCGGTGAAGCAGCAGGTGAAGCAGCAGGAATCCAAGTGGCTGCGCTGCCTGCTGGGGCGGGACGAGTTAAAGGACCAGATCCGGGAAGCAGTCCGAAAAAAATATAAGGCCAGAGAACGGCTCCTGAAAGCCTTTCTGGATGCGGATGTGATCCCCTACCAGGTTGCCCTTCACCAGCTGAACCTGACTGCCGCCACCTTAAAGCCGCTGATTGCCCAGGGGGTGATCGCACTGGATTCATCAGTCAGCTACCGGAATCCGTCTCTGCTGATGCAGGAAGGGGGCGGAGACCATAGGGCTGGAGAGGGAAACGATCAGGATTCGCTGGTTACGTTAAACGACGCGCAGCAGCCGGTAGTGGATGACATCTGCCGCCAGTATGATGCAGGGATCCGGAAAACCTACCTGCTCCACGGCATCACCGGAAGCGGGAAGACGGAGATCTATATGGAGCTGATCGATCATGTAAGGCGGCAGGGAAAGCAGGTGATCCTGCTGATTCCGGAGATCGCCCTCACCTATCAGACGGTGATGCGGTTCTGCAGACGCTTCGGCAGCCAGGTATCCTTTATTAATTCCAAGCTTTCCGCCGGCGAAAAATATGACCAGTTCGAGCGGGCGAAAAATGGTGAGATCCAGATTATGATCGGGCCACGGTCGGCGCTGTTTACGCCCTTTCGGAACCTGGGGCTGATTATTATTGACGAGGAACACGAAGGCGCATATAAAAGTGAGATCACTCCCAGATACCACGCCAGAGAAACGGCTGAGTACCGGGCCGGCTTAAGCCATGCCAGTTTGGTCCTGGGCTCTGCCACCCCTTCTGTGGAATCCTATACCAAGGCTGTCCATGGAATTTACGGCTACTATAAGATCGGGAAGCGGGCCAAGAAAAACAGTTATCTTCCCAAAATTCAGGTAGTGGATCTTAGAAACGAGCTGGCGGAGGGAAACCGGTCCATCTTCAGCCGGACACTGCGTGCTCTGATGGTGGAAAAGCTGACAAATCAGGAGCAGATCATGCTCTTTTTAAATCGAAGAGGCTACTCCCGCTTCCTTTCCTGCCGAAGCTGCGGGGAAGCCATCAAGTGTCCCCACTGTGATGTGACCCTTACCCTTCATCAGGATGACCGGCTGGTATGTCATTACTGCGGTTATCAGATCCGGCGGCCTTCTGCGTGTCCTTCCTGCGGTTCTGCCTACCTGGCTCCCTTTGGGACCGGAACCCAGAAGATCGAGGCGCTGGTTAAGGAGGAATTCCCGGATGCCCGGGTACTGCGGATGGATCTGGATACTACGGCAAAGAAAGGCGGGCATGAAGAAATTCTGGCTGCCTTTGCAGAGCATGAGGCGGATATCCTGATCGGAACGCAGATGATCGTGAAGGGCCATGATTTTCCGGCGGTTACCTTAGTAGGGATCCTGGCAGCAGATCTTTCCCTCTATGCGCCGGACTACCGGTGCGGAGAGCGGACCTTTCAGCTTTTGACCCAGGCAGCAGGACGGGCCGGGCGAGATGAGAAGGCCGGGGATGTGGTAATCCAGACCTACAGTCCGGATCATTACTGCATCCAGGCAGCAGCGGCCCAGGATTATGAGCAATTTTATAAGAAAGAGATGGAATACCGGAAGCTTCTTCATTATCCGCCGGCCTGTGTGCTGATGACGCTGCTGATCGGCTCTGACCGGGAGGAGCTGGCCCACAGGGCGATGGATGCAGTCTTTCGGATCGCCCGAAAACAGGAGGGCAGAGGTCAGTTTCAGCTGATCGGTCCCGTCAATGCCCCCATTTATAAACTTAATGATATTTACAGAAAAATTTTATATATGAAGTGCGAAAACTATGATATACTAATAGGAATTCGAAACCATATGGAAGAATTCCTGAAAAATCAAAGCTGGAGCAGCCGAATCCTGGTACAGTTTGATTTTTCGTAAGGGCTGGATCTTTTACAGTTACCATTTTTTATAAAATCAAAGAGGCAAAAGGAGCATGAAAGAGCTATGGCAATCAGACAGGTAAGAACTATCGGAGATGAAATATTAAGAAAAGAATGCAAGCCGGTCAAGGAGGTAACCCCGCGGATTAAGGAGCTGATCGAGGACATGTTTGAAACCATGTACGAGACCAATGGAGTCGGACTGGCGGCACCTCAGGTGGGAGTGCTCAAGCAGCTGGTGGTGATCGATGTGGAGGACGGCAATCAGTATGTGCTGATCAATCCGGAGATCATCGAGACAGAGGGCAGCCAGACCGGATATGAGGGCTGTTTAAGCGTTCCCGGCAAGAGCGGAATCGTCACCAGACCGTATAAAGTTAAGGTAAGAGCTTATAATGAGAACATGGAGCAGTTCGAGCTGGAGGGCGAGGAGCTTTTGGCCAGAGCCATCTGCCATGAGTGTGACCATCTGCAGGGCCAGCTGTATGTAGATATCGTGGAAGGCGAGCTGGAGGATACAGAAAGCCTGATGGAGGAGGAAGAGGAGCAGGAATGATGAGAATTGTGTTTATGGGAACACCGGATTTTTCCGTGCCGGCACTGGAGTCCCTGGTTAGCGGCGGGCATCAGGTCATTGCAGCGGTGACTCAGCCGGATAAGCCTAAAGGAAGAGGAAAGGCGGTTTTGATGACTCCGGTCAAGGAAAAGGCGCTTGAGCTTGGAATCCCGGTTTACCAGCCAGTTAAGGTGAGAGAGGAAAGCTTTATCACCATGCTGGAGGAGATGAAGCCGGATGCCATTGTTGTGGTAGCCTTCGGACAGATTCTGTCGAAGCGGATACTGGACATTCCAAAGTATGGATGTATTAATATCCACGCATCCCTGCTTCCGAAATACCGGGGCGCTGCGCCGATTCAGTGGGCTGTGATTAATGGCGAGACGGAAACCGGAATCACGACTATGGTGATGGATACTGGAATCGATACGGGTGATATGCTGGAAAAGGTGATAATCCCTGTTGATCCGGATGAAACAGGCGGAAGCCTTCACGATAAGCTGAGCGTGGCAGGAGGTCGTCTGATTCTTTCCACCTTACAAAAGGCAGAGGAAGGAACTTTAGTCCGGATGCCTCAGACAGACGAGGGAACCTGCTACGCGAAAATGCTGACAAAATCCCTGGGAGATATCGACTGGAGTCAGAGCGCAGAGCAGATTGAACGTCTGATCCGCGGCTTAAACCCATGGCCCAGTGCCTATACCTCTCTGAATGGGAAAACATTGAAGATCTGGCAGGCGCAGGTGCTTGCCGATGAATATGAAGGGGCGCTGGGACAGGTTGTGAAGGCTGTTAAGGGTGACCTGCTGGTAAAAACCGGAAAGGGTAGCTTACGAATCACCTCTCTCCAGCTGGAGGGAAAGAAGCGTATGGATACCGATGCGTTTTTACGAGGATATCCGGTAGAAGCAGGCACGGTATTGGAAAGGAGACAGTAAGTATGTATTACGGCGGATATGGTTATTATGGTTTTGACTGGACGTATCTTCTGGTATTGATCGGCGTGGTGATCACCATGGCGGCATCAGCCAAGGTGAACGGAACCTTCAATAAGTATTCCGGAACCTGGTCCAGAAGCGGCATGACTGGAGCAGAGGCAGCCAGGCGGATTTTGCAGGCTCAGGGAATTTATGATGTAACAGTACGGGAGGTGCCGGGCAATCTGACGGATCATTATGATCCCCGCTCCAAAACCGTAAACCTGTCCGCTTCCGTATACGGCTCCACCTCTATTTCCGCCATCGGAGTGGCAGCTCATGAGTGCGGTCATGTGATCCAGGATGCCACCAACTATGTACCGCTGCGGCTGCGGGCGGCTCTGGTTCCCGTTGCCAATTTCGGTAGCCGGCTGGCATGGCCTCTGATCATCATTGGCGTGATCGTAGGCGGCTTAGGTTCCCCGATTGTGGAAATCGGTATTTTGATGTTCAGCCTGGCGGTTTTGTTCCAGTTAGTGACTCTCCCTGTGGAGTTTAATGCATCCTCCCGGGCGCTTCGCATTTTGGGCGACAGCCGGATGCTGGCCCAGGATGAGGTGGGGAAGGCACGGCAGGTGCTGGGTGCGGCAGCCCTCACCTATGTGGCGGCAGCAGCTTCCTCGATCCTGCAGCTTCTTCGTCTGGTGATCTTATTCGGAGGGCGCAGAAGAGATGACTGATGTGACAAACAGCCGGGAGCTGGCGCTGGAGATCCTGCTGGAAATTTTGGAAAAGGGCGGCTACAGCCATGTGGTGCTGCGCCAGGCTCTTGGTAAGTACCAGTATCTTTCCAAACAGGACCGGGCCTTTCTTACCCGCGTGACAGAAGGCACGCTGGAATACCTGATCCAGATCGACTGGGTCCTGAACCAGTATTCCAAGACAAAGGTTCAGAAAATGAAGCCGGTGATCCGCACCATTCTGCGGATGTCCGTTTACCAGATCCTTTATATGGACCGGATCCCCGATTCTGCCGCCTGCAATGAGGCGGTGAAGCTGGCGGGGAAACGGAAGTTTTCCGGCTTAAAGGGCTTTGTAAATGGTGTGCTCCGCTCAGTGGCCAGAGAGAAGGAAAGCCTGCTGCGGGAATTATCGGAGGAGATTGTTTCCTGCCCGCAGTCAGAGCATGGAAGGGCCTCCATTCGCTATTCAGTTCCGGAATGGCTTCTTGCCATGTGGATCCGGGAGTTAGGATGGGAGCAGACCCGGGAGGTTCTTTCCGCATTTCTTGCTGCAGGAGGAACGACAGTCCGGTGCAATTTGAATCTTGCAGAGAAAAGCAGGATCCTGGAAAGCCTGACAGGCCAGGGCGTTCTCTGCCAGGAATCGATTTACTCCGAAAAGGTACTTACCATTTCTGGCTATGATTACCTGGAAAGCCTGGAGGCATTTCAGAATGGCTGGATCCAGGTGCAGGACTTAAGCTCCGTTCTTGCCGGGGATGCTGCAGCGCCGAAGACTGGTGATTACGTGATCGATGTCTGCGCCGCACCGGGAGGAAAAAGCCTGCATGTGGCAGACATGCTGAAGGGCACCGGAATGGTGGAGGCCAGGGATCTGACCTGGCAGAAGGTGGAGCTGATCCAGGAAAATATCCAGCGGACCGGCTTTGACAACATCCGCGCCAGACAGCAGGACGCTCTGGAGCTGGATGAGGAATCGATTGAACAGGCAGATATGGTTCTGGCAGACCTGCCCTGCTCCGGGCTTGGTATCATCGGAAAAAAGCCGGATATTAAGATACATATGACGCCGGAGAAGTTAGAAAGCCTGGTAACCCTTCAGCGTGACATCCTCTCGGTGGTATGGCAGTATGTGAAGCCGGGAGGAACGCTTGTATACAGCACCTGCACCATCCACAAGGAAGAAAATCAGGACAATGTGGCATGGCTCTTACAGCATTTTCCACTGGAGCCGGTGGATATCACAGGACGGTTCGGGCCTCAGATCCAGGATGCTTCTTTAAAGGAAGGGTGGATGCAGTTCCTGCCTGGAAAACACCCCTGTGATGGATTTTTTGTGGCAGTGCTGAGGCGAAAGCCGGTTAGTTCCAGGGAAAATTAAGAAAAATCAACGGTTAGCCAGAAACAAAATACCCTAAAATTCAAACAGGAATGGAGAAACTATGGAAAAGCGGGATATTAAATCTCTTACCATGGAAGAATTGACCTTGGAGATGAAAGCCATGGGTCTTCCGTCCTTCCGTGCAAAACAGATCTACCAGTGGCTTCACGAAAAGCTGGCAGACAGCTTTGATGAGATGACCAATCTTTCAAAGGATATGAGAGAGCGGCTGAAGGAGACTTATGTGCTTACCGCCTTAAAACAGGTGGAGGTAAAGATCTCGAAAATAGACGGCACCAGAAAATATCTGTTCTCCCTGCCGGACGGCAATATCATTGAAAGTGTATGGATGAAATACAAGCACGGAAATTCTGTCTGCATCTCCTCCCAGGTAGGCTGCCGGATGGGCTGTCGGTTCTGTGCCTCCACGCTGGATGGACTGGAGCGGAACCTTCTGCCGTCGGAGATGCTGGACCAGATCTACCAGATCCAGAAGGAAACAGGAGAGCGGGTTTCCAATGTGGTGGTCATGGGCTCCGGAGAGCCTATGGATAATTATGACAATCTGATCCGGTTTATCCATCTTCTAAGCGGAGAGGGCGGCTTAAATATCAGCCAGAGGAATATTACCGTGTCCACCTGCGGCATTGTCCCCGGCATCCAGAAATTGGCTAAGGAGGGGCTGTCCATCACCCTGGCCCTTTCCCTTCACGCGCCAAATGATGAGGTGCGGAAAAATCTGATGCCCATTGCCAATAAGTATAAGCTAAAGGATGTGCTGGCGGCCTGCCACGAATATTTCTTAACAACCGGGCGGCGTCTTACCTTCGAGTACAGCCTGGTCAGCGGCGTGAATGACAATCTGGAGGAAGCAAGAGCGCTGGCGGATCTGATCAAGGATCAGCAGGGCCATGTGAATCTGATTCCGGTCAATCCCATCAAGGAGCGGGATTTTGTCCAGTCGGATCAGGCGGCGATCCAGGCATTTAAAAATCTGCTTGAAAAAAACGGGATAAATGTTACGATTAGAAGAGAAATGGGACGTGACATTAATGGTGCCTGCGGACAGCTTCGAAAAAGCTTTCTGGAACAGGCTTGAATACAGAATCAGGAAGGAGTGGTACGGTGCAGGCGGTTGGAAGAACAGACCAGGGTGCAGTCCGGGAGATTAACCAGGACGCTATTTTTACCTCTACGACACCGATCGGCCCTCTGCCCAACCTTTTTGTGGTTGCGGACGGAATGGGAGGACATAATGCAGGCGACTTTGCTTCTCATTTCCTGATCCGGCAGCTGGTTGAGCATGTCTGCTCTCTGCCTCAGAACACGCCGGAGATCCAGGCGCTGCAGGAGGGCATACAGACGGCAAATCGACTTTTATATGAGAAATCGCTGGAGGATATCCAGCTGGACGGCATGGGTACCACCCTGGTGGCTGCCGTTTTTTGTGATGGGCTTCTCTACGTTGCCAATGTGGGCGACAGCCGCCTTTATGTGATCGGCAAGGAGATCCGTCAGATTACCAGGGATCATTCTTACGTGGAAGAGATGGTAGCGCTGGGGCGCATGGACCGCGGAAGCGAAGAATATCTGCGGAACAAGAATATTATAACCAGGGCAGCAGGAACTGCCAGGACTGTAAAGGCAGATTATTTTGAAGCTGAGCTGGGGCAGGGGGAGATCGTACTGCTCTGCTCGGATGGCCTCACCAATATGGTAGAGGACCGCACCATACAAAAGATTGTGAAAAATGCTCCGTCGCTGGACGCCGCCGCCAGGATCCTGGTGGACCGTGCCAATGACAGCGGCGGGTTGGATAATATATCGGTAGTGCTGGTAAATCCCACAGGAAGCGGGGTGAAGCCATGTTAAGACCGGGAATGTATCTTCAGGATCGATATGAGATCATTGAAAAGATCGGCTCCGGCGGAATGGCGGATGTATACAAGGCCATGTGCCATACCTTAAACCGTCTGGTAGCAGTGAAGGTGCTGAAGGATGAATTCAGCCAGAATGAAGATTTTGTCAATCGTTTTAAGATGGAAGCCCAGGCTGCGGCCCGGCTTGCCCATCCCAATATTGTAAATGTATATGATGTTGTAGATGACGGTGACATCCACTATATCATTATGGAGCTGATTGAAGGAATCACCTTAAAGCGGTATATTGCGAAAAAAGGCTGTCTGGAGGTAAAGGAGACCATTGGAATTGCCATTCAGATGGCTCAGGGCATGTCAGCCGCCCATCAGCAGAATATCATTCACCGGGACATTAAGCCCCAGAATATTATTATCTCCAAGGACGGCAAGGTGAAGGTGGCAGATTTCGGAATCGCCAGAGCAGCTACCTCCAATACCCAGGAGCTGAAGGCTATGGGCTCCGTGCACTATATTTCGCCGGAGCAGGCACGGGGGGAGATGGTGGATGCCAGAAGTGATATTTATTCCCTGGGAATCACCATGTTTGAGATGGTTACAGGCCGTCTGCCTTTTGACGGGGAAAATACGGTGACAGTTGCCATGGCCCATTTGCAGAACCCTATTACTCCGCCGAAGAAATGCAATCCCAATATTCCGGAATGTCTGGAGGATATTATCCTGAAATGTACGGAGAAAAAGCCGGATGACCGGTATTCCTCTGCAGAGGAGGTGCTTGCTGATCTGAGAAGGGCGCTGATCAATCCTCATGATGTGCTTTTCGATTCTCCAGCCAGAAGAGAGCGTCAAAGAAGGAGAGAAACAGAAGCGGCGGAAGCTGTTTTAGAAGAAACCAGTGAGCAGCGATCCGGCAGTCATATCGCTGACCATGATCCCATATTTGATGATATTGATTTTGATGATGATCTTGACAGCGAAGAAGAGGAATTATCCTCCGGCTCGAAGGGGGAAGCACATTCCGGCAGGAAGAGCATTTCCAAGGGGATCCACTCAAAAAAGCAGGATGATATTACCCATCAGCTGGAACGTATTTTCTCCATTGCCGGTATTATTGCAGCAATCATAATCGTTGCCGTGCTGCTGATCGTGATGACCCAGCTGGGCGGGCTCTTCTTCTCGGGAAGCAGCAGGCCTCAGACCGGAGAAACCACAGAAAGCACAGTTGCGGAGGTGACCACGGCGGCTATCGCAGACGGACAGGTTACCATGCCCAATCTCCTGACAAAGCCCCTTCCCATGAAGGAGGATGAGGCCAGAAGGATTTTGGAGCAGTGCGGCCTTCAGATGGTGGTCAGCAGCGTGGAATATTCCAATGAGGTGCCGGTGGGATATATCATGGCTCAGGAATATCCGGAAGGGACAGCCCTGGAGAAAAACACAGTTGTCAATGTAAAGGTAAGCAAGGGAACGGGCACCATTGATCTGGATACTATGGGGCTGGCAGGGATGGAGCAGCAGGCAGCCAAAACCCTTTTGACGGAGAAAAACCTGGTGGTTGCGGTGACAGAAAGCTTCAGCGATACGATCCCGGCCGGAAATGTAATCCGTTACGAACCGCTGATGCCCAAGGAAGGGGAGACCGTAACGCTCACCATCAGCAAGGGACCCGCCCAGGCGGCGGTGCCGGATGTGACCGGGCTTACTCCGGAGGCGGCAGATGCGGCGCTGGCAGCAGAGGGCTTTGTGCCTGGCTGTGCCGGCGAAGAGTACAGCGAAACGGTGGATCCGGGCCTGGTATGCAGCCAGACAGCTCCGCCTAATGTTCCTTATCAGCGGGGACTGCCGGTTCAGTATTATATCAGTCTTGGACCGGAGGAGACGATCATTGGGGCCACCCATTATGTGGCATCTATAAATAAGCAGTATAACTTAAGCCTTGATCTTGGCCCAGGCTCCTCTCGCACCAGTGTGCAGATCGTGGTCCGCCTGCGTCAGGTGGTAAATGGAAGAACGGTTGTGAAGGATCTGATGGAGCCGAGAACCGTGGTAGGCGACTCTGTAATTCCCATTGTATTTTCCAGGATCGAAGGAGCGGATGGGGTTGAAGATGGAACGGTGGAGCTGGTGGATTTAGATAACAACAAGGTGCTGGCATCCTACCCGGTATCCTTCTTTAAGACTGAGAATTAAGAAAGAGCTGTGCCATAAGGCAAAGTATGGAAAGAAGTAACTGGGAAGGTACCAAACAGTTACGTGAAGGATAAACATGACAGGAAAGATTATAAAAGGCATTGCAGGATTTTATTACGTTCACGACGGCCGGGAGAAGGTATATGAGTGTAAGGCAAAGGGGATTTTTCGAAATCGGAAAATAAAGCCGCTGGTTGGAGATGATGTGGAATTTACCATCTTAGACGAGGCGGAACGGGAGGGGAACATCGATCAGATCCTTCCCCGCAGAAATTCCCTGATCCGGCCGGCGGTAGCCAATGTGGATCAGGCGCTGGTGGTATTTGCCATTACCCAGCCGGAGCCTAACCTGAATCTTCTGGACCGTTTTCTGGTGATGATGGAACGGGCAAAGGTCCCGGTGACCATCTGCTTTAATAAGGTGGATCTTGGCTCTGATGAGCTGACCCGGCAGTACCGGCAGATTTATGAGAAGGCCGGCTACCAGGTGCAGTTTATCAGCGCCAGCAAGGACAGGGGGATCGATGAGATCCGCCGCCTGATCCATGGCAAAACCACCGTACTGGCCGGCCCATCTGGTGTGGGAAAATCTTCTCTGACCAATGTCATTCAGCCGGATGCCCAGATGGAAACGGGAGCGATCAGTGAAAAGATCCAGAGAGGAAAGCACACCACCCGTCATTCCCAGCTGTTTTATGTGGAAGAACGCACATATATGATGGACACCCCCGGCTTCAGCTCCATGTTTGTGGATGACTTGGAGGCCAATACATTGAAAGAATATTTCCCTGAGTTTTCCCAGTATGAGAAAGACTGCAGGTTTATCGGCTGCGTCCACATGGGCGAGCGGGTGTGCGGCGTGAAATCGGCTGTGGAATCGGGAGAGCTAAGCAGCAGCCGGTATGAAAATTACAAATTAATCTATCAAGAACTGAAAGAGAAAAGGAGATATTAACATGTATGTATTAGCACCATCCCTTTTGGGAGCCGATTTTTCCAGGTTAGAGGAGCAAATTCGGGCGGTGGATGATGCCGGAGCCGGGTATCTGCATCTGGATGTGATGGATGGAGCCTTTGTGCCCAGCATCTCATTCGGCATGCCGCTGATTGCTTCGATCCGGAAATGCACCAATATGGTATTTGATGTTCATATGATGGTAGAGGAGCCGGGACGGTATGTGGCAGATATGAAAAAGGCCGGGGCGGATCTGATCTGCGTCCATCAGGAGGCATGCGTCCATCTGGACCGCACCATCAATCAGATCAAGGAAGCAGGGATGAAAGCTGGCGTGGCGTTAAATCCGGCAACTCCCATCTCTGTGCTGGACTGTGTTCTGGATCAGGTGGACATGATATTGATTATGTCAGTCAACCCGGGCTTCGGCGGTCAGAAGTTCATCCCATATGCGTTGGATAAGGTCCGTAACCTGCGCCAGAAGCTGGATGAAAAGGGGCTGCATCCCGATATCCAGGTGGACGGCGGCGTGACCTTAGACAATGCCCGGCAGCTTTTGGAGGCAGGCGCTAATATCCTGGTGGCTGGTTCTGCTGTATTTAAAGGGGATGCTACCGCCAACACCCGGGCATTTGCAGAAATTTTAAAGGATTATGAGGCAAACTGAATATGAAAACCTGTTTGATTATCACCGGCGGAAAACTGGATCTGGATTTCGCCGGTCCTTTTTGCAGTCATCACAAATTTGATAAGATAATTGCCGTGGACGGCGGCCTGGAAGCGGTGAAAGAGCTGGGCCTGATACCAGATATGATCGTGGGAGACTTTGATACGGTGAAAACGCCGGTTCTGGAAGAATTCCGGAGCTTGCCGTTTATCATATGGGATGTCCACGAACCGGAAAAAAACGAGACAGACACGGAGCTGGCCCTGAGAAAGGCGATTGCATACAGCTGCACCCACATCACGATCCTGGGTGCTACCGGAGGCCGCTTCGACCATATGCTGGCCAATGTGTTCCTGCTTTATGGCTGTCTGCAGCAGGGAGTGGAGGCATGTATCATAGATCCGCAGAATAAGATCTATCTGATCCAGGATGGGCATACCTTCCGAAAGTCAGACCAGTGGGGCACCTACATTTCCTTCCTGCCTCTTTTAGGACAAATCAAGGGAATTACTCTCCGCGGCTTTAAGTACCCGCTGAATGATTTCGATCTGGATGCCGCCAGCAGCCGCTGCATCAGCAATGAGCTGGAGGAGGAGACCGGAACGATCACCTTTCGGGACGGGGTTGCCATCTGCGTGGAATCCTGTGACCGGAAGGAGGCATAAACCAGCCTGCAAACTGGACTGGTTAAAAAGATGCAAACTGGATATTTCTAACACTCCACCACTGTGCTAATATATCGGCATACAACAGATCTGGGCATTACAAAGAAGCAGTAAGGGCGCAAGCTGCTTGAAAAAGAGCAAAAGGGAGAGTGTTTATTATGAATGCAAAAACAGGAGTTCAAACAAATCACGGAAGTGAGCAGGTTTATAAGATTGCATTAACTGGTCTGATGGCAGCTTTATCCTATGTGGTATTTACCTTTCTGCAGATCAAGATCCAGCTTCCAGGCGGCGATGCCACCTCGATCCATTTAGGAAATGCAGTCTGCGTATTAGGTGCGCTGCTGTTAGGCGGATTTTACGGCGGCTTAGGCGGCGCCATCGGCATGGCGTTAGGCGACCTGTTCGATCCGGTTTACATCACCTATGTACCGAAGACCCTGCTGTTAAAGCTGTGCATCGGTCTGATCACCGGACTGATCGCTCACAAGCTGGGAAAGATCACAGAAACCAACGACAAGGCTCATGTGCTGAAATGGACCATCCTGGCAGCTATCGGCGGACTGCTGTTCAATGTGATTTTTGATCCGCTGGTAGGATATTATTACAAGCTGCTGATCCTGGGAAAACCGGCCGCTGAGCTGACCCTGGCCTGGAACGTGGCCTCCACCTCCATCAATGCAGTAACCTCCACCATCGCCTCCGTTGCGATCTATATGGCATTGCGGCCGGCGCTGAAGAAATCCGGGATGTTTTTCCATATCAAGTAAAGTTTGCAGCCCGATCAGCCGAAAGAAAAGGAATGAACTGCTATGAGCAATTATCATCAGAAAAAAATTGCAATGATCAATGATTTATCCGGGTATGGCCGCTGTTCGTTAACAGTGGCTCTTCCCATTTTATCAGCCATGCGGATCCAGTGCTGTCCGGTCCCCACCTCCATTCTGTCCAATCATACCGGATTCCCGGTATGGTTTTTCGATGACTACACGGACAAGATGGAGCAGTATATCGGTAAATGGAAGGAGCTGGATCTGACCTTCGACGGGATTGTCACCGGATTTTTAGGCTCCAAGGAGCAGATCCGCATCGTAACCGACATGATAAAGGACTTTCGAAAGGATGACACGCAAGTGATCGTAGATCCTATCATGGGAGATCACGGAAAGGCCTATTCCACCTATACACCAGAGATGTGCCGGGAAATGGAGCGTCTGGTAAGGCTTGCTGATGTGGTGACGCCTAATGTAACCGAGGGCTGCATCCTTACCGGCCGGGAATACCGCTCCCAGGGCTGGAGCCGCAGGGAGCTGGAACAGATGGCCCTGGATATCCAGAAAATGGGCCCTTCATCGGTCATTATCACCGGCATCGGAACGCCCAAAAGCCTGACCAATGTAATCCTGAAATCCGCGTCAGCACCCAATGATGCTTCCTTTGCTTCTGCATCTTTAAACCAGGCCTCCAGTTCTTTCGGCAGTCCTGTCTGCTCCTTCCAGCGCAGCCCACGCGCAGGCGGTGAACGCCCGGGAACCGGGGATATATTTTCCTCCATCATTGCGGGCGGTGCCATACACGGCTGGGATCTGGAAGAAACGGTAAAACTGGCTGCCTGGTTTATCCGCCAATGTATTATAAAATCCGATGAGCTGGATATTCCCAGGGCAAACGGAGTCTGCTTTGAAGAAATTTTGCCAGAACTGATCCTGAAATGCCGGAAAATGAAACAGTAACCTTTCCCCGCGAAAAACCGCAGAAAAGGTCTTTTCTTTCTTAGAAAAATGTGGTATCTTAAAGAACAGAACGAAAAATCAATGGTACAAGATACCAGGAGGAAATAACATGTTAGATTTGAAGTTTGTCCGTGAAAACCCGGATATCGTAAAGCAGAACATTAAGAATAAGTTTCAGGATGACAAGCTGCCCTTAGTAGATGAGGTAATTGAGCTGGATGCCCAGAACCGTGCAGCAAAGGCAGAGGCAGATAGTCTGCGTGCAGCCCGCAACAAGCTGTCCAAGGAGATCGGAAAACTGATGGGCCAGGGCAAGAAGGAAGAGGCTGAGGCAGTGAAGGCTCAGGTAAATGCCAATGCAGCTCGTCTGGCTGAGCTGGAGGTAAAGGAAAATGAGCTGGAAGCCAAAGTATTAAAGATCATGATGACCATTCCAAACATCATCGACCCAACGGTACCCATCGGCAAGGATGACAGCGAGAACGTTGAGATTGAGCGGTTCGGCGAGCCGGTAGTTCCGGACTTTGAGATCCCATACCATACGGATATTATGAAGAGCTTCGACGGTATCGATCTGGATGCTGCGGGAAAGGTGGCAGGCAACGGCTTCTACTACCTGATGGGCGATATCGCAAGACTGCATTCTGCTGTAATCTCCTATGCCCGTGATTTCATGATCAACCGCGGCTTTACCTACTGTGTACCGCCGTTCATGATCCGCAGCAATGTAGTAACCGGCGTTATGTCCTTCGCTGAGATGGACGCCATGATGTATAAGATCGAGGGCGAAGATCTGTATCTGATCGGCACCAGCGAGCATTCCATGATCGGCAAGTTTATTGATACCATTACCCCAGAAGATCAGCTTCCAAAGACCCTGACCAGCTATTCTCCATGCTTCCGCAAGGAGAAGGGCGCACACGGCATTGAGGAGAGAGGCGTATACCGGATCCATCAGTTTGAGAAGCAGGAGATGATCGTGATCTGCAAGCCGGAGGAATCCCCAATGTGGTATGACAAGCTGTGGCAGAATACCGTTGACCTGTTCCGTTCCATGGAGATTCCGGTTCGTACCTTAGAGTGCTGCTCCGGTGACTTAGCTGATTTAAAGGTGAAGTCCTGTGACGTTGAGGCATGGTCTCCAAGACAGAAGAAGTACTTCGAGGTAGGCTCCTGCTCCAACTTAGGCGATGCTCAGGCACGCCGCTTAAAGATCCGTGTAGACGGCGAGAACGGCAAGTACCTGGCTCATACCTTGAATAACACTGTAGTAGCTCCGCCTCGTATGCTGATTGCTTTCCTGGAGAACCATTTACAGGCAGACGGCAGCGTGACTATCCCAGAGGTACTGCGTCCATACATGGGCGGTGCCCAGGTGCTGATTCCAAAGAACAAATAAAACAGCAGGTATCAGGGATGCCGATTCAGGCATCCCTGAATTTTTTTCGGATATCGCCGGAGCCTTTTGGGAGAAGAAATCCTTCCCATCCTGGCAGGCAGGAGCCGGGACGATATTCTATGGGGAGGATGTGCATGACAGCAGCAGCTCCTGCATAAGAATAACAGTAAGATATATGACAGAAAGGACTCTGTCATGGAACTTTATGTAGTAAAAGAAGGCGACAGCGTGGATTCCATCGCTGCCGCCCATTCTATTTCAGCAGAGGATGTGATCTGGGCGAACCAGATCGAATATCCTTACCGCCTGGCTGTTGGCCAGGCTCTTTTGATTTTGTCAGGGAGCGGGACAGAAAGCCAGGGCAGGCCTGCTCTGTATTCCTTCGGTTATGCATATCCATTCATCAATTCCAGAACCTTACAGGATACGCTTCCCTTTCTGACGGATCTGTATGTTTTTTCCTATGGATTTACGGAGGAAGGAAATCTGGTTCATCCCATGAGCGATGATGCCTGGATGATCGAAGCAGCCAAAAATGCAGGAGTGCGTCCTGTTCTAACCTTAACGCCTTTAGGGGCAGATGGGAAATTTAATAATAACCTGGTATCCGCCCTGGTCCAGGATCCAGCCATTCAGCAGCATCTGATCTGGGAGCTGGGACGTACCATGCAGGAGCGTGGATTTATGGGGCTGGATATTGATTTTGAATATATTTTGGCGGAAGACCGGGTGGGATTTGTGGAATTTGTGAGCTTGGTCCGCAGCGTTATGAATTCCTTCGGCTATCCGGTAACGGTAGCCTTGGCGCCCAAAACCTCGGCCGATCAAAAAGGACTGCTGTATGAGGGAGTGGATTACCGGCTGTTAGGCCAGGCAGCCGACCGGGTCATGCTGATGACATATGAATGGGGATATTCCCAGGGGCCGCCTATGGCAGTGGCACCCCTTAACATGGTTCGCCGTGTGGTCAATTACGCAGTTTCAGAGATTCCCAGGGAAAAGATCAGTCTTGGGATTCCAAATTATGGGTATGACTGGCCGCTGCCTTATGAGCAGGGAGTGACCAGAGCTCGTACCATCCACAATTTGGAAGCAATCCAGATCGCTGTAGACCATGGAGTCCAGATCCAGTTTGACACAACAGCCATGTCGCCGTATTTTCGGTACTGGCAGTACGGCATCCAGCATGAGGTATGGTTTGAGGATCCCCGCAGCATTCTGGCGAAATTTGAGCTGATTCAGGAATATGACCTGACGGGGGCCGGATACTGGCAGCTTATGAACTTCTTCCGGTCCAACTGGCTGATGATGAGGGAGTTGTTTCAAGTGATTAAGATGTGATTGTTGTCTTGCCTGTTTACAGAAAATGTATTACAATAATCCTAACAGATTTGGGATGGCCGGATTGGAGAAATGTAAGAGATAAGAACAATGATTATCATTTAGGAGGTACAGATGGAGACAACAAAAACATACGCATATGATTATGACGAGTATGAAGCTGGGAAGGGAGCAGGTACGATGATCCAGGATATTATGGATGATCCGGATTTCCCGGCATTAACAGAACTGATCATCGGAAGCTGGGGCGGATCATGGGAGGACAGCTGCCAGCCCATTATAGACGGGATCGTGGCCAATGCAGACCAATTTGCCCATATTGAAAAGCTGTTTATCGGTGATATGGATTATGAGGAGTGTGAAGTCTCCTGGATCATTCAGGGGGACTACAGCAGGCTGTGGGCTGCCATGCCCCAGCTTAAGGAGCTGACCATTAAGGGGAGCAGCGAACTGGAACTGGGAGAGATCTGCCATCAGGGACTGGAAGCCCTGACGATCATCTGCGGCGGCCTTCCGGTTGATGTGATCCAGACGATCCAGGCAGGGAAGCTTCCCAATTTAAAAAAGCTGCTGCTTTATATTGGAAGTGACTGCTATGGATTTGACGGCAATGCAGATACCATAAAAACATTTCTGGAGAAGGCAGATTTCCCCAAGCTGGAATATTTAGGGATCGCGGACAGCGAGATCCAGGATGAACTGGCAGCGGTGGTTTTAAAGAGCAAGTTTATGGATCAGATCCACACATTGGATCTGTCCTGCGGAACCTTGTCGGATGAGGGCGGGGCACTGCTTTTCAAAACCCTTCCGTCTTATCCAAACATAAAAAAGCTGGATGTTCATTATCATTATCTATCCGATGCTATGGTGGCGAAGCTGAAGGCGCTTCCTCTAAAGCTGGATGCATCGGATCAGAATCAGCCGGAGAATTACCGCGGCCAGATTTATATGAATGCCATGCTGACGGAATAAAAGCTGGAGATAGGGGAGAGGAAGGCTTGTGGACAGAATCATTCAAGAAACCCATCCAGAGCATCGACACATCGTCCTGCTAGGAAATCCGGAAACGAAGCGGACCATCTTTTTTTTGCATGCGGCCTGTGAGATCGGGCTGCATGTTCACGTTTTGGATTGGAGAGCGGGATGGCCCAGGTTGTGGGACCCGCCTGCCTTGTGCGAGCTGACGGAAGGATGGGAACAGGCAGAAACTTTGATTAAGATCGATCCCCCTGTCTGGGAGAGCTGCCGGCTGGAGGAGCTGGACGGGCTGACAGGCGATTACCAGAAGCAATTGCTGGCCCTGGCCCGTTGCCAGGAAGCTTGCCGGCTGCAGTTTTTTAATCACCCCAGGGATATTCTGGCGCTGTTGGATAAGAGAGGGTGCAAAGATACCCTTTCCCAGGCCGGACTATCCATAACGGAAACTGTGGGCGGGCAGGAGCCGATTGGGAATACAGATCAGCTCTTGGCGGCTATGGAGTCTGAACGGATCTATCAGGTTTTTATTAAGCCGGTTCATGGCTCCGGCGCTGCCGGTATCGCGGCCTTCCGGTTTCAGCCGAGGACTGGGCAGATGGTTCTCTACACCTGTGCTGTGGAGGAGCCGTCATCGAAGGAGCTGGTCAATACCAAGCGGCTCCGTCGCTTTTCCCACCGGCAGCAGATCGTTTCTCTTCTGAACCGTCTGCTGAAGCTGGACTGCATCGTGGAGCGCTGGTACGCCAAGGCGGAGCAGGATGGCTTTTCTTACGACCTGCGGGCAGTTATGCAGGATGGAAAACTGGATTTTCTACTGGCAAGGCTGTCTAAAGGCCCTATTACCAATCTGCATTTGAATAACCACCCACTGCCTGCGGAAGCGCTGAAGCTGCCCCAGACAGTTATAGAAACTATCACCGTGTTATGCCGGAATGCCATGGAATGTTATCCCGGATTAAAAAGTGCCGGGATCGATCTTCTGTTGGAAAAAGGCAGCCTGCGGCCTCGCATTATTGAGATGAACGGGCAAGGTGATCTGATTTATCAGGATATTTACCATGAAAACCGCATCTACCTTCATCAGGCGGAAATGATGAAGCAGTGGATGGAAAAAGCAACCAATCTAATGAAATGGAGTATTTACAATGACTGACAATACAGAAAAACGAGCTGCCAGTGATGTGCCCATCCGTCTGTTTGCAGCTTCCCAGCAGGGAAGGAGAACGCCTTCCGTAGATATGAATCAGGTGGTGGGAACCCATGATATCCTGTTTGTCTGCCTGGACACGCTGCGGTACGATGTGGCGGTTCAGGAGGAGGCGGCCGGAACTACCCTGGTCTTAAACCAGTATGGCCCCTGGAAGAAATGCCAGGCGCCAGGCAATTTTACCTATCCGTCTCATCATGCCATGTTTGCCGGCTTTCTTCCCTGCCCCTATGATGCTAAAAATGTGGCAGACCGGGAGCTTTTATTCTTTCCAGGGCAGATCGGCCTGGGAAAGAAAGGACCGGAAGGCGCCTATGCATTCTCCGGCAGCACCATTATGGAAGGTCTGGAAAAGGAAGGATATGATACCTGGTGTGTGGGAGGCGTAGCATTTTTTGACAAGCGTTCTGAGCTTGGAAAGGTTTTCCCAGGATATTTTCAGAAGAGCTACTGGAATCCCTCCTTTGCCTGCCCGGTAAAGGACAGCACGAAAAACCAGGTGGATTTTATCCTGAAAAAGCTGGATGGAGCGGAGGAAGATCGGCATATTTTTCTGTATCTGAATGTAGATGCCATTCATTATCCTAATTATTTTTACCTGGAAGGTGCTTCCCATGACAGCGTGGAAAGCCATGCAGCAGCCCTCCGGTATGCAGATCAGGAGCTTGGACGGCTGTTTACTCAGTGGAAAAAGCGGCGCGGCGATACCTTTGTGATCTGCTGTTCTGATCATGGCACCTGCTATGGGGAGGATGGCTGTCAGTTTCACGGCATCAATCATCCCATTGTGAACACCGTTCCCTACAAGCATTTTTTTATTTGAGCCATTGACAGAAAGGCGTGCGTATCATTGAATTCATATTTACAAGGAGTGTCGTTCCACATGAACCCTTATATACAGTATATGTACAGCTACCCCCACAAGACAGCATACCGCCCCCTGGAGGGGATTTTTCTGAAGGATTATGCTTCCTGCCTGGCTGGCAGAGGACATGGCCTTTATCTGCATATTCCCTTCTGCCAGACGAAATGCGGCTACTGCAATCTGTTCTCTGTCACCGGACAGGGAGAGGAGGAGATGGACCGCTATCTGGATGGAGTGGAGCGGCAGCTTACCCAGTTTCGGGATATTCTGGAGCCATACGGGACTGAATTTGGGGATATTACCATCGGCGGCGGCACGCCCCTGCTGCTGACGGAAAAGCAGCTGGATCGGATGTTTCAGCTGGTGGACAGCAGCCTTTCCCTTTCCCGGAACCGGGATCTGATCATCGAAACGGCGCCGAATCAGACCACAAAAGAGAAATTGAAGCTTTTAAAATCTGCAGGAGCCACCCGGGTCAGCATGGGAATTCAGAGCTTTCATGACGGTGAGCTGAAAACCCTGCAGCGTCAGCACCATGCAGGGAAAGCCAGAGAGGCCCTGGATTTGCTGCGATCCTTCTCCTTTCCCTGTGTCAATCTGGATTTTATCTATGGAATTCCAGGGCAGACCATAGGCTCTCTCTTAAATTCCCTGGAGGAAGCACTGACATTCCAGCCGGATGAACTGTTTTTATACCCGCTTTATGTGAAGCATGGTGCCGGGTTGGAGCGGAAGCTGCAGGAGGGGCTGGTGCTGGATCCGGAGCTGGCCTTCCGGCAGTATCAGGAGGCAACTGCCTTTCTGCGTTCCTCCGGCTTCCGGCAGGATTCCATGCGGCGGTTTGTGCGGCAGCCGGATCGGGAAGAAGATAGAAGCGGAGCAGCCAGGCGCCCCTATTCCGACTGCGGCTTTGGAACTTCCCTGGCACTGGGCTGCGGCGGCCGGAGCTATCTGGGAAAGCTTCATTTCTGTACTCCCTATGCCATTACGCAAAAAGGCTGTCTGTCCCAGCTGAGGGCTTTTGAGCAGACAGAAGATTTTAATGTGATCACACACGGGATCCTGCTTTCTGAGGAGGAGATCAGGCGGCGTTTCGTGATCCGCCACCTGCTGATCCAGCCGGGGCTGAGCCTGCAGAAGTATTATGATCACTTTCATTCCGATGCAGAGCATGATTTCCCGCAGCTGGCTCACTGGCTGCAGAAGGGCTGGCTTCGAAAGGAAGTTTTTCCGGTGGGAGAACTGGGATTGGAAGCCGAGACCATGCTTACTCTGACAGATACTGGCATGGGTCTTTCTGATTACCTGGGGCCGCAGCTGATTTCTCAGGAAATACAGGACCGTATGGATGAATGGGAGGACCGAAATTTATGAGCAGAACTATGATCCTCTACCGGGGCAGCTTGAAAAGCTGTAATTACCGCTGCTCCTACTGTCCCTTCTCCAAACACCGGATGTCTGGGATGGAACTGGAACGGGACAGGGAGCAGTGGCTGTATTTTTGTAAGCAGCTTTTGGACCGCGCAGCACCATTGAATATCCATGCACTGATGGTGGTTCCATATGGAGAGGCACTGATCCATCCCTGGTATTGGGAAGGACTGGCTGCTTTCAGTGCGTCAGATGATTTCGATGCCGTAGGAGCCCAGACCAATCTCAGCTTTTCCATTCAGGATGCCCTGGAACGTTTCCTGGGGGCAGGCGGAAAAAGGGAAAAGCTGCGGCTTTGGGCTACCTTTCACCCGGAGATGACTTCTGTGGAAGAATTTGCAGAAAAATGTATCCAGCTTACCAAGGCCGGTATTGTTCTCTGTGCAGGGGCAGTAGGTGTCCCTGAAAATGCAGCGCTGCTTAAAAAGCTGCGCCAGGCCCTGCCGCAGCAGATCTATCTGTGGATCAATAAGATGGATGGATATAAGCGTCCCTATACGAAACAGGAACAGTCTGATTTTCTGGAGATCGATCCCTTCTTCCTGCAGGAGCTGATCCCGGTTCCCAGCGACAGCGGTCAATGTGAGGGACGTCTTTTTGTGGAGGGAAATGGAGCAGTTCGCACCTGCAATATCAGTCCTGTGCTGAAAACAAACTGGTATGAGCTGGATGCGGCCCTGCCGGAGCCTGTCTGCAGCCGGAAGCTGTGCTCCTGCTATCTGGCCTACGGCGGCAGAAGGGACTTTATGAACCAGATCCTGTTCGGTCCCTATCCGCTGTTTCGGATTCCCCGCCGTCCGAAAGCCGTTTTTCTTGACATCGACGGTACCCTGATCCCTGCAGGAGCCGATTCCGTTCCGGCCCGGACAGCCAAGCTGCTGACGATGCTGGTGAAGGCGGAGGGCAGCCTGCTGTTTTTTGCCACCTCGCTGCCTTATGAGGAGGCCATGAAACGCTGCAGGGATGTGCGGCATCTGTTCAGCGGCGGAATCTTTGCTGGGGGTGCCCATGTCCTGCTTGACGGCGGCGCCCACCCAGATGATCCGCAGGAATATTGTGAATCTTATGCTTCCTTGCCGGCAGAATGTGTGACATACTTAGAACCGCAGCAGAAGCAATTTCGCTTTCGGATTTTAACTTGCCGGAAGAATGAATGCGTTTATAAGTTGACCCTGACGCGTTCTGCCCATATGCCCTGGAGCAAAAGGGAAGCAGAAGCGTTGTTCTCCCTTCTGCCGGAAGAAGTTCAGGAAACACTTCGGTATTTCATAGAAGCCAATTGCCTGCAGATCGTTGATGCCAAAGCAAGCAAAGCCAATGGAGTGCGGACCTTGTGCCGCTGGCTGAAGCTTTCACGATCTGAGATCGCAGCTGCCGGAGATTCTGAGGAGGATCAGGAGATGCTTAGTCTATAAACCCTCTTGACTTCTTTCTGGATATCGTGTAAAATTTTCTCAATAATCAATATCTGAGCTGTGAGCACATTGTCCTTGCAGTGAAGGGAACATGATTCATAACTGACCGGAAAGAGGATCTGACGGGAAGACTGCACAGTCTGTATGCTGCATTTTTGCATGGATACAGGTTTCTTTTGCATATTCTGGAATACACAGAGAACCTTTTCGGAGGTTCTCTTATTTTATTGTGAAAGTGTTGCCAAGCGGCTGTGCGGACTGCGCGCTTGCACCCAAGGACGTACAGACATTTGGCAGCCAAGCAAAAGCAAAAGAAAGGCAAGGGAAGCAAATGGAAGAAAAGGAAACCAGAATCGCAGTGATCGGCATTATTATCGAAGATAAAAGCCGGGCTGAGCAGGTCAATGGACTGCTTCATCAGTATGGACAATATATTATTGGGCGGATGGGACTGCCTTATGAAAAAAAGCAGGTTAATATTATCAGCATTGTGGTGGATGCGCCTGCCGACATTATCAGTGCCTTATCCGGCAAGCTGGGACGGCTTCCAGGCGTCAGCTCAAAGGCATTGTACTCAAAAAATTAAGTGCATTCGGTAAATCATTACCAAAAAATAAATGATGCAGAACCTGAAGGGAAAGAAGCTTCTGACCCGAGGTAGAAAGGAACCTAAGTATGTATAATCCAAAATCAAAATGTGCAGATGAATTTATCAATCATGAGGAGATCATGGAAACTCTGGCC
Source organism: Lachnospiraceae bacterium (assembly GCA_030524635.1). Lineage (GTDB taxonomy): Bacteria > Bacillota > Clostridia > Lachnospirales > Lachnospiraceae > Caccovicinus. Next base: position 32,227 of record JAUNGG010000037.1, read on the forward strand.
TATGCGGAGGCCAACAAAGCAAACCGGGAGCTGATCGACCAGATCTTAAACAAGGCAAGAGAGCGGAAGGGCTTAAGCCACCGGGAAGCTGCCGTTCTTCTGGACTGTGAGCTGGAAGATAAAAACCAGGAAATCTATGCTCTGGCAGAGCAGATCAAGAAGGATTTCTATGGAAACCGTATCGTGATGTTTGCTCCCTTATATCTGTCCAATTACTGTGTCAACGGATGTGTTTACTGTCCATACCATGCAAAGAATAAGCACATCCCAAGAAAGAAGCTGACTCAGGAGGAGATCCGCCAGGAGGTGATTGCCCTGCAGGATATGGGCCACAAGCGCCTTGCCCTGGAGACAGGAGAAGATCCGGTCAACAACCCCATTGAATACGTGCTGGAGAGCATTAAGACCATCTACAGCATCAAGCATAAAAACGGAGCCATCCGCCGTGTCAATGTGAACATTGCGGCAACTACCGTAGAAAATTACCGGAAGCTGAAGGAAGCTGGAATCGGCACCTACATCCTGTTCCAGGAAACCTATCATAAGGAGAGCTATTTAAAGCTTCATCCAACCGGGCCGAAGCATGATTATAATTACCACACCGAGGCGATGGACCGGGCCATGGAAGGCGGTATTGATGATGTAGGCTGCGGCGTACTGTTTGGCCTGGAGCTGTACCGTTATGAGTTTGCCGGTCTATTAATGCATGCGGAGCATCTGGAGGCGGTATACGGAGTCGGCCCTCACACCATCAGCGTACCTCGGATCCGCCGTGCTGATGACATTGATCCCGAGGTATTTGACAATGGAATCGATGATGATACCTTTGCAAAGATCGTTGCCTGTATCCGGGTTGCCGTTCCTTATACCGGCATGATCATCTCCACCAGAGAAAGCCAGAAGTGCCGGGAGAGAGTGCTTCACTTAGGCGTTTCCCAGATCTCCGGCGGTTCCAGAACCAGCGTTGGCGGATATGTAGAGCCGGAACCAGAAGAAGAATCCTCTGAGCAGTTTGAGGTCAGTGACAAGCGCTCTCTGGATGAGGTGGTAAACTGGCTGATGGGCATGGGCTATATCCCAAGCTTCTGTACCGCCTGTTACCGGGAGGGGCGGACCGGAGACCGGTTCATGTCCCTGTGCAAGGCCGGGCAGATCCACAACTGCTGCCTGCCCAATGCGCTGATGACCTTGAAGGAATACCTGATGGATTATGCGTCTGAGGATACGAAGCGGATCGGCCTGGAACTGATCGAGAAGGAGATCGGCAGCATTCCGAAGGAGAAGGTACAGGAGATCGTGAAGGAGCGGTTAGTGGAGATCGAAAAGGGCAACCGGGATTTCCGCTTCTGATGATGGTGACAGGGAAGGCCTGCAGCCGTTTTGGGTTTTAGAGGAACAGAAGGTATGGGAACGGCTGTTTTGAAGGCTTTCCGGGAAGAAAGGAGGATTTGCCATATGGGCTTGAATCAGACACCTGCCTCCGAGCGGGTACATATTGGATTTTTTGGAAAGCGCAATGCGGGAAAATCCAGCGTGATGAATGCAGTTACCGGGCAAAATCTGGCGGTGGTTTCCGAAATCAAGGGAACCACCACCGACCCGGTTTACAAATCAATGGAGCTGCTTCCCATGGGACCGGTTGTGATGATGGATACTCCTGGGATCGATGATACCGGAGAGCTGGGGCAGCTTCGAGTGAGGAAAAGCAATCAGGTGCTGAACAAAACCGATGCAGCGATTCTGGTGATTGACGGGACAGAAGGGCCTTCCAGAGAGGATTTTTCTCTGATCCAGCGGATTCAGAAGAAGAAGATTCCCTATCTGATTGCTCTGAATAAAGAAGATCTGCTTTCTGGGGAAGCAGAACAAAGCACAAATGGACATAGTATGCAGCTTCGGCAGGAAACGGAGCGGATGCTGAGCCAGGCTGGAATTTCAGAGGAGCAGGTTCTCTGGATCAGCGCTTCCCAAAAAACCGGAATTCAGGAGTTGAAGGAGCGGATCGCCGGACTGGTTAAGACTGAAGATACCAGGCTGCGGATTGTAGGCGATCTGATCGCTCCATCGAACTTTGTGGTGCTGGTGGTTCCGATTGATAAGGCTGCGCCGAAGGGACGTTTGATCCTGCCTCAGCAGCAGACCATCCGGGATATCCTGGAATCAGATGCGGTGTCTGTGGTGGTGAAGGAAACCGAATTGAAGCCTACGCTGGAACGGCTGGGACAAAAGCCACGGCTGGTGATCACAGACAGCCAGGCATTTGCCAAGGTGTCGGCAGATACGCCGGAAACCATTCCGCTGACTTCCTTTTCCATTCTCTTTGCCCGCTATAAGGGGAACCTGGAATCGGTGGTAAAAGGGGTAACAGCATTGGACCGCCTTCAGGACGGGGATAAGGTGCTGATCAGTGAGGGCTGCACCCACCATCGCCAGTGTGATGATATTGGAAGTGTAAAGCTGCCCAGATGGATGAAGGAATATACCGGAAAGGATCTGGTGTATGAGTTTACCTCTGGAACCGAATTCCCAGATGATTTAAGCTGCTACAAGCTGATCGTCCACTGCGGCGGGTGTATGTTAAATGAACGTGAAATGAAGTACCGTTTAAGCTGTGCAGAGGACCAGGGAATCCCGATGACCAATTATGGAATTTTGATTGCTTATATGCAGGGAATCTTAAAGCGCAGCGTGGAGGTATTTCCGGACATTGCCCGGCTGCTGTAACTGTAATTGGTTTTGTTTTTCTCCTGTTTGTGATATGATATAGATAAGGTGCCGGGTGACCGCACCTGAGGTCTGGTATCAAACCAGGATGCAGGCCATATTGCACAGGAGGAGAAGTGCTTTCAGATTCTAAAGCACTGTCCTCCTGCTGTTTATGCGGTTCATCAAAAAAATATTGCATTTGCGCTGCAGGAACAGTATCATTTTCCGGAATTTCATCCATGCTATCAATATCGCTATCCATATGAAGCTTTGAATGAAGAGCAGCTTGCGGAGGCTGGCATTACAGAAAAAGAGATCTCTCAGGTGCGCCTGCTGGATAAGAATCAGCTGGAAACGGTGATCCGCCATATGCTCTCACAGGGGCGTACGCCCTTTTGTCAGGTATTTGAGGGAAATGTGGTTTCTGAGAGGCTTCAGCAGAAGCTGGGACTGGAGCGGTCAAAGCAGATGACCTGGTGGCTCTTTTAGAGGATCAGGAGTTTAAATCAGCAAAAGGATGGAGAGGATTTCATGGAACATTCAAGATTAACCAAACAGGAACGATGCTGGATACTTTACGATGTAGGAAATTCTGCTTTTATTTTGCTGGTTTCCACTATTATTCCGATTTACTTTAACCATCTGGCTGCCAGTGCCGGGATGTCCGAGGTGGATTATCTGGCTTACTGGGGCTATGCGGCTTCGATTTCAACGGTGATCGTGGCGTTGATCGGCCCGGTGCTGGGCACCATAGCCGATACCAAAAGCTTTAAAAAACCCTTATTTGCTGTCTGCATGCTCATTGGTGTGATCGGCTGCGGTGCATTGGCAGTTCCCTTGTCCTGGGTGACTTTTCTGGCAGTTTTTATCCTGGCAAAGGTGGGATACAATGCCAGCCTGATCTTTTACGATTCCATGCTGGTGGATGTGACCACCGAGCAGCGTCTGGACCAGGTATCCTCCAATGGATATGCATGGGGCTATATTGGAAGCTGTATCCCCTTTGTGGTGTCTCTTGGCTTTGTCCTTCTGTACCAGCAGATCGGGATTACCATGAGAACTGCCATCACCATCGCGTTTTTCCTGAATGGGGCATGGTGGCTGCTGTTTACAATCCCTCTGCTGAAGAACTATGAGCAGAAGCACTATGTCCAGCTGCCGAAGTATCCTGTCCGGGACAGCTTCCGCCGGCTGTTTCAGACGTTTCGGGATATTAAAAAGCAGAAGCATATTTTTTTGTATCTGCTGTCCTTTTTCTTCTTTATCGATGGAGTCTACACCATTATTGAGATGGCAACGGCCTACGGAAGTGCTCTGGGGCTGGCATCCAGCCAGCTGCTGCTGGCCCTTCTGGTTACTCAGCTGGTTGCTTTTCCCTGTGCCTTGGTGTTTTCCAGATTGTCAAAAGGCTATGAGACCAGCAGATTGCTGAAGGTATGTATTCTGGCCTACACCGGCATATCCTTGTTCGCCATCCAGTTGGACAAGCAGTGGGAATTCTGGGTACTGGCAGTATTAGTGGGCATGTTCCAGGGCGCTATTCAGGCATTGTCCAGGTCCTACTTTGCAAAGATCATTCCTACGGATAAATCGGGAGAATATTTCGGCATTTACGATATCTGCGGAAAAGGAGCTTCCTTTCTGGGAACCACCTTAGTGGGGGCAGTTGCCCAGATCACCGGAGCAGCAAGCGCAGGGGTGGCGATGCTTACCGTTTTATTTTTGATCGGCTTTGTTCTGTTTCGCAAGGCAGCGAAGCTGGGAAAGGCAATCTGACAGTGCTGCTGCTCACCGGTTTCCTGGAGCAGTATTTTCAAAAAAACATTTTACAAATTCCTGTTTTGTGCTAAAATACCATAGGATTCTCAATGGAATTTTTCACAAGTTTAAGACGAATCAGTAAGGGAGAGAAGAATAATGAGCATCAGAATTGGTATTTTAGGATACGGCAATCTGGGCAGAGGAGTGGAGAGCGCAGTTCATCAGAATCCGGACATGGAGCTGACTGCCGTATTTACCCGCCGCAGCCCGGAGAGCCTGCAGGTTAGAAGTGCAGGAGTTCCAGTATATGGAATCGATGAACTGGAGCATATGCAGGATCAGATCGATGTCCTGATCTTATGCGGCGGCAGCGCCACTGATCTGCCGGTGCAGACGCCAAAGTATGCGGGAATGTACAATGTAGTAGACAGCTTTGACACCCACGCAAGGATTCCGGAGCATTTCGCTGCTGTTGACGGTGCTGCAAAGGCAGCTGGAAAGATCGGTATTATTTCCTGCGGCTGGGATCCAGGCATGTTTTCTTTAAATCGTTTATATGCCAATGCAGTTCTTCCAGAAGGTCATGATTATACCTTCTGGGGTAAGGGCGTCAGCCAGGGGCATTCCGATGCGGTCCGCCGGATCGCCGGGGTAAAGGATGCCAGACAGTATACGATCCCGGTTCCTGAGGCTGTGGAGGCTGTCAGAAGCGGCTCAAATCCAGAACTGACCACCAGACAGAAGCACACCAGAGAGTGCTTTGTGGTAGCAGAGGAGGGTGCTGATTTAGCAAGGATCGAAGAGGAGATCAAGACTATGCCAAACTACTTCTCTGATTACGATACCACCGTACATTTCATCACCGAGGAGGAGATGGCAAGAGATCACAGCGGACTTCCCCACGGCGGCTGCGTAATCCGCACCGGAAGCACCGGAATGAACAAGGAAAATCAGCATGTGATCGAGTACAGCTTAAAGCTGGATTCCAATCCGGAATTCACAGGCTCCGTTATTGTGGCTTACGCAAGAGCGGCATACCGGATGAATCAGGAAGGCATGAGCGGCTGCAAGACGGTGTTTGATATTGCACCGGCATATCTGTCTGCAAAGAGCGGAGAAGAGCTGAGAGCACATCTGCTGTAGGCAATCGGCTCCGGCCATCGTGCCAATTAATAGCCAAATAAACCTATGAAAAATCGGGTGCGGCATATGCCGCACCCGATAAAATTTTAATTTTGACAGGATATTATAACTGAGGACCTGCAGGAACTAAAGCCTTGCCTGCTTCATTACCTTCATATTTTGCAAAGTTCTTAACGAATCTTGCTGCCAGATCCTTAGCCTTAGCCTCCCACTCGGAAGCATCTGCATAAGTGTTGCGAGGATCAAGAATGTTAGTATCTACGCCTGGAAGCTCAGTTGGAACCTCAAAGTTGAAGTATGGGATCTTCTTGGTTGGTGCATTTAAGATATCGCCATTCAGGATTGCATCGATGATACCACGGGTATCGCGGATGGAGATACGCTTGCCGGTGCCGTTCCAGCCGGTGTTTACTAAATATGCCTTTGCGCCGCTCTTTTCCATTCTCTTTACCAGCTCTTCTGCATACTTGGTAGGATGCAGTTCAAGGAATGCCTGGCCGAAGCAAGCAGAGAAGGTAGGAGTAGGCTCGGTAATACCACGCTCGGTACCAGCCAGCTTAGCGGTGAAGCCGGACAGGAAGTAGTACTGGGTCTGCTCTGGAGTCAGAATAGATACTGGAGGCAGTACACCAAATGCATCTGCGGACAGGAAGATTACATTCTTAGCTGCCGGTGCAGAAGAAACCGGGCGAACGATCTTCTCGATGTGGTTGATCGGGTAAGATACACGGGTATTCTCCGTTACGCTCTTATCAGCGAAATCGATCTTGCCCTCTGCATCCAGGGTTACATTCTCAAGAAGAGCATTGCGCTTGATTGCATTGTAGATATCCGGCTCAGACTCCTTGTCCAGGTTGATAACCTTAGCATAGCAGCCGCCCTCGAAGTTGAATACGCCGTTGTCATCCCAGCCGTGCTCATCATCACCGATCAGAAGACGCTTAGGATCGGTAGACAGAGTGGTCTTGCCGGTACCGGAGAGGCCGAAGAAGATAGCGGTATTCTCACCGTTCATATCGGTGTTTGCAGAGCAGTGCATGGAAGCGATGCCCTTTAATGGCAGATAGTAGTTCATCATGGAGAACATACCCTTCTTCATCTCGCCGCCGTACCAGGTATTGATGATAACCTGCTCACGGCTGGTGATATTGAATACTACTGCAGTCTCAGAGTTCAGGCCTAATTCCTTGTAGTTCTCTACTTTTGCCTTAGAAGCATTGTAAACAACAAAGTCGGGCTCGAAATCCTTCAGCTCTTCTTCAGATGGGCAGATAAACATATTTTTAACAAAGTGAGCCTGCCAAGCAACCTCCATGATAAAACGGATTGCCATGCGGGTATCCTTGTTAGCGCCGCAGAATGCATCAACCACATACAGCTTCTTGTCAGAAAGCTCCTTCAGAGCGATCTCCTTTACTGCGTCCCAGGTTTCCTGGGTAGCCGGATGGTTGTCATTCTTGTATTCATCAGAAGTCCACCATACAGTATCCTTGGAATTCTCATCTACTACGATAAACTTATCTTTTGGTGAACGACCTGTATAGATACCAGTCATTACGTTAACTGCACCAAGTTCACTCACCTGTCCTTTTTCGAAGCCTTCCAGATTCGGTTTTGTCTCTTCTTCAAATAACATCTCATAAGAAGGGTTGTGTACAATTTCTGTAGTTCCGGTAATACCATACTTACTTAAATCAATTCCTGCCATCTTACATTTAACCTCTTTTCTTTTATAGTATATGGTTGGTAAGTAAAGAATTGGGTAAGCCTGCACGTATGGCAGGGCCTACCTTAGATGTGAAAAATTTCACCATCTTTATCATAATTATACCGTGTAAATCAAGAAAATCAATAAAAATTTGAAAAAAAATAATAAGAATTATTTTTCTTAAATATGCGGTTGAACCGATATCCGTCTCATGATATA
>JAUNGG010000038.1 GCA_030524635.1 Lachnospiraceae bacterium
TGTTCGGGACTTTCACCCGTTAGAGCGCGCCCATGGCGCGCAAACAAACAGGAGATGCTTACAGCATCTCCTGCACACGTTTCATTTCTGCAAAGCAAATATTGAAATCTGCGGCCTCCGCAATTGATCTGCCGCAATTTATCTCTCCTCCCGGAAATAGGACACGCCCAGATGTGCCGGAGGCTGCGTCTCCCGGCTTTCCCGGATGCTGATGATGATCAGTACGATGATGGTCACCACATAGGGAAGCATCTTGAACAGCTCCTGGTCACTCATTCCCAGATTGGGGATATAGTTATACACGATGAACAATCCGCCGAACAGAATGGAACCCAGAATGCTCACATTCGGTCTCCAGACTGCGAAAATAACAAGGGCGATGGCCAGCCAGCCCCGGTCACCGAAGCCATTATTGGACCAGACACCGCAGGCATAATCCATAACATAATACAAACCGCCCAGACCTGCGATCACGCTACCGATACAGGTAGCCGCATATTTATAGCGGTTTACATCGATACCGGCTGCATCTGCTGTGGCCGGATTCTCACCTACTGCCCGCAGATGAAGCCCTACTCTGGTCCGGTTCAGCACATAGGAAGTGACCAGCGCCAGCACGATGGCCGTATATGCCAGAAAGCTATAGGAAAAGAATACCTGACCTACTGCGCCAAAATCATTGGCAAAGGGCAGGGTTTTGCGGAAGCAGTTGCTGGTGGCGGTCAGGCTGATGGAAGGCATATCGCTTTTCACCAGCTTGATCAGGGAACCGCCGAAGAAGTTGCCGAAGCCGGTTCCAAAGGTGGTAAGGGCAAGGCCCGTCACATTCTGGTTGGCACGCAGGGTCACCGTCAGAAGAGAATAGATCAGTCCCATAAACAGGGATCCCAGCATGGAAGCCAGAAGTGGGATCAGCACTGCCAGAACCGGATTAATGGCTGAAACATCAGGGAGAGACTGCTCATACAGGAATGCCCCGATTACTCCGCTGATGCCGCCTACATACATGATGCCGGGAATTCCAAGGTTTAAATTGCCGGATTTCTCTGTAATGATCTCTCCGGTGGACCCGAATAACAGCGGAATTCCCTGGACAACTGCACGCTGAATAAAGGATGCTATCATGATTATTTCTCCCCTTTCTTAGAATTATGAACCTTAATGGTATAGTTGATAAAAAACTCGCTGCCGATAATGAAGAAAATAATGATTCCTGTGAGAATATCCGAAAACGAGTCGTTCAGCCCGAAGGTGGTGGAGATCTCAATGGCTCCCTTCTGGAAGAAAACAAGGAGGAAGGAGGTCAGGATCATATACAGCGGATTAAACTTGGCCAGCCAGGAAACCATGATTGCCGTAAATCCTCGCCCGGCAGCCGTATCCCTGGTAATGGTATGGTCGGTTCCGCTGACTAAAAGAAGCCCTGCAATGCCGCAGATGGCGCCGGAAAGGATCAGGGTGCGGATAATGACCTTCTTCACGTCAATTCCTACATACCGGGCGGTATTTTCGCTCTCTCCTACCACCGCGATCTCATAGCCCTGCTTGCTGCTGCGCAGATAAATGAACATAAACACCGTCAGAGCTGCCACGATCAGAATATTCAGCAGATAATCATGTCCGCCTAAAGAGGGCAGCCAGCCGCTCTTGGTTGCGCGGTTGATCACGCCGATCTGGCCGGAGCCCTTGGGCACGGACCAGATATAGGTATAATAAGATACCAGCTGAATGGCAATATAATTCATCATCAGCGTAAACAGCGTTTCATTGGTCTTCCAGTTAGCCTTGAAAAAGGCAGGGATCACAGCCCAGACCGCACCGGCCAGACAGCTGGTGACGATCATCACCAGGTACAGCGCCGGACCAGAAAGCTTTTCCCCAAACAGGATCATGCAGGCGGCTGTGGCCAGTCCGCCCATCAGCACCTGTCCCTCGGCTCCGATATTCCAGAACCGCATCTTAAAGGCCGGTGTCACCGCCAGCGACACGCAGAGCAGCATGGCGGTATTCTGTGCCAGGCTCCAGATCCTCCGCTTGGTGCCGAAGGCTCCATCAAACATTTTTACGTATACACTGATCGGATTCTCTCCGGTAAGCACCACAGTCACCAGTGCACATACGATCAGGGCAGCCAAAACTGCAGCGATCCGGATCAGCCAGGACTGCCACCAGGCAAGGGCGTCCCGCTTGGCAATGTGAAACTTGGGCTCATGTTTTTTCTTACTGCTCATGTGTCTTCCCCCCATCTGTCTTTGTCATCAGGATACCGATCTGCTCCTTCGCTGCCGTCCTTCCGTCCACCATGCCGGTGACTCTGCCGGAACTGAGAACCATGATCCGGTCACACAGCTCCAGCAGCACATCCAGATCTTCGCCCACGAAGATCACGGCAACTCCAGCCTGCTTCTGCTGGTTCAGCAGATTGTAGATCAGATAAGAGGAATTAATGTCCAGTCCTCTGGCCGGATAAGCAGCCATCAGCACCGTAGGCGACGAGGCGATCTCACGCCCCACCAGCACCTTCTGCACATTGCCTCCCGACAGGCGGCGCACCGGCGTGGACACTCCCGGCGTTACCACATCCAGCTGCTGGATCACATGCTCTGCCAGCTCTTTCGGCGGCCTGCGCTTTACAAATACAGATTTGCCGCTGCGGTAGCTGCGCAGCATCATATTGTCGGTGATATCCATATTGCCCACCAGACCCATGCCCAGGCGGTCCTCCGGTACGAAGGACAGCCGCACTCCAAGATTCCGGATCTGCAGCGGTGTCTTATCTCTTAAATTGTTCTCCTTCCCGTCCTCCGGGGCGTAATAAAGGATCTCTCCTTCCTGAAGCTCCAGCAGTCCGGCAATCGCTTCCAGAAGCTCCCTCTGCCCGCTTCCTGCGATACCGGCAATGCCCAGGATCTCACCGGAGCGTGCCGTGAAGGATACATCCTTTAACACCTGCACGCCATTCCGGTCCTTGTAGCTTACATTTTTCACTGCCAGGCGATCCTTAGGCTCCTTTGGCAGGCTTCGCTCAATGTTCAGGGAAATCTTCTTTCCCACCATCATCTCAGTAAGCTCGGACTCGTTGGTCTTTGCCGTTTCCACCGTTCCGATGTACTCTCCCTTCCGCAGAACCGCCACCCGGTCTGACAGGGAAAGCACCTCGTGGAGCTTATGGGTAATAATAACGATGGCCTTTCCGTCCTCCCGCATGCGCCGCAGGATATCAAACAGGTTCCGTGTCTCCTGGGGAGTCAGAACAGCGGTAGGCTCATCCAAGATCAGGATATCCGCCCCCCGGTACAGCACCTTGATGATCTCCACCATCTGCTTTTCCGAAACCGACATTTCATATACCTTCTTCATGGGATCCAAATGAAAGCCGTACTGCTGGCTGATGCTGCGGATCCGTTCCGCAGAACGGCGGATGCTGAAGCCCTCCTGCTCCTGAAAGCCCAGCACGATATTCTCGGCAGCAGAAAACACATCCACCAGTTTAAAATGCTGATGGATCATGCCGATCTTGTAATCAAAGGCATCCTTGGGAGAACTGATCACCGCCTCCTTGCCGTTGATCAGAATCTGCCCTGAATCCGGGAAATAAATACCGGAAATCATATTCATCAGAGTTGTCTTACCGCTTCCGTTTTCCCCCAGTATGGAAAGGATCTCGCCGCGGTTCACACAAAGGCTGATATTCTTATTCGCAACTACCTTTCCAAAGGTCTTGGTAATATTGCGCAGTTCAATCGCCGCATTTTTTCGTTCCTCCATAAATCCTCCTGTGTGCCGATGTGTCATTACATGTCTTATAATTTGAAAAGGCGGGGCAGTTGATGCCCCGCCCGGTTGGGTGAAGTAATAAATTTGAATTTCTAACGATTAGAACATCTCGTTCAGAGTGGTAATTCCATCAATACGCAGGTCGAAGTATGGAGCGGACCGCATCTCAGACTCATGGAAATATCCGTCAGAAACAACCTCAGTATCTGGTGTGTAAGCCGGATCCGTGTCCACATCTGCCATATAGGACTCTACAGCAGCTCCGTCTACGGTAAAGACAGAGGTATCAAACACATGCAGTTCGCCGGAGATCAGCTTCTTCTCAGCCTCTGCAATGGCATCGGCAGTTCCCTCTGCGGCAGCCTTGTCATTCAGCTCAGACAGAACCACAGAGCCTTCCTCCAGACCCTTGCACCAGTCAGCAGCGATTGCTTCGCCGTTTGCCACACAGTTCACAATATACTCGAAATATGGCGCCCAGTCGATCTTGGAGGATACGATAAAGGTGTTGGGGCAGGCAGATACGGTGCTTCCGTTGTAGGAAACGTTAGGAACACCAGCGCTCTCACATGCGGTAGGTGCACCCATGGAGTCTGCATGCTGGCTGATTAACTTACAGCCGCGGCTGATCAGAGTATTGGCAGCTTCCTTCTCAGCCGTCTCATCATACCAGCTTCCAGTAAACTGTACTTCCATGGTAGCGCTTGGGCATACGGATCTTGCTCCCAGGTAGAAGGAGGTGTAGCCGGAAATAACCTCAGCATATGTATAAGCACCTACATAGCCGATCTTAGCCTCGTCCTCAGTAAACTGGCCGTCAGCGATCATCTCATTTAACTTCATGCCTGCTGCGATACCTGCAAGATAGCGTCCCTCATAGATGGAAGCAAATGCATTGTGGAAGTTGTCCAGGCCAGCAGTATGTGCAGTAGTTCCGGTTGCATGGCAGAACTGAACCTCCGGGAACTCCTCTGCAGCCTGTGCCATATACTGCTCATGGCCGAAGCTGTCTGCAAACACAATGTTGCAGCCACGGTCTGCCAGATCGGCAGCCGCCTCATAACACTCACTGCTCTCCGGGATATTGGTCTTAAAGATCACCTGATCATCGGTCAGGCCAAGAGCCTCCTTGGCTGCATTAGCAGCGTCAATAAAATTCTTGTCATAGGTAGAGTTCTCATCATGCAGGAAGATAAAACCGATCTTAATGTCAGCAGCCGCTGCGGTCTCGGCAGCAGTCTCCTCTGCTCCCTCTTCCTTCGTTTCTTCTGCCTTGGCAGCCTCTGTTGCAGCAGCAGTTGTGCTGTCAGAAGAACCGGAAGAACATCCGGTCAATGCGCTCATGGACAGAACCGTGGTTGCTGTCAGCGCAAGTGCAAGAAACTTTCTCAACTTCATTTTTCATACCTCCGTTTTCATGTAATGAAACAGCAGCCGTTTTTTACCTTGCGGTTGCGTGAAACATTACATCTTCTGATACGGCCCACAAAAGAGAAAACAGACTTAATTTCTTAAGCCTGCTGCCAATACACGTCTATTTTAGTACCAATAGTCGCAGCTTCAGGCGTGCGGTAGAAACGTTTGGGCCAGACATCCAAACCTATATTGGCATAGCATCAATTACCCAATTATGGTAACATATCCCCCGGCTAAAGTCAATGAAATTTGGATTGGCCTTTTGTCTTCGCGAAACCATCAACTTTTTCAAGCGACTTTTTTCGACAAGATACAACTTTTCTATAATCAAAAAATCAGTGGATGTTCTATCGTACCTAAATTTATCCTTAAGTAATGACTTCTACCTGACAGCTATGTTTTTTCAATTTTTTGTCATATGCAATACCTACCCCAAGAACCTTTCCTGAATACTCAGGTTCCTCTCCGATTTTTCCCTGGAAACGCAATGTATATTTTTTGTCTTTGATCTGTCGAATCGCCTCCTGCGGCGTAGAATCTACCTTCAATTCAAGAATAATTCCAGTTTCATTTTTCCTTCTTGGATAAAAAATAAAATCTACATATCCAATCCCAGCTTTATCTTCCCTTTCCACACGATAGGTATCTCTTGCTGAAAGATAAATCAAATTCACAACTGCAGTCAAGTCCGTCTCGTTGTTATAATTAAGCAGCGGGACTTCTGTATTGTGCACAAACTCCAAAATCTCCAGCATCGTACTGGTGTCCCCAGCTAATGTTGCTCTCAGCATCCTTTCCGATTCTTTTGCCAAACGATACACGTATCCCAAAGATGGTTCTTTTAAAAGCATATCTTCGAATTTATCCATCAATTCTCTGTTAGGAATGTTCACTTTTCCGTCATTGTAACTTAAAAATCCATATACAACCATGGCAGAAAATATTTCATCCTTCGTCTGGAGACTCATGGATGTTGCTGCATACTCCTGCACTTTTGCATCCACAGCCTGACCAGCCACCATTCGTGCAAGATCATCCCTTACATCAGCTACATTTTTTTCAATATAATAAAAGATCTCATCATACGGGCCAGAACTTGTCCAATAACTTTCAAGATGGTTAAAATGAAGTGCATTTACCACAGATCTGGGATTATATACTCGTTCACCAGAAGCGGTATGATAACCATTATACCACTCCTGCAGTCCCGCTCTTGTCACAGAAGGGCATGTACAGTTCATCTCGTACCGGTGAAATAATTCATCTACCTCTTCTTCAGTAAATCCAAAATAATCACTAAATGCCGGCGATTTTGCCATTGTAAATTCTATAAACATATTTAGTTCAGAACCGCTGGAATATTTGGCAATTGGCAAAATTCCTGTCATATACGCCAACGACACATACGGCTTATCTTTCAGCAGATTACTTAAAAAGCTGATATAGGACATCTTATCTGCTTCTGTTACAAAATCCCTGTGAAAAATAAAATCCCATTCGTCCAGCACAAATATATATTTTGCCCCATCTCCCTTTTCATAAATCTCTTCCAGCACATCCCAAACAGCCTCTCCCTCATCAATTTCACTGTCAGGATAAGCCGCACGTAAATCCTTCATCAACCGATTCTGAATCCTATCAATATATTGCTGATACGTGTTACAGTCTCTTGGCATCTCATTAAATGAAATATATATTACATCATGTTGATTGATGTGCCTGCCATAGGCTTTACATCTTGCAATCTCAAGCCTGTTGAAAATCTGACTGCTGCTCTCTCCTTTTCCAAAAAAAGCGCCAATCATATTCGCCATAACAGTTTTGCCGAAACGACGTGGTCTGGTAATGCATACATACTGCTTTCCCTGTTCCACAAGAGGAATTAGTTTTGTAATCAGAGATGACTTATCAACAAAATACGGACCAGCTGCCTCACTCTGATATAAAGCACAAGGTTTCCTACTGTTTAAATAAAGCCCCATGTTTTCACTCCTTTCATCACGCTTCAGCCTTTCTGATTTAAAAATACCTTCGGTGGGCAAATTTCTTTCTGCCCGCTGAAGGTATTATAAAATGATTTCCCGTATTCGTCAATGCGAGTATTCCGCAGCTATTACCCTTCGTGGTACAGCGGTTCTACCATATGGACTTCAGACGGCAGATTGGGATCTGCTGCTGCAGCTCCGGCATCTGCGCCTGCTTCCGCTGCTGTATCCTCTGCCGCCATAACCGGGGTGCAGGCTCCGCTTCCGTCTGCATAATACCGGACTCCGTTAAGCTCCAGCTCTGCATTTGCTGCCATCTGACCGCCAGCCGGATCCAGGTAGTATAAGCTTCCGTCGATGGTCTGCCAGCCGGTCTGCAGCGCGCCGCTACCATCCAGATAGTACCAGCTTCCGTTCACGCTCTGCCAGCCGGTCTGCATCGCTCCGCTACCATCCAGATAGTACCAGCTTCCGTTCACGCTCTGCCAGCCGGTCCGCATCACGCCGTCTTGATTCATGTAATACCAGACTCCGTTTACATCCCGCCAGCCAGTAGCCATAGTGCCGCTTTCCCGGAAATAGTACCAGAAACCGTCCAGCTGCTTCCAGCCTGCTGCCATCTGACCGCTGATCCCATCCAGGTAATAACGGCCTTCCGGCATGGTCATCCATCCCCTGGCCGGATTTCCTTCCTCATTCATGTAGAACCACCCGGTACCGTCATGGATCCAGGCGGATTTCTGCATCTGATGATCCTGGTAATAATACCGGCTGCCGCCGATGGTTCTCCAGGTGTCGGCCGGAATGACGCGGGAGTAGTCGGTAAAGAGGAAATTGATGTCCACATCCCCATTGATTCCCTGGATGGAACCGGTATTGGTGGCCTGCCACATGGAAGGGCTGTCATAAGTATACATTACATTGTAACGAGCCACCCAGATATCATAGTCGATCATGGAAAGATCGATCTTATTGCTCAGCCAGTATTCATTGGCGTAGACCATGGGGTAATATCCGGCTTCCTGGATCTTTCTGCAGAATGCATTGATGCACTCGCTGACCTGGGATGGGGTCAGGCTTCCTAAGGTATTGTTATCCTCCGCGTCAAATGCCACCGGATAGGAAATGGGATAATCCTTGATCAGCTCCAGCACGAAATCGGCTTCCTGCTCTGCCATCTCCACAGAGGTGGCGTAGGAATAAAGATAGGCTCCTACCTTGATGCCGGCTTCATGAGCCTTCTGTGCGTTGATAAGGAAATAAGGGTCTGCTGCTCCGCGGAACCGGGTTCCCAGCATAACAAAATCCACATCATCCTGTTTTACCTGTTCCCAGTCTATCTCCTGATTCCAGTAAGAGGTATCGATCCCTCTGGAATGCACACCTCTGATTGATGTTCCATCTGCCATCTGGTAGGTATTTCCCACCCGTTCCCAGGCCTCTGCCAGAACGGTCATGGGCTGTGCTGTCAGGCACAGGCATAACATACCTGCCAGAATCACGCCCATCTGTTTTCTGAATGGTTTTTTCATAAGTTTTTGCAACTCCTCAATGATTCTCAACGGCCCGGCACCTGAACAAGCATGTTTCAGCCTGTTTCGGTGCACATAACCATCGGAATCATTTTATCAGAAAACATCCTGTACACTCAATTACACCCATCTGTCGAATTCTTACGATTTTTGGAAGCCAGCCTGCTCCCTTTCTGCTTCTGCTTTTTCCTCCTCCGTCCGCATCAAGCCAAAATGAATCGTAATACATACCGCTATGATCAAAAAGAACATGTAATACGAATGCAGCATAATATTGATGGGGGAAACACCTGCCATCTCTGCTACGATCATCATGCCGCCGTCGTGGGGCATCACGGCAAGAAAGGCGCAGGCAAATATGTCCACCAGGCTGGCGAGGCGCTTGGGCGCAATCCCATATTTCTTCCCGATCTCCTTTGCCATAGGGCAGGTCACAATAATGCCGATGGTATTGTTTACCAGGGCTGCCGACAAGATCCCGCTTAACAGGCCGATGCCATATTCTGCTCCTCGCCGGGAGGAGATCCGGGAGGAAACGGTATCCACCAGCCATTCCACGCCGCCCAAGTAGCGCACGATCCCGATGATACCGGAGATCAGCACGGCTACAATGCTGATACTGAACATGTCCGACATGCCGTTTCCAATCGCCTGTACCCACTCAAATACGCCGATGGTTCCCTGTAAAATGCCAATGATACCAGTCAGCCCAATCCCGATAAACAGAACAAGGAATACCTGAACTCCTGATACTGCCGCTGCTAATACAGTAACGTAAGGAACGACTCTTACGATATCATAACTGCCCGCCTGAATCGAACCGCTGCCCTTTCCTCCCAGAATGGCATAGATCAGCATTGCCATCAGAGCCGCAGGAAATGCGATCCGGAAATTCATCTGGAATTTATCCTTCATCTCAGACCCGCAGCCCTTCGCTGCAGATATGGTGGTGTCCGAGATCATGGACAGATTGTCTCCGAAATAGGAGCCGCCGATCACCGCCGCACCAACTATGGCCAGATTCAGTTGTGCGCCGCTGGCTACACCGATGGCCACCGGAGCCATTGCTGCTATCGTTCCCATGGAAGTGCCGATTGCAGTGGATATCAGGCAGCAGATCAAAAAAACGCCTGGTACAAGCAGCGACACCGGAATAAAATGGAGGCACAGATTGATAACGGAATCCTTTCCTCCCATAGCTGCTGCAGCGCCCTGAAAGCCGCCTGCCAGCAGATAGATCATTACAATCTGCATTACCCCCGGATTTCCCATGCCCTCACAGAAAATATCCAGTTTATCAGAAAATTTTACCTCCGGTGCCAAAAATAAGATGGATACAATGCCAAACAAAAGTGCTACATGCCGGGGAAACTGGCTAAATGGATTTTCCGTTCCCAGCAAAGTAAATGCAAGTCCGCAGCCTACATACAGTCCCAAAAAAATCACTAACGGCAAAAATGCCAGCGCTCCTAATTTTTTCTTCTCCTTCATAACCCATCTCCAATGATTGTGTGTGTTTTTCAGTGCATGATCTTAATGTAATTGTGTGTCAACAGCATTATACCACAACCAGCAAAGGCGGAGAAAGTAATTTATGTCTACTTTCTCCGCTGCTATATCGATCAGATCACATATAAAACTTATTTTGCTGCAATAACCTCGATCTCTACCTTAGCGCCCTTCGGCAGACCGGCTACTGCAAAAGCAGCTCTGGCCGGATATGGCGCCTGAAAATACTGCCCATAGATTTCATTCATTGGTCCGAAATCCTTGATATCAGCCAGATAAACGGTAGTTTTTACAACATGTTCCAATCCAAGTCCGGCTTCCTTTAAGATTGCACGGATATTTTCCAGAGATGCCTTCGTCTGATCCTGTACATCCTGAGATGGAAACTGTCCGGTTGATGGAACGATAGGAAGCTGACCGGATACCAATACGAACCCATTTGCCTCGATTGCCTGTGAGTAAGGTCCGATTGCTGCCGGTGCCTTATCCGAATTAACGATTTGCTTCATAATTTCTGTACCTCCTTGGTTTTTCTATCATCTTACAATACCGGCTGCATCTCTTTTTTCATTTCCTTTTTAGCTTTCGCTTTCTTCAGCCAGTCTTTGCCCTCTACTACTCTTGCAATGATCATAGCAAGTCCTGTATCGCCGGTAACGTTAATGGCAGTTGCCGGTGCATCGGTGATGGTACCGATCAATACCATAATCGGGATTGATACCGTCGGGAAGCCGAATACGGAAATGATGAAGATCTCAGCAACGTATCCGCCTGCTGGAATACCGCCCATTACCACAGAAGCAACTACTGCCACCACAACAGACATGATCAGGTTTCTTGGCGTAGCATAGTTGATGCCGAACGCGGAACAAAGCAGGGATATCTTCAGAATCTGGATGATACATGCACCGTCCTTGTGCAGGTTTGCACCGAGAGGAACTGAGATATCTGCGATCTCATCAGGGATGCCGATCTCTTTCGCATGCATCAGATTCAGCGGAAGGGAGGCTGCCGAGGAACAGGTGCCTAATGCAGTCAGGGTTGGAGTTGCCGCTCCCTTCCACCATGCCCTTACTCCCTCTGCCCCGGCTCCGATATAAGCCATAACAGTCTGAGAAACCACATAATAAACAAGCACCACAACCAGATACATCACAATGCCTCTGGAAAGAGGTCCGATCACTTCTTTTCCATACTGGCCGATCAGGATCGCAAAATAACAGCCCAAGCCTAAAGGAGCCAGCTTCATCACAATGCCGATCACCTTAACGATCACTTCTGTCATGCAGTCCATCGCATGAACAATCGGCTTTCCCTTTTCACCTGCTGTGATGACAGCAATGGAAAAGATAACGGTGAACACAATAAGCGCCATCAGATTTGCCTTGGAAAACAGCAGCGGAAAGTCGCCAACGGTAAACATTCCCAGGAAGTTCATGCTTCCGGATGCATTTGCAACATCCTCGCTTAAATCAAGGACAGCTCCCTTCCCCGGATCAAAGATCAGGGCAGGAATCATCATGAACAGACATGCGGCAACTCCCGTTACGATCGTGCCTGTAAGAAACGTGATCATGATCTTTCTAAGCTTTGTGAGGTCTTCCATTTTGGAGATCGCCGCTGTCAGTGAGCAGAAGATCAGCGGCACAACGCAGCAATATAAAAGATTTAAGAAGGTGTCCGCGATGGGCTGCAGAACAGCAGCCCCCTCGCCCCAGAACATTCCAACAATACCTCCCACTATCATAGCTCCCAGGAGCATGAATGAAGATTTATATGTATTCCAGATATTTTTCATGATGTTTTCCCCCAATCCTTCATCAAATTAATTCCATTTCTGATGCTGATCCATCGCTTCCTTAAGCTGCCTGAATGCCTGCTCTACGGTAGAACGGGGGCATGCCAGGTTAAAACGCTCGAACTGCGCCGTCGCTGGTCCGAATACCTTTCCAGAATCCAGCCAGAGCTTTGCTTCCTCCACCATGATGTGCTCCAGCTCTTCGTCTGTGAATCCGTATGCGGAAAAATCGATCCAGACCAGATAGGTGCCCTCCGGCTCTACGAAGGTAGCCTTGGGGAAGTTAGCTGCCACAAATTCTTTCACATATGCAATATTGCCTGCAATGTATTCTACCAGCTCTTTTACCCACTGATCACCTTTGGTGTAGCAGGACTTTACTGCAACCATTCCCATAATATTGCCCTGGCTGTATCCGGCTCCTGCATTGGCATAGCGATATTTAGCCCGAAGCTCTGCATTTGGAATGATCACATTAGCCGGCTGGAAGCCTGCAACGTTGAAGGTCTTGCTTGGGGAAGTGTACAGCACCAGATTTGCCTGATATTTCGGATCCAGGGTCATAAAGCTGGTAAACTTATGGCCTTCATACACAAAATCGCAGTGGATCTCATCGTCCATGATCACAACATCATGTGCCAGACAGATATCACCCAGCTTCTCCAGCTCTTCCTTGGTCCACACTCTTCCAACCGGGTTGTGAGGATTGCAGAGGATAAATACTTTTACATGATTTTCAATGATCTTCTTCTCAAAATCTTCAAAATCAATGGTATACTTTCCGTTTTCATAATGAAGCTGATTGTTGATAAAGTTCCGTCCATTATCCTCAATAACCTCCCGGAATGGATAGTACACCGGCTGCTGGATCAGGATCCCATCTCCTTCTTTGGTAAAAGCCTTAACACCAGTTGCCAGGCCGTATACAACACCGCAGCCAACCGTCACCATCTCCGGATCTACATGATACCCGTGATGCTCTGAAAACCACTGATCCAGCGCTGCGTAATATTCTGCATCCGGATCGGTATAGCCGAAGATTCCGCAGTCAATCCGCTTATGGAAATCATCCAGAATCTCCTGCGGAAGTGCAAAATCCATATCTGCCACCCAGAGGGGAAGCAGATCATCTCTTCCTTTACGCTTCATGCCAAAATCATACTTTAAGCAGCTGGTTCCACGACGGTTTACGATTTGATCAAAATTGTACTTCTTTCCCATTGTTCCTTCTCCATTCTTTCTTTGATTTTTGTTGTAATTCTGCGCGTTCATTTAGTTTAGTTGTTAAACCTTTGTTGTGACTATATAATAGCACCGGCACAAACAAATGTCAATAGTTTTTTGTTTAAAAAATAAACTATTTTTATTCTATCAGCCTTAAATTCCTGGTATGACTCTGTTTTTCATAGATATTCCGGAAATAATAGTTTATTGGTAAACCATTTTATTCCTATGATCAGTATATCTTCTTCTTTTTTAAATCGGCAAGGATTCTGAAAGCAAGAACTGCCTCTCAAAAAAAGGTTTTTTTAAAAACTTTTTCATTTTCTTTTTTCATCCTGAATTTTCTTTCTTGATTTCGCTGTCTTTTATGATATAATAGTTTAGATGACAACTTTTTCGTTTCATCACTAATCCATTCAAAAACATGATTCAATAAAGGAGAGAATACATGGCAGATACGAATGTCTCCCCCAAACCTGAGGAATCCGATCTCCTCAACATGTCAGATGCACAAAGCAGCTTCATCGATCAGACCTTCCAGGTACTGAATGACCGCCATAACGTTATCTATGAATTTGTAATGCGCTACAATGACTATATTTACGCAGAACACGATTACGGAAACGGCGATCCATTGACCATGATCGAAGCTCACACCCTTACTTATATTGAGGACCATCCCGGAACTACCGTCACAGAATTGACAAATTACTGGCACAAGACCAAAGGGGCGATCTCCCAGATCGTCAGCAGATTGGAAGGCTTGGGCCTTGTGAAAAAGACAAAAAAAGAGAGCAACGCCAAAAACGTATGTCTTTATGTCACAGAATGCGGCTTCCAGACCAGCCGGGCTCATAAGCTCTACGATACCCTGGATATCACGAAAACGCTCAGCGAGATCCAAAAGGAATGTACCCCTGCAGAGATCGATACTTTTTATAAAGTAATATCAGTTTACTACAAAGTCATCTGCCAGGATTTTGAAGAAAACAAAATTCCAAAGCGGCAGGGACGGCGCAGGCAATAAATCCCTGCGCAAAAAATAACCGCTGCAGATACCTCACTTTTTGGATGCAGCGGTTATGGATGCAATGCTCTGAAATTGTAATTTGATACTATGATTTGATACTATAATTTGCTTTTATCTCTTTCTCTTCCGTGTATACCCCACATAACACACCGTAAAGAAAATAATTCCATATACCGATGCGATGGGAACTGCCAGTCCGATGTCGAACAGGCTGGCTCCTTCCTTTAAGCTGAACAGATAAGACAGCGGCACACGTACCAGGAAGGATGCAGTAACGCCCTGCAGCATCACCGGCATGGACATTCCATGGCCGTTAAAGTATCCGATGTAGCTGAATACCACACAGGTCAGGATCGCCTCGAAGCTAAAGCCCTTCAGATACTCTGCCGACCGCATAATATAGGCAGGATTGTCCGTAAACACGGCCGAAGGGATATCTCCCCGGAAGAATACCAGAAGGAACACAAACACACCGATCAATGCTCCCATTCCCATTCCGGTAACCATGGCTTTTCTGGCCCGATCCTCCTTGCCAGCGCCTACGTTCTGGGCCACAAAGGCGGACATAGACTGCATCAGGGAGGAAGGGATCAACATAACAAAGGATACCACCTTCTGTGCAATTCCATAACCAGAGGAAGCCTCCAGGCCGATCCCATTGAT
The DNA here is from genome assembly GCA_030524635.1 of Lachnospiraceae bacterium. Lineage (GTDB taxonomy): Bacteria > Bacillota > Clostridia > Lachnospirales > Lachnospiraceae > Caccovicinus. The sequence goes on from JAUNGG010000038.1 coordinate 14,935, forward strand.
GATAGCACACAGGATCAGGAAGGACATATTAGTTAAGACCTCCTGAAATGCCAGCGGGATTCCCAGCCGCAAAAAGATCCCGATTTCCCGGTTAAAACGAATATCTGATCTGGTCACTGTAAAGGGAAGCTTCTGGCGGCGGATAATAACCAGAGACAGCACTACGCTGACCGCCTGTGCCAGAATCGTTGCCAGCGCTGCTCCGGCTACATTTAACCCTAACACCGCCACGAAGAACAGGTCGCCAATGATATTCACAATACAGGCAATCAGCACAAAAATAAGCGGAAGCCTGGAATTTCCCAGACCACGGAAGATACCGCTGATCACATTGTAGGCTACCACAAACACGATTCCTCCGCCGCAGATCCTTACATAATCAATGGTAACCTCATAAGCCTCCTCCGGTGCATTCAGCCAGGAAGCAAAAGCAGGAGCACCTACCAGCAAGAGCACCATCACCACAATAGTAAAAAGAAAGAAAAAGCAGATCGTTCCGCCGATCACCGCCCCGATCCGTTCATTGTGCTTCTCCCCCAGATACCGGCTGATCAGCACGGTTACGCCCATTGTAAGAGAAGTGATCACAAAGGTGACCAGGTTAATAATATTGCTGCCGGTGGCCACACCAGAAATCCCGGCATCCGTGCCGAACTTTCCCACTACCAGAAGGTCCACCGCTCCATACATTGCCTGCAGGATCAAGGCTCCCAGCACAGGGATCATAAACTTCACCATCTTACCCAAAATACTGCCCTGAGTAAAATCATCCGACAATTGATTCTTTTGTGCCATATTATACTCACTCCTAACCTTGTATTTCCCCGAATTTTATTTCGGTTCCTAAGCATTTTATTGTAGCAGGAATTCCACTGTTGTCAATATCAAACATAAAAAAAGAGAAGATTTCTCTTCCCTTCCTAATACCACCTTACCATCGGCAGCTCATTATTGACTCCCTTCGTAGCCAAAATCTGATGCAGGTCAATGATCCCATTGTGAAAGGTAGCCGCACAGGAAGCCAGGTACAGCTCCCACATCCGTACAAACCGCTCCTCAAACATCTTTTGCACCTGCCCGGCCTGCCTGCGGAAATTTTCTTCCCAGCAGAGCAGTGTTTTATTATAATGAAGCCGCAGATCCTCCACATCCAGGGTATGGAATTCATCCTCCGCCATACAGGAAAGCATCTCCCGCAGGCTTGGGATCACACCGCCTGGAAAGATATACTTTTTGATCCAGGGATCACCAGGATGCTCCTTCAGTCCGCTGATAAAATGCAGCAGAAACACGCCGCCAGGCTTCAGCACCTGATTCACACAGTCCACAAATTCCTGATAATTTTCCCGTCCCACATGCTCCACCATTCCCACACTGACCACCCGGTCAAAGGTCATTCCGGCAGAGGGCAGATCCCGGTAATCCATCAGGTAGACGGAAAGCTGATCCTCCAGTCCTTCTTTTTCGATCCGCTGCTCAAACTCTTTTTTCTGCTCCTTGCTTAAGGTGATCCCAACCCCGCGGACGCCATACTTTTTCGCCGCCTCCAGCAAAAGAAATCCCCATCCGCAGCCGATGTCCAGAAGACTCATTCCCTCCTTCAGATACAGCTTTTTCAGGATGTAATCTACCTTATTCACCTGAGCCTGATATAAGCTGTCGGTTTCGCTGCGGAAATACCCGCAGGAATAGCTCATGGTGTCATCCAGCCAGAGCCGGTAAAATTCATTGCCGATGTCATAATGGCTGGACACCTCCTTCTTCTGGTTTCCCTTGGAAAGAGAGGAAAACAGCAGCTTTTTTAACGCTTTCTCATCCTTTGAAAATTTGCCCATCTGACCTAAAAACAGATCCAACGCCTGATAAAGATCGCCCTCGATCTCCAGATCTCCATCCATATATGCCTCTCCCAGCGCCAGCGAGGTTCCCTCCAGCAGCCGTTTGGCAGAGACCGGCTTTCGTACTGTCACAGAAAACCGGGGCGCTCCCTTCCCGATCTGATATTCCTTATCCTTCATCTTAATGGAAAATGGGACCTGATCAAACCGTTCCAGAAAATGCACCATCGCCATTTCTTCCAGCATTTCGTTCCTCCTCATAATTTCAGGACCGCATTCACAGTTTGCAGCCGCTTATGGCATTCCGTCCTGCAGACCAAAATCAATCCTGAGTGATCGCTTCTGCAATCATATTTCCCATTTTTTCAAGATTTATCCGGAATATCTGCAAGGAGCACCTGTTTTATTAAGATGGAAACAGGTATTTAATAATTTGACAGCCGCATTTACCCCAGCATCACATCCAGGGTCATCATGATCAGAAAACCCAGGGCAGCTCCTACCGTTCCAATATGAGAATGAGGCTCCTGGGCTGCCTCCGGTATCAGCTCCTCCACCACCACATACACCATGGCTCCGGCAGCAAAGGCCAGAAGATAGGGCAGAATCGGAGTAATAAAGGCCGACAGCAAAATGGTCAGCAGGGCCGCTGCCGGCTCCACCGCACCGGATGCCGTTCCATAATAAAACGCGCGGCGCTTCCTCATTCCTTCCGCCCGCAGCGGCAGAGAGATGATGGCGCCCTCCGGGAAATTCTGGACGGCGATCCCCACCGCCAGGGCAAAGGCATCTGCCGCAGTAATTCCCGCTGTCCCGGACAGCATTCCTGCAAAGGCGACTCCCACTGCCATCCCCTCTGGAATATTGTGGATGGTAACGGCCAGGATCAGCATGGCATTCTTGGACAGTCTGCTTCCAGCCTTCCCTCCTTTTTCCTGTATATAGATCTCCGGCACTACCTGATCCAAAAGCAGCATGGTGGCAATGCCCACAGAAAAGCCCACAGCTGCCGGAACAAAGGACAGCCTTCCCATCCCCTCTGACATATTGATGGACGGAATCAAAAGCGACCAGACAGAGGCCGCCAGCATCACACCGGCTGCAAATCCAAGCAGCGATTTCTGCACATTCACCCGGATCTCGCCCATCAAAAAGAAAACGCAGGCGGCTCCGGCAGTGGTTCCCACAAACGGAATCATAATTCCTAAAAATGAATTCATATGAAATCTCTCCCCTCACTACTTAACCTATGCCTCCTCTTGAAAAAAGTTCTGGGAGACAGGTAAAAAGGCGGAAAGATTCCACGATCTTATCCCATCAGCACCATATGGGCAATGGAAACCGGATCATTGTCCGCAAAGCTCTGCGCACAGATCTGGATATTGTAAACATGCTCTTCTGCAAGGCTTAATGCAGCGGCGATCTCCTTTATGGTTTTTCCTTCTTCCGCCAGCTTCAACACCTGCCTTACCTCCTCTGCAGTCCGCTCTACCTCCAGATCACCATTTAAGTGGAATGGCTCATCATCCTCGGGACTCATAAAATCCTCCAGCTTCAGATCCTCCATCCCTTCCTCAGCCTGGTAAAAATCCTCGGAGATATCCCAATCCGCTGCTGCTTGCTTTCCTGTCTTTTCCTCTTCCATGTGTCGTTCCTTCCTTTCTGTTTTTATCTGCTTCTTATTTGGTTCTTATCCATTTTTTTGTATCGCGAAGCTTTTTCTACCCTTTCCTTTCAGCCGGCGCTTCTGATAGTTTCTTCCAAGCGCGTCCATCCGATAACATCTACCTGGCAGAAGCCTCACCTGCTTCCTTCCATGCATGACTCCACACCCGGTTCACTCCGATGGTGTGGAACTGCGCATTTTTCACAGTGCTGCGCAGCAGCATGCCGTTGGCCTTCTCACATACCGGGAAGATCACCGCCTGCTCCAGCACCCGGGCCTCGGCCTGATGAAGTGTCTCCCACCGGGCCGCAGCATCCAGCGTCAGCGGCTCCTGGCTGGCTGACGCAATCAGCTGGTCATAAACCGGATCGGACCATTTTCCGTAGTTAAAGGCGGAATCTGTGGTCCACATATCAAGAAATGCCAGCGGGTCGCTGTAATCAGCTCCCCATCTGGTAAGCCCCAGCTCATAGTCACCAGACGCCATCCTCTCCAGACGCATTTTCTTGGGAACCGGCTCCAGCTGTATGGCAACACCGGGAAGAGCATTCTGGATCTCCTCCTGCAGAAACTGCCCCAGGTTTCCTGCTGCTTCCGTGTCCTCGATCAGCAGGGTAAAGGTAAATGCATCCTGCCCCAGCTCCTGCTTTGCCTGCTCCAGATACCGGGCTGCAAGCTCCTTATCGGTCTTTAGATATTCTGCAGCTCCATCCCGAAAATCCTGCCCATCCGGTCCGTACATGGAATTCGCCGGAACTGCGCAGTAGGCGGCCTTAGAGCCGTCCTTCATCACCATAGAAACTGCTGTTTCCTTATCGTAGGACAAGGCAAGAGCCATCCGCAGGCTTTCATTTTCCAGTCCTGCTGTGCGCAGATTGGGTGAAATGTACCAGAGGGAGCCCAGAGGAAGGGACCGGAATTCCGGAGAATCCCCGTACAGCTCCACCTGCTTGCCAGACAGAAGGGCCATATCCAGCATTCCCTGCTCATATACCATCAAGGCCTGCTGAGAGTCCTTTACTACCTGATAGGAAATCTCGTCCAGTTTTACCCTGTCTGCCTGCCAGTAATCTGGATTTTTCACCAGACGGATCTCCTGTCCCGCAGGCTGATAATACTCCAGACAGAAGGGGCCGTTTCCCAGCACAGTGTCCGGAGAAATTCCGTACTGTCCCTGGCAGCTTTCAAAAAAGGCCTGGTTCATAGGATAAAATTCCGGCAGCGCCAGCATGGAGATGAAATAAGGCACCGGCCGTGACAGCTCCACCTCCAGGACCTTCTCATCCGCCGCCCTTACCCCTAACAGCTTGGCATCTGCAGTGCCGGAAAGGATCTCCTCTGCATGCAGCAGTCCGGCAATCCGGAATAAAGCGGCATTCTCATTGCCCTGATCCGGGTCGATTCCCCGCCGCCAGCTGTACACAAAGTCCTCTGCTGTCACCGGCTGACCATCAGACCACACAGCATCCCGCAGATAAAACCGGTAGCTCCTGCCATCCTGAGAGACCTCCATCCGCTCTGCCATAGCCGGTTTGGGACTTCCATTCTCATCTATGGTGTAAAGTCCTTCCATCAGACATGCGATCACCTCAAACGAAGCACTGTCCACCGCTGCCTGAGGGTCTAAGGTGGAAATTTCTGCATCCAGCTGAAGATTCAGCACCTGGCTGTCCTCTGATCGGATAGTTCCATTCTCCCTGCTGCCTGCAGCCGGCGGCTGTGCTTCATAAGCCTTTTGGGCTCTGCAGCCGGATCCCGCCATTATCAGGCCGATTGCCAGAACACCTGCTAGTATTCGATTCTTTTTCAAGTCATTTCCTCATTTCTTTACAAGTTTCCTGGCAATTATACCGTATTTTTCATATGAATACAAGTAACGATTCATTGGCCTTGGCAGAGCCGGCCCCAGCGCAGCGATTCTAAAAATGTGGAAAAGCAGACAAAAATCAGAGATGCGGAAAACAAGGTCTTCCACATCTCTGATTGATTGCCTCTGATTGATTTACTCTGGTTTACTCTTTCACCGCCTCAAATGCCTGCTCCAGATCCCAGATAATATCGTCAATATGCTCGGTTCCGATGGAAAGGCGGATCGTGTTGGGGTAGATTCCCTGCTCTGCCAGTTCCTGATCATTAAGCTGAGAATGGGTGGTGGAGGCCGGATGGATCACCAGTGACTTTACATCCGCCACATTCGCCAGAAGAGAAAACAGCTTCAGGTGATCGATAAAATCCATGGCCTTTCGACGGTCGCCCTTGATCTCAAATGTAAAGATGGAACCTCCTCCATTCGGGAAATACTTCTGATACAACGCCTTCTGCCGGGGATCGTCTGTGATGGACGGGTGATGAACCCGCTCTACCTGGGGATGAGACTGCAGGAACTGAACCACCTTCAGCGCATTTTCCACATGGCGCTCCACCCGCAGGGATAAGGTTTCCAGACCCTGGAGCAGCAGAAATACATTAAATGGAGATAAGGTTGCCCCTGTGTCCCTCAGAAGAATCGCCCGGATCTTGGTCACAAAAGCTGCCGGTCCTACTGCCTTCGTAAAACTGATGCCGTGATAGCTTGGATTGGGCTCTGTCAGGGAGGGGAACTTTCCAGATGCCTCCCAGTCAAATTTTCCACTGTCTACGATCACACCTCCAAGGGTAGTTCCATGACCGCCGATAAACTTGGTAGCGGAGTGAACCACGATATCAGCTCCATATTCGATGGGTCGGATCAGGTACGGGGTGCCGAAGGTATTATCGATCACCAGGGGAATCTTATGAGCATGAGCAATCCTTGCAATTGCTTCTATATCAACTACATCTGAATTCGGATTTCCAAGCGTTTCAATGAAAACTGCTTTCGTGTTTTCCTGGATTGCCGCTTCCAGCTGATCCAGCTGAAATGGATCCACAAAGGTGGTTTCTACCCCATAATCCCGGAAGGTATGGGCCAAATAATTATAGGTTCCGCCGTAGATATTGTTGGCAGAAACGATATGGTCTCCCTGGTGAGCCAGGTTCTGGAAAGTATAGGCGATTGCTGCTGCTCCGGAAGCCACTGCCAGCGCGGCTACACCGCCCTCCAGCGCTGCCATTCTCTGCTCAAATACATCCTCGGTGGGGTTTGTCAGCCTTCCATAAATATTTCCTGCATCAGACAGGCCGAATCTGGCTGCTGCATGGTCACAATTATGAAATACATAAGATGCCGTCTGGTAAATCGGCACGGCTCTGGCATCCGTTGCCGGATCTGGATTTTCCTGTCCTACATGAAGCTGTAAGGTTTCAAACTTAAACTTTCTCATGATTCAATTTCCCTCCTGTGTGTACAGTGATCTGACTGCTTTGTTCTGCTTTTCGTTTTTTCTTTTAATTTTCATATAATTCATATCGGTTTAGTATGTTTTTATTGCTTGTGTTGAATTATACGGAATAAATTGGTAAATGTCAACTACTTTTTTATTCTTTTTTAGCATTCAGAGGAGGGACTTAATGTTCTATCCTTTTTATTTTTCCTTCAGCGCCCTCATGGAATTTAAGATGGCGATCACCGATACTCCCACGTCTGCAAACACAGCCTCCCACATATTGGCCATACCGCAGGCGCCCAGGATCAGCACCAGCGCCTTTACTCCAAGGGCAAAGACAATATTCTGCTTTACGATCCGCAGCGTCTTTCTGGAGATCCTTACCACCGATGCAATCTTTTGCACATCATCATCCATTAAAACCACATCAGCAGCTTCGATGGCTGCATCCGAGCCCATGCTGCCCATGGCGATTCCAATGTCCGCCCGGGTCAGCACCGGCGCATCATTGATGCCGTCGCCTACAAAGGCAAGACGCTGCTTTTCCGGCTGCTTGTTCAGCAGCCCCTCCACCCGGCTGACCTTATCTGCAGGCAGCAGCTCTGCATGCACCTCATCCAGGCCCAGCTCATCTGCTACTGCCTGGGCTGTTTCCTTCCGGTCGCCGGTCAGCATCACGCATTTCTTAACACCTACCTGCTTCATAGCCCGGATGGCTTCCTTTGCCCCATCCTTGATGGTATCGGAGATCACAATGGTTCCGGCAAATTTCCCGTCACATGCCACATATACCACAGTCCCAATGCTCCGGCACTCCACATAAGGAATTCCCATCTGCTTCATCAGCCTTCCATTGCCCACCAGCACGGCACGGCCTTCCACCTTGGCGCGGATTCCATGTCCTGGGATCTCCTCCACATCCTCCACCAGGCTTACGTCAACCGGCTTTCCGTAGGCTGCCTTGATGGAATTGGAGATGGGGTGATTGGAATAGCCTTCGCCAAAGGCTGCCAGACGCAGCACCTGCTCCTCTGTCCCCTGCTCCGGAATGATCTGAGTCACCTTAAATTCTCCCTTGGTCAACGTTCCGGTCTTGTCAAAGACAATGGTAGTCATCTCAGCCACTGCCTCCAGGTAATTGCTTCCCTTCACCAGTACACCAATCTTCGATGCTGCTCCAATACCGCCGAAAAATCCCAGAGGAACCGAGATCACCAGCGCACAGGGGCAGGATATTACCAGGAAGATGCAGGCCCTCTGGATCCACTCGCTCCAGCCGCCGCCTAAGATCAAAGGAGGCAGCACCGCCAGGACCGCTGCTCCGATGGTGACCACCGGAGTATAGTAGCGGGCAAACCGGGTGATAAAATTCTCCACCTTGGCCTTCTTGCTTCCTGCGTTCTCCACCAACTCCAGGATCTTGGCCACAGTGGAATCCTCAAATGCCTTGGTCACCTGTACCTTCAGCGTTCCGCTGCCATTCACACAGCCGCTGATGATCTCATCCCCCACGGAAGCCTTTCGTGGAACAGATTCGCCGGTCAGCGCCGCAGTATCGATCATGGACTCTCCTTCCACTACCCGGCCATCCAGAGGGATCCGCTCTCCTGCCTTGATCACAATAATATCTCCCGGCTCCACATCATCCGGGTCCACCTGCACCAATTGTCCATCCTGCTCAATATTGGCATATTCCGGGCAAATGTTCATCATTTCCGTAATCGACTGCCGAGAACGGCTTACCGCATAATTCTGGAACAGCTCTCCTACCTGATAAAACAGCATAACCGCCAGGGCTTCTGAATATTCTCCTACGCCAAATGCACCGAAGGTGGCGATCATCATCAGGAAATTTTCATCAAAGATCTGGCCGTGACGGATATTACGTGCCGCCTTCCAGATAATATCATATCCAATCAAAAGATATGGGATCAAATACGCCGCAAATCCCAGCGGAAACTGTTTCAGCCAGGGCAGAGCCCCGGTCTTATCTCCAGCCATCAGCCCTGCAAATAATACAAATGTCACCAGGATGCGGGCCAGCATCTTCTTCTGCTTCTCGGTCATTCCTTCCATCTCCTTTCATCGGTCTGCCCGTTTTATTCGGGCATAAAGGGATTTTTTGCCTTTTTTTAGCGTGCCTGAAAATCCCCTCCCATTCATGCAGAGGGAATCCTTCAAACACGCTCTCCTGCTTCATTCTGTGATTTTACTGCCGCCGGGCCGTTCACTCTCCGGTTCCCTTTCCCGGCTTTGCTGCCGCCGGGCTGCCTTTTGGCCGACTACATCAGGATCTTGCAGTCCGGCTCCACCTTTGCACAGCATGCAACTACCTGCTTCATGATCTCGTCAAACTTGTCATCCTCTGCATCGATGGTCATCTTCTGCATCATAAAGCTGACGCTGGCATCATGGACGCCTGGAAGCTTCTTAATAGCATCCTCCATCTTTGCTGCACAGTTTGCACAATCCAGATCCTGTAACTTAAATTTCTTCTTCATTTCCTTATCCTCCTGATTATTCTTCAATATGCTCCCGTCCCTGATCGATGATCGTCCTCACATGGTCATCTGCCAGGGAATAAAAGACCTGCTTCCCCTCCCTGCGGCTCTTTACCAGCTTCGACTGCTTTAAGATCTTAAGCTGATGGGAGATGGCGGACTGAGTCATGTTCAGTGTCTGGGCAATGTCGCAGACACAAAGCTCTGCCTCGAACAACACATACAAAATGCGGATCCGGGTGGAATCCCCGAACACCTTGAAAAGCTCTGCCAGATCATACAGCTCATCTTCATCCGGCATCTTTTCATTCACTGCTTTTACCAGCTCCTCGTGTACCAGGCAGGTATCACAGCATTCTACATCGTGAATCGCCAAATCATCACTTCCCCGCTTTTATTTTTTCTTTTCATCATATGAATAATTGTTCATGTGTTTATCCTACTACTTCCTGCAGAAAATGTCAAGCAGATTTCTGAAAATACTGCAAATCTTTCGCAAGAAGATTCTGATTTTTTCTCTTGACAGTTCTGCATATTCGGACTATACTAAATGCCAGTTGAATACAAATCTTCAGGGCAGGGTGCAATTCCCTACCGGTGGTACAGCCCACGAGCCGCAAGGTATGATTCGGTGAAACTCCGAAGCCGACAGTAAAGTCTGGATGAAAGAAGATGTGAAAGGCAGTTTTTTTCTGCTTGTCTGCGTGTAATTGCTCTGAGATGGTTTTCCATTTCAGAGCTTTTTGTTATTTTTAAACTCCGCAGACAGCAGTTTGATCTCTGATTCCTATTTCCAATGGATTTTCTGATCTGCTTTCTAAAATGCTGATGTCCTGAACGAATTGGTTCAGGACATTTTTTTTACAGGAGGCACTTTCATGAATGATACTGACTATATGGAGCTGGCCCTGCAGCTTGCCAAAAAGGGCTGCGGCTGGACCTCCCCCAATCCCATGGTGGGCGCCGTCATCGTAAAGGACGGGCGGATCATCGGCCAGGGATACCATGAACGGTATGGAGATCTTCACGCGGAACGGAATGCCCTGGCTTCCTGCACCGAATCTCCAAAAGGCGCCGTCATCTATGTCACCTTAGAGCCCTGCTGTCACCAGGGAAAGCAGCCGCCTTGCGTAGATGCGATCCTGGAAGCTGGAATTTCCAGAGTGGTAATCGGCTCCGATGACCCCAATCCTCTGGTAGCCGGAAAGGGGATCCAGATTCTCCGCAGTCACGGCATATCCGTCACCCAGCATGTGCTGAAGGACAAATGCGACCAGATCAATGATGTATTTTTCTATTACATCCAGACCAGACTGCCTTACGTAGCCATGAAATATGCCATGACCATGGATGGAAAAATCGCCACCTATACCGGTGCCTCCAGATGGATCACCGGAGAGGCTTCCAGGGAGCATGTCCACAAGCTGCGTCACCGGTACCGGGGCATCATGGTTGGGATCGGAACTGTGCTGGCTGATGATCCGCTGCTGACCTGCCGCATGGAGGGAGGCCGCGATCCCATCCGCATTGTCTGCGACAGCCGGCTTCGGACGCCCCTCTCCTCCCAGATTGTGAGAACAGCCCGCCAGATCCCCACTATCCTGGCTACCTGCTGTGACGACCCGGCACTGCAATCGCCGTACCTGGATGCCGGATGTCAGATTCTGGTAGTTCCTTCTGCCCCGGACAGCGGCAGATCATCAAAGGCATCCCAAACTTTTCCCCAGCCAGACTGCCAGCCGCCAGCTTCCCCCATCGGTCATATCCACCTTCCGGAGCTGATGAGGCAGCTTGGCGCCAGAGGAATCGACAGCATTCTGCTGGAGGGCGGCGCTTCCTTAAACTGGGCAGCCCTGGAAAGCGGCATTGTGAATAAGGTTTATACCTATGTGGCTCCAAAGCTGTTCGGCGGAGCCTCTGCCAAATCTCCGATAGGCGGAACCGGAATCTCCCTTCCGGATCATGCCGTTCCATTAAAAAACAGCGTGATCACCCGCCTGGGAGAGGATTTTCTCATTGAAAGTGAGGTTTCATAACATGTTTACAGGAATTGTAGAAGAAATCGGAACCATTGACCGGATCCAAAGCGGCCGGAATTCTGCCGTGCTCCACATTCGGGCAAAGCTGGTTCTAACGGACGTGAAGGTGGGTGACAGCATTGCCGTCAACGGGATCTGCCTGACTGTCACCTCCTTCCACGAGAATGGTTTTACTGCTGATGTGATGCACGAAACCTTAAACCGCTCTGCCCTTGCCAGGTCAAAGCCTGGCAGCCATGTGAACCTGGAGCGGGCCATGGCGGCAAATGGACGCTTCGGCGGACATATAGTAGCCGGCCATGTGGACGGTACCGGCAAGATCCTTCGAATCCAGCAGGATGACAATGCCGTCTGGTACACTATCCAGGCCGCACCGCCTGTAATGCGCTATATTGTAGAAAAAGGCTCCATCACCATCGACGGGATCAGCTTGACTGTGGCAAAGACAGCAGCCCACTGCTTTTCCATCTCCGCCATTCCTCATACGGCGGAGGTCACTACACTGAAGGAACGGCGTGTGGGGGATCTGGTGAATCTGGAAACGGATATCATTGGAAAATATATTGAAAAATTTGTATCTATGAATACCGGAAAATCTATTACCCCTGAATTTCTGGCCAAATATGGATTTTAAGGAGGAATCATTGATGTTTACATTCAGTACGGTTGAACAGGCACTGGAGGATTTACGAAAAGGCAAAATCATCCTGGTTACCGATGACCCGGACCGGGAAAATGAAGGAGATTTTATCTGCGCCGCAGAATTCGCCACCACAGCCAATATCAACTTTATGGCAACTTATGGAAAAGGCCTGATCTGTATGCCTATGTCCGAGGAATACGTCAGCAGGCTGCAGATCCCCCAGATGGTGACTCGGAATACGGACAATCACGAGACTGCCTTTACCGTATCCATCGATCATGTCAGCACCACCACCGGCATCTCCGCTGCTGAGCGTTCCATCACCGCCATGAAATGTGTGGAGGACAGGGTAAGACCGGAGGATTTCCGCCGCCCGGGACACATGTTTCCTCTTCTGGCGAAGAAAAACGGCGTGCTGGAGCGGAACGGCCACACAGAAGCAACTGTAGACTTAATGCGGCTGGCCGGCTTAAAGGAATGCGGTCTGTGCTGCGAAATCATGAGGGAGGACGGCACCATGATGCGGACTCCGGAGCTGATGGAGCTGGCTGAAAAATGGAATCTGACCTTTATTACCATCAAGGATCTGCAAACCTACCGCAAGCGCCATGAAAAACTGGTAGACCGGGTAACCGTCACCAAAATGCCTACCAAGTACGGACAATTCACCGCCTACGGCTACGTGAACCGCTTAAACGGCGAACACCATGTGGCCCTGGTAAAGGGCGATATCGGAGATGGTGAACAGGTGCTTTGCCGGGTACACTCTGAGTGTCTCACCGGCGATACCTTTGGATCCCTGCGCTGCGACTGCGGCCAGCAGCTTGCCGCCGCCATGACCCGCATTGAAAAAGAGGGGCGTGGCATCCTGCTTTACATGCGCCAGGAGGGGCGCGGTATCGGACTGATCAATAAGCTGCGGGCCTATGAACTGCAGGAACAGGGAATGGATACCCTGGAAGCCAATCTGGCTCTCGGCTTTGCAGGTGATGAAAGAGAATACTATATCGGCGCTCAGATCCTCCATGACCTGGGAGCCAAGACCCTGCGTCTTTTGACCAATAACCCGGACAAGGTGTATCAGCTTTCCGATTTCGGCCTGCAGATTACAGAGCGGGTGCCGATCCAGATGGACGCTACGTCAGAGGATTTATTTTACCTGAAAACCAAGCAGCAAAAGATGGGACATATTTTATATTTCCAGAATCACTGAGAAAAGGAGCGTATTGAAATGATGAAAACTTACGAGGGAAATGTAGTATCAAAGGGTATGAAGGTGGGTATCGTCGCCGCCCGTTTCAATGAATTTATTACCTCCAAGCTGGTAAGCGGAGCTTTAGACGGCCTGATCCGACATGAGGTGAAGGAGGAAAACATCCATGTGGCATGGGTTCCCGGTGCATTTGAGATCCCGCTGATCGCTTCCAAGATGGCGAAAAGCGGAAAATACGATGCCATCATCTGCGTAGGCGCAGTAATTCGGGGCAGCACAAGCCATTACGACTATGTATGCAATGAAGTTTCCAAGGGAATCGCCTCTGTTTCCTTAGAAAGCGGCATTCCTGTTATGTTCGGCGTGCTGACCACGGAAAATATTGAGCAGGCTATCGAGCGCGCCGGCTCCAAGGCAGGCAATAAGGGCTATGACTGTGCCTTAGGGGCAATCGAGATGGTGAACCTGATCCGGAAAATTGAGGAATAGAAACCTCCGTGCCGCCCTCCTGGCTCTGGTCATAATACACCAATTTCTTGTAAAATTTGTGTTTCCTCTGTGAAATCAGCTCACGAAAAAAAGAGCTCCTGCATCAGGCAAACGCGGTAAAGCGGCAGAAATCTGATTTACAAAGCGCCTGACAGGAACTCTTTTTTGAAACGGAACGTCATTTGACGTTATATCTTTATCATAATGGATTTCTGGACAATCGTCCAATATTTTAAAACAATGAAACCGATAGCCTTTTTCTTATACCGGCTCTTTCTTTCCCGGTACCGCTCTCTTCTTGCTTATCATTCCTTTGTTCCCTTCTGTTATCTCCTCTCCAGCAGATACCGATACGTACTTTCCGGCACCATGTCCTGAATATCTGAAAATCTGCCTTCCTTCACCGCCTCCCGGACTCTGGAGGCGCTGATTGGCTGCCCTTCTGTTTCCTTCCGAAGGATCTCCACCACCTCAATACCATACTCCGGCAGAAGCTCCTTCATGGTGTCGTTATAGCAATCCGTCACCAGACAGTTGGGCTCTGTCCCTACAAACCGCTTCCGGATTCCCAGCTCTGGTGCAATCCGATTGGCAAACAGCTCCAGATCCAAACGGCAGTTGGCCTTTTTCGCCTGAGCCTTTTCCTTCATAAAATAGGTGGGGAATGTGGCCGCCGATATCATATAGTCGGAGGTTCTGTGCAGAATCACCCGATCCAGATCAGTGGTTCCCGCCTTCACCATCTCAAACCGGTCCTGTGCGCTGTAGAATGTCCGCTTATCAGAAAGCACAAAGAGGTGAAGCCAGTCGCATTGTGTCAATGCCTGCTCAATCAGATAACGATGGCCTAATGTAAAGGGATTGCAGTTTGCCACGATCGCTCCGATGCAAGGAAATGCACCGGAAGCTTCCTCCGGCGTTTCCGCCTTCACCTGCGTCATAAATTTCGAAAATCCATCCCGCTTATTTTCCATAAACAGCACATCCGCGGTTTTGATAATGGTGTGAAAACCCAGATCCTCAAACATGGCCTGATTTTTGGGTTTGGTGTACATCAAAATATGGGAACGGCCATGCTCAAATTCATACTGGATCAGCTGGGACAGAATGGTTCCGGAAAGCCCCTGACCCTGACAGGATGGGTCGATGGCGATGCATTTCAGCACATTTTCCTCCACAGAACCAGTGGCGATGATCTCATAATCCTCATTTACCATACATACACTGTATTCAATGCCCTCATCATATTCCAAATCCATTTTCTTTAAAAATTGTTTTAACTGCTCTAATTCACTTCCCTTAAATGGTCTTCCTTCCAGCATAGTGCCTCTCCTTTTTGCTCTGCATGTTAGCATTCCTGCATTTTTTACAATTTTACCATATTTCACCCTTTCTGAAAAGACAGCAGCAGCGCTGGATCAAAGAATCCGGCGCTGTGTGGAAATGCAGAAAGCGATCTGTTATTTTTTATGGAACAGCATTTTAAATACCGTTCTTACCAAGGGCTGAATGAAAAACAGCTGTGAGAAAAAGGCAAATGGGAAATTAAAGCACACCAGCTTTAACCAGCTGGCCAGCAATGTAACCATGTGAAACCCTGCATAGTAGGGATAGTAAAGCCAGGCAGCAAGAAAGCTCATTGCTGGGCACATCAGCCCTACTGTGGCGCTGATAACAGCAGTCTCAAACAGCACCGGGTGGGTAGTTTTCGGATCAAACACTTTTGCCGCCAGACGGAAGGAGCATGGACTTCCCATCAGGATCTCAAGACCGTAGGCAAGACAGAACTCAACCAAAACAACGGCCCAGATCGGAACAAATCTTCCCAGCATGTACACTCCTCCTTGAGCATTGATGGCAGCAATTACACTGTCCGCCTGATTGATGGCCATAAGTATGGAACCATTTACAACGTATAAGCTGTAAAAAACATACCCATGGACGGTTACAATTACCGTTAACAAGGCAAACATCATTCTTTCAAACTGATTTTGTGGCATAATAAACACTCTCCTGTAAATTGATTAAACAGAACCAAAGCAATACGCAAAAAAACACATGCTCTGCCCTGGGAATTTGGTCTGATATCGTCCTCGTAATCAGATTTACATACCCATTGGTAAAACATGTGTCGTGCGTCAAAATAACTATGATTCAATTCCAAGGGAGTATATCACATTTTATCAAAAAATTTCAAGAATAAAATTTCAAATTTTTTTCCGTTGCCAGCGCCGCAAAAACTGCCGCCGCCAGCAAATCGGCACAGCCCCCGTTGCTGTAATTTTTCCAGATAAAATACTGGTCCATCACCTTTAACTGTTCCAATGCATCCTTTCGGTAAGCGCCGCCCTCCTTGAGAAAGGCCGCCGCCATCTGCTGTACCTCTTTCATTCCCTTGCTTCCGGTGCGTGACAGTACATTGCCATCCTCCACGCGGCTCATCAAGGTAAAAAGGGCCTGAAGCTTAATCCGGTTCCAGTTTTTCTTATCTTTTAATCCTTTTTGCAGCACAGGGAGTGCCAGTTCTGTCACCGACGGATAGCCGAAAGCCGCCTCTCCCCGAACACCGAGAGCACCGTACATTTTGAAATTCCGCTGTCCGTTGGTGATCGAAAGAGTTTCGGACATTCCGGAAATCTGAGAAATTTCGTTTAAAAGAGTTTCCCGGACCATGCGCTGCTCCATCTGGATCAGCCTTGGCATCGTAATATTCCCGTAAAGCGCCTGGCATGCACCGGCAGCCGCACACAGAATCCCAATGGTGAAGATAGCTCCCTTGTGGGTATTCACTCCATCCGTTGCCTGGTACATGGCCTTTTCTGCCTGAATCCCGATCCGGCGGATAATCTGGAACAACTGCTGCGGATCCCCGGAATTTAACAGTCCGGCCTTTGCCATCCTGGAAAAATACGGCTCCAGAGCCTGGGCACTTTGTTCAAAAGTGTGCAGATCCATATCCCGATGAGCTCCGTTGCTGAACGGATCCACCAGCCCTGGCTTTGGCTCTGTATATACTTCCTCCAGAAGAGCTGTCCTTGCAAGGTTTCCAATCCAGTCTGCACAAGCGATTATATCCAGCCGTTTTTCACTGTGCGGCATAATTATGCCGCATGGAATCCTGCCATACCTTGCTTCGCTGCATGTTTCTCTGCACATCACCGCCATGGTTATCCCCCTGTTGTGCTGCCGGCTGCATCATTCCTGATGTTATTGACCGGGTCTGCATCCCTTTGGACCGCATCGAAGGCACCAGCTTCACGATCTGCATGGATGAATCCGTCCGGCTTTCCATCCAGCACGTAATCATTTCCTGCACAGCCTGCTGCAGCTCTTCCACACTGTGGGCTCTGCTTCTTCCGCAGATTTTCGCCTCCTGATCACATAGGAAACACCTTCTCTTAGGAAGTCCCAGCGCCTCCCTGCTGATCCCTTTTCCGTCCGGCCATAATACATCAATGTCAAATAACCGGCCAAGGGGATGGGTCTCCTCCAGATAAACGGTAAGTTTCTTAACATAGGCGGCACCTGGACAGGACAGCGCATAAAACATCACAGATCCGGCCTGCACCGCCAGAGAACGCTGCCCTGCGATGTGAATGCCTTCTCTGCGGAAGGTTTCTTTCAATGCTTCCACGCCTGCTTCAAATGCGGCCTGGATTTCTTCACTGGTCTTTCTGGGCCCTGGAATATTCATTCCCAGAGCTGTGATTACGCTTCCCGGACAGCACCGGAGCAGCTCCTCCTGTATCGCAGCCTTCATTTCCCGAAATTCAAGCATCTGTTCTACTGTCACATATCCTTCCATGGTATCCGCCTCTTTTTCTCAAAATAAATTTTTAGTTAATTCGCCTATTCTGCGAAGTGAAATGGCTTGATCTGACGAACCACATCCATGATGGTGCCGTCTCTTGCCTCGATAATACCTACTACCTTGTCGGTAAACTGCACCTTCTCCGGCTCGCCTACGATGGAGTAGGCGATGTCCCGCAGTTCCTCGATGGTCTTAAAGGGCAGGTCCACATCCTTCATGCACTCGATCAGATCCTGACGCTTCGGATTGATGGCAATGCCGTAATCGGTGATCACAACGTCAATGCTCTCCCCAGGAGTGGTAACGGTAGTAACCTCAGAACAGATGGCCGGGATTCTTCCCTGTAATAATGGTGCGATTACGATGGTGCACTTGGCACCTGCCGCCGTATCCGGATGGCCGCCCTGGGCTCCGGTGATCACACCGTCAGAGCCTACCACTACGTTGCAGTTAAAGTTTACGTCTACTTCCAGCGCTGCCAGAATCACAAAATCCAGCTTATTTACAACAGCGCCCTTATTAAAGGGATCGGCATACTCGCCGGCAGAAATCCGGAAATGCTTTAAATTCTTTACCGACTCCACGGCTGCTAAGTCAAAGTCCTGGGTATCTAACAGGCAATCTACCTGTCCGTTGATCAGCAGGTCGCACATAGGCTTGGTCAGTCCGCCTACACCGAAGCGCATCCGGATATTCCGCTCCTTCATGATCTTTGCCAGAGAGATGGTGGATGCAATGGAAGCGCCGCCTACACCAGTCTGGTAGGAGAAGCCGTCCTTAAAGTAAGGGGTATTTACCACAAACTGGGTACAGTAATCGGCCATCATCAGCTTCCGCATATCGGTGGTCGGCTTCGCTGCTCCGGTTGCGATCTTCTTCGGGTCACCGATGGCATCTACCACCACCACATAGTCCACCTTGGTCATGGAGATATGAGCCGGGAAGTTGGGGAAGGGCACCAGACAGTCGGTGATCGCCACCACCTTGTCTGCGTAATCGCCGTCAACCATGGCGTAGCTGAGCACGCCGCAGTCGCTCTTTCCGCCGATACCGCGGCAGTTGCCGTAATCATCACAGGTAGGCGCTCCGATAAAGGCGATATCGATCCTGGTCTCACCGCTCTCGATGGCTCTTACACGGCCGCCGTGGGAGCGCATGATGGCAAGACCCTTAAGCTTGCCCTCGGAGATGGCCTGGCCGATCTTTCCTCTCACACCGGAGGACTGGATATTGGTGATGGTTCCGTCCTCAATATAAGGCACGATGGGGTCGTGAGCCTTTCCTAAAGAGCTGGCGCAGATGGTGATATCCTTGATTCCCATCTTATGAACCTCTTCCATTACCATGTTTACAATGTAGTCACCCTCACGGAAATGATGATGGAAGCCTAAGGTCATGCCGTCCTTGATGCCGCACTTTACTAACACTTCATGGATATTCTCCACCAGCTTGCTGTCTGTATTGTTCACCACACATTTGGTCATGGGGCCGTCCTTCTTATAGGTGTAGCCGTCCCGGTAATGATTTCCCTGGAATACTTCCTTTCCGGTAATCTGTAAAATCTCCTCTGGTATGTCTCTTCCAACTGCGTTGATCATCTTATAAATCCCCCTTATACACGCCGGATGCCTTGGCAAGGTCAATGGTACGCTTCGCTCCATCATAGAATGCGATGTCGATCATCTTGCCGTCAACCGTGAACACGCCGATTCCCAGTGCCTTCTTCTCATCGATCTCCTTTACCACCTTTTCCGCAAAGATGATATCCTTCTGGGACGGGGTAAAGATCTCATGGACGATGCTGATCTGTCTTGGATTGATGATAGACTTTCCGTCAAAGCCCATCAGGTGGATGGTCTCCACATCCTTCCGGAACCCTTCCATATCGTCTAAGTTGGTGTATACCGTATCAAAGCACTGCACCCCTGCCGCTCTTGCCGCAATGATCATGTTCTGTCTTGCGCCCATCAGCTCCAGTCCGGTGCCGGTAATGTGGGTCTGTAAATCCTTGGTGTAGTCGCCGCCGGAAAGGGCGATTCCGAACAAACGCTCCGAGGATTCGCAGATATCTAAGGACCGCATCACGCCTCTTGCTGACTCGATGGCTGCCATGATCAGAGTCCGGCCCTCCGGAATGTTAAATTCCTTCTCTGCCGCGATCACTTCTGCCTCCACCAGCTTTACATCTTCTGCCCGCTCCGTCTTGGGGATTCGGATGGCGTCACAGCCCCCTGCCACTGAACAGCGGATATCCTCCTTCCAGTACGGGCTGTCCAGTCCGTTGATCCGCACCACCCGCTCACAGCCCCGGTAGTCGATCTCCTGCAGCGCATGATATAAAGAAAATCTGGCTGCATCCTTCTGGTTCTCCGCCACCGCATCCTCAAGATCCAGCATAATGGAATCCGGCTTGTAGATGTAAGGATCTTTAATTAAGCTTGGCTTCTGGGCATTTAAAAACATCATAGTACGTCTCAGACGTTTCTTATTTGCATTCATCATTTGATGGCACCTCCCCATGGAAGATTTTCGATCTGGCAGGCGGAACGGAAAATGGCACCCTCCACCCTGGCCTTAATGGTGCAGTCCAATGCTCCCTTGTCCACCATGGTCAGCTTTACATTGTCCACCTCCAGATTCTTTAAGGTTTCCATAACCACCTTCTTGATCTGGTTTCCAAACTGATTGATCACTGCACTTTCTAAATGAAATTCAACGGCGCCTTCCCCCGGCTCTACCGTTACCTGGCAGTCACTGGATTCCAGTGTTCCTGCTACTGCTGGTCTTGTGATTTCCATACCTTTCCTCCTGTTAACCCGATTCATCGCTTTCCCATATTACTGAGCATTTCTGCGGTTCTTGTTATAATTGATCAGGCAGCCAGCCTTTACGATGGCCCGCTCTTCCTTGGTCATATCCGCTACATACAGATTTAACTCCTTTGCAGCTCCGTCCTTAATCACATAAGCTTTGATGTTCTTCAAATCACCGTCCAGCGCTTCCCGGATTCCTGGAACATAGATATAGTCACCTACCTCAAAGTTCAGCTCATCCGTAGTCTGGAATGGGATCATGCCCCAGTTCATTACATTGGAACGATAACGCTTGGTTGCATACTCTCTGGTAATGTTTGCCAATCCGCCGATCACTCTCTGACAGCTTGCTGCCTGCTCTCTGGCAGAACCGTCGCCTGGCTTATTGGCATATACCATGCTTCCGATCTCTGTTGCAGCGATTTCCACCTGCTCCTGTCCCGGAATGGTGCGGATGGTGTCAAACACAGCCGTTAATTCCGGCTCCAAAGCAGTTACATCCTGCCCCTTTACACGAGCCTTCTCCAGCTTATCCACTTCCTTGCTTCTGCCCACATACTCCGGATCTCTTCTGGATAAGGTAAACTCAGCCAGTCCTAATGGGTTGGAACGGTAGGAAGAAGTCTCACCGGAAGGAATCAGTTCATCGGTGGTGGTTACTTCGTCTAAGATCTTGGAGCATACCTTTAATACGATATTGTCTGTTAATGGGCTCATCTCCGGCCAATCCTTGATATTCGGGCCGTAGACCAGGCTCTTCTCCGTCTCGCCGCTGCCGAAGCCCTGATATACACGAGCGTCATAAACCGTCTTATCAAAGCTGTACTCCGGCACATCGCCCCAGCAGTCGTACTCCGTTGCGGAGGTTAAGATACCGCCGTTTGCTGCGGTTGCTGCGATGGAACGTGCATCCATCAGTGCAACTGCAGACATCTGTCCGTTGCCTGGCTTGGAGCCTTCTCGGTTCGGGAAGTTTCTGGTGGTGTGGCGGATGCTTAAGCCGTTATTGCAAGGCGTGTCGCCTGCGCCGAAGCATGGTCCGCAGAATGCGGTACGGATGATTGCACCGGCCTCCATCAGATCTGCGATCATGCCCTTTCTTACCAGGTCGATAAATACCGGCTGGGAAGAAGGATATACTGCTAAGGAGAACTCGCCTGCACCGCAGCTTCTGCCCTTTAACATATGAGCAGCCTCGATTACGTTGGTGTAGTTGCCGCCTGCACAGCCTGCAATCACGCCCTGCTGTACCTGAAGCTTTCCATCTACGATCTTATCGGTTAAGGTAAAGCTTGCTCTTCCGTCGCTGATCCGTGCCGCTTCCTTCTCTACCCCTCTTAAGATATCTCCAAGATTTGCATTCAGCTCGTCAATCTCGTAGGTGTTGCTTGGGTGGAATGGGAGAGCGATCATCGGCTTAACGGTGCTTAAATCTACAGAAACACAGCCATCATAGTAAGCCACATCTGCCGGATTCAGCTCCTTGTAATCCTCTCCTCTTCCATGCAGTGCCAGGAAGCTTCTGGTATCCTCATCCGTCTTCCAAATGGAGGACAGGCAGGTGGTTTCAGTGGTCATAACATCCACGCCGTTCCGGAAATCGGTAGTCATGGATGCAATGCCAGGTCCTACAAATTCCATTACCTTATTCTTTACATAGCCCTTCTTAAATACAGTTCCGATGATAGCCAACGCAATATCCTGAGGACCTACGCCTGGGTTTGGCTTGCCGGTCAGATAAATGGCAACAACACCCGGATATGCAACATCATAAGTATCACGGAGAAGCTGCTTTACCAGCTCGCCGCCGCCCTCGCCGATGGCCATGGTTCCCAGTGCGCCGTAACGGGTGTGGGAGTCAGAGCCCAGGATCATGCGGCCGCAGCCTGCGTGCATTTCTCTCATGTACTGATGAATGACAGCAATGTGAGGAGGAACGTAGATTCCGCCGTACTTCTTTGCTGCAGATAAACCGAACATATGGTCATCCTCATTGATGGTTCCGCCTACTGCACACAAGGAATTGTGGCAGTTGGTTAATACGTAAGGAATGGGGAACTTCTCCATGCCGGATGCCTTTGCCGTCTGGATGATTCCTACGAAAGTGATATCGTGGGAAGCCATGGCATCGAATCTCAGTTTTAAATGCTCCATGTCCTCAGACGTATTGTGTGCCTCCATAATGGAATAAGCAATGGTTCCCTTCTTTGCCTCTTCCTTCACAGCTGCCTTTCCTGTTAATGCCTCCACCTTTGCGGCCTCTGCCTCCGGAACGATCTCGCTTCCGTTTACCAGGTATACGCCGCCGTCATACAGTTTTACCATCTTGTTTCCTCCTCCTGTGGAATTGAATTTAATTTTTGGGTTTCTTTTTTGTTTGTTTGCGTTTTTTTCTCAGTTAGCTTGTATCTATAATATATAACGTCTTTGATTATAATTCAAATACTATGTATATTATAAATCATATAGGTTTTTCCTATATACAATTTTAGAAAAAAGGCCATACAAAGCAGGATCAGAATAACCCACTCTTCCACTGATTATGTCCCTATGATCCGGAAACAGAATATTTTCTTGGTAGAAAAAAGCTTTCGCAAAATTTCTGATTCGTTTATACTTATAGAAAGCTTAGAAAAGTAAGAAACCATTTTAAAGGAGGCCTTCATGACCAGCCGCGAACTTCTGTATGTGAAAACCATAGCCAATGAAAAAAGCATCTCCCAAGCTGCCAAAAAGCTTTTTATCGCCCAGCCTTCGCTCAGCCAGTCTCTTCAGCGCATAGAAGAGAGCCTGGGCACCCAGCTTTTCAACCGCGGCACCGGCGGTCTGACTCTGACCTACGCCGGGGAACGCTACTATCAGATCGCATGTCAGATCTTAAAAATCTATGAGGATTTTGAGACCGAGATCAGTGATATCAATAATCTAAAAACCGGCCGCATTTTTATGGGAATCACCAACCATCTGGGAACCATTATTCTGCCGAAGATTCTGCCGGAATTTAAGCAGGAATGCCCCTTTGTGGAAATCCAGGTGTATGAAGAAAACACAGACCGTCAGGAGGAAAAGCTGCTCTCCGGCGAGCTGGACTTTGCGATTCTCCACGCGCCGAAGAAAAATCCTCATCCCATGCTGAACTATGAAATCCTGGCAAATGATCCCTTTGTGATCGCCCTGGCACAAAACCATCCCCTGATTGAAAAGGCACAGATCAAAGACGGATACCCTTATCCGGTACTGGATCTAAAGCTTCTGAAGCAGGAACCCTTCATCATGCTCCACAAGGAACAGCGCATCCGCCATGTTACCGATGCCATCCTGGCCCAGGCCAAGATCAATCCCACGATCATACTGACCCTGAAAAACTACGAGACCGCTCAGAGCCTTGCCGGACAAGGGCTTGGCATCACTTTACTGCCCAGTGATTATGCAGATATCACCTCTATGGACTGTCCGCCTGCACTTCTGTCCATTGACGAAACATACAGTACAGGGTGGGATCTATGTATCACCACATTAAAAAATGGCTTCCTGTCCAGGGCCGATCAGTATTTTCTTTCCATTGTAAGGAAATATTATGCTCCAAACAAATGCAAATAAATATTGTAAATTTCTCCCATCCATGGTATAATGTCTGCATCAGATAAATCATTGTCCGTAATTGGCTAATACTTATGATAACAGAAGGGAGTGAAATTATGTTTTCATCAGACGAGATCATGCAGCTGACGCAGATCATGCAGTCACAGCTAATGCCGATCAATCAGAGACTGGATGCTATGGACCGCAGATTCGACAGCATCGACCAACGGCTG
>JAUNGG010000039.1 GCA_030524635.1 Lachnospiraceae bacterium
CCAGCCCCAGGTGGTTCCGCAGTTATTGCAGCCACATCTCCAGGTGTTCCCGCAGCCGCACCGATCGCTTCCAGACTGATTTCCATTACATCTCACATTAACGTTGCACATATGATTGAACTCCTTTATTTTTCATGGTTGTACTATATCATATGTGGACGAGGACAATGTGTGACAAGTCTGTTACTGTTCAGGTAGGTCAGCGCTTCCTTTCCCTAGCCTCACGTTTCCTGCTCCCGGCCTGATGCCTTCCTACCGGATCCACAGCCCGCACGGCAACTGCAAGAAGGAGAAGAGCCAGAAGCGTTTGAAGAATCAGACTCACCGGAATCCAGGCATCCAGGATTGGATTAGAAGAACGGCTTCCAAACCACTGGATCACCTGGGCAGATACCTCCCGGTTTCCTGTCTGTACTCCGATGATCTGGTAAAAGGTTACTGCCGGGTTGAAAAGCATCAGGTAGATCAACCCACCGGAATTTACCTGGGAGGCAATCCCTCCCATCTGATTGACATAACTTGCCGCTCCCATCTGGGCCATAGACCAGATAAAGTAATTCACCGCATAGGTTCCGGCGATCAGAAATACCAGAAAGCCATAGGATATGGCCGTTGCCACCGTGGAACGCCTGCATACTGCCGAAAAACACAGTCCCAGACCGGCCGACAAAAGAGCCACCGCCAGATACAAAAGCAGCAAAAGCGCCAGATCCGTTATCCGGATTCCGCCATATACAAATACCAGAGAAAACACAGGAAAGCTGGACACTACCAGCAGCGCCATGTTGACCATAGAGGACATCAGCTTTCCAATGACAATCTGAAAGGGCGTCATCTGAGTGGACAGCATCAGGTTAAGGGTCTGCCTCTCCCGCTCTCCGCTGATGCTTCCAGAGGTAAGAGCCGGCATGATAAAGACCAGCATCAGAAATTCAATGGCTGCTACAAATACATATAAATCCAGAAAGCTGGCATAGGAGATCTCCGCCGTAACCCTCACCTGAGATGTCATGGAATACATGTTTAACAGGGCAACCAGCGCCAGAATGCTGTTAAATACCATCATGATCACCGAAACCCGGATGCTTCGGCTGCTGACCGTCATCTCTCTTTTATAAACCGGGTTTCCCCTCATATAAAAGCACCTCCTTTTCCTCATGATCTGTGATCTGCATAAACAATGACTCCAGATTCCCCTGATTGCGGAAAAAGCTGGTCACCAGCACCTCCGCATCTACTAACTGCTGCAAAAGCAGCGCCTCATCCTGGGCATCTCCGGTAAATCCTACTGCCAGGCAGTTTTCCCGGATTGAGATCGTCCGCACACAGCTGTGGCTCCTTAAGATCGCCATGGCGGTGTCCATATTGCTGTAAACAGTGATCATCAGCGGATTGGACTGATCCACACGGGAGGTGATCTCCTTAATGCTTCCCCCAAGGACCATACGCCCCTGATCGATAATTCCAATATCGGTGCACATCTGGTTTAGTTCCGAGAGCACATGGGAGCTGATCAGAATGGTTTTTCCCTGCTCATTCAGCTCCAGAAGAAGCTCCTTAAATTCCATACGGGTCTTAGGATCCAAGCCAGAGGAAGGTTCGTCCAGCACCAGCAGCACCGGATCATGAATCAGGGCTCTGGCCAGGCACAGCCGCTGCTTCATTCCCCTGGACAGACCATCTACGTAGAAATCCATCCGCTCCTCAAGCCCCACCTGCTCTAAAAGAAAGGTGCAGCGTTTTCTCGCCATCAGTCCCTCCATCCCGTAGCAGGAGGCAAAAAACTCCATATATTCCCATACTTTCAGATTATCATAGATTCCAAAGGCGTCCGGCACATATCCGATCTTCCCCTTCATACTCTGGCGTTCCCGCAGCGCATCTACCCCATCAATGGTGATCGACCCGCTGTCCGCCGCCAGAAGCCCTGTCAATATTTTTATGGTGGTGGTTTTTCCTGCACCATTCGGCCCGACAAACCCGTACAGGGCACCTCTGCGGATATTCATGGTCAGGCCATCCAGTGCATGATATTTTCCATATGCCTTTTTCAGATTTTCGATCTTAAGCATCAGTTGGGCCTCCCCTCTGCGGTGATCACCGGAAGCGAAATATCCAGAACATAATCCTGCGGCGTATCGTAAGCATACTTCACCGTGATCTTATTTTCTGCTGTCAGATAAGGCTCCAGCTGCCAGTCGATTAATTCCTCCTGACTGCCGTCCATCTTATCATAGCTTCCTGTATCATTATTGTAAAAATAAATATCTCCGTTAAATACAGGCAGATCCCCATACTTTGGATTCTCTGTGAATTCCTCTGAGATGGAAACAAATTTCAACCGTTCTACCACCAGATCCTGTCCCAGAGAGTACTCCAGCGTAAGCGGCGACAAGCCATCCATGGTGTTCTTCTCGTAGCTGTAATTGCCGCTGATCACCTTGGGCCGGTGCTCTAAGGAGCTGTGATAAATCTGATCCTCATTCCGGTAATCCACATCTACAAATGCGGTGTACATGGTTACGCCAGTTACCTCATATCCCTGATCCAGCAGAAAGCAGTCCTTTTCCTCCCCCGCAGAGAATGCTACCACCCGGCCTCCATACTGATAGCCGGACAGAGAATTATCCAGATAAAACTCCAGAAGATTGGAGCGTTTCAGCGATTTCATATATTCCGGCGAGCTGATATCTGCCTTTTCAAACTGGTATCCTCCTGTCACCCGGTCAGCCGCTGCAAATGAACTGACAAGGGGATAGTGCAGTACCGGCAGATCGTCTATGGTCACCGTCTCTCCTGCCTTCAGGGAATCGATCAACACGATGGAATTGGAGCACAGCACCGCCGCCTGCTCTAAATCAATCCCTAAATGATTGGTGACCGTTCCCTTCAGGCTGCCGTCATAGCAGGTGATTTTACCGGTAAGCTGGAGACCGGCTGTATTTTCCTCCCGCTTTTCCATACGGAAATAATTGGGTGAAAAGGCGGCCACATCCTGTATGGTCAGCCTGGTTCCGTCCTGACCATAATAAATGCTCACATTTTCATTTTCATCCCCCGTAAACTGGGTGAACCTGGTATTATCATAGCTGTTCTGTCTGGTAAGAGGGCGAATATCATAGGTAGGGTCTAAGTTTACGGAATAGGGCTTGTTGTAAGGTGTCCGCATATTCATGTAGGTGGATTCTACAATGGTATCCTCCGAATAATCCCGCACCGATGTATAATTAAAAAAGGTATCTTCAAACCGCGTTTTACTGCTCATCAGATAGATGATCATACTGCTGCACAAGGACAGCAGCACCACAAACCTTCCATAATGATTTCTCAGCTCCCTCTGCTTTAAGAAAAAGTAAAGGCCAGGTCCAACTAACAGGATATAGCTGAAGATCACAATGGAATACAAGGAAATCCTTGGGATCCTGTCTGCTGAGCCGGAATTGATCATACTTTGAACTGCCCAGTAAAGGCTGTTGCCGCTGTCATAGAGATAGCCTGCCAGATCCTGGATCCGCTCCTCTCCCAGCAGACTGGTAAACAGCTTATCCACATAGGGATGCTCTTCACAGAAATCAGCAATATCACAGAAATCGTAAGCCGCCACTGCGATCATACCCTTCTCCCGGTTGACCGAGGTCAGCACAGGAAGGCCGAAGCTGGTAAATACCTGATCCCCTTCCTTCACATCGATCTTCGTAGTTGGCAGCAGCAGATGGACATCCTCCGGTCCATAGATGGCAAATTCCTCCCCCATATCCACAAACCGTTCCACCGGTTCCGAGATCTCCGTTTCCAGATCCCCTTCCAAGAAGGTGTCTACTGCCTCCTCGCCCCCGTTTCCAGTTCCCAAAAGCAGGATCCCGCCCCGGCTGACCCATTCCTTGATGGTGTCCGTCTGCGCTGCGCTCAGCCGCCGGATATCATAATTGGTGATCAGCAGCACATCCAGCTGATCCAACCCTGCTGCCTGTTCTGGGATACTCCCGGCAACCATGGCACAGGTTCTGGTCTGAAGGGTGCTGTAATGGATCCCCACGTCATTGAGATATTCCAGCTTATCCTGAGAATCGCTTAAGGTTCCGATCAGCAGCTCCGGCGTATCCTGGCGGATATTCATCTTCAGCCGCTTCTTTAAAATCAGATTCTTCTGCTCATCGTATAGCTGCACATACAGCTGATCTGCCCGAAGGCCAAGAGGAATATTCAGATTCATCTGAATGGTCTCCTCCCCCTCCAGCGTTACCGGGTACTCATACTCATAAATGTCATAGTTGGACTCCATGGACCGAATCATCACGCTTCCGGAAAATGGACCGGACTGCTTGCTGGTCAGGGTCACATAGACAGGAAGATAGCGCCCGCCCTTTGCCATATTGTCATAACCGTAGCTGGCTTCCATGGCAACCGGTGAATTTTTGTAGCCGTAGGCAGAGTTGACCGGCTCAGTTCCGTTGTCCGGCTCTGCTTCCCCCACACGATCCTGTTCCATGGCCCAGACAGGAGGCTGTCCGCCTCCAGCCAGCAAAAGCTCAGAAAACGAAAGAATGGCAAGTGCGAATACCACCGCCCTTGCCAGCCTTCCCGCAGCCTGCCTGACCAGGCCGGACTCTGTCTTCTGCCCGGCCATTCTGCGGCTGTCCATCTCCATGCAGGATTCCTGCAAGTGTTTCTTTTTTATCATAGGCTTTCACCCAATCTTTCCAAAGTTTTCCTTATTAATGTCAAAATGTACCTTCAGCTTTACCGTAAATACCGTGCCGTTTAAATCGCTTGCCACCTGAATAGTTCCGCCGTGCATATCCACCACATTCTTTGCGATTGCCAGCCCCAGACCGGTACCGCCTGTGCTGGTAGAGCGGGACTGCTCCACCCGGTAAAATTTATTAAACAACAGGGGCAGCTCCTCCGGCGGGATCACATAGCCGTAATTGGTCACTGACACCGTCACGATCTCTTCCGTGGCATGTACCTTCACCAGGATCCGTTTCCCCTCCGCACCATACTTGATGGCATTGTTGATCAGATTATCAAAGAGACGGGCTAACAGGTTGCCGTCTGCCATAATGATCTGCGCCGGTACATTGGAGGACAGCTCATAGGTCAGATTCTTATCCGCAAAGCTGGGATAAAACTCCTCCAGAAGCTGGCTCAGCAGCTTGATAATATCCACCTGGCTCACCTTCATGGCTACCTTTCCGTAGGTCATCTTGGTAAAGCCAAACAGATCTTCTATCAGTTTTTCCAGCCGCTTTGCCTTGGTATACGCAATATCGATGTACTTTTTTTCCAGTTCAGGAGGAAGCTGGCTGCTTCTGCCGCCGGACAGCAGCTCCAGATAACCGATGATGGAGGTAAGCGGTGTCCGCAGATCGTGGGCGATATTGGTGATCAGCTCATTCTTCGTCCGCTCCGACTCCCGCTCCCGGTCCATCAGCTCCCGGATATCCGCCACCATCTTATTCAGATTTGCCGCCATGGCGGAAAACTCGTCATCTCCCACCACATCAATATATGTATTTAAATCTCCCTCTGAGATATTCTGCACAGCCGCAGAGATCTTACCCATGTATTCCATGGATTTATGCTGCAGCAGAAGAAAGGCTGCGGAAAATACCACGATGCCCAGGATCACACAAAGCAGGATCCCCGCCAGGCCCTGTTGATCCCAGGTGAGGAAATAAAACAGGGTGCTCTCCTTCCCCGATTCCTTCAAGTATCTGGAGATGATCATCAGATTCGTCACCAGAAAGATTTCTACCATACAGGCGATCACGGCGCTGTATCCGATATTGGCAGCCATACGCCCGTAAAAGCGCCTGCTCATATCTTTATTTTTCAATCTTGTACCCTACTCCCCATACTGTGGTGATAATCTTGCTCTGTCTGGTATCTTCCTTCATCTTCCCCCGCAGGCGGCGGATATGTACCATAACGGTGTTGTTGGCTTCATATACCTTCTCATTCCACACATTCTCGAAGATCTCATCTGTGCTGAACACCCGCCCCGGATTAGAAGCCAGCAGGTAAAGGATATCAAACTCAATGGGAGTCAGCTTGATTTCCTCATTATCCACAGTTACCTTATGATTATCCTTATTGATGGTCAGTCCTTTGATGGTGATCTCATTTTTTCCAGCTTCATGGACACTGCTGTTAGGATTCAGCTGGGTATAACGGCGGAGCTGGGACTTCACTCTGGCTGTCAGCTCCAGGGGATTAAAGGGCTTGGTCACATAATCATCCGCTCCCGTCCCCAATCCCAGGATCTTATCCAGGTCGGTAGACTTGGCGCTGAGCATAATGATGGGAATATTATTGGTCTCCCGGATCTTTTTGCACATCTCCAGACCATTCATCCCAGGCATCATAATGTCCAGAAGAACCAGATGAACCTCCTCCTTCTCCAGAATCGCCAATCCTTCCTCCGCATTATTTGCTTTCAAAACCTTATATCCGTCACTGACCAGATAGATCTCAATCAGATCCGCAATCTCCTTCTCATCATCCACCACTAAAATCCGGGTCTCGGCCATGTCAGGTCCTCCTTATCCTTCTGTTTATTATATATTAGTTACGATCTGTAACTTTTATTATCCTGTTAAACTTAATTATCTTTATTATAGCATACCATCTCACCATATAGTCTACCATATCCTGGCTACATTTGCCTTACTTTTCTCTTACAAAAAAAGACCAAATTCAAACGATATTACTCTTCCAAACCATCCCCCAATCTCTACCCTGCCAGTACAGCAGCATCGGACGGGCAGCCTCCCTGTGAATGCCTTTTCAGCCCACCGGCACTTAGATCGCGTCTTTTGCGATCTTAGTACCGCTGTGCGCTGAATAGAGCGAGAGCGCGCTGAACAGGGAGGCTGCCCGCCCGATGCGGACCCTTGCCAATAAATAAAACCCCTACTAATTAATAACGCGGCACGAAAGCCCATTGCTTCAACTTCCGCACCGCATTTCTAATTAATTTTTATTAATTATGGCTCTCCACCGGGATAAATACCCGAGTGCTTACCGGATCATCCTTCTTCACTGCCATCTTAGCCATGTAAATGGCTTCCTCACAGAACTGCTTCTGGGAATTCACTAAAACCTTGCCCCGCTTATCCTGCTTTTCATAAGTACCGTCAGGCTGTAAAATATGTGCCTTCACATTATCCTCCAGCTCCACTTCCAGAATATGGTAGACAGCTTCCTTTAATTTCTCATCTTCCACCGGGAATACGATCTCCACACGCTTATCTAAGTTTCTTGGCATCCAGTCAGCGCTGCCCATAAAGATCTGTGGTGTGCCATCGTTCTCAAAGTAGAAGATCCGGCTGTGCTCCAGGAAATTGCCCACAATGGAGCGGACATGGATATTCTCACTTAAGCCGGGAACCCCTGCCTTCAGGCAGCAGATGCCCCGGACGATCAGCTCAATGGTCACACCGGCGCAGGATGCCTCATAGAGGGCTGCAATGATCTCCTTATCACACAGGGAATTCATCTTTGCCACGATCCGTGCCTTCCGCCCTTCCCTTGCATGAGCGGCCTCACGGCGGATCAGGCGCAGAAACTGCTTCCGCAGCCAGATCGGCGCAACTGCCAATCGATTCCAGCTGGGCGGCTCAGAGTAGCCGGACAGCATGTTAAAGACTGCCGTGGCATCCTCACCGATCAATGGATTACAGGTCATCAAGCCGCAGTCGGTGTACAGCTTCGCCGTGGAATCATTATAATTTCCAGTTCCCAGGTGAACGTAGCGGCGGATGCCGTCCTCCTCCCGGCGCACTACCAGTGTGATCTTGGAATGGGTCTTTAAGCCTACCAGGCCGTAGATTACATGACAGCCTGCCTTCTCCAGCTTCTTTGCCCAGTTAATATTATTTTCCTCATCAAATCGTGCCTTTAATTCCACCAGAACCGATACCTGCTTGCCGTTATCGGCTGCGGCAGCCAGAGCTGCGATGATAGGGGAATTGCCGCTGACACGGTACAGCGTCTGCTTGATTGCCAGAACATCCGGATCCTTGGCCGCAGTACGGACAAAATTCACCACCGGATCAAAGGTCTGGTATGGATGGTGAAGCAGGATGTCTCCTTTTCGGATATTGGTGAAGATATCATCCTCATTCATAAAGGCCGGCACCGGCTGAGGCGTATACCCGGCTGCCTTTAAATCATCGAAGCCGTTTAAACCGCCGTACAGCTTCATCAGAACGGTCAGATCCAGAGGACCGCTGATCTCAAAAATATCCTGTGAACTTACATCCAGCTCCTTCCGAAGGATCTTAAGAAGCCGCTTATCAATCTTCTCCTCCACCTCTAAGCGGATCACCTCGCCCCACTGGCGCTTTTTCAGCTGCTTCTGGATCTCCTCCAGCAGATCCTCCGCCTCCTCCTCATCGATGGTAAGGTCAGCATTCCGCATGATCCGGAAGGGATGGGCTGCCAGGATATCGTAATTTAAGAACAGGGTCTGCATGTTGCGCTCAATGATCTCCTCCAGAAGGATCACATTCCGCATCTCCCCGCCGTCCTCTTCGGCTGTCACCGGAAGTTCCACAAACCGAGGCAGCACAGAGGGCACCTGTACCATGGCAAATTCCAGTTCCCCGTCACTGTCCTTTTTCTTATGCAGAAGGGCCGCAATATTTAAGGACTTATTCCGTACCAGGGGAAATGGCCGGGAGGAGTCAAATGCCATAGGCGTCAGCACCGGATACACATTGTCATGAAAATATTTATCCACAAACTGCCCCTGCTCCTGGGTCAGATCCTCATGATCCTCGATGATGCGCAGGCCCTGGAGCTTTAAGGCTGGAAGAAGGGAGCGGTTGTAGGTAGAATACTGAACATTTACCAGCTCATGGGTCTTTACTGCAATCTTCTCCAGCTGCTCCTCCGGCTTTAATCCGGCAATATCCGGCTTGGTATATTTTGCATGGACCATGTCGCGCAGGGATGCCACACGGACCATAAAGAATTCATCTAAATTGCTGGCGGTAATGCTTAAAAATTTCAGGCGTTCAAACAGCGGCAGGCTCTTATCCCTGGCCTCGCTGAGGACCCGGTAATTGAACTCCAGCCAGCTCAGTTCACGGTTTACATAATTTTTCGGATCCAAAAAATTTACTGACACTTCAGCCATAATCATACCCTCCTCTTCTGCTTCAGTACCGGCCGGATTCCAAAGATCTCCTCAAAAAAATCCGCCTTCTGGTCAAATGACATCTGCTCCAGGATAATATCTCCCGGATAATCGGTGGTGATCACCAGCTGCCCGTCACGGACTGTGGTCTTGCAGCCTGCCAGCTTCTGCTGATGGCTCCGGTCCATGGAATTGGCCAGACGCAGGATCGCAGTCAGCTTAGCGATCTTTATGGTAATGTCATTGGCGCTGATGATTCCGGATGAATCCTTGTAGACAGAGGTCTCCAGCTGCACCTGGTCGTAATCAAAGTCCCGGATATTGTAACGGACCACATTTGCGATGATCTCCCGCTCCAGGTGGCTGAGACCGATGATCTCCGTGGACATAATGATATTATACGCACACTCATTGGCATTTTTCATGCTGATAAACTTGCCGCAGGCGTGAAGCAGCACGGCGATCCGCAGAAGCAGCTTATCTCTGGCAGTCAGCCCGTGGAACCGCCGCATGGCATCAAAGATATCCATGGCATGCTGCTCTAAGATCTGGTTGTGGCTGCTGTGGCATTTGTAGCGCTTCGCCATATTGCGGGAAGCTGCCAGGATATCATCCTCAAAGCTGTGCTTGAACTTCACCTGCTTGATGCTTTCAGCATACTCTGCCGCCATTCCATCGCAGAGGCGGATGCCGGGAAGCCAGAACTGCTCGGCTCCGGTCATCTCCAGAAGGCACTTATAGATTACGGCGCTGGGCAGCATCAGCTCCACATACTCTTCGCTGATGCCGAAGATATCTGCCAGCTCCTGAATGCCCATCTTCAGAAGAGCATCGTAGAAGCGGTTCACATCCTCTGCCGTCATGCAGTCCGGGACGGACCGTCCTCCTTCTCCGTCCAGCATCTTTTTGAACATGTAGAGTGAATTATCTCCAATTCCAATCAGATTCTTGATCTCACGGTCCTTCAGATACATCTTGCGGAAGGTGAGCAGCTCATTATCCACCAGCTCCCGGATCAGCTTCTGGTGAACCTCCATGGTGGCCGGAATCTTCGCCATCATCTCCCGGATCCGCATGGTTCCTAATGGAAGATTCTGGGTAGAAATCAGAGAATCCTTATCGAACAGGGAAAGCTGCATGCTTCCGAAGCCCACATCCACAATGGCGGTACCCTTCTGAATGGTGTTGTTAAACTCCCGGTCTCTGGAGGCAATTGCCTTGTAGCTTAAAAACCGCTGCTCGGAATTGCTGATCAGCTTTACATCGATGCCGGTCCGCACCAGAATCTGATCTAAAATAATCTGATTATTCTTGGCATCCCGAAGGGCGCTGGTGGCATATGCCTTATAGCTCTGCACCTTGTAGCCCTTCATGATGCCGGAAAACTCCTTCAAGACCCGGCACAGCTCCTCCACCAGCTCATAGCTGATCTTTCCGTGGCTGTAGGTTTCCCGGCCAAGGGCGATCACATGGCGGATGTGATCCACAGGCCGGATGCCGAACTTGTTTGAGATCTCATAGATGCTAAGCTCCACCTCAAAGGAGCCTACATCGATTGCTGCAAATGTCTGGATTGCCATTTACTCTCCTCCCCTTTCATCGTCCGCCAGGTCAGCTTCCTTCAGGCCAAAGCCCCGGCGGACTGTATCCTGTATGTCATTCCTTCACCTGTCCCAGCAGATAGGTAATAAACTGGGAGGCCGTCCGTCCGGACAGGCCGCCGTGGCTTAATTCCCACTGGTTTGCCTTCATCAGAAGCTCCTGCTCCGGCATCTGGATGTTGTTTCGTCTGGCAAGCTCTTTTACGATCTGCTTAAACTCCTTCGGCTCAGGCGCACCGTAATAAATGGTAACGCCGAACCGGGCCACCAGGGACAGCTTCTCCTGAACCGTATCATTAGCATGCAGGTCATCATCGGAAAGCTGGCGCTTGTCGCTGAAATTCTCCCGGATCAGATGACGTCGGTTGGA
Source organism: Lachnospiraceae bacterium (assembly GCA_030524635.1). Taxonomy (GTDB): domain Bacteria; phylum Bacillota; class Clostridia; order Lachnospirales; family Lachnospiraceae; genus Caccovicinus. Next base: position 11,117 of record JAUNGG010000039.1, read on the forward strand.
GGTGGCATAGATCAGCACATTCCCCGGCTTCTTGCCCAGTCCGCCCTCGATGATGGCTTTTAAATATTTATATTCCAGCTCCGACTCCTCGAAGGACAGATCATCCATGTAGATGATGAACCGGTAGTTCCGGTCCTTCACCTGCTCCAGCACATCAGACAGTGCCTTAAACTGGTGCTTGTACACCTCAATGATGCGCAGGCCCCGGTCATAGTACTGATTCAGGATGGCCTTGATGCTGGAAGATTTTCCTGTTCCGGCAGCTCCGTACAGCAGCACATTGTTTGCCTCCCGGCCTTCGATAAAGGCTTCTGTATTATCGATCAGCTTTTTCTTCTGGATCTCGTAGCCTACCAGATCAGACAGACTTACATGCTCAATGCTGGTGATGGGATCAATATATGCCTGCTCATCCTTTTCCAGGATCCGGAAAGCCTTATTTAAGCCAAACTTGCCGACGCCGAATTCCTTATAGAACTGGGTCACATCTGCCTGAAACTCCAGCACATTCTCTGCACCCTCCAGGGAAACGGCCAATTCCACGATGCGGTCCCGGATCCGCTTGTTAAAGACCTTGCTGTTTTCCCTGGCTGCCTTGTAATCGGCAATCAGGCTCCAGATCCCCCCGGTCTGCTCCCCGTCCAGAAGCCGGATATCATAGTCAAACAGCTCCTTTAAGATTTGAAAATCATGGCGCGCCAGCGCATCCAGGGATCCTCCTGCCGGTCCTAAGATCTCGCAGGAGGTGCTGTAGGCGTTCTCATGGTTGGCCAGACAGAAGGCTAAAAAGCAGTGGTACAGATTTCCTTCAAATCCATAGGTCACCGCCAGCTCGATCAGCTGGTTGGCACAGGCAAATGCCGACTCCGGCTGTGCCTTTCCGTCCCTGGTTCCAGTCTCCTTGCCACCGTCTTTCGCCGCCCCAGCGTCTCTGCCGTCACAAGCTGCGCCTTCTGCAAGGAGCTGCTCCATCTGCTCAAACAATTTCTGATATTTAAAGTTCCGGTAAATTACTAATTCTTGTGTTTTCATCATTTTGCCTCGAATATTATGTATTTCTTATTTTGTTTAATAATTGCCCAGGATCCGCATATTGACTGCTTCCTTCTGGATTCCCAGAAGAGCGTTCTGCACCTGCACATCACTTAAGGAGCCTTCAATATCTACAAAGAACCGGTATTCCCAGTTCCGTTCCAGAATCGGCCGGGACTGGATCATCAGCATATTGACATGATTGTAGATAAAATGCCCCAGCATATTGTACAGGGAGCCGCTGGTGTGAGGAACCTCAAAGCAGATGCTCACCTTCCTGGCATCCATCCGGTATACCGGCTCTTTTCCCAGGATAATAAAGCGGGTCACATTGCAGGTGTTATGGTTAATGGCCTGCTTTAACACCTGCAGGCCGTAAAGCTTCCCTGCTGTCTCACTGGCAACTGCCGCCTGGGTAATATCCTGCTCCTCTAAAACCTTCTTTGCCGCCACTGCCGTATTCTCCACACTGATCTGCTTCCATTCCCTGTGGGAGTTTAAAAACTGACTGGACTGCATCAGCGCCTGGGGATGGGAGTAGATGGTCCGGATGTCCGACAGCTTGGCATCGGGAAGTCCTAACAGGGCATGGTTGACTGCTACCTCCGTCTCTCCCACGATATAATTATGATATTTCAGCAGCAGATCATAATTGTCGATCACAGCACCTGCCGAAGAATTCTCGATGGGAAGCACCGCATAGGCAGCCCGCCCCTCCATCACTTCCTTCATGGCATCATCAAAGGCCGGAACATGGTAGGCATCCACCTGATCCCCGAAAAACTGCAGGGTGGCAGCATGGCTGTATGCCCCTTCCACTCCCTGATATACCACACGGACACCGGCAGTGGACAGATTTTCCACCAGCTTAAACTGGGATTCTGCCCGGTCTCCATGATTTCCCAGCAGCTGATACTGGTAACGACGGCTGATGGTCATAAGCTGTGCAAACAGCTCCTCCACCGCGATCTCGTTAAATGGATTTTTTGCCAGCCCCCGCACAGATGCCAGCTTTGCCTTCTCCCGTTCCGGGTCATATACCGGCTTGCCGGTTTCGATCTTAAACTCTGCCACATCGCCGCACAGCTTCATTCTCTCCTCAAACAATTCAACCAGCTTTCCATCGATCTGATCCAACTGGGTTCTGATTTCCTGCAAATCTAAATTTTTCATCTCTTGTCATTCTCCTGCATATCATTTAACATTCCGATGATCACATCCCGAACGTAGGCGCCGCTTTTTTTCCTTACCTCCGGCGGCAGCTCTTTTAAGTAGATCGGCGTTCCATAGCGGATCATCACCTTCTTTGCCCGGATCCAGGGCATATGATTTTCCAGAATATCCGCATTTCCTACCATGGCTACCGGGATCACCGGGCAGCCGGACTTTTCTGCGATCTTTAAGCTTCCCTCTTTAAAGGGAAGCAGGTCGGTAAGCTCTTCATTGGTATTTCTGGTCCCTTCCGGGAAAATCCAAACAGAGATGCCCGCCTTCACACGCTCAATACCGGTCAGGATCGTCTTTAAGCCCTCCTTGATATCCTTTCGGTCCAGAAACAGGCACTGTACATCCTCCATCCAGTTTTTTAACAGCGGAATGCTTTCCATCTCCTTCTTCGCCACGAAGCCCATCAATCCCGGAACCGTGGTATAGCCTACCAGAATATCAAAATAGCTTCTGTGGTTTCCCACATACAGAACTGCCCGATCCGTGGGGATATTCTCCTGCCCCTCCACCGTCACTTCTGTCCCTGCCAGCTTCAGAATAAAGCGAAACATAAACTGCACCACTGCCAGGCACTGTCTGTTTTTCGCATCTGGATTTCGTTTTCCCAGAGCCTCCTCAAATAAAAGCAGCGGAATACTGAAAATCAAAAACAGGACCAGCGTTAATACTACAAGAATCAATCGTATCATGAAACCCACCCCTTATCCTTTGCTCTCCAAATCTATAGTTGATTATATAAGAGGAAAGTTTTAATTACAACCCTGATACCCGTTTTTTTCCGTTCTTTTCCGTTAATTTTTCTGCGGCTTTTCAGATTTTTTACATCAAGGGCTCTTTCTGAAACCTGCGCTTCCAGCGCTCCTTTCCGGTAATCCCCTCAAATAAAAGCCCGGTCATAAACCAGAGCGGTGCAAAATCCAGACGGATCAGCCCATTCACATTGGTGGGCCGTCCGCTGTAATCCCAGGGACAGATCCCCAGACGGCGCAGCCAGAATCCAAACAGGTATTCCGCGCAAAAGATCAGCACCATATCGATCATGCCATGGCGCAGGGCCAGTTCTTTTCCCTTCTGCTGAGGTTTCATCTCCCAGATTCCCTCATCCAGCCAGCGGTCGATCCATTTTCCAATGGGACCAAGCAGTGCGCCCAGACCGTAGATGGGAAACATCAGAAGGGAAGTTCTTCCCATCAGACGCCAGTCATGGGTCAGAATGGAATCCACTGAAGTGAACAGGATCTCCAGACACCAGCCGGCGGTGCCGCATTTTAAAAAATTTTGAAATAGTTTGTTTGTTTTTGTCCATGTATGTTCCATGGCCTTATTATGCACGGCAGGCGGCCAGATATGCATCTGCGCCGCCTTGATTTTGGACTGTTTTTTTGTTTTTCTTTTTGATTTCCGTAATCTGGGCTGCCGCGCTCCATTACAAAAGGGGCGACAGCAGGCGGCAGAACTGCTCCTTAATGCGGATAATCAGCTTCCTTTTCTGGTATCTTTCCTTCGTCATCTCCTGGCAATGGGGCAGATCATCTAAAAATGCCTGCTCCAGCTTTTCCGTTGCAGCCTCGTCATAGATCACCGCATTCACCTCAAAGTTCAGTTCAAAGCTTCGGATGTCCATATTTGCCGTTCCATAGCAGCTCACCATACCATCTACCATGATTCCTTTGGCATGAAGGAAGCCATTTTCATAGATATAGCATTTAGCTCCTGCATCCAGCAGATCACCTGCGTAGGAATAGGTCGCCCAATACACAAAGGGATGGTCCGGCTTACAGGGGATCATCAGCCGCACATCCACGCCGGAGCGGGCTGCGATCTTTAAGGCTGACAGAATGGCATCATCCGGTACAAAATACGGTGTCTGGATGTAAATATGATCCTTTGCCTTGTGGAACAGCTCCAGGTAATTATCCCGGATATTCTTCGTCCGGGTATCCGGGCCGCTGCTGATGATCTGGATTCCTGTGGCCCCATCGCTGTTCATATAGCCGGGATCGGACCAGGGCCGCTTTCCCTGGGTCTCCATCTCCTCTAAAAGCTCCTGTTCCAGATCCGCTCCGCCCCGCTCCCAGCACCTGCATTCCTCATCAAAATCGGCGCAGAAATATTTTCCGGAAAGGAACAGATTTTCATGAACCGCATAATTCCAATCCAGCGCAAACCGGATCTGCAGGCTGAGGGCCGCATCTCCGCAGATCTTCAGATGAGTGTCCCGCCAGTATCCGAACCTGGAATCCTTGGAAATGTATTCCTTTCCGATATTGAATCCGCCTACATAGCCGATCCGGCCGTCGATCACTACGATCTTCCGGTGATTCCGGTAATTCACTCGAAGATTCAGACGTCCTAAAATAGGAGGAAAGAAGATTCCCACCTTAATTCCAGCCCTGCGAAGCTCCTCCCATCGCTTCTTCGGCATAAACCGTCCTCCCATGCCATCTGCCAGAACCCGAACCTCCACGCCTTCCCGAACCTTGCTTTTGAGGATGGGGACAATGGAATCAAACACCTCGTCATTCTTTATAATATAATATTGAAAATGAATATAATGCTTCGCATTCCGAAGCTCCCGGCGCAGATCCTCAAACTTCTGCTGCCCGTCAGTAAAAATGTCCAGGGTATTGCGGATGGTGAGAACCGCCCCGGAGGTTTCCAGATTATAAAGTGTCAGGCTGCCGTAATCCTGGACAACCGGATCATGAGAGTCCATCACATGGTAGTCCCGGATCACCTGCTCCTGATTCTTTACAGAAAAGCTGAGCCGGTCCTCCACCTCCTTGACCCGAAACATCTTGCTCTTCCTGAGATCCTGCCCGAAAAACAGATAAAACAGAACGCCGAATACTGGGATGAAATTCAGTGCAAACAGCCAGGTCCACACGCTTTTCGGATCCCGCCGCTGAAAGAATACGATCAAAATACTGAAAAACAGATTGATGATCACAAGATTCTGGATCAGCCAGCTAAAGCCGCTGTCAAGCCCGTCCAACATTACTTCAACGATTTCTATTACCATGCCATCTCCTCCTTTCGGCAATCCTAACGGGATTTTACCTATCATAACACAAACAATCGGAAAAGTATATGTGCAGAAATGTCCGGATGTGCTATACTAAGCTTACTGATCAAATTTCACAGAAAGAACGGATATCACTTATGAACATAACCAATTGCAAGAAAAATATCCTTATGATCGCCACCGGCGGCACCATCGCCTGCTGTCACAGCGAAGCCGGGCTGACGCCCCTGTTATCCAGTGAAGAGCTGCTGCAGTACGTGCCGGATGCCGCCAAATTCTGCCAGGTAGAAACCATCCAGGCCTTTAATATTGACAGCACTAATATGCAGCCCCACCACTGGCTTACCATTGCCCGCCTGATCGAAGAGCATTACTGGGATTATGACGGCTTTGTTATCTGTCACGGCACCGATACCATGGCCTACACCGCCGCTGCCCTTTCCTACCTGGTGCAGAATACCCGAAAGCCCATCGTCATCACCGGCGCCCAGAAGCCCATCGATATGGAGATCACAGATGCCAAAACCAATCTGCTGGACAGCCTGCTGTTCGCCTGCTGCGGCAAGGCTCACGGGGTGAATATCGTCTTTGACGGAAAGGTGATCGCAGGAACCAGAGGGAAAAAGGAGCGGACCAAGAGCTACAATGCATTTTCCAGCATTAATTTCCCATATATTGCCATTATCCAGGACAGCCATATCCTGTTTTACCTGGATGACAAGGACCGGATCACCGGAGATCTGCGCTTTTTCCGCAGCATGAATGCCAGTGTGGGGCTGATGAAGCTGATCCCTTCTGCAGATGCCGGACTGTTAGACTATATGGCCGGCCATTACGACGGCGTGATCATCGAATCCTTCGGGGTAGGCGGTCTGCCCTCCTATGAAGGCGGCGATTTTCACCATGCCATCGAACACTGGACCAGCCTGGGGAAAGCGGTGGTAATGACCACCCAGGTGACCAACGAGGGCAGCAATATGTCGGTTTATGAGGTTGGGAAAAAGATCAAACAGGAATTCGGACTTCTGGAGGCTTATGATATGACGCTGGAGGCGGCCGTTACCAAGCTAATGTGGATCTTAGGACAGACAAAAGCGCCGGATGAGATCCGACGCCTCTTTTATCAGACGGTAAACCGGGATATTTTGTGGATGCAGTGAGGCTACCTCAATAACTTTTTCTGTGCCTCTGATTCCAGTCACTCTCCGCAGGATTTTTCCTTCGTGATCCGCTCCCCCAGCCAGTCAGCCCAGCGCTCTGTGTAAAACCAGGAATAGGAAATCCCTCTTTCCCTCCGCAGCCAAATCAGCCTTTTCCACCGGCTCCAAACCAACGAGGGAAGCCCGATCACAATGAGATACAGCGGCCCCAGCAGAAGGGACTGGATGGTATGTCCGTATTCATGGACCCGCAGCCTTGCGCTCCGCTCCTTTCCCATGTTATCCTGCCCTTCTGCCCCAGGCTTTGGTGTAAAGATAAATAATCCCAGGGAAACCCCGCTGCTTTCCGGCCATTCGGTATGGACCGCTCCCCGATAAAAATGATGGGGGCAGGATCGGTACCGCAGCCATACGCAAAAACCAAGGACCGTCTGAATGATGCCCCAGGTAGATTGCAGGGTAATATAGAAAAAAAATCTGCTGAAAACAATCTTTCTGTTCTCAGCAGATATCTTCGATCTCATCTCACGATTTTCCTTTCAGAAAAAATACAGCCAACTCTACTCGCCAACCGCCTTATACTCGATCCCGCTCACCAGATCCTTCTTTGTATAGAAGGTAAGCACAGAATCATCGGAAGTATAGATATATCTTCCCTTTGCCTCTTCACAGTCCTCTCCATACGCCTCCTTCATCTCCTGGATGGTAGAGCCGATATGAATGCCCTCCGGCGTCTCGGTTTCCTCGTTTAAAAACCAGATGGACTTTACAAAGTCATCACTGCCTGATGGGTAGGTGGAAAGTTCAAATCCTTCGTAAGTAAATACTTTTTCTTTTCCCTGATGCTTACAGCTCTGTGCCTCATAATAATTCTCCGCCTTGCCTAACTGAGATAATACATCAGATGCATCCTGCGCCATGGAGATCTCTACCTCTCCGGCATCAAAGGAATAGGCCCACCCAGTCACCATACTGGACTGGCAGACACAGAAAATTACCAGGACAGCAGCCAGCAGTCTGCCGAATTCCCTCTTCATCCTAATCTCTCCTAACATATCCGCACACATTCACAATAAAACAAATGCGCTAAAAGCTTCTTTACATCATAAATATAGCACGGATAGATATGGTTTGCAAGGCGCTAACTCCTTACAAATCTTACGATTTTTTGACGTTTTGAACGATTTTTTCGGCAACTGTTCTTCTATAAAAACAATCCGGTCTGCGCAGTAGGCATCGGAAAGGTCATCTCACAAGCAATCGTCTTCTCAAGCTTATCGGTTTTCGATCTCCATGAGCATGTCAACCCGTCTCTGGTGACGGCCGCCTTCAAACTCAGCTTCCAGCCACTGGTCAACGATCATCTTAGCTAACTCCACCCCTACCACTCTGGCGCCGAATGCCAGGATATTGGTATTGTTATGCATCTTGGACAGCTTGGCGCTGTAAGGCTCACTGCACACGCAGGCACGGACGCCCTTTACCTTATTGGCAGCCAGAGAGATCCCAACACCGGTTCCGCAGATCAGGATTCCCAGATCCGCTTCTCCTGCCGCTACTGCGCGGCCTACCTTCTCCCCGTACACCGGATAATCGCAGCTCTCAGAGGAATTGGTGCCAAAATCAATCACCTCATAGCCCTTTGCTTCCACATAAGCCTTGATCTCATTCTTCATTTCCACAGCACTGTGGTCATTTCCCATTGCAATCTTCATATAAACCTCCGTCTTCCGCAGAATTGATGCAGCTGGCAGCGATTTCCTGTCTGCCTGGCTGCCGCAAATCAATGATTCCAATTCATCATCATTATAATGGTTCCCGGCAGCAAAATCAATGGTTATCATAAATCCGGCGGATCCACTCCATCCGGGAGGTCATTCCTGCAAACAAAAGATCCACAACCGTCAGCGCCGCCATGGCTTCCACCACAACTACCGCTCTGGGCACGATGATGGGATCGTGCCGCCCCTTGATCTCCAACTCCTGCTCCTCATTTCCTCTGGTCACGCTTTTCTGGACAGAGGCGATGGAAGGAGTCGGCTTGATGGCAGCCCGGAAGATTACGGCAGAACCATCGCTGATGCCTCCTAAGATACCGCCTGCGTGATTCGTCATCTTCACCACGCGGCCCTCTCCATCCAGCATAAACCCGTCATTATTCTGGCTTCCCAAGGCTTTCGCCGTCCCAAAACCATCTCCGACCTCAAAGGCCTTTACCGCTCCCATGGAAAGGATGGCCTTTGCCAGGTTTGCATCCAGCTTATCAAACACCGGCTCGCCGATTCCTGCCGGCAGACCGGTGATCACACATTCTGCTACACCGCCTACCGAGTCCTTTCTGGCCATGGCCTCCTCCAGAAACTGCTCTGCCTCCCGGGCGGCCTGTGCATCCGGCATGTATAATCGATTCTTCCACATCTCCTCCAGATCAAACCGCTCCGGGCTGACCTGGATCTCCCCTACCGATTTGGTATAGGCCTGGATCCGGATTCCCAGGGACTCCAGGATCTTTATGGCAATGGCGCCTGCCGCTACTCTTCCGATGGTTTCCCGGCCGGAAGAACGTCCCCCGCCCCGGTAATCACGAAAGCCGTACTTGGCATCAAAGGTAAAATCTGCATGTCCAGGACGATAAACATCCTTGATGGCACTGTAATCCCGGGAGCGCTGATCGGTGTTCCGCACCTCCAGGGCAATGGGAGTGCCTGTGGTCTTTCCCTCAAACACGCCGGAGAGAATCTCTACCTGATCGCCTTCACTCCGCTGGGTAGTAAATTTGCTCTGCCCCGGCTTTCTTCTGTCTAAAAATTTCTGGATATCCGCCTCACAAAGGGGCAGTCCGGCCGGACAGCCGTCCACGACCACGCCGATCCCCTTCCCATGGCTCTCCCCCCAAGTCATAATCCGAAAATAATTTCCTAATGTAGAACCTGCCATTGTTTCCTTCCCTTCCTTCTGATTCTCTAACAGAAAAGAAGGCATGCCCATGATCATTATGAATGCGGATTCATAAACCTATCCATCAGGCAATACCTTCCTGCAAATCATTCGCAACTGTTTTGTACCTACACAGTTACAATCATTCTACTAATCTCCGATCTTTACAATTACGCAGCAGTTGGGCTCATTAACCGGAATCGATCTGCCGCACATAACCAGAAGCCCCTTCTCATAATCCACCTTGAAGAATGAAATATCGTTGCTGGCGTGGTTAATACTGGCTACATGCTCTCCATCTGGTAAAATCGCCACATCCTTCGGATAATCACCGCTGATAGGCAAACTGAACAGGATCTCCAGAAGGCCGGTCTCCTCATCCCGGTTGAACACACTTAATACATTATCTCCTGCATTGGTGCAGAAAAGATGCTTATTGTCCGGAGACAGCCGCATGGCGCAGGCTGCAGTCAGCTCGGAATAGTTTTTGTGCGTCATCGTGGTGGAGATGGTCTGGATCTTCTCAAATTTCGGTACCCTCTCGCCAGATTCGTAGGTGAAGACATCGATTACGTTCTTCAGCTCATACATCAGGTACATAAAACGTCCGTCGCTGCTGAACCGGAAATGTCTGGGGGCAGACTCTCTCTCACAGCGGATTGCATCTACCTGAACCAGCCTCTGATCGTCAAACCGGTAGATCCTTACCTGGTCGATCCCCAGATCCGCAACCATGATAAACTTCTTATCCGGGGTCATACGGGTGCAGCTTACGTGAGGACGGAAATTCCGCTCTGCCACAGAGCCATAGCCCTTGTGGAACACACCGTCCACGATCGGTCCGATGGAGCCGTCCGACTTCAGCTTCAGCACAGTGGCCTTTCCATCATGATAGCCGGATACAAAAATGTACTTGTCATCTGCATCCGTTGCCAGGTGACAGCCTCTCATTCCCTTGATATTTTTGCTGTTTAACCGGGTCAGACTTCCGTTTTCCAGGATCCGGAATGCAACAACTCCTTCATCTGCAATCGAATACAGATTTTTTCCATTGTGAGAAGCAATTACATAGGAAGAATTATCCACTTCCATCTCGCAGCGTTCTTTAAAGATACCCTTTTCTACATCAACATCATATACTGTAATGCCCTTTGCTTTTCCAGTGTAGGAGTAGGATCCTACATAAGCCATGTATTTCCCCTTCATATCCGTCTTCATCCTCCTCAAGTGCCTATTTCAGCAGGCGTTCCAGTTCCGCCTTCGGCTTCGCCGCAGCAACGGCTGGCAAGCTACCCATATCATATCACAGATTTGCTAATTTGTTAACAATAATTTATAGAAAAGTATGAGTAAGGTATTGACACCAGATATAGTTCCTGTATAATAGAGTCAGTTTGTTTAAAAATACTAAACTTTAAGGTTATTTTTAGTGTCAGTTAGTATTAGTAAACTTTATGTAAAGTATTTCCCTTCACACGACCAAGGAGGCTTTTTATGGAAATCGGCGCAAAGTTAAAAGAACTGCGCGTCCTAAAGGGTCTGACCCAGGAAGAGCTGGCAGACCGCGCAGAACTGTCAAAAGGCTTTATCTCCCAGGTGGAGCGGGAGCTGACATCTCCCTCCATCGCCACCCTGATGGACATCCTTCAATGCCTGGGAACCACCATCGGAGAGTTCTTCAACGAAACTTTGGAGGAGCAGATCGTCTTTGGAAAAGCGGATTACTTTGAAAAAAACGATACCGAATACCGGAACAATATCAAATGGATCATCCCTAATGCCCAGAAAAATACCATGGAGCCTCTGCTCCTGACTCTGGAGGCAGGCGGCGCTACCTACCCGGACAATCCTCATGAGGGAGAGGAATTCGGCTATGTCTTAAGCGGCTCCATCTCCATCCATCTGGGAAATAAGGTTTACAAAGCCAAAAAGGGAGAATCCTTTTATTATGTGGCAGATAAGAAGCATTATCTGACCAGCAAAAGCGGAGCTTCCCTGATCTGGGTCAGCTCCCCTCCCAGCTTTTAACCTCATTAAGGAAGGTTTCCCATCATTCATCACCCCACACAGGAGGAACGGCCATGAATCAGCCACTTATTGATTTACAGCACATTTCAAAAAGCTTTGATGGTACTATGGTACTGGATGACTTAAATCTTACGGTCAAGGAAAATAGCTTCGTCACCCTCTTAGGCCCCAGCGGCTGCGGAAAAACCACGACTCTCCGCATTATCGGCGGTTTCGAATCACCAGATACTGGGAAAGTCGTGTTTGACGGCCAGGATATCACCAATCTTCCGCCCAATAAGCGGCAGCTGAACACGGTTTTCCAGAAATATGCTCTGTTCACCCACATGACCATTGCAGAAAATATCGCCTTCGGATTAAAGATCAAGAACAAGCCGAAGACCTACATCGATGATAAGATCAAGTACGCCTTAAAGCTGGTGAACCTGGACGGCTACGAGAACCGTTCTGTGGACTCCTTATCCGGCGGCCAGCAGCAGCGGATCGCCATCGCCCGGGCCATTGTAAACGAGCCCCGGCTTCTGCTTTTAGACGAGCCCTTAGGCGCTCTGGACTTAAAGCTGCGACAGGATATGCAGTATGAGCTGATCCGGCTGAAAAATGAGCTGGGAATCACCTTCGTTTACGTCACTCATGACCAGGAGGAGGCCCTTACCATGTCCGATACCATCGTGGTCATGAACCAGGGCTACATCCAGCAGATGGGTACCCCGGAAAATATCTACAATGAGCCGGAAAATGCCTTCGTTGCCGACTTTATCGGCGACAGCAACATCGTTCCCGGCACCATGATCCGGGATGAGCTGGTGGAGATCTTCGGCGCCCGATTTGCCTGTGTGGATAAGGGCTTCGGCAATAATAAGCCGGTGGATGTGGTCATCCGCCCGGAGGATATCGACCTGGTGGAACCAGGACAGGGCACCCTTCCCGGCGTGGTCACGCACCTGATCTTCAAAGGCGTTCACTATGAGATGGAAGTCACCACCCCTGACGGCTTCGAGTGGCTGGTGCATTCCACTGATCTGTTCCCGGTAGGAAAGAAGGTGGACATCCATGTGGACCCATTCGACATCCAGATCATGAATAAACCTGCTTCTGAGGATGAGGAGGCCATAGGAGTCAATGAGTAAAAAATTATTATCCGGACCGTATATCCTGTGGATGATCGGCTTTACCATCATCCCCCTGGCTTTGATCGTATACTACGGCATGACCGACCGAACCGGTGTCTTCACCCTGGAAAATATCCTGGCCATCGCCACCGCCGAGCATGCCAAGGCCCTGTGGCTTTCCCTGGGACTTTCCCTGGTATCCACCATCGTCTGTCTGCTGCTGGCCTATCCGCTGGCAATGATCCTCCGCTCCAAGGGCGTAGGCGCAGGCGGCTTTATCGTGTTTATCTTCATCCTGCCCATGTGGATGAATTTCCTCCTTCGGACTCTGGCCTGGCAGACCTTGCTGGAGAAGGGCGGTGTGATCAACGGAATCCTCACCGCACTCCATCTGCCCACCCAAAGCCTGATCAACACGCCGGCTGCCATCATTCTGGGTATGGTCTACAACTTTATGCCTTTTATGGTGCTTCCTATTTACAATGTGCTGTCCAAGATTGATGACAATACCATCAATGCTGCAAAGGATCTGGGTGCCAATTCCTTCCAGACCTTCTGGCATATCCTGCTGCCCTTAAGCGTTCCCGGCATTATCAGCGGCATCAACATGGTGTTCGTTCCCGCCCTGACTACCTTCGTGATCAGCAACCTTCTTGGCGGCAGCAAGATCCTGTTAGTGGGCAATGTGATCGAGCAGGAGTTTACCAAGGGCAGCAACTGGCATTTAGGCTCCGGCCTTTCCCTGGTCCTGATGGTCTTCATCCTGATCAGCATGGCCCTGATTGCCAAATACGATAAAAACGGGGAGGGCAATGCATTCTGATGAACAAGAAACGAAAATCCCTGCGGGAATTCTTTTCCAATTTTTACTTAGTACTGATTTTGATCTTTTTATACGCCCCTATCATGACCATGATGGTTCTGTCCTTCAACACCTCCAAGTCCAGGACCCAGTGGGGCGGCTTTACCTTAAGCTGGTACAAGCAGATGCTGTCTGACCCCAACATCATCTCAGCGCTGTACAACACTCTGCTGATCGCCTTCGTGTCGGCGCTGGCCGCCTGCATTATCGGCACGGCAGCCGCCATCGCCATCAACAGCATGAAGCCAATGACCAGAACCATCGTACTGGGCATTACCAACATTCCTATGCTGAACGCGGATATCGTAACCGGTATTTCTCTGATGCTGGCCTTCATCGCATTCGGGATCTCCCTGGGCTTTAAGACCATCCTAATCTCCCACATCACCTTTAATATCCCCTATGTGATATTAAGCGTGATGCCGAAGCTGAAGCAGACCAACAAATATACTTATGAGGCCGCTCTGGATCTGGGCGCTCATCCGGCCTACGCCTTTTTCAAGGTCGTGTTCCCGGATATCATGCCCGGCGTCCTGTCCGGCTTCCTGCTGGCATTTACCATGTCGCTGGATGATTTTATTATCACCCACTTTACCAGAGGCGCCGGGATCAATACCCTGTCCACCCTGATTTACAGCCAGGTGCGCCGCGGCATCCAGCCGTCCATGTATGCCCTGTCCACGGTTATTTTCCTGGTGGTGCTGGTGCTTCTGCTGATCACCAATTACCGGCCGAAGCAAAAGCAAGCGATCCCCGGCATGGCAGGAAGCAATGGCGCAGGCTCCACTTCCGGTTCTGTCTCCGGCACAGGCTCCGGCAATTCTTCCGGGGGCAAATTCCAGAAGGCGGCAGCAGCAATCGCTGCGGTCTGCATTGTCCTGGCAGTAAGCTGGGTCACCTTTATGAAATATTCAGTAAGCAGCAGCGATGAGCTGTATGTCTACAACTGGGGAGAATATATTGATGAAGATGTGGTTTCCATGTTCGAGGAGGAGACCGGCATCAAGGTTACTTACGATATGTTTGAAACCAATGAGGAGATGTATCCTGTCATCGATGCCGGCGCCGTGTGCTATGATGTGGTCTGCCCATCCGATTACATGATCCAGAAAATGATAGAAAATGATATGCTGGCGGAGATCAATTTTGAAAACATCCCCAATATCGACCAGATCAATCCGGTTTACATGGAGATGTCCCAATCCTTCGACCCTCAGAATAAATATTCCGTTCCTTACTGCTGGGGAACCGTAGGAATCCTTTATAATACCAAACGTCTGGAGGAGCTGGGCGTAGATCCTCCGGAAAGCTGGCATGATCTGTGGAATCCGGCGCTGTCCGGCGAGATCCTGATGCAGGACAGCGTCCGGGATGCCTTTATGGTAGCCTTAAAGGATCTGGGCTACTCCATGAACACCACAAACGAAGCTGAGCTTCAGGAGGCCAAGCAGCTTCTCATCGACCAGAAGCCTCTGGTACAGGCATATGTGATCGATCAGGTGCGGGATAAGATGATCGGCGGCGAGGCCGCAGTGGGCGTGATCTATTCCGGCGAAATGCTCTATATCCAGGAAGAGGTGGAGAACCTTGGGCTGGATTACAGCCTGGAATATGTGGTTCCCAGGGAGGGAACCAATCTGTGGCTGGATTCCTGGGTGATCCCGGCCAATGCTCCCAACAAGGAGAATGCCGAGAAATGGATCAACTTCCTCTGCCGCCCGGAGATCGCACTGCGGAACTTTGAATACATCACCTACCCTACGCCCAACCAGGGAGCCTTTGAGCTGCTGGATCAGGAGCTGCAGGAAAACAAAGCCATCTTCCCGGATCTGGACAGCCTGGAAAACAGTGAGGTGTACCGGTATCTGGGAGATGAAGAGGATGCGGTGTACAATGCGTTGTGGAAAGAGGTAAAATCAAAATAACCCCCATGCGGCAGGCAGACGCGCCGCCGCACAGCAAAGCTTTGGAGGAGCGCACTTGGCATCCCTGGCATGATCTGCTGCCGGAGTTCGGCAGCAGATCATGCCAGGGATGCCTTTCTATTGATCTGATTATCCTGCATACTGCTCGATCCTGCATTGGTGACGTTTCTTTTCATCATAATTAATCCCAACCAGCAAAATTTCCGGCCAGTCTTTCACCTTCTGTACATAATTTCTTTCTCTTATCTGTGCAATTGCTTCCTCACAGGATTTTCCGATCTTCAATTCCAGAATAATAACCGGCAAGCCCTTCTTTTTGGGGCGGAACAGATAATCGCAATATCCTTTTCCGCTTTTTGCCTCACGTTCAATCTCATAATCCTTTCTAGCGTACAAATAGCACAACGTAATCACGCAGGACAGCGCATTTTCATCATTATAATTTAAAAACGGAATTTCTCTGTCATGGACCTCTTCCAGAATCTCAGCCACAGTTTTTTCATCTTCCTCTATGGTAGCCTGCAGCATCTCCCGGGAACGATCCACAATTTCTTTAACCTCTCCCATACTATCCCGTGCCAATACCTTCTGATACTTTTCCATCAGCTCATAGTTCGGAATCTTCAGCTTTCCGTCATAATAAGACAAAAAGCCGTAAACCACCATGGCCGACAAAATCTCATCTCTGGTATTCAGACGAAGGTCTGCGGCTGCATAGCCCTGGAGTTCCACCTCAACAGGAATCCCGGCTACCAGCTTTACAATATCCTCCCGGACTTCATCTACATTATGCTCAATGCAGTCCGCAATCTCATTCATTGGTCCGGTTTCTGTCCAATAATTCAGGCAAACCCCATCGCTTCAGTTCCTGAAAGCTGACGCGGGTATGCTCCCGGCACAGCTTCTGCACCTCAGCTTCACTTAACCCAAAGTATGCCTCGTAAACATGATCATTCATGAAATGATATTCCCGGAACATATTCAATTCAGAACCGCTTGAATATTTAGCAATGGGCAGCACGCCGGTCATATAGGCCAGTTCCACATAGGGCTGATCCTTCAAAAGCCCCTTTAAGAACTTCAGATAAAGCTGCTTCTCCTTATCATGCATAAATTCTTCATGAAATACAGAATCCCATTCATCCAGAATAAAAATGAAGGAATCCCCGGTGTCCAGCAGCATCCTGCTTATCATGCTATATTCTTTTCCCCTCAGCGCAGGATACGTTTCTGCCAGATCATTCCGCAGTTCAGTCAAAATATTGGTAATATAATCCTGGTAACTGAGACATAGATCCGGCATTCTGCTGAAATCAATGTAGATCACATTATGCTGGTTCAGATGCTGCAGATAGGTCTTCTCCTTCGAAATCGCAAGACCGCAGAACAGCTCACGACTGTCATATCCTCTGGTGTAATATGCTCCCAGCATATTTGCATTAATGGTCTTTCCAAACCTTCGCGGGCGTGTAATGCACACATAACATTCATCGGTGCCGATCAAATCATTCAGCGGCTTAATAAGCAGGCTTTTATCTACATATATTTTTCTTTTCAGTGTTTTCTGGTAATTGATTATTGGGGAGCTGACATTCAAATGATACATACGCACCTCCTGTTTTCTTTCATTATAGCCTGTTTTTCTGGAATCTGCAATGCCAGACAAAATGGTGCGGTACCACCCTTGAAATTTGATACATTTTATAAATCTTTCGCAGCTCCATGATCCCGATCCCTGCAGCCAGAAGTCCGCTTGCCACGTTGCTGACGGCCATCACGATTCCTGCGCTTACATTGCCCAGATCGGTAAAGTGCTGTAAGGCCCACAGGACGGGGATTCGGAAAACGAATACCCGGCAGAAGTTCATGAAAAGGGTGATCCTGGTCTTGCCAAATCCATAAAGCAGGCCCAGGACAGCGGCATTGATGCCCAGCGGGATGGCAGCGATGGCTTCGTATCGGTAGATTTCTGCGATCATGGAAGCAAACCTGGCATTGTCACCGGCAAAAAAGCGGGAAAGTGAATCCAGGCACAGCAGGGATACGCTCATCAGAACTGCGCCGATTCCGATATTGATTCCCAGCGTCCATTTAAAGGCAGAAATGGCTCGCTCCGGCTTTCCGCCGCCCAGGTTCTGGCTGATCACGGCGGAGCAGCCTTCCTGGAAACCATTTTGCGGGGTGGTAGTGATGCCGCTGATATTATTGGAAATTCCCAGTGCGCCTACGGTCCAGGAGCCGTACACGGTGCTCATGGAATTGATGACCACTTTTCCCAGGGAAAATGCAATCTTTTCTACCATGACCGGGAAGGAGAGAATCAGCATGGGAGTCACCACCGCCCGCTTCAGGGAAATCGCTTTCAGCGAAAAGCCGAAGGCATTGCCCTGCTGATTCAAATTCACCATGGCAGCCAGAAGGAGAAGGCTCTGGGAGATGATGGTTGCTGCGGAGATCATGTTGATGCCGCCGTGAAGTCCATAGACAAACCAGGCTGTCAGCCCCAGCTTGATGGCAATTACAACCATATTTAAATACAAGATCCGCCTGGAATTTCCCCTGGCACGTTCAATGGCGATGTAAACATTGTTAAAGAATGTGATCACAAGACCGAACAGCTCTAAAATAAAGTAAGTGGTTCCCTCTGCGATAAATTCTTCCGGTGTATTCATCATCCGGAGAAACTGGGGGGTAGTGGGAACCAGGATAAAAAGCAGAACGCCCCCCAGGACAGCGCACAGGGCAAACATGGTGCTGACCCGGCGTTTTACCAGTTCAAAATCTCCTGCCCCGTATGCCTCGCTGACCTTGATGCTGGCCCCTACTGCCAGACCGCTGCCCAGGGCAGAAAGCATCATGTTGATCTGGGACAGATAAGCTACCGCGGATACGGCGGAGGCGCTGATATGGGCTGCCATCATGGTATCCAGGATCTTAAACAGCTGAGTCAGGCTCTGATATAATGCCAGAGGCACACACACATACAGGATTACCTGCCACATGGGGCCGTTCAGCGAAAATTCTCGAAATTTTTCATCCTTCTTTGATAATGCTGCTTTCATCTCTTGCTCATCCTCATTTCTTTTTTGTCCATGCTTTACAAGGAAACAGTATTATGGTATAACAAAAATAACTTATAATCTACGGTTTTTATGAGGATTTTAAGGATAATTACAGATATTTTTACATTCCAAAAGGAGGGCAGCCATGTCAGAAGGTACCTTACGGGACAAGGTGGACAGCTTTGTGATCGACCGGATCAGACGTTCCTCTGATTTTGATATGGGGCAGTCCCACTATCACCCTTATTATGAGCTTTACTACCTGCTTTCCGGAAACTGCCGGATGTTTATCAATCATACCATTTATTACGTTTCGCCAGGTGATATGATCCTGCTCCCGCCGTCTCTGCTCCATAAGGCGGTTTATGGAAGTTCCCGGATGGCAGAGCGCTATAATGTCAGCTTTACCGCTTCTTATATTTCCTTTTTTCAGGAGAACACTGCCCCCAATACTCTCTCCCGGCTGTTTGATCAGCACAAGCTATCCATACCACCTTCCCATCAGTCCTACATGGAAGAGCTGTTTGCAAGGCTGGAGCGGGAATTTCACAGTGCAGACGCTTATTCCACGATCCAGTGCAAAAGCAGCCTCACCCAGCTTCTTGTTTTCCTCTGCCGCTGCCAGCAGCAGAGCCAAAGCCTTGTATCTCAGGTTCCTCAGGAATTAGAACAGGGAGATGAAGCCATCCAGGCGGCTGCCCATTACATTTACCGATGTCACCAGGAGCCCCTGACGCTGGAATCAGCCGCAGATGTGGCGCATATGAGCCCTACCTATTTTTCCAGGAAATTTAAACAGGTAACCGGCTTTGGGTTTAAGGAATATCTGACTTATGTACGGATTCAGAATGGCGCCAGACTTCTTGCCGATACCAGCCTTTCTGTAACGGAGGTGGCGCTGGCCTGCGGCTTTTCTGATGGGAATTACTTTGGAGATGCTTTCAAAAAGGCAAAGGGAATGTCACCGAATCAGTTCCGGAAAGCACAGAAGATGGTGTAGCTGTTTCTGTCAGATCCCTTTGCCCCGGGAAGCAGCCAGGTATCTCACATATCAGTACACGAACCTATTTAGAAATCCTCCAGATTCAGCATAATTTTATGGTATCCCAGCCCCTTTAAATACTCCACGATTTCCATTCGGCAGGCGATAATCTGAGATACGGCCCGCTCCTCTGCCATGATCTGCACCTCACTGCCATACACCATCAGCCGGACATCCCGGAAATTCATGGAATGCAGATAATTTTCCGCCTGCTCCACCTGCTGTATTTTCTCTCGGGTCAGAATGGTTTTTTCCGGGAAGCGAGTGGCAAAACAAATCCCGGGGGAAGAAGGCGGCAGCAAAATTCCCAGTTCCCTAGCCAGCCGCCTCCGTTCCGTACAGGAAAAGCCAAGCTCTGCCAACGGTGCTTTCATGTGAAACTCCTCAAGCAGGGATTGTACCATGGGATCACCACAGCTTTCTGTGCTCACTCCGCACAAGATTGTCTCCACTCCCAGGGCGTGACACAACCGCTGAATCTTTTGAAAGAGATACCGTCTGCAATGATAACATCGGTCTGATGCATTCTTTCGAACACCTCCATAATTCAGCTCATCCATTTCAAAAATGTAATGGTCAATGCCAAGTGCCGCAGCCTCCTTCTTAGCCCTCTCCGCCTCCGCCCTTGAGCGCAGATGCCCATTAGCCGTAATGGCCACAAAACTGCTGCGCAGCTCCTTTGGCAGTTTAGCCGCCGCATTCATCAAGATACGGCTGCCCAGCTCTCCGGTAAATGCAATAGCGGTCTTTCTGTCAGCATACGACTTTATTCTGCGGCTTAACGTATCGTACGCCCAGGTATGGCCATATAGCAGCTTCGAGGTCTGCTCTGTCCAAACAGCCAATCTCGTTTCTGGCGGACAGTGAAGCCAGCCATCCAGCAGCGTTTCTGGAGCACATGCAAAGCTATCCCTCTCCTCTTCCTTTCTCTCCGATGGTTTCCCTGATTTCTTCCCTGACTGCCCGTCGAAACCGTTTCCCTGCCGCTTTTCTGTTTTTTCCTTTAATTCCACTCTCAATCATCCGCCCTTCTCCGATTCTGCAGCCCAGACATTCCCAATCTCCTCAAAGCGCCTGCCCCTCTGCAGTTTAAGCCTGTTTTAAACAGCATAACAAGCATAACATCGGAAGTAAGCTATCGGTCAATAGAGTTATGAAATTTGCAAGAAAATGTAAGTTTTTCTCTATAATTGTAATGAAACAGTAAGAAAAAGGCACCACAGTCAGATTTCTCGTCCGACTGTGGCGCCTGCTAATTGGCAATTAACATGGTTTCCCTTTTAAAATCAGCTTTTAAAATTAGTCATCTTCCTCGATACTGTCTACAACATAGTTGGTTACATGAACCTTCTGAGAATCCATATCCGTCACGGTACCGCTTCTCTTGATCTTACCATTTCCATTGATCAGAACCTGGCTGCCTGCCGGAATCACATCGTTTTCACTCTGGGACTTTGTGGTATAAACGGCCTCATCCAGCGTTACAACCTGATAGGTGCTTCCATCGCCATAATCGGTAATCAGCGCACCGTCAGCTCCATAAACAGAACCGCTGATAATGGTATTTACATAAGCCTGACCATTCTTCTTGAAGTAGTAAGTCTTATCCTCTCCATCGATCTCTATGCTGACTCTGCGGTTTGTAACCATCTGACCCTCGGAAGAGCTGTGGTTATCATCCTCCTGGAAGTAATAGTAGCCGTTTAACTCAGTGCTTCCTCTCTTTACTCCATCTAATAAGAACAAGCCACTTCTCATTCTGCCCTTGGTATCGAAGATATAAGTCTTATTGCGGATGGAACGAGCCTTTAATCCATTAAACTCCGCATCGTTGTCTGTAACCTCTTCGCCGTATCCATCGCCCACCTCGGCTACCTCCGGACGGCCCTTGCTGTCTAAATAGAACCAGTATTCGTCCTCATCATAATCATCATAATCGGTATTTGCATAAGCCCAGATCCAGTTTCTCTCTCTGCCGCCGTTATCCTCCTGATGATATGCTGCATCGCTGGAGGTAGAAGCACCGCCAGCATTTAAGTTGCTGCCGCTTGCATCCTTGTATACCCACAGGTCTAACATGATACCGTTGGAATCAAAGCTGTACCATCTGCCGCCGATCTGATTGGTAGAATTTCTTCTTGCCTTGCCGTTGGAGCGGAAATAGAACCACTCTTCGTCATCATATGGCTCGCCGTCATCGTCTCCGCCGTCAAACAGCTCGTCATCGGTATCCAGCTGCTGCCAGCCGGTTCTGGCCCATCCTTCATTCTCCTCGCCCAGGTAGTAGAGATTATCATCCCATTCCTGCCAGCCAGTTAACATAATGCCGTCGCCATTAAAAATAAAGTATCCAGTCTGTCCATCGCCATAGGAAAGACGTTTAATTTCGCCCTCTCCCTCATCGTATCCCAGCGCCCGGCCGTTGTTGTCAAAATAATACCAAACGGTGCTGACATCATCATCATCTAACAGATCGTCATTGTCCATGGATACCCATGCGTTGGATACTCTTACACCATTCTCATCTACGTAGTACAGGTTATCACCGGTTTCAATTACCAGATCCTTTGCCATGTAGCCGTCCTCATCCAGATAATACCACTGGTTGTTGGACTTTCTCCACTCGTCAGTAACCTTGTCACCGTTTCTATCTAAGTATACCCACTCGCCGTCTTCCTGATCCCAATGTGGGGTCGCTGCAAAAGAGGTTGCGGATGCACCGATAGCTAACAGAGCTGCTGCAGAAAGAACTGCAACTAATTTTGTCTGCTTTCTCATAATGAATGCACTCTCCTTTTTTCTTTTTGAAATTCTTTTGAAATTCCTTTCAACATTACCAGGTCATTATACTTCCAATATTTGAAATTATCGGAAGTTAAGTTATGATTTAGGCACAATTTTAATAATTTTTATAATATTTTTCTTTTTTTATAGGGAGAATGTATTGACTTTCTGAGAATGACTTTTTATATTGTGAATAACCGAATCAACGACCAAGTGCAATTAAAGACGTATTTTTATATGAGACCTGACGTGTCTTACAAGTAGGGGCGGCGTGCCGGAGAATCCGCCAATTTAAGAAACCATAGGAGCGTCAAAGCATGACAAAGCATATAGACCGCACTGTAGACAGAAAAGGAACTGAAGCAAAAGCCTCTGACACAGCACATGACATTCAGCTTCAGGAGTTTAGCCGTTATCTGATGGTACAAAATCTTTCCCCTAACACCATCCGCAGCTACCTGTTTGCTGTCCGCCAGTTTTTCCAGTTCTATCCCCAACTGACCTATCCAAATCTTCAGCTTTACAAGCTGTACCTGCTGGAACACTATAAGCCTCAGACAGTTAACCTTCGGATCCACGGCCTCAACAGCTTTCTGGCCTATCTGGAATGGCCCAATGAACGGCTAATGCAGGTGCGGATCCAGCGAAAGGCCTATCTGGATCAGATCATCAGCGAAGGGGATTACGAATATCTGAAAAGCCGGCTGCTTCAGGATCGGAATTATCTATATTACTTCCTGATCCGCTTTATGGCTGCCACCGGAGCCAGAGTCAGTGAAGTGATCCAGTTTACAGCGGAAGATATCGCTGCCGGTTATAAGGATATTTATTCCAAGGACAATAAAGTACGGAGAATCTATATTCCCGCCCTCCTTCAGGCCGATACCTGGGTCTGGCTGCGGCAGACCGGACGGCTGTCAGGAGACATTTTTTTAAGCCGTTCAGGGAAACGGATCACAGCCAGAGGCGTGAGAGGCCAGTTAAAAAGCATTGCCCGCCAGTATCACCTGGATGAGCAGGTAATGTATCCCCATTCCTTCCGCCATCGGTTTGCTAAAAATTTTATTGAAAGCTGCAGTAATATTTCTCTTTTATCAAATCTTCTGGGACATGAAAGCATTGAAACTACCCGGATCTATCTGCAGAGAAGCAGCAGCGAACAAAAGGCGATCATTAATGAGGTGGTAGATTGGTAAAACGAAAAAAGAGGCGCTCCCTCCCAGCAAAACGCCGGGGGAAACGCCTCCTATCTTCACTTTTTCAGTCGGTTGTCACTTTCAAAGTGGATGGCAATTAGAAATGTGTTTTCAGGAATTAGTCGTTATCAACTGGCTCGCTTGCGATGTAGTTGTTAACAGTTACCTTCTGATCATTTACATCCTTGCTGGTGGTGCCGGACTTTCTGATCTTACCGTTCTCATTTACTAATACGTAAACGTCACCTTCAACCAGAACCTTGCCGCTCTTATCAGTCAGAGGAGCACCCTGGGTAATGCTGTTCAGAGCAACACGCTCATAGGTGCTGCCATCACCGTAGGTATCTACCATACGTCCATCCCAGCCATATACATAGCCGTTGATAACGCAGTTGGTGTAAGCCTTACCCTGCTTATTGAAGTAGTAGGTCTTCTCCTCGTCCTCATCCTCGATATTAATCTTGATTCTCTTGTTGGTCTGTAACTGACCCTCAGTAGAACCATCAGCAGTGTTGAAGTAGTAGTAGCCTGGAGCTAAAGCAGTCTCAGAAGTTCCCTTGTATACAGGAGCGTCATCTTCACCCTCTACGGTGCTGCCTAACCAGTACAGACCGCTTAACATAACACCCTTATCGTTGAACAGATAGGTCTCACTCTTGATGGACTTCGCTGCTACAACGCCGTTGTACTCTGGATCGTTAGCATCGGTAACGTCATCATCATCAACACGTACTGCGGAACCGGTCTTGAATACCTTGCTGCTGCTGTCATCGGCAACGAATGGCTTACCATTGGAATCCAGGTAGAACCAGTATGGATCGTCATCGTAATCATCGTAGTCGCTCTTCGGATATGCGTATACCCAGTTCTTATCGCGTCCGCCGTTGTCCTCAGCATAGTATGCAGAACCTGCTGCAGAAGAGGAAGCCGGGTCTAAGTTGGTGTAAGCGTTGCTTCCGGATGCATCCTTGTATACCCACAGGTCAAGCATGATACCGAACTCATCGAATACATAGGTCTTACCGCCAACGCTTCTGGTGTCGTTCTTAACAGCCTTGCCGCTGGACTTGAAGTAGAACCAGTACTCGTCCTCATCGTAATCATCCTCATCGATTCCGGAGAAGGCATCGATATCAGGATCGATCTCCAGGTACTGCCAGCCGGTATGTGCCCAGCCTTCGTTCTGGTTTCCTAAGTAATATAACGAATTGTTGTTGCCGTTCTTATCCCACTTCTGCCATCCGGATAACATATATCCATCCTCATTGAAGATGAAGTAGCCGGTCTGTCCGTCACCGTAGGATAACTTCTTGATCTCACCATTGGTGGTATCGCAGCCCAGTGCCTTGCCGTTGCCGTCAAAATACATCCAAACGGTGTCGATAGACTCCATAGAATCCTCGTCATCCAGTAAGTCGTCATTGTCCATGGATACCCATGCATTGGTAACACGAGCACCATTCTCGTCTACGTAGTACTTGTCATCGTCATCCTCGATCACTTCATCCTTAGCCATATAGCCGTCGCTGTCTAAGTAGTACCACTGACCGTTGGACTTCTTCCACTCATCAGTAACCTTGTCACCGTTGCGGTCTAAGTATACCCACTCGCCGTCTTCCTGATCCCAATGAGGAGTATCAGCAAATGCGGTCATGGATGCACCGATCGCTAACAGAGCAGATGCAGAAAGAACTGCAACTAATTTTGTCTGCTTTCTCATAATGAATGCACTCTCCTTTTTTCTTCTTGAAATTCTTTTGAAATGCCCTTTTTGCATTACGAGGTCATTATACTTCCAATATTTGAAATTATCATGAGTTTTTCCTCTATTACGGCGCAATTCTGTCTATTTTTGTCGAATTTTTCGAATTTTCACCTTACTTTTCTTGACTTTTGGAGTATTCTTTTCTATATTGAATTCATACGGAAGGAGATTTTATGGACGGAAACTGCAGATGATGAGAATGATCTCCCTTCACCTGGAAATACTATCCGAAAAAGGAAGGTAACAATTATGGAGCTACAGACTCAGATTGACGCATTTGAACATTATCTGTCCGTACAAAATTTATCGGAAAACACCATCCGCTCCTACCTGTTCGCCGTCCGGCAGTATTTCCAGATGTATCCGGAGCTGACTCTTTCCAATCTTCAGATGTACAAGCTGTACCTTCTGGAGCATTACAAGCCTCAGACGGTAAACTTAAGGATCCATGCTTTGAATGGGTATTTAAATTATCTGGAATGGCCGGACAGCCGGATCCTGCAGGTACGGATCCAGCAGAAGGCATTCCTGGATCAGATCATCAGTGAGGGAGATTATGAATATCTGAAGGCACGGCTGCTGGGAGATGAAAAGTATCTGTATTACTTTCTCATCCGGTTTATGGCTGCTACCGGAGCCCGGGTCAGCGAGGTGATCCAGTTCACAGTGGAGGATGTGGAAAATGGATACAAGGGGATCTATTCCAAGGATAATAAGGTCCGCCGGATCTATATCCCGGCCACGCTCCAGCGGGATACCATCCGGTGGCTGGAACGGATCGGGCGGAAATCCGGCGATATCTTTTTGAATCCATCTGGACACCGGATCACACCGGACGGGATCCGAAAGCAGCTGAAGCGATTTGCCGACCGGTATCATCTGGATGAACAGGTGCTGTACCCCCACTCCTTTCGCCACCGGTTTGCCAAAAATTTTATTGAGCACTGCAACGATATCTCCCTTCTCTCCAATCTTCTGGGACATGAAAGCATTGAGACCACCCGGATTTACCTGCGCAGAAGCAGCAGTGAGCAGAAGGCCATCATCAATCAGATCGTGGACTGGTGACGGAGATTTGATTGATTTATAAACACTTTGGCCGGAATTGTGCATCATTTATTAAATTTTTCGAAATTTTACCAATTATTTAATTGACTTTTTATGTAAACGTTTCTATGATTAAAAGCATATAGCCGATCAGCATCACGCTGCCGCTTTACTGAAATCCAATGATCAGGCGGATACGCTCATTCCCATCCGCTTTACTGCTTGCACAAAGAAGAAAGGTATGCTGTATGCCAAAAAAACACATCTTAGAAACGAATCAAGAGGCTTGGCCGAAGCAGGAGGCGAAGCCCCAAAAGAAAGAACGGCCCCAGTCACAAAAGGAGCTCCAGCTGGAGGAATTTGAAAATTATCTGATAATCCAGAATATGTCGGAGAATACCATCCGGTCTTATCGGTATGCCATCCGGCAATTTTTCCAGTTATACCCGGAGCTGACCTACTCCAATCTTCAGCTTTATAAGCTGTATCTTCTGGAGCACTATAAGCCCAGGACAATAAACCTAAGGATCCACGCCCTCAACTGCTTTTTAAATTACACGGAATGGCCGGACAGCCCCATCATACAGGTGCGGATCCAGCAAAAGGCATTTCTGGAGCATGTGATCAGCGAAGGAGATTATGAATATTTAAAGGCACGCCTGTTAAGCGATGAAGAGTATCTGTACTACTTTTTAGTCCGCTTCATGGCTTCCACAGGGGCGCGGGTCAGCGAGGTGATCCAGTTTACGGTAGAGGACGTAAAGAACGGGTTTAAAGATATTTATTCTAAGGATAACAAGATCCGCCGGATCTACGTGCCTGCTGCCCTGCAGAAGGACACCATCCAATGGCTGAAGCAGATCGAGCGTCTGTCCGGCGATATCTTCTTAAATCCTTCCGGGGACCGGATCTCTCCCGGCGGGATCCGGCGGCAGCTAAAAAAGCTTGCCATCCGCTACAATCTGGATGAGAAGGTGGTGTATCCTCATTCCTTCCGTCACCGGTTCGCCAAAAATTTTATTGAAAGCTGCAGCGATATCACACTTCTGTCCAATCTGTTAGGACACGAAAGTATTGAAACCACCAGAATCTACCTTCGCAGAAGCAGCAGTGAACAGAAGGCCATCATCAATCAGGTAGTAGACTGGTAATATACATAAACCTGAATTATTCAT
>JAUNGG010000040.1 GCA_030524635.1 Lachnospiraceae bacterium
CTGTGACCCTCTGCTTGTAAGGCAGATGCTCTCCCAGCTGAGCTAAGACCCCATAGTGCTTGTCGTTCTGGAACTTTACTTGTTAAGTTTTGTCCCTCACCCGACTGCTCCATCAGTATACCTCTTATTGTTCCAATTGTCAACACTTTTTTGACAATTTTTTTGAAAAAATTTATTCGTGATTTTACGGTCCATTCTTGGAGAAAATACATGGGGAAATATATCGTTTTTTCTTATTTTATGATATACTTAAGGTTAGGACTACGCTAGGAGGCTTTGCATGTACTTTTTTATTGTGAATCCCCATTCCTGCTGCGGAAGGGGAGAAAAGACATGGGAAAAACTGGAGAAGATACTGCAGAAAAAAGCAGTTGTATATGAGTGTTATCTGACGCAGAAGCCGGGGGATGCCAGGGAATTTGCCAGAAAACTGACAGAAAGCTGCCGGGAACCGAAGGTGATCATAATTGTGGGCGGAGATGGGACACTGAATGAAGTGCTGGACGGACTGTGTCTGTGCCAGGCCATCACCCTGGGTTATGTTCCGGCCGGATCGGGCAATGACTTTGCCAGGAGCCTGCGGCTTCCCTTAAATCCATACCGTTGCATGAACCGGATCCTGGCCCAGAAGAGCATTCGGCTTTTGGATTATGGCGTTCTTACTGTTGGAACTAAGGCGGAGCACCGTCGATTTCTGGTCAGTTCCGGATTGGGGCTGGATGCAGCCGTCTGCCAGGAGCTTTTGAAAAAGGAAACCAGGCGGTCGATCCGGTTCCTCCATCTGGAAAAAGCAGCGTATCTGGTTCTTGGGCTGAAGCAGCTTCTCTCAGCAAAGCCTACAAAGGGCTATATTATCCTGGATCGAGTCAAGAAAATTGAATTTAATCATATTTATTTTATATCGGTCCATATTCATCCCTTTGAGGGCGGCGGATTCCAGTTTGCTCCGCAGGCGGACAGCAGTGACGGCAAGCTTTCCATCTGTGTAGTCAGTCATGAAAATAAGTGGAAATTGCTTTCCATCCTGGCCTCCTCCTTTATAAAACGGAAAAAGTACCGAAAGGGGATCCGCACCTATGAGTGCCGGGAAGCATTCCTCCATGTAGAAGGGCCCATGGCAGTCCATGCCGATGGGGAGAGCTGCGGGATCTGGGAGGATCTGCAGGCTGAGTGTATTGAAAAGAAGATCCGGATGATTGTATGACAGAAAGGAAAATGGTATGAGAATTGGACAGGGCTATGACGTACATCGTTTGGTTGAAGATAGAAAACTGATCCTGGGAGGCGTGGAGATCCCTTATGAGAAGGGACTTCTGGGACATTCGGATGCAGATGTGCTGGTGCACGCGGTGATGGATGCACTGTTAGGCGCGGCTGCCTTGGGAGATATCGGGCAGCATTTTCCAGACAGCGATCCGCAGTACAAAGGAATCTCCAGCATTGAGCTGTTAAAGCATGTGGGAAAGCTTTTGGATGAGCAGCATTATGTGATTGAGAATATCGATGCCACCATCATTGCACAGCGCCCCAAGCTGGCGGCTTACCGGCCGCAGATGGCGGAGAATATAGCAGCAGCATTAGGACTTAAGGTCAGCCAGGTCAGCGTGAAGGCTACCACCGAGGAGGGGCTTGGCTTTACCGGAACCGGGGAAGGAATTTCTTCCCAGGCGATTGCATTATTGACAGAAGTGGCAAATTATTGTTATTATGATGCAGAGGATGGAAAAGCAGCAGTTTTAACCGGACCGGAGGGCATGACGGAAGTGCCGGAGGGAGATGGTGAGGGCGGCTGTGCAGGCTGTCCGGGCTGCCGGAAGGGATAACCTTCGGCAGCATATCATGAGATAGAATGAAAGCAGCGGCCGGAATAGAAGACCGCTGCGAATCTGACGAAAACAGACAGGGGAAAGAAGATTATGAAGATTTTTAATACGTTAAGCAGACGGAAAGAAGAATTTGTGCCGCTGGAGCCGGGAAAGGTAAAAATGTATGTGTGCGGCCCTACCGTTTATAACTTTATCCACATCGGCAATGCACGTCCGATGATCATGTTCGACACAGTCCGCCGTTACTTTGAGTATAAGGGCTATGATGTAAACTTTGTTTCCAATTTTACTGATGTAGATGATAAGATCATCAAGAAGGCCATCGAGGAAGGCGTGGATGCCGACACCATTTCCAAGCGCTACATTGCAGAGTGCAAGAAGGATATGGAAGGCATGAATGTGAAGCCGGCTACCAAGCATCCGCTGGCTACCGAGGAGATCGGCGGCATGCTGGAGATGATTCAGACGCTGATCGACAAGGGCCATGCATACGTGGCAGCAGACGGCACTGTATACTTCCGGGTGAAATCCTTTAAGGAATACGGAAAGCTGTCCCATAAGAATCTGGACGACTTACAGTCCGGTTTCCGCGAGATCAAGGTGACCGGAGAGGAGGGCAAGGAGGATCCCAACGACTTCGTGCTCTGGAAGCCGAAGAAGGAAGGGGAGCCTTACTGGGAGTCCCCGTGGTGCCAGGGCCGTCCAGGCTGGCATATTGAGTGCTCTGTCATGTCCAAGCGGTATCTGGGTGACCAGATCGATATCCATGCAGGCGGCGAGGATCTGATCTTCCCTCACCATGAAAATGAGATCGCCCAGAGCGAGGCGGCCAATGAAAAGCCATTTGCTACCTACTGGATGCACAATGGATTCTTAAATATTGATAATAAGAAGATGTCCAAATCCCTGGGCAATTTCTTCACCGTTCGTGAGATCAGTGAGAAATACGATCTGCAGGTACTGCGGTTCTTTATGCTGAGCGCCCATTACCGCAGCCCATTGAATTTCAGCGCTGATCTGATGGAAGCCTCCAAGAACGGCCTGGAGCGGATCCTGACGGCTGCAGAGCGGCTGCGTGAGCTGGCTGGAAAGACTGCCGGCGAGACCCTTCTGGAGAGTGAGAAGGAGCAGGAGGCAGCTCTGAAGGCTCTGGTAGAGAAGTTTGAGGCTGCCATGGAGGATGATTTCAACACAGCAGATGCAGTGTCTGCTCTGTTTGAGATCATTAAGCTGGCCAACACCACTGCATCGGAGGCAAGCTCCAAGGCATACGTGTCCCTGCTGCTGGATGAGATCCAGAAGCTGTGCGATGTGCTGGGCATTATCACGGAGCGGAAGGCAGAGATCCTGGACGAGGAGATCGAGAAGATGATCGCAGACCGCCAGCAGGCGAGAAAGTCCAAAAACTTTGCACTGGCAGATGAGATCCGGGGAAAGCTTCTGGATATGGGAATCGTTCTGGAGGATACCAGAGAAGGTGTGAAATGGAAACGGGTGTAATGGAAAACCTGCTGGAATTTTATAAAAAATCAATGCGGCTGGAGGAGATCGATGCAAGGACCTATTCTCCTCTGGTCCTTGCTTACATCGGGGATGCGGTTTATGAGGTGATGGTGCGGACCAAAGTAATCAACGGCGGCAGCATCCAGGTCAACAAGCTTCATAAACACAGCTCCCGCCTGGTGTGCGCTAAGGCCCAGGCGGATATGGTGAAGCTTCTGGAGGAGGAGCTGACAGAGGAGGAGCGGGCCGTTTTTAAGCGGGGAAGGAATGCCAAATCTGTCACCACTGCAAAGAATGCTTCTGTGGTAGATTACCGATGGGCCACCGGATTTGAGGCATTGCTTGGCTGGCTTTTTTTGTCTGAGCAGTTTGAGCGGCTGATCCAGCTGGTGAGCCATGGATTGGAAAAGATAGGAGAATTTGATCAATGCGATACGAAGAACTGACCATAGAAGGCCGCAATGCGGTGCTGGAGGCATTTCGCTCCGGAAAGACCATCGACAAGCTGTTCGTGCTGGACGGCTGCCATGACGGCCCGGTGCAGACCATTACCCGGGAAGCGAGAAAGCGTGACACGATCATCACCTTTGTGAACAAGGAGCGGCTGGACCAGATGTCTGCCACCGGCAAGCATCAGGGCGTGATCGCATATGCAGCGGCGTATGAATATGCTGAGGTGGAGGATATCCTGAAGGCGGCAAGAGAGAAGGGAGAGCCTCCTTTTATTTTTCTTTTGGACGGAATCGAGGATCCCCATAACCTGGGGGCTATCATCCGTACTGCCAATCTGGCAGGCGCCCACGGTGTGATCATCCCCAAGCGCAGAGCAGTGGGTCTGACGGCATCTGTGGCAAAGACCTCCGCCGGAGCCTTGAATTACACGCCGGTGGCAAAGGTGACCAATCTGGCGGCCACCATGGAGGCTTTAAAGAAGGAAGGGCTGTGGTTCGTCTGCGCCGATATGGGAGGCGAGAGCATGTACCGTCTGAATCTGACCGGCCCCATCGGACTGGTGATCGGCAATGAGGGGGAAGGCGTGGGAAAGCTGGTGAAGGAGACCTGCGATATGGTGGCCTCCATCCCCATGAAGGGTGATATTGATTCGCTGAATGCCTCTGTGGCAGCCGGAGTCCTGGCTTATGAGATCGTGCGCCAGCGGCTGCAGGCAGGCGGAAAGTAGGAACAGCGGGCAGGAAAACGAAATTAAAACGATCAGGAAAGAAGAGAGAGGGTTTTATGAAAAATTTTAAGCTGGGAACCAGGCTGGCGGCAGTGGCTGCGGCGATCTGCCTTGCAGCAGCACCGCTTTCTATGACATCATATGGAATGGTGCGGACACCCATTGCATCAGGCTCCACTACCTATGGAAATGATAAGGTAACGGTGGATGCCTCCCATTCGGATCAGGGCTATGTGATGATAAAGTATAAAGGAGGCAACAGCAGAATCAAGGTGCAGATTACCAAGGGAGTTACCTACACCTATGATCTGAATGCCAGGGACACCTATGAGGTATTCCCGCTGACGGAAGGAAACGGCAGCTATTCCATCAAGGTGTATGAGAATGTCAGCGGCAATCAGTACGCCCAGGCGCTGAGCCAGAGCGTGCAGGTTAATCTGGCAAGCCAGTATGCTCCGTTTTTGTATCCGAACCAGTATGTGAATTTTAATCAGAACAGTCAGGCGGTGGCAGTCAGCGATCAGGTGGCAGCCGGAGCCGGTGCAAAGCTGGATGTGGTGACGAAGATCTTCAATTATGTAGTTGACAACCTGAGCTACGATTATGATAAGGCTGCTGCAGTACAGAGCGGTTATCTTCCCAATGTGGATGCTACACTGAACGCAAAAAAAGGGATCTGCTTTGACTATGCGGCGCTGATGACTTCCATGCTCCGCGCCCAGGATATCCCCACCAAGCTGGTAGTGGGCTATACCGGCGAGCTGTATCATGCCTGGATCAGCGTTTATCTGGAAAATCAGGGCTGGGTGGAAAATGTGATCTATTTTGACGGCGCCAACTGGAGCCTGATGGATCCTACCTTTGCTTCCAGCGGCGGCAAGGCTTATGGAGCAGGAGACAGCTCCTATCAGGCAAAGTATACATATTAGAGGGATTACTATGACAGATTGGGATTGGTTGTACGGGGATGAAAAATCGCCGGACCAGAAGGATGGTTTGGAACGTGAGGAGGAAGCCGGGACTGAGAGCAGAAGCACAGAGGATCTTTGGGAAATGGATGGCTCTGGAAGTATGGCGGATTCCCGGGAAGCAGATAATTCGGAACGAATCGAGGATTTCTGGGGAACGGAAGGTGCTGGAGGTATAACCAGCAGCATAAATCCGGAAGAGAAAGAGCGGATGAAAACAGACAATCCAAAAAAGGCTTCCAACCGGTACCGCCTTCAGGAACTTTCTGCCTTTTGTCTACAGATCTCCCTGCTTTTGGAGGCAGCCGTTCCTTTGGATGAAGGGCTTGCCATTATGGCAGAGGACGCAGGCCAGACCTGGGAGAAGGAGATGCTTCTTTCCATGGCAGAAGGCGTGGAGCTGGGAGAACCCTTCTATCAGGTGCTGGAGGATACCGGGGCATTTCCGCCATATGTGATCCGGATGGCGAAGCTGGGGCAGAGCACCGGTACCCTGGACCGGATGATGTTGTCGCTGTCGGAATACTATGAGAAGGAATTTTTCCTGATGCGGAATATCAAGAATGCCTTGACCTACCCGATTATTATGGTATTTATGCTTTTGGCTGTGCTCTTCGTTCTCTTTGTCAAGGTAATGCCGATTTTTGAAGATGTATATTCCCAGCTGGGAGCAGAAGTTTCCGGGGCGGCGCGGTCTGCGATCCGGTTCGGCGGTGCGTTCAGCGGTGCTGCATTAGCGGTGGGCGCTGTGCTGCTGGTGCTTTGCTCCGGATTGTGGATGGTATCAAAGCTGGGAGGGCGGCTTTCTTTGATTGAAAAGCTGATCCAGTGGGTGAAGAAACGCAGCCGGATCGCCCTGGCAGTTTCCAACCGCAGATTTACCTCGGTTCTGGCATTGACTTTGCAGAGCGGTCTGGAGCTGGAGAAGGGGCTGGCGCTTGCGGCAGAGCTGGCGGAAAATCCGGCGGTAGAGGAAAAGATCGGACTGTGCCGCAAGATGCTGGAGGGCGGCCAGAGCTACTATGAGGCGATGAAGGCCACCGGCCTGTTCAGCGGCTTCCACGTCCAGATGATCCGGACCGGTACCAGAAGCGGTCACCTAGACCGGGTTATGGAAGATATTTCCAGAGATTACGAGCAGCAGGCGGATACTGCCATCGACAATATCATTTCACGGTTTGAGCCTACCATGGTTGCTGTGCTGGCAGTTGCAGTAGGACTGGTTCTGCTGTCTGTGATGCTGCCGCTGGTGGGCGTGCTTTCCACCATTGGATAATAGGACATGGAGAAATGGAGAGGTTCAACAGATCAGGTGAAAGTTGTGAGAATAAACAAAAAAAACATAAGCGGGGCTGGATTCTGTCTTTCCGTGCTGCTATTTTTGCTGGTAATTGGCGCTTTTATTAACGGCGCCTCTGCCTTTTCCGGAAAAGCAAGGTCGGAGGGAGATGTGACGTTGAAAAACGCCATTTCCCGGGCGACGGTCCAATGCTATGCCATAGAAGGGCGGTATCCCCCCAGCGTGGAGTATTTAGAGGAGCACTACGGGATCCAGATCGACCGGCAGCGCTATCATGTATTTTATGAAGGCTTTGCCTCGAATATCATGCCGGAGATCACGGTGATCTCTGCGGAAAAATGATAGGATACAGGAGATCCCGTGATCTCTGCAGAAAAATGGCAGCAGCAAGCGGAAGGGAGCAGATATGGCAGAAGGATTGGAATCCAATGGGTCTGGGGCAGGCCAGACACGAAAGCAGCGCAATACCGGAAATCACGGACAGATGATCAATGTTCTGTTTACCATGCTGCTGTTTCTGGTGTTTGTGCTGTGTGCCCTGTTTACCGTTCTGATCGGCGGCCAGGTGTATGAAAATATTAACATTCGTTCCCAGGAAAATTATACGGGAAGCGTTGCGCTTCAGTATGTGGCCAATAAGGTACGCCAGGGAGACCGGGAGGGAGCTGTACAGGTGACAGAGGTGGAAGGAACTCCGGTGCTGGAGATTGCCAGCGGGCTGGAAGGTGGAAATTATGTTTCCTGGATCTATTACTATGACGGAGCGATCTGTGAATTGTTTTCCGACCCGGCAGACGGGCTGGGGCTGGCAGATGGCTTGCGGATCATAGAATGCGGCGGCTTCCAGATGAGCCAAAGTGATGACGGAAGGCTGATCCACATTGCAACAGAAGGAGAGGGTGGCGGAACGCTAAGCCTTGCTTTGCGGTGCGGCAAAAATGGCCGGACAGGAGGAGATCAGGATGAATAGCAGAAAACGGTCTGGTTCCGGTATATTTCTCATGGAAATGATCATGGTCTGCGGCTTTTTTCTGCTGTGTGCAGCTATCTGCATCCGGGTATTTATCCAGGCCGATTCCATGAGCCGTCTGGCACGAGAGACCAATCAGGCAGTCCTGGCAGCGGAGAGCCTGGCTGATGGCTGGAAGGTGAACGGCTGGGAAAGCTTTTCTGGAAATGCAGATGGACTGCAGGAAGAGACCCGAATTAACTGGAATCAGAACTGGACCGTGATCCCAGCCGGCGGGGCAGATGAGAACGCTATGCCGGATTGCTGGTATACGGCAGAGATCACCAGGCAGCAGGAGGCATATGAAGCCGGCGGCAGAATGGAATCCATCACCATCCAGGTGATGCGGGGAAATGGTCATCCCCGCCGGAAGGAAATGAATACGGAGAAAGGGGCCAGGCCTTTGTTTTCCCTGGAGACAAAGCGTTATGTGCCGGCAGGAGGCAGAGATGGCAAAGAGTGAGATCAAAAGCGGAGCGAACATTGGAAGTGCATCGCTGATTTTAATTTTTATTGTACTTTGCCTGGGAACCTTCGGCCTGCTGTCTTTAACCAGCGCCCGGAATGACCTGGATCTGGCGGAGCGGAACGCAGAGGCGGTATCCGGCTTTTATCAGGCCGATTCCCAAGGAGAGGCATTTCGGATGCAGGTGGATACTGCATTACAGGATGCCTTGCAGGAAAATCCGGAAGATCCGGAAGCTGGATTAACTGCCAGGCTGGGAGAAGCGTACCATGCTAAGGAGCAGTCGGCATGGATGGAAATTCCCATGAACAGTGGTCAGGCCCTTGCAGTAAAGATTGGAATATCCTGGAAGGATGGCCGGGGAAGAACCCGGATCCGACAGTGGAATGTATATAACCGAGAGGAGTATGAAATCGACCAGGCGATGCCGGTATGGAGCGGCGAGCCGAAGTCAGGTGAACCGTAATAGACGTGGTTAGTGAGAGGAGGAGTTACAGATGGAGGTGTCACAGCTTTTTACACAGGCTGTTGAACAGGGGGCATCCGATATCTTTCTGATACCTGGTATGCCGTTTTCTTATAAGATCGGCGGGCGGATCCGTTATCAGGGAACGGAGCGGATCTTCCCGGATGAAATGGATAAGATGATCACCCAGGTTTATGAGATTGCCGGACATCGGGATATGACCAAGGTGCTGGAATGTGGGGATGATGATTTTTCTTTTGCAATCAAGGGCCTGTCCCGTTTCCGTGCCAGCGTGATGCGGCAGAGAGGTTCCCTGGCGGCAATCATCCGGATCGTGCGGTTTGAGCTGCCTGATTTCCGGGCGCTGAACCTGCCTCAAAGTGTGATCGATATTTCAAAAATGACAAAGGGACTGGTGCTGGTGACCGGCCCGGCAGGAAGCGGAAAGAGTACAACTCTCGCCTGTATCATTAATGAGATCAACCAGACCAGAAATGCCCATGTGATCACTCTGGAGGATCCCATTGAGTATCTCCACCGCCACAATAAGAGCGTGGTGACCCAGCGGGAGATCGGTAATGATACAGACAGCTACATGAGCGGACTTCGGGCTGCCCTGCGCCAGGCACCGGATGTGATCCTGTTAGGTGAGATGCGGGATTACGAGACCATCCGGACGGCTATGACGGCTGCAGAGACGGGGCATCTGGTGATCTCCACCCTTCATACCATCGGAGCGGCAAAGACCATTGACCGTATCGTGGACAGCTTTCCTCCTAACCAGCAGGCACAGATCCGGGTGCAGCTTTCCATGGTGCTGCAGGCGGTGGTATCCCAGCAGCTGATCCCGCGAAAGGACGGCGGCGGTGTGATCCCGGCTCTGGAGATCATGTTCCTGGACAATGCCATCCGAAATATGATCCGGGAATCCAAGGTGCATCAGATCGATGGTGTGATCGCCACTTCTATGGAAAAGGGCATGATCAGCATGGATAACAGCCTGTTCCGGCTGTACCGTGCCGGCATGATCTCACGAAATGATGCGGTGATGTACAGCAGCAACAGCGAACTGATGGATAAGAAGCTGAGCCGGCTGTAGTTATATGATGGAATCGGCACATTTCCCCATGGAAATTCTGGATAAAAGATAAAAATCAGCATAATTTTCCGAAAGAACTTCTATACTAAGAAGGACAAAGGCTTAGAAAAGGAGTTCAAAATGAGGATCGATAAACGAAAAATTGCATTGGTAGGCTGCGGTATGGTGGGAATGAGCTATGCATACAGCCTGCTGAATCAGACCGCCTGCGATGAGCTGGTTCTGATCGATGTAAATGAAAAGAAAGCAATGGGCGAGGCAATGGATCTAAACCATGGCCTTGCCTTTGCTGCGTCTAATATGGAAATTTATGCAGGAAGCTATCAGGACTGCCGGGACGCAGATCTGGTGGTGATCTGTGCCGGAGTGGCCCAGAAGCCGGGGGAAACCAGGCTGGCTCTCCTAAAGCGAAATGCTGCTGTGTTCCGCTCCATTATTGAGCCGGTTACAAGAAGCGGATTCAATGGGATCTTTCTGGTGGCCACCAATCCGGTGGATGTGATGACCAGGATCACCTGCGCCCTGTCCGGTTTTAATCCCCGGAGAGTATTGGGCAGCGGTACGGCACTGGATACGGCCCGTCTCCGCTACCTGCTGGGAGAATACCTCCATGTAGATCCCAGAAATGTGCATGCTTACGTGATGGGGGAGCATGGCGACAGCGAGTTTGTCCCATGGAGCCAGGCCATGGTAGCTACCAGGCCGATCCTGGAGCTTTGCCAGGCTGGCGGCAGGGAGACAGAGGAAAAAACTGGGGAAGAAAAAAGCGGATCAGGATCTGCTGCCAGAGGAGGCACGGCTGGTTTAGCAGGAGACACGGAGGAGGAAACCATCAGCCGGGAACAGCTTCAGCATATTGCAGACCAGGTAAAAGGCGCCGCCTACCAGATCATCGATGCCAAGCAGGCTACCTACTACGGGATCGGCATGGCGCTGACCAGGATCACCAAGGCAGTCTTAGGGGATGAAAACAGTGTTCTGACCGTATCCGCCATGCTGAAGGGCGAATACGGCCAGAGAGAAGTGTTTGCCGGCGTTCCCTGCGTGATCAATGGAAATGGGATCCGGCGGATCCTGGAGCTTCCGCTGACAGAGGAAGAGCAGAAGCTGTTTAACACTTCCTGCAGGACTCTTCAGGAAAGCTTTGAAGGAGTATTGTAAAATCCTTAATGTCAGTCATTTACAGTCAGCATCCGCAGGCTGTAGGAGGACCAGACATTTCCAATGATGTAAGTGGTTGTATTCTGGCCAGCACGAATGGTCACATTGTCCGAGGTCAGAGGCCGGGAGAGGGGGCTGGTTCCGGTGATGGCGCCGATAATGATGATCGGAAGCTCACGGATCACACCGGAGAAGTTTGCATTGGTCAGATAGAAGGTGTAGGTTCCGGCCAGAGCCCGCTTGTAGGAAGAAATCTGAGTGAAACGGAGATTCCGGAAGATGGTGTCGCCGTTGTACATCCTCACGTCAAAGCTGGAGCCGCTGTAGCTGGCATTGACCACGCGGTAGCAGCCGTAGCCGGCAGGCAGATTGCTGCAGCCGGTGTCCGCAACCTGGATCATTTCCAGTCCGCCTTCCCTGGCATCTACCAGAACCATGGTCACCTTCTGATTGGCTGTAAAGGGGAAGGTCTGCTGCAGAAGCAGCGCCTGCATTCCTGTGGTCCGGTTGACGGAAACGGTATGGAACCCGTCAGAGACCGGCTGGTAATAGGAAACATTGCCGAACTGAGAATTGGATGAGTAAGGGATGCCGTCAATGCGGAAGGTGACTGGGAATGTATTGGTGGATGCATTGATAAAACGAACCTGACCATAAGCAGCTGACGGCATGACCGGATTGCCGGGGAACGATGGGAATGACGGCATAGATGGAATCGATGGCATAGACGGTGTTGATGGGACGGAAGGTGAGGATGGCATCGATGGAATTACAGGGAGGCCTGGAAAGCCGGGAACGGAAGGAGTCGATGAGTCACAGGTGGCACAGCCCCAGGTCACATTTCCTGGATAGACCATATGCCGGCCTTCAGGCGGGGCAGCGTCATCAGATTCATATTCCATGTTGTTATTGCGTGCAGCGTTCCAGCCTGCGGCATTATTTGCATCCATCATAGCTTGGGGGGAGGCTGGCATATTGCCCTCCGGTGTGATTGGAGCCGCCGTATTGCTGTTTTCTGTCATTGTGCCTGGATAAGATGGGATGCCTCCTTCCGGAGCAATGGGAGTGGTCATGCCGCCCTGGGTAGGACTGTGCCAGCCGGCAGGTTCAGCGGTATCATTTGCAGCGTTTGCAGGGAAGCTGTCAGAGGAAGCAGAGGGAGTTTGATAGGAATCATTTTCAGCCATAATAAGACCTCTTCAATTTTTTTACTTTATCATATGTGGAGCAGGAGGGAAGTTTCCGAAAAATAAACGGTATTTTAAGATTTGCCATCTGCGTGAGCACAGGATGCCTTGCAG
The DNA here is from genome assembly GCA_030524635.1 of Lachnospiraceae bacterium. GTDB lineage: Bacteria > Bacillota > Clostridia > Lachnospirales > Lachnospiraceae > Caccovicinus. The sequence goes on from JAUNGG010000040.1 coordinate 12,280, forward strand.
GAAGCACACAATGCTTCACGGGCTGTGATGGTTGCCAGGGAATCGCCTAACTGAGAGAAAATAGAAGCCAGCAGGGCGATCTCATCCTCTGAGCGGCCCTCCGCGATGCAGCAGGCCAGGGCAGAAACGGTCATTAAAAGTTCACAGGATTGCATGATATCACCTCAGTACAGTATATGAGGAAAAGGTGGGAAAAATTATTTAAAAAAATTTTCAAAATTGTCTTGATAAATTTGAAAACTTGTGGTAGACTATACGAGTCGCATGTGAGAGGCATCCTCCACAGGACATAAATATGGAATGCTGCTGTGGCTCAGTCGGTAGAGCGTCGCATTGGTAGTGCGGAGGTCACGGGTCCGATTCCCGTCAGCAGCTGTTTTAGCCCTTGATATTTCAAGGGCTTTTTTTCACATATGGAAAATATTATAGAATTTGGAACAGAAATTCAGGCTGAAATGGCGTTTGTTTCTTTCCAGGCTGCATTAGAATATGTTTTTAAGCTTCTAATTGATAAATATAAAGACGGTTCTAAATTGATGCTGATTCTTTGCGGATCATCAATGTCTTATATGGAGGAACACCTCAGTATTTATTGCAAATGGATGATAGACTGAGCATTGAGTGTGCGGCGCAGGTCAGCGAGGAATTATTTGAGCGGGATTATAATGAGATCGGAGAAATGATCCAGGAATACAAAAGGCGGAATCGATGAGATGAATGATAGATTAAACGAACTGCAGGCCTGCCTTCCGGGGCTTCGCCCTGGGCTGGGGCCGGAATATGAAAAGCTGGCAGAGGTGTTTCAGCACCAGGTTTTTGAACTATATCCAGATGATACATACAGGGCGGAATCCGGTACCCCAAAGGAAGCGTGCTGTGATTACTATATTCCCTATATGATGAACGATGCGCTGGAGTGTTATCTGGTTCTGGAGCGCTGCCGGATGACTGGAACCTATTTTGCAGATTATGAGTTGGAAGCGGAAGGAGAACTGGTTCAGGATGGAGAACGAACCGGGCTTGTGGTACGGCAGGGGAAAGGGGAATTCTGCAACGCTTTCACACTTTGGTTTCACGGCATTCATCAGGTTCTGCAGTGCTACCAGTACCATAGGATCGGCCATTTCTGGGTAACCGGGCAGGAGCAGTGGCGGCAGTTGGTTTACATGATCGGAACGATCTATGATAAATATGAATATATGGGGGAGGCAGTCTGCAATGAGAAGGAGCTGGAGCTGATGGATTTGATCGGTTTTGCCCCGTTTCGTCATTGGTCTCCGATCAGTGATTCCCTGGAGGAGAAGTACCCGGAAACGGCAGAGGGAATTGGGTGTATGAGGCGGCTGGCGCGAGAAGCTGGCGATCTGGAGTATGAGCGGCTGGTGCAGTTCTATAAAAGAATGCCGAACCGTTGGATGGAGAAGCAGTTAAGTCGGAAATTGCTGGATCCCGGACGGGAGCCGCTGTACCAGTTGATCTGGAACAAGCTGCGGGAGGCATCTGAAGCCTACGAAGAGCGCAGATATCCGAAGCCTTTGGAGCAGGAAATCAAGGAAAAACGGAAGGAAGTCCATCGGGCGCTTGCGGAGAGGGGCTTTCGTGGACAGTATCCGAAATACTGGAAGGAAGAGCAGCATGGAATGGGGAGTATATGGATCCTGGCTGTGGAGGAGCACCCATTTACCAGGATGGAAGCAGAGGACTATGCCTTTCGGATCCAGTTTATGGTGTCGGAATTTGACAAGAGCTTCCAGGGAAAAGCAGAGATGAATGGAGGATTTTTCAGAGGAAAGGGGAGACGCGGATGGATTGCAGACGACTTAAAATTTTTGGAAATGGTTTAGCAGGAAAAAGTGATCCAGAACGGATGGAATGAGAGGAGAAAGGTTGGTATGAAAATCGCCATGATCAGCTACAGCGGCAGCGGTAAATCTACGCTCGCCCGGTTTTTAGGCAAATGCTATCAGGTTCCGGTACTGCATTTGGATTGTGTCCACTGGCTTCCTGGATGGAAGGAACGTGAAGGGAAAGAGGAGCAGGTATTGGTGGAGCAGTTTATGGATGCAAATGATTCCTGGGTGATCGATGGAAATTATACCAAGCTTTCCTACCAACGGCGGATGAAAGAAGCAGATCGAATCATCTTTCTTAATTTTAACCGATTTACCTGTCTGTACCGTGCCTGGAAGCGGCTGATGCGATATCAAGGAGAAGCCAGAGAATCCATGACCGAGGGCTGTACAGAAAAGTTGGATCTTGAATTTATCTGGTGGATTCTTTATAAAGGAAGGACTAGAAAATACCGGAAGCGGTATCAGGCGGTCAGGAAGCAATATCCGGAGAAAGTGACAGTGATTCGCAGTCAGAGGCAGCTGGATGCTTTTATGGCTCGAATCTGCCATCTGCTTGCAATGAGCCGCAGTTGATGTTAGAATGGTATCATAATGAAGCTGAATGCACTGGGTGAACTGACGCATTCGCCGGAACTGCAGGAAATAAGAACACCGAACGGACAGTTATTGCAAGATAAAATGATACCTCTGCAGGGGAGGGCAGCATGGATACAATATCACTTTTAGAGGAACTGCAAATTTACGCAAAACGAGACATCCAGATCCGCCAGCGGCTTCTGGCAACCAGACGGGAGGACCAGCCGGTATCGGCATTCTGCCGGGTCTGTCAGGAACTGGGGTATCCGATCTATGAGATGGATCTGCTTCAGGCGGGAGAGGAATTCTATGCTTCCATGAAGCGCAGCACCAACGGCGGAGGAGAGAATTCTCCTGTGCTTGTAGGGGAGGACGATCTGTACGAGTTGTTTTTTGTAAATTTGGAAGTATAGCATGTAGAAAAGCAGGCAGGATTAAAAACTGCCTGCTTTTTGAATTAAAGTTTAATTTATAGCTAATATCTTACAAAATATGAAATAATGAAAGAAAAGTCTTGCAAAATATGGATATTTTCTATAATATGATATGTAACACAAGAAGTTGAGGCTGATTTTTACAAACAATATTGATTCCTGTGAAATTAAGAAGCGTTTAAGAACAGACAGCGGTTCTGTATTTTCACAGCTGCATATTTATAGTATTAAAAAGGGGATATGACTTTGATGAAAAAATTAAAAAAGGAAATCATGGCAGCCAGCGGTGAGAAGAAAGCGAAGCTTGTGCTGAAGCATGCCAAAATCATCAATGTGTTTACAGAATCCATCGAGGAAGGGGATATTGCGGTAGAAGCAGGCCATATTGTGGGAATCGGCTCCTATGAGGGGGAGAAGGAGATCGATCTTAAAGGGCGCTACGTCTGCTCGGGATTGATAGATGGGCACATCCATTTGGAAAGCTCCATGGTATTGCCTGAAGAATTCCAGCGGGCCGTGCTTCCCCATGGGACCACAGCTGTGATTACAGACCCTCATGAGATCGCTAATGTGGCAGGCATCCCGGGGATCCAGTATATGATGAAGTCTGCAGAAGGACTGATGATGGATGTGTATTTTATGATGCCGTCTTGTGTTCCTGCTTCCAGACTGGATGAGTCGGGAGCGGTTTTGAGGGCGTCGGATTTAAATCCATTTTACAGCAGGAAGCGGGTGCGGGGGCTGGCAGAGATGATGGATTCGGCGGGAATCGTGGGCTGTGAGGAAGGGTATTTAGAAAAGCTGGAGGAAGCGGCTTCCAGAAGTAAGATCATCGACGGCCATGCGCCCTTCTTGTCCGGAAAGGCGCTGAATGCCTACATTACAGCCGGAATCCGGTCAGACCATGAGTGCTCGAATTTTGAAGAAGCCAGGGAGAAGCTGGCCAGAGGCCAGTGGATCATGATCCGGGAGGGCACGGCAGCGAAGAACCTGGAGCAGCTGATGGGGCTGTTTGATGCGCCTTACTATCAGAGAGCCATGTTGGTTACCGATGACAAGCATCCTGGGGATTTGCTGCGGGGCGGTCATATTGATGGAATTATCCGCATGGCAGTGAAGCGGGGGGCTGATCCTATTCGGGCGATCAAGATGGGAAGCTATCATCCAGCTCTGTATTTTGGGCTGACTGGAAAGGGAGCAGTTGCACCTGGCTATGAGGCAGATCTGGTAGTGTTTGACGATCTGGAGAATATGAAGATTTGGCAGGTGTATAAGGCAGGGAAGCTGGCTGCGGAAAATGGAGCCTGCACAGAAGCTGTTTTGAAAAAGAAGAAGACATTGGTATGGAGCCGACAGGTGGAGGAACGGGTATTCCACTCCTTCCATTTGAAACCGATCCAGCCGGAGGACCTTAAGCTGGAGCCGGAACCAGAGAAGCTTAAGTCAGGGCCGGAGGGATTGGAATCAGAACCAGAGAAGCTTAAGTCAGAGCCGGGAGCCTGTGCACAGGAAATGGAGAGAGCGGACCGGAGGATCTATCAGAGAGTGATCGATCTGGTGGAAAAGGAGCTGATTACCAAAGAACGAATCACAGAGTGGAAAAATGTGGAGGGCTTTGCACCTGGTGTGGATATCAGCCGGAATATTGTCAAGCTGGCAGCATTGGAGCGGCATCACGGCACCGGGCATATTGGGCTGGGATTTCTGGGAAATTATGGACTGCGGAAGGGAGCAGTGGCCACCAGCATTGGGCATGATTCCCATAACCTGGTGATTGCCGGAACCAACGATGCAGATATGGCGCTGGCTGGAAACCGGGTGATTGAAAATGAAGGCGGCCTGGCTGTGGCCGTGGATGGAGTTGTTCTGGCGGACCTGCCGCTGCCGGTAGCCGGGCTGATGGCAGAACTGCCTTTGGAGGAGGTTGACCGGCGGCTGGAGGAGATGAAAGCGATGCTGGAACAGCTTGGAGTTCCGAAAGAAATCGATGCATTTATGACCCTGGCGTTTGTCAGCCTTCCGGTGATACCGAAGCTCCGGCTGAATACTTATGGGATCATCGATGTGGCGGAGCAGAAAATTGTGAAGCCATTCGATTCATAAAGACATCATGACGTTTATTTAAGAGGCAGATAACAGGAGGAGAAGATGAGCAGTTTATTTGAACAGTATAAGGCATGGCGGGAATTGACGGACGGAGAGCTGACGGAGGATGATTCCGATTACGGGGATAAGAAGGCGTTTATGAAATTTGCAAAGCTGAAAAAGCTGGATTATGATGATTTTGAAGAGCTGGAGATGCAGTATGATGAATATCTGATCGAACTGGAAACGGAGTGACCATGATAGAAACAGGCTATGATCCATTTGAAGTAGTATGGAGTAGCCTGTTTTGTGATTGACAATGCTTAAAAAGGGAGTATAATCCCGTTTAAGATATAAGAGGAGAATAAGAGGGAAAACAATCTATGGATACTGCACAAATGTTCAGAACAGAAAAGATCAGCAGAGTTCTATTCAAAATAGCGCCGCCTGTCATGCTGGCGCAGCTGATCCAGGCCCTGTATAATATTGTGGACAGCCTGTTTGTAGGCAGATATGCGGAATCCGGCTTGACTGCGCTGTCTATTATCTACCCAATCCAATTGCTGATGATCGCTCTGGCAGTAGGCACTGGTGTTGGAATCAATACCGTTATGGCTGCGAAGCTTGGGACCGGGAAAAAGAAAGAGGCAGATGAGTTCGCCGGTGCAGGGGTTCCTTTGGCTGTATTCCTGTGGTTTATCTTCGCGTGTGTCTGCTGGCTGATTATGCCTGCTTATGCCAGGATGTCCACAAGCTCGAAAGAAATAATCCGGGATGTAACCGTGTATGGCAGGATCGTCTGTGTTTTCAGCATTGGCCTTTTCCTGGAAAGCATCTGGACGAAGGTGCTCCAGGCAAATGGCGATATGAAAACGCCTATGTATGCACAGATCCTTGGGGCGGTTACCAATATCGTTCTGGATCCGCTGCTGATCTTTGGCATGTTCGGCCTGCCCAAACTAGGCATCGCCGGTGCTGCTGCAGCAACTGTGGCGGGTCAGATCGCAGCTGCGTTGGCAGTGGTGAAAAAGGGTTTTCGTAAATCTCCTGCAAAAGAGAAATATTCCCATCACATTAAAAAGATATTCCGCTTCGGTATGCCTAATATACTGATGCAGTCGGCGTATACGTTTTATATCCTGGGGCTGAACCTGATTTTGGCGGGATTTTCCGATCAGGCCGTTACCGCCCTGGGGCTGTACTATAAGTGGCAGACATTCTTTTTTATTCCTCTGGGTGCTATGCAGACTTGTATTGTCCCTATTGTCAGCTTCAACTATGCGGCGGGAAATATTGACCGCTGCCGAAAAACGCTGTCAACAGCCGTTTTATTCGGTCTGGCATTGATGGCAGTAGGGACTCTTTGCTTTGAACTGATTCCTGGACAAATGCTGCGCGTGTTTACCGCAGACGATATGGTGGTGGAGATTGGACGGACAGGATTCCGCTTTATTGGCATTAGCTTAGTGACAAGGCGGAAGATCAGCCTTGTCACTGCTTCCCGGCCAATCTGCAGAGTGATTGACCAGGGGGGTGAATTGTAATATTGTCTGTGTTCTGCCTGACAAATAAAAAAAGCGGAAACCATTGTATAATCAATGATTTCCACTTCTTAACAAGAGCTGCTGACGGGAATCGGACCCGTGACCTCCGCACTACCAATGCGACGCTCTACCGACTGAGCCACAGCAGCATCTTTTCCCGCTTGTCTCACACGGAAGTTCTGAAATCCGGATAAAATCTTATCTGTTTTTCTCATCCGCTTCACAAGCCTTAGATATATTACCATGAGTTTTTTCATTTGTCAACAACAAAATGAAAAAAATTATTGTTTCCAGTAATCTGCTGCCAGTTGGATAAAGAACCGGGCTGGTTTGCTTAAGTAACTCCCTTTTTTGTAGCTTGCTGTGATATTCCAGGTAGGGTGGTTCGGCAGGCAGAAGAAGGCAATATTGCGATATTCTGGCGTAACATAATTGGCGGAAACGAGGCCGCAGCACATCCTGGCCTCCACCATATCCAGAATGGTCTGTGCCCTGGCGGTTTCAAACAGAACGGTAGGTGTAAATTCCGCCTGACGGAAGATAGAATCTGCAACGCCCCGCATGGTGGATTCCTTATACATAAGGGCAAAAGGCTCTTCTCGAAGCAGACTGATGTCCAGATCCAGATAGGGTCCGGTGCCGGGAGCGGCAGCCTCCTGGCATAGAGGATGGATAGCGGGGACGGCCAGTAGCAGTTCTTCGGAATTGATCAGGATGTATTCGTCGTCGGTCTGCTGGTTTTCCCGCAGCGTCATAAATCCAATGTCCAGCTCCCCGCGGGATATCATCTGCTGCTGTTTGCGGACGCTGACCTCGCACACATTGATCACGATATCAGGATATTCCCGGTGGAAGGCGGGATAGACTCTGGTGAACATGGAGGCGCCTCGTTCCGGCGGAAAGCCGATGGACAAGGAGCCTCTTTTGGTTGTGACGATATCCTGAAGACGGTTATAGGTTTCCCGTTTGATCCGCAGCAGCTCTCTGGCGGCTGCCAGATATACTTCTCCCGCTTCCGTAGGTGTCCATCCGCTTCTGGCGCGGAAGAAGAGGGGCGTTCCGATCTCCTTTTCCAGATGGATCAGCTGCTGGTTCAGGGCGGAGGGCGTGATGAACAGCTTTTCCGCCGCTCTGGTTACGTTTCGTTCCTCTGAGATTTTTACAATGTATTCCACTTCTTTTAAATTCATGCCATGTTCGCTCCTTCCATATCTTTATAGTATCTCCACAGGGTAGAACGGCTGATTCCAAGCTTTTCTGCAATCAGCCCTTTCTTTCCCTGATAGTATCGATCCAGTTCCTGAAGTTCAGAATAGGTATATTTTCGTCCTTTGATCATAAATCCGGGCTCTTCCTTCGCTGCGGGAGGGAGCTGGCAGAAGGCAGGGTTGGACTCCGTTCGGTTTAAGTGTGCATAAAATCCGGAATCATCGGGGGAACCGGATTCATGGAAAGAGGAAAGGATGGTTTCGCCGGAGGAGAGCACCACCAGGCGGCGAAGATAGCTTTCCAGCTGCCTTAAATTGCCGGGCCAGGCATAATCCTTCAGCTGGTGCAGAAATTCTGGAGCGGCCTGACAATGCTTCTGGTATTGCTGATTCAGCTGAATCAGCATATGCTCTGCCAGACTGGGGATGTCCTCCCTTCTTTGACGCAGTGCAGGAACCGGAAGAATCAGGGAATTAACGAAATAGTAGAAACGAGGGGTCAAAATGGAAGATAAATCAGCTTCTGCCCCGATGATCAGCCGGATATTAAGCTCCTGCCGGGTATGGTTGTCAATGATCATAGAACTGGTTATGAGAAGATCGGTCAGCTTCTCCTGCATCAAAGAGGTGAGATTTTGACCGCTTCGGATATATAAGGTCCCATTGTGAGCCGCTGATAAATCTTCGGTTGTGAGAAGGGAAGCCTCCCTGGACAGAAAAAGATTGTCGCAGCGGTCCCCTGCCTGATGGATGCAGCGGGCAAGGGTTTCCTTTCCGGTTCCTGCTTCTCCGATGATAAGAACTGGGGCAGAGGTCTTTGCATAATGCAGGCCATCGGAAACTGCTTGGCGGAACAAGGGGTGGGAGCCGGTTAAATCAAAAAAGGATGGAGCGGAGGAGAGGAGATGGTGGTCCGCCGCCGGGACCGGGGGGAAAACGCTAGACTTCTGGGAGGGGCGGATGGTGAGGATGATACCTTTCCTGCTGGACCCTACGGAAACCGGATGGATGGACAGGGAGAAGGATTGCTCCTTGATGTTGAATCTATGATCGGTCACCGGCCGTCCGGAGATGAGGGACTGCTGGATCAGTTCCTTTTCCGTCTGAGGGAAAAGAGAAGTATAGGATTTCCCGATCACGGAAGCGGAAACAACATTCAGAAATTGCTCTGCAGCCGGGTTGCAGACGGTAAGCCTGCCCTTTTCGTTGATGCTTAGGACGCCGTCCGTAATGGAATTCAGCAGAATGGTCCGTTCCTGAAATTTTCTCCGCTGGAGGATGAATCCCTTCTGCACTTCCAGGGCACGTTCATATGCTTCTTTTACAGAGGAAAGGGAGCTTTCCAGAAGGACGCAGTGAAGCCCTGCTTCAAGGGCTTCTTTCTGAGTGGAGACGCCGCCGATCACCACATGGATCTGCTCCCTTTTTGCCTGTTTGATCCGTTTGCGGATATCTTCACTGCTGCTGATAGGATACAGCCGGATATTGCAGTGCAGGATATCCAGAAAGCCCCGAACCGACTGGATCACGTCATCAATGCCAAGATAAGCAATCCTGGAATCCTCCTGCTGATAAAGCTCTTTTGCTGTATAAATAGAATGGATCAGCTCGGAATCGTGGATGGGAATGGTAACGATGGGGATGGAAAGATGGGCTGATTTTAACAGGGCGGCAGTATTGCCTCTGGCAATGATCACATCCACATCCTCCGGGAGATGAAAACGGACGTAATCAAGGGCGTCTTCCATACAGGCATTGATAATGAGAAGATCCTCCGGGTGAGAAATGGATTTCTGCAGCATCAGGCCGTAATGGGTGATGGAAGGGCCCGGGGCAATCAGTGCGATCTTTGACATAAAGACTCCTTTTTGAAAAATGTTTTCTATATGTCTTAATATAAAACATATAGAGGATAATTGCAACTTAAATAAAACAAAAAAGGACGTAAAAAGCCAATCATTTGACTTGATGACGGAAATGAAATAAAGTGGTCTTACAAAACAAGTGCAGCAGGATAACCGTGCAGAAAAGGAGGAAATATGTTTCCAATTGATAAGGATGCAACCTTTACATTTGCAAAGGCGGTCTACTACAATTTTAATCCGGTTCCGGTGAAAAAGCCGTGGCGGGATGCAACGGGAGGCTTTGGTAATTATGCCCCCCTTCAGGGCTGGATCGATATCTATGATTCGGAAGGATACAGCGGCGGTACATTTTGTTCCATGGGGATCGTAAACAATATCCTTCCTTTGATTTTGACAGGGGAGACCAGAACCTACCAGGAGTGGTACGACTACATTTACTGGAAAATGAGAAATTTTGGATTTCAGAGCGGCCAGATCGTGGATTTAGGCCAGCTTGATCTGATCATGCTGGAGATCATGGCGAAGCGGGAAAATAAGCCTCTTCACCGGTTCTTAGGAGCAAAGAAGGACTGGGCAGCTGCTTATAAGGGCGGCGGTTCCTTGTTATCGGACGATGAGGATCTGGTAGCTGATATGGTCCGTTATGTGGAGGAAGGATACCGGACTATCAAGTTTAAGGTTGGAAGCGACTGGGGCCAAAATATGGAGCGGGATGCCAGACGTATGGAAAAGGTACGGGCAGCTGTAGGAGAAGACATTGAGATCGCAGTTGATGCCAATCAGGTGTGGAATGTGGAGGATGCTTTAAAATTTGCAGATATGATCCGCCCCTACCGTCCGGCCTGGTATGAAGAACCGGTACATTCTCATGACATGAATGCCATTCAGGAACTGAGGGAACGGATCAATATGAAGATCGGATATGGAGAATCCATGAGAAACCGTTTTGCCTTTGAAACCTACGCAGAAAAGGGAGTGGATCATCTGATGCCTCTGGTGGGGAGAATGAGCAGGATGAGTGACCTTTTGGTGATTCGTGACCTGGCCAGAGAAAAGAAGCTGAGATTTTCATCCGGCGGAACGGTGTGGATCAATGCCGTATTCGGGGCACTGTATGATGAAAATGAGATGTTGGAAAATCATGAACCTATGACGCTGCCCATCGGGGAGTGCCTGGAAATCAAACCGGAAGAGAAGAACGGCAGGCTCTATCTGCCGGATCTTCCAGGAAGCCCGATTCGGCTGAATGTAAAAAAGCTGGAGGAAGATCGGGTGCTGGAAAGCGTGAAATATTTTTATGCAGATTCCACAAAATTAAACTTTGCGGTTCGGGCGGCTTATTAAAAAGCGAGATAAAAGCCGGAATCGGATATTACGGGGGATACGTTTGCGGTATCCCCCCTTTGTTTTATTTCGTAGGAAAGTGCGTCCTATGAAACAAAAAACGTGCTGGTTTCTGGAAATATATAGGAACTATGATGTAGAAAAACTAACAGAACATAAAGAACTATTAAATTTACTTAATAAACGAACTTTGCTATAATACAATTATCAAAATCATTTGCGCGAATGAGAGTAAATATTCATAAAATTACAAATGGTAAGGAGAAGGAAGTATGAAAAAAGGAAGATGTTTGGCCGCGTTTCTGGCCGCAGCGATGATGGTAATGACAGCAGGATGTTCCGGCAGCAGCCAGGAGGCAACAAAGGCAGCAGCACAGGCAGGCAGCGGCAACGAAGCACAGGCAGGGGATAGCGCTGCAGGAGACGTAAAATGGCCGAAGAATGTAGAGATCATCGTTCCTGCAAGCGCAGGCGGCGATACGGACTTTAACGCCAGATTATTCGCACAGTTATTATCGGAAAAGCTTCCGGCGAACTTCGTCGTATCCAACGTAAACGGCAACGGCGGCGCTACCGGAACCCGTCAGGTAAAGGACGCTGAGGCAGACGGAAGCTCCGTATTATTCTATCATTCCGCATTTGTCGTAAATCAGCTTTGCGGCGCTACGGATTACGGCTTTGATTCCTATAATTTTGCCTGTATCGCAGGACAGAACGCAGGTAATGTAGTAACCGTAAACTCCAGCTTAGGCATCAGCAGCTTACAGGAGCTTTATGATTACACCCAGGCTCATCCAGGCGAGCTGAAGATGGCAGCTCAGACCGGAGCAACCTCCTATGCAGTTGCCATGCAGATGAAGCAGGCAGGCTTTGATGTGAATATTGTAGACGCTGGTTCTGCTTCTGACCGTCTGGCAGCACTTCTGGGCGGACATGTCGATATCATTCTGGCTGCTTACGGCTCTATCAAGGATTATGTATCGGAGGGAGATTTAGTTCCTCTGGCCATGGACGGCAAGGAAGATTTAACCGCTGAAGGCGTAGACTTAAAGGCGATGCAGAATCTGGACTATGATATCTGCCTGCCATTCTACTATTTCTTTGCATTCCCGGCAGGAACCGATGACGCGCTGGTAGATCAGTTTAATGCAGCCGTTAAGGATATCGTTGAAAATAACACCGAGTACCAGGATCAGATCTTTTCCACCTATTATCAGAAGCCAACCTATTTTGAGAGACAGGAAGGCCTTGACCAGTATCAGGAGGTATATGACTTACTGGAAAATGTTGACTTTTCTGCCTGACAGCAGAAGGCAGCAGCGATTCCATTCCCGGCAGGCTGATCCTGCCGGGAAGCTTAATCAATCAGGCGGACAAAAAGGGGATATACATTCTGAAACGATTGTAAATATCCCAGTAACTGTTCAGTAGGTCTGCGCAGGGCCTGAAAATATGAATAAGAAAAAAAACAGGAGGAGAAATCGCATGAACAGTAAAAAGTTAGCTGATACAGTGATCAATGTTTTTCTGGTGATTGTCGGCGTGGTTTTCTTCATCGCTTCCCAGAAGATCGAAGTAGGAGCAGCTATGGGACAGGGCGGCGATTTTATGCCCAAGGTATGTTCCACTGTATGGCTGATCATCAGCACATTGCTTCTGGTATTTAATATTAAGGCAGATATTCCGCCAAGGGCGGAAGCCGTTCGAATCAAAACATTTCTGGCAACCCTGGGACTGCTGCTGGTTTATGTAATCGCGTTGAAGCCCATCGGTTTTGTCATCTGTTCTATGGTGTATATGTTCCTGCAGATGCTGTTATTTGTGCCGGAGGATAAAAGGACAAAAAAGAATCTGATCATCTTTGCAGTCATTTCTGTTGTGGCCCCCATTGCAATTAATGCATTGTTTGTTCATGTATTCTCGCTGATCCTGCCTGCAGGCATCTTGAAATAGGAGGAAAACGTATGGCAATCGAAGGATTATTATCGGTATTGAATCCAGGCTGTTTCGCGGTGATGCTGTTAGGAACCGTGATCGGTATTATTTTCGGCTCTATCCCGGGGCTTACTTCTACAATGGGCGTGGCCCTTTGTCTTCCCCTGACTTTCAGCATGACTCCGTTAAACGGAATCGCCATGCTGGTGGCTCTGTATGTAGGCGGTACCTCCGGCGGTCTGATCTCTGCGATCTTGTTAAAGATTCCGGGCACCCCATCCTCTGTGGCCACCACCTTTGACGGAGCTCCCATGGCAGCAAAAGGGGAGGCCGGAAAGGCTCTTGGCGCCGGTATCCTGTATTCCTTTATCGGAACCGTATTTTCTATCGTTGCATTGATCTTTATTGCACCGTCCTTAGCGAAGGTAGCCTTAAAGTTCGGCCCTTATGAGTTCTTTGCCATCTGTATGTTTGCGTTGACCATGATCGGAAGTATGGTAGGCGATAATCTGCTGCGCGGCCTGATGAGCGGTGTGGCAGGGGTTATGTTTTCTCTGTTTGGAATTGCCTCCATCGGCGGAGCGGAGCGGTTTACCTTCGGTATCCGTGATCTGGAAAACGGCTTTGATATGCTTCCGGTTATGATCGGTTTGTTTGCAGTAGCTGAGATCTTAAAGGTTGCGGCAGACGGTCTGCCGGTTACCCAGTCTACCGCCTTAAGCTGCAAAATGAAGGGCTTTGGCATTACCATGAAGGAATTTAAGGAGCAGTCCTGGAACATGGTTCGCTCTGCACTTCTGGGTATTGGCATCGGTATTCTTCCTGGCATCGGCGGCGCTACCTCCAACATTGTGGCTTACAGCGTGGCAAAGCAGCAGAGCAAGTATCCGGAGAAATTCGGAACGGGTATTGTAGACGGTATCGTTGCAACGGAAACCTCCAACAATGCTTCCATCGGCGGTGCTCTGATCCCGCTGCTGACCCTGGGAATCCCGGGAGATACGGTTACGGCAATGCTTCTTGGCGCGTTGACTCTTCATGGAATCACTCCAGGACCGCTGCTGTTTAAGAACAGCGGAAAGCTGGTATACGGCATCTTTGCTGCATTTATCATTGCAACCATTATGATGCTGATTGTAGAGTACGGTGGAATCAAGATCTTTATTAAGGTTCTGGCAGTTCCCAAGTATATCCTGCTTCCGGTTATCCTGATCCTCTGCGTAGTTGGTACATACGGAACGAACCACAGCATGTTTGATGTGTGGACTTCTCTGATCTTCGGCGTGATCGGATACTTTATGGCGGAACATAAATTCCCCCAGGCGCCTATGATCCTGGGATTCGTATTAGGACCCACCATTGAGGAAAACCTGATCCGAGGCTTAATGTACAGCAACAATAACTTCTGGACCTTCTTCACCTCCCCGATCGCAGCCGCATTTATGATCTTTACTATGTGCATGGTAGCATGGACGGCATATTCTCAGATCAAGCGTGGGCTGGCAAAGCAGAAGGCATAAAGGAAACATTTGGTAAAAAGGAGAAGATATATGAATTTTGAAAAAGAATTTGAGATGAAAGACCCCAAATACCGCAGCAGTACCTTAACCAATGGACTGGGACGCTCTGGTCAGAGAGCTTTGTTATATGCAACCGGAATGGACGAGGAGGATCTGAAGAAGCCCTTTGTAGCGGTGATCGGCTCCTTCAGCGAGATGGTGCCGGGCCACGTCCATTTAAGAGAGTTAGCTGAGTACGTGAAGCAAGGCGTGATTGAGGCCGGCGGTGTGCCCAGACAGTCGGAGACCATCGCCATCTGCGACGGACTGTGTCAGGGCCATAAAGGCATGTGCTATCCCCTTGCCAGCCGGGACCTGATTGCAGATTCGGTGGAGATGGTTGTGGAAGCCCATCATTTTGATGCAATGGTCCTGCTTCCAGGCTGCGATAAGATCATCCCTGGCATGCTGATGGCGGCAGCCAGATTGGACATCCCAGCCATCGTAGTTCCAGGCGGCCCCATGCTTCCGGGTAATGTAGGCGGAAATCCCCTATTCTGTTCCTCGGAGCTTCGGGAGTATCCGGGCCGTGTGGAAAAAGGAACCTGCACCGTAGAGGAGATGAAGGCGGCGGAAGCGGCGGCTCTTCCCACAGTTGGAAGCTGCGCACATCTGGGAACGGCTAATTCCATGTGTATGCTGACGGAGGTGCTGGGCATGGCGCTTCCGGGAGCTGGAACCGCACCGGCCGTATCCAACAAGAGAAAGCGCATTGCCAAAGCATCCGGCCGCTACGTGATGAAGATGCTGAAGGAGGGAATTACCCCAAGAAAGATCCTGACCAGAGAGACTCTGTTAAACGGTGTCACCGGAGCCATGGCCACCGGTTCTTCCACCAATCTGGTGCTCCATCTGATGGCGATCGCCCATGAGGCAGGGGTGGAATTGACACTGGAGGATTTCGACCGGATCAGCCGCGAAGTTCCCTTTGTCTGCAATCTGCAGCCATCCGGCAAATATCCCATCGTATCCCTGGATGCCAGCGGCGGTATCCCGGCTGTGCTCAAGACGGTGGAAAGCCGTCTCAACAAGGATGAGATGACGGTTACCGGAAAGACGGTAAAGGAGCTTCTGGAAACAGTAGAGGTTCATCCAGATGACGTATTAAAGACTATGGAGCAGCCCCAGAAGCCGGAGGGCGGCATCGCCGTACTTCGCGGCAACCTGGCGCCAAATGGAGCCGTTATCAAGCAGTCCGGCGTGAAGGAGTCCATGTATTACTTTAAGGGCAAGGCAAGAGTATTCCACTCCATGGAGGAGGCGGATGCGGCCATCAGCGGTGATACCATTGAGAAGGGCACCGTTATTGTGATCCAGTATGAAGGTCCCAAAGGCGGCCCTGGCATGCGGGAGATGCTGTCCACCACCGCTCTGATCATGGGGCGGGGAATGGATGAGGACTGCGCTCTGGTAACCGACGGCAGATTCTCCGGCGCGACCCATGGACCATGTGTGGGACATGTTTCTCCGGAAGCTGCAGCAGGCGGCCCCATCGCCTTCGTGCAGGATGGAGATGAGATCGAGATCGATATTCATAACCGTACCTTAAAGATCGATGTGTCTGAGGAGGAGTTTGCCAGAAGAAAAGAGGGCTGGGTTCCGGTGGTAAAGCCGAGAAAGCCTGCATTGGCCAAGTACGCAGCTCTTGTCAGCTCTGCAGATACCGGCGCGATCATTGATGTGTCGAAGCTGTAGGAAGAGATGTGTAATAGAATCGTTAAGTAGAAAGTAAGAAGCAGGAAATAGAAGTAAAGAAAGAAGAACCAGACAGCATGCAGCATAAGTTGGCTGCGGACTGTCTGGTTTCTTTTTACAGGCAATTGGAAAACCATTTCCTTCCATGAGTTGAATGTCAGTGATTTGCGGTCTTTTTTTATGTGAATTACGAGATAATATGGTATAATAAGGATGCCTGCGCAGGGAAGGAATCCGGAAAGCATGATTTATCCTGGATAAAACCTGCAGAGTGCTCAGATAAAAAGAAAACGTTCAAGCAGGAGGAAATCATTATGGAGAAAATCACACTTTGGGAAGCAATGGAAACAAGACATTCCGTCCGTTCTTATACAGACAGAAAAATCGAGGGAGAAGTGAAGGAGAAGTTTCTCACTGCCGTGAAGCGGTGTAATCATGAAAGTGGTCTCCATATGCAGCTAGTGCTGGATGAGCCGAAGGCATTCAGCGGCTTTATGGCCCATTACGGGAAATTCTCAGGGGTGAGAAACTATATTGCAGTTGTGGGGAAAAAGGGGCCTGAATTGGACGAGACCTGTGGATATTACGGAGAACGGCTGGTGCTTTTCGCCCAGCGTCTGGGCTTAATTTTCTTCTCTCTGGATGGAGACCAGGTATCAGCAAAGGCCGGGCGGGGCTTTTACACGAAGCTGGATCTAGGGATCGTGAAATATCATTTTACCATTGGCGCAGGAAATCAGAATTTTATGTGGGCGTAAGCCAGATTTTTTGATGAAACAGGCAGTTTATAAGAATGAGAAGCTTTATGATCTTATGTGTTTACGGGAAATATCATTGATGGAGAGGAATCGTGGAATGAATATTCAAAATCTGGAAAGAAATATCGTTGATTTAATCGAAGAAGAGCAGATCAAGCTGGGATATCTTTCGGAAACCGTTCGATTATATTATCCTCTTGATTCCCTGAATCGTTTTTTGCAGCAGGAATATGACACAGCGCAGATGCAGGATGCCTTAAAGGAATTCAGCGGCCATGTACAGGAGCGCCTGGGAGAGATCCAGGTGTCCCATAAGGGCAGCCGATTCTGCCTGGCGGTACCGCCTGAGGGAGTGGCATATATTTATAAGCATTCCAGGAAGGACGGATTTCTCACCGATTTTATCCGAACCATTGAGAAGCATGGATGCACGTTGGAAGATCTTTTGCAGCAGTTTAGGAAATATTCCAGTCATGTGCATGTGGAAAAGGCAGATCATGGGGAATTTGATTATTTGGTTTATTTTGAAGATGGCGTGCCGGACAATTTTCGTTATTGCATTACAGCAGAAGGATGCCATATGACGTATCATCGTTATACGCCGGAGGACTATGAGGCGTTTGGGCTTTAGAGTTTGGTTTTATATATAGAACGCGGATTTCGGTTTATTGCATTCAGTTTGAGGAGAGTGAAAATATTATGGTGAGCGTATATTATGGAGATATGCCGGAAGCAATTTATAATCCTGCGGTATATTTTAAAAACACATATGATGGTTCTTGGATTACAGATGAGCTTTCCAGAGAGATGATAAAAGATGTGGATAAATCAGAAGTGCTTGGGCCGAGAATTATTGACAGTCCGGTGCTGGGAGGAATCTCTCCCAGAGAATTGTCTGGTGGAGTAAAAACTCTGATTTTAATGAATCAGGTTCCAGACAAGATATTCAATGCATCTGCCTGCGGTGATAATTGTGCCAAGTGGATTCTGAGAATCGGAGAAAGCAAGGATATTACAATTAATCTAAGGCATTTAATGGATTTTGGAGATGGGGAATTTGCTTTGAAAGTTCTTAACACAGATCAAATTGTCCACAATATGAAAGAATTAGTTCCTATAGCTGGAATGCTGGTGCGTTAGGAGTAAAGAGTATGAAGGGAAGCTATAGAGTAGTTGTTCAAAATGCTGTTCTGCGATTTGATTTTACCATTCGCAGAAATATTACGATCGTGAAAGGTGACAGTGCAACCGGAAAAACAACACTGATAGAAATGATCCGAGAGTATTACGAGTCTGGTAAAGCGAGTGGAATCGAACTAAAATGTGATAGAATTTGTGCGCCGCTTTCTGGACGGGATTGGAAGATTTTTCTGGAGACCATGCATGAAAGGATTATTTTTATCGATGAAGGAAATGAGTTTGTTCTGTCAAATGAGTTTGCTGCGGCGGTTCGTAACTCAGATAATTATTTTGTGATCGTAACGAGAGAAGGCCTGCCGAATCTTCCGTATAGTATTGATGAAATTTATGGGATTCGTGAGTCAGGAAAATATGCAGCGTTAAAACAAACGTATAATGAATTTTACAGGATTTATACCAGTGAGAGTCATCCATTGCCCATTAGACCGGATGAAGTGATTGTGGAAGATTCTAATGCCGGATATGAATTTTACCAAGGAATTTCATCTGGAGCTAGTTGGACAGTTACTTCGGCCTTGGGAAAATCCAATCTTTTTGCGAAAACATTGGAATGTAAAAGTGAAAATGTTTTAGTGATTGCAGATGGTGCAGCGTTTGGAGCTGAAATGGCAAGAATGATTCTTGTTTTTGCTTCCTTTCAGATCACAGCTCCATCATCCCCGACATCACACAGCCGCCCTCTGCTCCATAAGCCATCACTTCAGCAAGCTGATTCCCGTCCAGCTTGATCCCTCCAATGGCATAAACCGGGATGGAAACAGACTGACAGACCTCTTTTAAAAAGTTCAGACCTCTGGGCGGAAGTCCTTTTTTACAGTCTGTGGTATAGATATGTCCGGCCGCCAGATAGGAGGCGCCCAGAGATTCTGCTTCCACAGCTTCTTTTGCTGAGTGGACAGAGGTTCCCAGTACCGGAAAGAGCTTCTGCTGGACCGGAATGCTGACAGATGGATGGGATGCGGAGGTGGCCTGGGATACGAAGGCAGGGATATTCTCCGGTGTCACCGGCAGCTCCGTACCGGAATGCTTCTCCCATTCTGCATGGTACTTCCGAAGCAGGGGCAGAGGGAGATGGATCGCCGGGCAGGAGAGCCGGCGCGCTGTGGTTAAGTAGGTGTGGAGAACGCAGGGCACATGAAAGGCATTGCAGATGTCCAGGATCTGGCTGGCCAGAGCAGCGTACTCTTCTTCCGGAAGATCCTTTTCACGCAGGATAATTGCCTTTGGATGGAGGCGGCAGATGCGCTCCACCTGCTGGGGCAGCGGACGGCGGCACAGATGGCGGTTGGTGACGGCAACAATATTTTTAAAATCAGTTTCAATGTGTGGATTTGGTTCCAAAGCAGCGGCCTCCTTTTATATCGATTGCAAAGGTGATTTTGGGTTCAGTATACGTCCATCTGATTACTTCGTCAATGTCTTTTTAAAATACCCTCTTTTCCAATTCTTCGAAATATGGTATGATAACTCATTATGAGTGCGATTGTAACGATTCTGTAGGTTTTGAATCGCTATAAGAATCATAAGAACAAGAGAATGGAGGCAACAGTTATGGAAGAGAAGAACCTGGCATCAGAGGCTGAGGAAAAGGAAGTCGTATCGAAAAACTTTATTGAGCTGGAAATTGAAAAAGACCTGGCAGAAGGCGTGTACGATCATGTCCAGACCCGTTTCCCACCGGAGCCAAACGGATATCTTCATATCGGACATGCAAAATCCATCCTGTTAAACTATGGATTAGCAAAGAAATATAACGGCAAATTCAACATGCGTTTTGATGATACCAACCCCACCAAGGAGAAGACCGAATTCGTTGAGTCCATTATGGCGGATATTAAGTGGCTGGGCGCTGATTTTGAGGACCGGCTGTTTTTCGCATCAAACTATTTTGACCAGATGTATGAATGCGCTGTCTTTTTAATAAAGAAGGGAAAGGCATTCGTCTGTGACCTGTCTGCAGAGCAGATCCGGGAATACCGGGGGGATTTTACCACTCCAGGTAAGGAAAGCCCATACCGCAACCGTTCCGTTGAGGAGAATTTAAAGCTGTTTACAGAGATGAAGGAAGGCAAGTATCAGGACGGCGAGAAGGTGCTTCGCGCCAAGATCGATATGGCTTCCCCGAATATCAACATGCGTGACCCGGTGATCTACCGAGTGGCCCGCATGAGCCATCACAATACCGGCGACAAGTGGTGCATCTACCCGATGTATGATTTTGCACACCCAATTGAGGATGCCATTGAGCATATCACCCACTCCATTTGTACCCTGGAGTTTGAGGACCACCGCCCGCTGTATGACTGGGTGGTAAGAGAATGCGAGTTTGAGAATCCGCCGCGCCAGATCGAGTTTGCAAAGCTGTATCTGACCAATGTGGTGACAGGAAAGCGTTACATCAAGAAGCTGGTGGAGGACGGCATTGTGGACGGATGGGATGATCCTCGTCTGGTATCCATCGCAGCGCTGCGCCGGAGAGGCTACACGCCGGAGTCCATCAAGATGTTTGTAGACCTGGTAGGCGTGTCCAAGGCCAACAGCTCCGTTGATTATGCTATGCTGGAGTACTGCATCCGTGAGGATCTGAAGCTGAAAAAATCCCGCATGATGGCCATTCTGGATCCGGTGAAGCTGGTGATCGACAATTACCCGGAGGATACCATTGAGGAGCTGGAGGTTCCCAATAATCTGGAGAATGAAGCTCTGGGAAGCCGCAAGGTTCCCTTTGGAAGAGAACTGTACATCGAGCGTGAGGACTTTATGGAGGAGCCTCCGAAGAAGTATTTCCGTCTGTTCCCAGGCAATGAGGTTCGTCTGTTCGGCGCTTACTTTGTGAAGTGCGTAAGCTATGAGAAGGATGAGAGCGGTAAGGTGACAGTGATTCACTGTACCTATGATCCGGAAACCAAGAGCGGCTCCGGTTTCACCGGACGGAAGGTGAAGGGCACCATTCACTGGGTAGCGGTGAAGACGGCAAAGGAAGTGGAATGCCGCCTGTACGAGAATATTGTGGACGAGGAGAAGGGCAAGATGAATGCAGATGGAACCCTGAACTTAAATCCCAATTCTCTGACGATTCTGCCAAACTGCTACGTGGAGCCGGCGCTGTTTGAGGCAAAGGCGTATGACAGCTTCCAGTTTATGAGAAATGGATATTTCTGTGTGGACTGCAAGGACACCACACCGGAAAAGCCGGTATTCAACCGGATCGTTTCTCTGAAGAGCTCCTTTAAGCTGCCGAAATAAATGTTCTGACTGCGAATTTTTTCGCAGGTTTGCTTAACAGCAGTTCCTGTGCCGGTTCGCCGGCGCGCGGGCTGCTGTTTTTATTACATAGGAAACTTCGTCTCCTATGGTACAAAAACGCTCCGCAGGGTTCTTTTTTGTATCATAGAAAGAAACCATTTAGAATAAGCTTTATTAGCAGCCTGTCTGAAAAAGCAGTCAGCCTGCTGCAAAAGGAAACGAGGTGATACAGGATGGAATTGATCATACCATTAGATAATCAGGGCAGTACCCCGATGTATCAGCAGATCTATCAATATATGAAGCAAGAGATCCGGCAGGGCAATTTAAAGGCCGGGGTCCGTCTGCCGTCCACCAGAGTGCTGGCTGACCATCTGAAAGTAAGCCGCAGCACCACACAGATGGCCTATGAACAGCTTTTGTCGGAGGGATATATCGAGGCAGTGCCCTGCAAGGGATATTTTGTTTCAGCAATCGAGGCGCTGGTGGAGGTGCGGGAGCAGCCCGCCGGCCAGTTTGTGACGCAGGAGGTAGCCGGGCAGGAGGGCTTTGTTGTAGACTTTTCCCCCAGAGGCATTGATCTGGACAGCTTTCCCTTCAACACCTGGCGGAAGATCAGCAAGAATATCCTGGTAGATGACAACAAGGCCTTGTTTTTAAACGGGGATCCTCAGGGAGAATATGCCCTGCGGGAGGCGATCCGAAGCTATCTGCATTCGGCCAGAGGGGTCCGGTGCAGTGCGGATCAGATCATTGTGGGAGCTGGAAATGAGTATCTGCTGATGCTGTTGTCGCTGGTGCTGGGGCCAAACCGGGTGATCGCCATGGAAAATCCTACCTACAAGCAGGCCTACCGTGTGTTTATCAGCCAGGGCTGCCAGGTGGTTCCGGTGGAGATGGATAAGCATGGGATGGATGTAAGAAGGCTGCGGGAAGCGGGAAATCCGGAGAACCGGACGGCGGCACCATACGGATTGCCGGAGCAGGAAATTCTGATGAAAGAAAAGGAATGCCGCCTGCAGCCGGATACGGCTTATATCATGCCTTCCCATCAGCATCCTATGGGGATCGTGATGCCGGTAAAGCGCAGGCAGGAGCTTTTGGCCTGGGCCTATGAGGAGGAGGAACGTTATCTGATCGAAGATGATTACGACAGTGAGTTCCGGTACAAGGGGAAACCGATTCCGGCTCTTCAGGGCATGGATCATGGCGGCCGGGTGATCTATATCGGAACCTTTTCCCAGTCCATTGCACCGGCCATCCGTGTAGGCTTTATCGTCCTTCCGATGCAGCTTCTGGCCAAATATAAGGAGAAGGCAGGCTTCTATTCCTCCACCGTATCCAGAATCGACCAGAATATTCTGTACCAGTTTTTGACAGAAGGACATTATGAGCGGCACTTAAACCGGATGCGGTCGGTCTATAAAGGAAAGCATGACTGCCTGATGGGGGAGCTGAAGGAATTTGAAGCAAAATTTGATATTGCCGGGGAGCATGCCGGGCTGCATGTGCTGCTGACTCACAGGAAGGGAATGAGGGAACAAGAGCTGGAGCAGAAGGCCGCAGCAGCCGGGGTGAAGGTGTATGGACTGTCCCGGTATTTTATCCATCCGGAGCATAATCAGTATCCGTCAACGGTGGTGCTGGGATATGCAAACCTGACGGAGGAAGAGATCCGGGAAGGCTGCAGGCGTTTGAAGGAGGCGTGGGAGCTGTAGCTGTCTGTGCTTTTCACATGTTTTATAGTCAGTGCGAGACGAAAGGGTGCAGGCCAGGCTGGAGGAATCAAATATGAGCAGGAAATGGAACCGCAGCAGGATAAAGCAATGGATGGACGCAGGAAGAAACCGATGGGCAGAGTGGGGGCCGGACAACCGAAAGTCCTGCTCTGTGCTGGTGGGCGGTCTGCTCCTTCTCACAGTCTGCGGGCTGCTGGGAGAAGCCAGAAACCGGGATTCTCAATTGGTTCCGACGTTATCGGTTCAGGAATTATCCGTTCGGGAGCCGCTGTTTCCAGTACCATCCGTTCAGCCGGAAGCAGATTCGTCTCGGCTTTATGCATCCGGCGGCCGCCTGACGGAAGAACAGGATCGATTTTTATCAGAGCTGGAGCTTACGGTTGCAGCTTCCACTGTGGAGGAGGCTGCCAAAGTGCTGGTCCGGAGCCAGGAAACGTTAAACCGGATCTTTCAGCAATTGGATCCGGAAACCATACTTTATGTGCAGCCACATCAGGGAGATCAGAACCATCAGGCGCACATGGCAATGGCCTTTCCGGCGGCCAATCTCTGCTTTTACGGAAGCTTCCGGGACGGCAGCCCGGATGGGATCTGCACGGCGATTCTTTGTCAGACTGGAGCTCGTTCAGGCTACCGGTATTCCATGGGAATCTGGAAAAACGGGAAGATGGAAGGGTTCGGCCTGACCGGAACCTGCTCCTGGCCAGACGGAACGGGGGAGCAGCCCAAGGAGTCCAGAATCGTGGGAGTATTTCAGCAGGATAAGCTGGACGGTAACCTTACTTATCTGAACCGGAATCCTTCCGGACGGCTGGATCAGTGGCAGATTACCGCTAAAGAGGGGAGAACCAGTCTGGATGAAAGATGGAGCTTTCAAAAAGAACTGGCAGAATATCATTTGCCGTCAGAATCGGGAGGAAATTCCGTATTTCTGATGCCAGAAAACCAGATCCTGCAGGCGCGGTGGGAAAATCTGGCAAAATGGAGCAACCATTCAGTCGGATAAGAAGATGTCACATCTGAACAGTAAACAAATAGATTCCATCTGATGAAATAGCCTAAAAAAGTGATTGACATTTCGTTATATTTGTTATATTCTAACAACAAGTCAATTAATTACAAACCAATGATCAGGGCGAGTACCTGTTTTGAACATGCACAGAGAGCTGCAGATGGTGGGAATGCGGCGATGGGACGATCAGGGAATGGACCTGGGAGGGCAAGCTGAAACCTTTGGAAAGTAGGTGAGACGTGACTGCACGTTACAGCAGATCGTGTATGCTAGTACACGAGATGAGCGCATTCGAGAGAATGAAGTTAGGTGGCACCGCAGAAGTATAACTCCTGTCCTATTTGAAAATAGTAGGCTGGGAGTTTTTTTGTTTTGTAATTAATTGTTAGGATTCCCCACTCATTGATTGACGGCAGGGAGAATAAAAGTAAAAATAAAGCGATTAAGAAAGGAAGAGACGACATGGAACAGAACATCCCTTACAAAATTTATCTGGAAGAGCAGGAGATGCCGAAGCAGTGGTATAATGTCCGTGCTGATATGAAGAAGAAACCGGCTCCGATCTTAAATCCCGGCACGCTGCAGCCGGTAACCTTAGAGGAATTATCCGCAATATTCTGTACCGAGCTGGCAAAGCAGGAGCTGGATGATGTAACCCCATATTTTGATATTCCAGAGGAGATCCGAAACTTCTATCGGATGTATCGTCCTTCACCATTGGTGAGAGCATATTGTCTGGAGCAGAAACTGGGAACACCGGCACATATTTATTACAAGTTTGAGGGAAACAACACCTCCGGAAGCCATAAGCTGAATTCCGCCATTGCCCAGGCTTATTACGCAAAGAAGCAGGGCTTAAAGGGTGTGACCACAGAGACAGGAGCTGGCCAGTGGGGTACTGCGCTGTCCATGGCATGTGCATATCTGGATTTAGACTGTCAGGTATATATGGTAAAATGCTCTTATGAGCAGAAGCCGTTCCGCCGGGAGGTAATGCGGACCTACGGTGCAAAGGTAACACCTTCTCCATCCATGGAGACTGAGGTAGGCCGGAAGATGAACGCAGAGTTCCCAGGCACCACCGGAAGCCTTGGCTGTGCGATTTCGGAAGCAGTAGAAGCAGCTGTGACCCAGGAGGGCTACCGCTACGTGCTGGGTTCTGTATTGTCACAGGTACTGCTGCATCAGTCTGTGATCGGTCTTGAGACGAAGGCCGCTTTGGATAAGTATGGAATCAAGGCAGACACCATTATCGGCTGTGCCGGCGGCGGTTCTAACTTAGGCGGCCTGATCTCACCATTTGCAGGAGAGATGCTGCGGGGTGAGGCAGACTATGAGATCATTGCAGTAGAACCGGCATCCTGCCCAAGCCTTACCAGAGGTGTTTATGCATATGACTTCTGTGATACCGGAAAGGTTTGCCCGCTTGCAAAAATGTATACCTTAGGAAGCAGCTTTATCCCATCTGCAAACCATGCAGGCGGACTTCGTTATCATGGTATGAGTTCCATTGTCTCCGAGCTGTATGATCAGGGACTGCTGACAGCTAGAAGCGTTGAGCAGACTGCAGTGTTCCAGGCTGCCCAGATGTTTGCCCGGGTAGAAGGTATCCTTCCGGCGCCGGAAAGCAGCCATGCCATCAAGGTTGCCGTTGATGAGGCATTAAAGTGCAAGGAGACCGGAGAAGCAAAGAATATTGTATTCGGTCTGACCGGAACCGGATATTTCGATATGATGGCTTATCAGAAGTTTAACGATGGAGTTATGAGTGATTATATCCCTACCGATGAAGATCTGAAGAAATCCATTGATCAGCTGCCGAAGACAGAAAAATAAAAAACTGCATCAAGGAGAAAGCACTGCCTTTTGGCCCGAAATGGCTGGAAGGCAGTTTTTATTTATCAAAAAGAAAAAATAATAATAAAATTTTACCTGGTTAAGGAATGACTTTATTGACAATTTCTGATATAATGATTCAATAGACAAAAATCGTCTATTCTATGTGTAAATAAAGGTAGACTTT
>JAUNGG010000041.1 GCA_030524635.1 Lachnospiraceae bacterium
TCATCTCATAATAGAGGTGGCAGATATACTAAATATCAATGATACAACACACTAGCTCAGTGAAAAATAAGAGTAGCAGAAACGAGAAACAAAAATCCAGATGGCGCAGGACTTGGCTTGGCTATTGCAAAATGGATTGTTGAAGGACATGGAGGGAAAATTCGTGTGGAAAGTGTAGTTGAAAAGGGGACAGAATTTGAAATTATATTTTCTGTTCAGAGGATGCAGGGCAAAATGAAAAATGTACTTGAAGCACAGGCAAGAATTGAGGGGACAAAATGAAAATTACGGCTGTTGCTGGAATATTGCCGTTCATTGGGAGCAAAGGAAGTTTATTATAAAGAAATATCAATACAGGAGCTGTGATAAATATGGAATTTGTTTATAAAAGAGCAGGTCTGGAAGACATAGAATTGCTGGTTAAAACAAGAATTAAAGTATTGCGTGCTGCGAACCGTCTGAGTGATGATATAGAGATGTCGCTTGTGGAGCAGCAGTCGAGGGAATATTATGAAGAGTCTCTGCAGGCGGAAACACATATCGCATATCTTGTTTTTGATGGGGAAAAAATTGTCGGTGCAGGAGGAGTCAGTTTTTTTCGGGTGATGCCCACCTATCATAATCCGACAGGATGGAAAGCATATATTATGAATATGTATACGAATCCGGACTACAGGCGGAAAGGAATTGCATATCATACGCTGGAGATTCTGATAGAAGAAGTGAAAAATAAAGGTGTAACGCATATTTCATTAGAGGCAACGGATATGGGAAGACCTTTGTATGAACGTTATGGTTTTGTGAGCATGAATGATGAGATGGAATTGCCGGAAAACTGTATGTAAAAGGGGAATACAGGGAGATATGTTCCATTATACATCATTGGAGAAGTGATAGGAACAATCGAGCTGTTTCACAGAGATGCCGAGGATTATTTTACAAACTGCGGTTTGTTGAGATTAGATTTGCGGAGTGATTATGAAAAGAAGGAATGTATAAAAGAAATACTGGAACCGATGATTTCCCATGCTTTCAGCATGTTTTCCTGTGAAATTTTGGCTACAAAGGGAGTGCCTGAAGCACAGGAACGTGTCCGGGCCTTGGAAGAATTGGGATTTCAGAAAAGTTCAGAAGTATTGATTGGACATGATGGTACGCAGTATGATTCCTATTGGATATTTAGAAATTGTATAAAAGACGGCACAGGTTTCTTACAAAAAGATTTTAGGTGAAATGCAGGGATAGTAATGTTATAATGAGGATGTCTGCCGGAGGGCAGGAGGGAAAAGGAAGGAGCTTGATGTGATGGATATTGCAGCAATCAATTCCATTCTTACAATCGGAGAAACAGCAGCAGTTGAGTTTAAACGCTGTGGAAACGGCATAGAATCGGATACCTATGAAACTGTATGTTCTTTTCTGAATCGTTTTGGCGGAGATATCTTCATGGGTATATTGGATGATGGAACTGTACTTGGCGTTCCGGAAAAGTCTGCGCCAGATATGATAAAGAATTTTATAAAAGTTGTAAGCAACCCAGCATTATTTATGCCTACTGTGTACCTGGTACCGGAGATCATTCGATATGATGAGAAGCGTACGATTATTCATGTGCATATTCCGCCAAGCGCAGAAGTACATAGCTACAAGAAGGTTATCTATGATCGTGTGGATGATGCAGATGTAAAGGTTACTGCTACCAGCGCGATTGCACAAATGTATATCCGAAAGCAAACCATTTTCACAGAAAAAAAGATATATCCATACGCTAAGATGAATGATTTGCGGCTTGATTTGTTGCCTAAGGTTCGCCAGCTGGCTGTAAATCATGCCGGAGGCACACACCCATGGGCGGCTATGAGTGATCAGGAAATGTTGAAAAGTGCTGGTTTATATGGATTCGATATTGCAACCGGAGAAGAGGGCTATAATCTTGCCGCAATCATGTTGCTGGGCAGGGATGAAGTTATTTTAAATGTAGCTCCAGCCTATGTAACGGACGCACTTGTTCGAAAGGTTAATGTAGACAGATACGATGATCGCGAGATTGTAAAAACAAATTTGATTGACAGCTATGATTTGTTGTTTCATTTTGCCAAAAAGCATTTACCCGATAAATTTTTTCTGGAAGATACCGTAAATAAAAGTCTGAGAAATATTATTGTGCGTGAAATGATTGCAAACACGTTGATTCATAGAGAATATTCAAGCAGTTATACTGCTAAATATGTCATCGAAAATGATCGGATGTATGTGGAGAATGCGAACCGTGCGATAAAAGATGGCCATATTACTATGGATAATCTGGAACCTAATCCAAAGAATCCGATTATAGCAGCATTTTTCAGGAATATTGGTTATGCGGATCAGCTAGGATCCGGGGTTAGAAATCTGTTTAAATATACAAAGTATTATTCAGGACAGGAGCCAGAATTTATTGAGGGTGATGTATTCAGGATTATTGTACCATTAGATGAGGCGTATTCTTATGATTTTGGTTCTGGTGGTCGTGTTGCTGACGGTAATGATACCAAAGCTGGCACCAATGGCGTTAAGGTTAACACCTATGACATCGAAGTTGGCACCAATGGCACTGAAGTTGGCACTAATAGCATCAAGATTGATGTTTATTACACGAATCATATCGAAAAGAATAGCAAAGACAGGTATGAAAAATACAAAAAAGAAATTTTGAATTTGATAGAGGCTGATCCTAAAGTGACACAGAAAATAATTCAAAAAGAAATTGGCTTATCTTTAAGAACGATTAAGCGTTTGATGTCAGAAATGCAAGGAGAAGGTAACATAAAACGAATCGGAAGTCCACGTTCTGGGGAATGGCATATTGGAAATTAAGCTAAAACAAAGCCATTGCTTCAATATCAGAAGAAGATGAATCGGAATAAAAAACCATCAGAATAGCAAATCGATAACAAGATGATATGATCCCTCTTACGTCGATAAGGTAAATAACCAAATCCAATTTACAATATTTTAAAGAAAACTTTACAGAAACTGGATGGCTGAAACCATTGGTTCCCGATACAATAAAATCAAAGAAGCTGGCGGTAAGAAATCTACAATACCAGGAAAGAAGGAACCAAATGGAAACATTAAGAGCCAAAAAAGGATTTATCTGTGATATGGATGGTGTGATTTACCATGGAAATCAGCTGCTTGACGGCGTGAAGGAATTTGTGGACTGGCTGTATGAAAGGGAAAAGCAATTTCTGTTTCTCACCAACGCCAGCAGCCGGTCACCCAGGGAGCTGCAGCGGAAGCTGTCAAGAATGGGGCTGGAGATCGGAGAGGAGCATTTTTATACCAGTGCACTGGCCACAGCCAAATTTCTTCAGAGCCAGGCGCCGGGCTGCAGCGCTTATGTGATCGGAGATCATGGCCTGTATAATGCTCTCTATGATGTGGGAATTACCATCAATGATGTGGATCCGGAGTATGTGGTAGTAGGAGAAACCACAGATTACTGTTATGACCACATTCTGCGGGCCATGAATCTGGTTAACCGGGGCGCACGTCTCATTGCCACCAATACGGATATTACCGGGCCGGTGGAGGGCGGAATTGCCCCGGCCTGCCGGGCCTTTGTAGCGCCGATTGAAGCGACTACCGGAAAAAAGGCCTACTATGTGGGAAAGCCCAATCCGCTGATGATGCGGACCGGATTAAAGATCCTGGGCGTTCATTCTTCAGAGGCGGTGATGATCGGTGACCGTATGGATACTGATATTATTGCCGGAATCGAAACCGGACTGGATACTGTGCTGGTTCTGACCGGTGTTTCCACCACAGCTACGGTGGATGAATTTCCGTATCGTCCGAGGCTGATTTTAAATGGGGTGGGGGAGATTGCAAAAGAAGCTTAAGGTATAATGCCCGGCTCTTGTTTTTCCGCAGCCCGCGCGATATAATGGTGACGGAAAATTAAGAGAATACGAGGAACAAAAGCCATGGATAATTTACTGTTCTGTCTGAATGCCACCATACCAATCTTCCTTCTGATGATACTTGGCCTTATTTTTAAGCGGACCGGAATGTTCGACGATGCCTTCGTCAAGAGGATGAATACCTTCGTGTTTAAGGCTGCTCTTCCCGTGCTGCTGTTCCAGGAGCTTTCTGGCGCTGACTTTATCCAGGTCTGGGACGGAGCCTTTGTGTTGTTTTGCTTTACTGCCACAGCATTGTCCATTGCCATCGCTGTGGCAGCGGCCCGACTTTGGAAGGATCGTTCCATCCAGGGAGAATTTGCCCAGGCAGCCTACCGTTCCAGCGCAGCCCTTTTAGGAATCGGTTTTATTCAGAATATCTACGGCAACGCAGGGATGGCGCCGTTAATGATCATCGGCACGGTTCCGCTTTACAATGTGATGGCCGTGGTTATTCTGGCCTTTATGAAGCCGGAGCGGGAAACGATTAACGGGGAATTGATGAAAAAGACTGGTCTGGAGATCCTGACCAATCCTATTATTTTAGGAATCCTGGCAGGAATGGCCTGGTCTGCACTTTCCCTGCCTCAGCCGGTCATTATGCAGAAAACCTTAAAGTATGTGGCAAACCTGGCTACGCCTTTGGGGCTGATGGCGATGGGAGCCACCTTCGATTGGAGGGCTGCACGGAAAAAATGGAAGCCGGCAGTTGTGTGCAGCGGGATGAAGCTGGTGCTGTTTTGCGCCATTTTTCTTCCAATTGCCGTGGGGATGGGCTTTCGGGAAAGCCGTCTGGTGGCAGTCCTTGTGATGCTTGGCTCGCCCACCACAGTCAGCTGTTTTGTGATGGCAAAAAATATGGGACATGAGGGAACGGTCAGCACCAGCGCAGTGATGGTCACCACTTTTTTAAGTGCATTTACCCTTACCATATGGCTTTATGTGATCCGCACTATGGGCTTGATCTGAACCATGATACAGCCCGGGAGGCGGCGTACTGGATGATTATGTCAGCCAGGCGCCGCCTCATTTTTTTTGCTGCATTTCTTCTTTGGCACGAAGGCTGCTTTAGGCGATTTTCGTCACACCTTGTGCTGTCTTGGAAAATCCGGTTTCCTTTGTCGAATTATGCGATGGAATCTCATTGCGCGTCAGAATTTGAACCGTCTATAATGAGCCATGTAGGGGAAAAAAAGCGGCTGTCCCGCAAACGGTGTTAATTTCTGCCGGTTTGCCAGACAAGACCGCTTCTTTTACCCGAAAATAATCATGAAATGGCAAAAAGGAGGAGCACGAATGGGAGACTTGAATATCGCGATTGCAGATGATAATCCGCAGACCTTGGGGAGATTACAGGAAATTTTGGAATCAGAGAAAGGCTTTTCTGTGGTAGGAAAAGCAGAAAATGGCGAAGATGCGTACAATATGATCATAAAGACCAATCCGGATGTGGTGCTGCTAGATGTGATCATGCCTCGAATGGACGGCATCTCCGTGATGGAGAAAGTGAGAAAAAATCTTACACTGAAGAAAACACCGGCTTTCATTATGGTGACGGCTGCCGGAAGCGAGAATATGACGGCAGATGCGTTCCGGATGGGAGCCAATTATTATGTTATGAAGCCATTTTCCAGAGATGTGATCGTGGATAAGGTTCGGAGAGTGGGCCGGGCAAAGGAAAAGCTGGGGGACCGTCCGGAAAGCCGCACAGTCAAGCCATATATGGACAAGGAAGAGTACATGGAACAGAACCTGGAAAATGATGTCACCCATATGCTGCATGAAATCGGCATTCCGGCTCATATTAAGGGATACCAGTATCTGAGGGATGCCATCATCATGTCGGTGGAGGATCACGAAATGCTGTCCTCCGTAACGAAAATCCTGTATCCGGCGATTGCAAAGAAGCATCAGACTACAGCCAGCCGTGTAGAACGGGCCATCCGCCATGCCATCGAGGTAGCCTGGACCAGAGGACGGCTGGAAACCTTAAATGAGCTGTTTGGATACACCGTCAGCACGGGAAAGGGCAAGCCCACCAATTCTGAGTTTATCGCCCTGATTGCGGACAAGATTCGGCTGGATTATAAGCGGATGCAGTAAAATACTAACATAGTGACTAAAAATAAAAGGGAAAAATCGTCAAATCGCAATAGAAAAATCTTGAGAATGTGCTTCCTAAAAACGGAAAAGTATTGTATACTATACTTATGAGTTTTTTCCGAAAGAGAGTAATGAGGGAGGTTTTTTTCATGAAGAAGATATTATTCGTGGCATCTGAGGCAGTTCCTTTTATTAAGACCGGCGGCCTGGCAGACGTTGTAGGTTCACTTCCAAAGTGTTTTAATAAGGAATACTTTGATGTGCGCGTTATGATTCCAAAATATCTCTGCATCAAGGAGCAGTGGCGCAACCAGATGGAGTATGTGAATCATTTTTATATGGATTATCTGGGACAGAGCCGTTATGTTGGTATTTTACAGTATGTTCACGAAGGAATTACTTTTTATTTCATTGACAATGAAAGCTATTTCTGCGGAGCAAAGCCTTACGGCGACTGGTATAACGACCTGGAGAAGTTTGCATTCTTCTCCAAGGCTGCATTATCTGCACTTCCAGTGATCGGCTTCCAGCCGGATGTGGTTCACTGCCATGACTGGCAGACCGGTCTGATCCCGGTTCATTTAAAGGATAAGTTCCACGATGGTGAATTCTTCGCCAATATGAAGTCTGTGATCACCATCCACAACTTAAAGTTCCAGGGTGTTTGGGATGTTAAGACGATCCAGAGATTTTCCGGACTTCCAGATTACTACTTTACCCCGGATAAGCTGGAAGCATATAAGGACGGCAACATGTTAAAGGGCGGTATCGTATTTGCTGATGCCATCACCACGGTAAGTGATACCTATGCAGAGGAGATCAAGATGCCGTTCTACGGTGAAGGCCTGGATGGCCTGATGCGTGCACGCTCCAACAGCCTGCGCGGTATCGTGAATGGTATCGATTACGATGACTTTAATCCGGAGACGGATAAGCACATTGTTCAGAATTACAATGCCAAGAACTTCCGCAAGGAGAAGATTAAGAATAAAAAGGCTCTGCAGGAGGAACTGGGATTACAGCAGGATGAGCATAAGTTCATGATTGGTATCGTATCCCGTCTGACCGACCAGAAGGGCTTTGACCTGATCCAGTGCGTGATGGATGAGATCTGTGACGAGGATGTACAGCTGGTAGTTCTGGGAACCGGTGATGAGAAATATGAGAACATGTTCCGTCACTATGACTGGAAGTACAATGACCGGGTATCCGCCCAGATCTACTATTCCGAGCCGTTGTCCCATAAAATTTATGCAGCATGTGATGCCTTCCTGATGCCTTCTCTGTTTGAGCCCTGCGGCTTAAGCCAGCTGATGGCACTGCGCTACGGCACGGTTCCGATCGTTCGTGAGACCGGTGGTCTGAAGGATACGGTAGAGCCGTACAATGAGTACGAGGGCAAGGGAACTGGATTCTCCTTCACCAATTACAATGCACATGAGATGCTGAATACCATCCGCTACGCAAAGCGCGTATACTATGATAAGAAGCGTGAATGGAATAAGATTATTGACCGTGCTATGGCTAAGGACTTCTCCTGGTATGCTTCCGCTGAGAAGTATCAGGAACTGTATGACTGGCTGATTGGATATTAAACCAGGCGGTTAAGGGTTTGCGGTGAACTGGCAGGGAAGCAGGCATTGTGTCCTGTCAGGATTGCTGATTCGCTGAAAGAATAGAAAAGCAAGGATGAATGAATGGAAAAAGTGAATTTAAGCCTTGAAGAAAGAGGAGCGGCGGCCCGTTGGGCCGCCGATACCACGTGGACGGAGCAGGAGAGATATCTGGAAGATGCAGGTTATATGGAATGTGTAAGGGATATTTTGGAGCATCCCATCTTTCAGTCCATGGAAGCGTATATCCAGCATGGCTCCACAAGCTGCAAGGCCCATTGTATTCAGGTGTCGTATTTAAGCTATTGTATCTGCCGGAAGTTTGGCTGGGATTACCGTAAGGCAGCCAGAGCCGGCCTTCTTCATGATCTGTTCCTTTACGACTGGCACACTCATGCCAGAGAAACAGGGAATCATTTTCATGGATTTACCCATCCGAGAACCGCATTGAACAATGCCAGAAAATATTTTGATCTGACCATAGGAGAGGCAGATATCATTCTCTGCCACATGTGGCCGCTGACACCGATCCCGCCCAAATCCATGGCGGGCATGGCAGTTGTATATGCAGATAAGTTGTGCAGCGTGACTGAAACTGCGCTGCAGGTACGCGGATGGTTTGCCGGCAGCGTCCTGCTGAGAGGACGGGCAGGCTGACCGCAGGACATCCGCCCTTTGGGCAGGATGTGGAAAAAAGTTTGTTATGATATAGGAAGTAGGAATTGAATGGATATTTGGCAGAAGATTCTGGGAAACCAGGTGCTGATGAGCGCTGTAGCAGGCTGGACCGTGGCCCAGGTGTTAAAAACAATCATTGATTGCGTCTTAAATAAAAGTTTTAATGCAGAGCGGCTTTTCGGTTCAGGCGGAATGCCCAGCTCCCATTCGGCTACCGTGTGCAGTCTTACGGTAGCAGCAGGACTTTGCTTCGGGCTGGAGTCCTTTGAATTTGCTGTCAGCTTTGTTTTGGCTATGATCGTTATGTACGATGCCATGGGCGTAAGGCGGGAAACTGGAAAACAGGCAAAGCTGCTGAATTCCATTCTGCTGGAAAATCCGCTGAAGCTAAGCGCCGAGGTACTTCAGGAACGTTTAAAGGAGTATGTAGGCCATACTCCGCTCCAGGTATTCGCCGGAGCTGTACTGGGAATCGGAATGACATTTGGAATTGACTATTTCTTTTACTAAATTGATGGAATATCATAAGTTGATCAGATAAAAAGGTACTGCAAAACCAGGAATTCATTTTTGTGAAGGTAGGATTCCGGTTTCCTGGAAGGGCAGTGCCTTTTCTATTTTTAAAAAACAAAATATATGGCATTGCACAATGCATCATGTATACAATGTAAAAATATGGAAAATCATCTTGCTTTTTCTGCCCTTCTATGCTATCTTATTAGAAGAAGTATTTGACTTTTCCCCGTACCTGTACTATACTATAACCAAGAAACAAACATCTGTTCGAATGGAGGATCACATGGAAAGAGACGAGAAATTAAAAGCCCTTGATGCGGCGATCACACAGATAGAAAAAGCATACGGAAAGGGTTCCGTTATGAAGCTGGGAGATTCCCGGACGAATATGAATATTGAGACAGTCCCCACCGGTTCTCTCAGCCTTGATATTGCCCTGGGACTGGGGGGCGTGCCCAAGGGAAGAGTGGTGGAGATTTATGGACCGGAGTCCAGCGGTAAGACCACTGTTGCTTTGCACATGGTAGCCGAGGTGCAGAAGAGAGGCGGCATTGCCGGGTTTATTGATGCTGAGCACGCTCTGGATCCGGTTTATGCGAAGAACATCGGCGTTGACATTGATAATCTGTACATATCCCAGCCGGATAACGGGGAGCAGGCTTTGGAGATCACAGAGACCATGGTCCGCTCCGGCGCTGTGGATATCGTTATTGTGGACTCGGTTGCGGCGCTGGTACCGAAGGCGGAGATCGACGGTGATATGGGAGATTCCCATGTAGGTCTTCAGGCCAGACTGATGTCACAGGCCTTGAGAAAGCTGACTGCCATTATCAGCAAATATAACTGCATCGTTATTTTCATCAACCAGCTTCGTGAGAAGGTGGGGATTATGTTCGGCAATCCGGAGACCACTACCGGCGGCCGTGCATTGAAGTTTTATTCCTCCGTGCGTCTGGATGTGCGCCGTGTTGAATCCTTAAAGCAGGGCGGCGAGGTGATCGGCAATCATGTCCGCGTAAAGGTAGTAAAGAATAAGATTGCACCGCCGTTTAAGGAAGCAGAGTTTGATATCATGTTTGGAAAGGGAATTTCCACCGAGGGAGATATCCTGGATCTGGCAGCCAAGGAGAATATCATAGAGAAGAGCGGCGCCTGGTATGCATATAACGGCGCTAAGATCGGGCAGGGCCGTGAGAATGCAAAGACCTATCTCCGCGAGCATCCGGAAATGCGGGACGAGGTAGAGAAGAAGGTGAGGATCCGTTATGGACTGATTCCAGAGGAAGATGCTTCGACACCTGCCAAGTCAGGAACGGCAGCACGGTCCAAAGCAGATCCGGCAGCCAGGGCAGAGAACACTGCGAAAGCAGAGAGCACAGGTAAGGGAGAGGGTGCAGGAAAGGCAGAGGGTCCGGCAGCACTGGGAGCAGCGGCAGCTTCGTCAATGTCCGGGACAGTAGAACTGCCGGATGCATTTGATGAAGAATAGGATTTCAAATAGGCAGATGCATTGTATGGTACAGAAAGGAACAGACTCATGGTGATCACATCCGTAGTGAGCCTGGATAAGAAAAGGAGCAGGGTCCTGCTGGATCAGGACCTTGCCCTTGTTTTATATCCTGGAGATTTACAGCAGTTTCATATCGAGGAAGGCGGCCAGCTGGAGGAGGCCCAATATCGAGTTTTGGTGGATACTGTTTTAAAGCCGAGGGCCAGAGAGCGTGTACTTCGAACCCTTCAGGTATCGGATCGGACAGAAAGGGAACTGGAAAGCCTGCTGAGACGTGAGGGATACCCCAATGAGGTGACAGCAGATGCCATTGCCATGGTGAAGCGGTATCATTATATTGATGATCAGGCTTATGGAGAGCGGTATGTGGAGGATAAAAGCCGCAGAAAAAGCCGGAAGCAGCTGATAGTTGATATGCAGAAGAAAGGCTTCTCCAGGGATTTGATTGATGATCTGCTGGAGGAGCATCCCATAGATGAGAAGGAGCAGATCCGGGCCATTTTGGAAAAGAAGGGATATCATCCAGGCGATGAACTGGACCGGCAGCAGTACGGGAAATTGGCTGGAATGCTGGCGAGAAAAGGGTATTCCTACGATTCGATTTCAGAGGTGCTGCGGGCACCGGAGACATCCTTTGACTAATTTCGTCAAAATTTGCTGAGATCTTCCTAAATATTGTTTAAATTGTCCGAATAAAACGGAAAACTTACTAATATACTTGACATAATACCGAAAAACGTTTAAACTTATACTGTTGTATTCGTACAATGAAAATTAAATAAGGAGGTGCTCCTGTGTCACCAATAATAGCTGCATTGTTAACTTTAGTTATCGTTGCACCTATTACCTGGGTTGTGTCCATTTCGTATCAGAAGAAGACCTATGAAAGCAAGGTTGGTTCTGCGGAAGAGAAATCCAGAGAGATAATAGATGAAGCGTTAAAGGTAGCAGAGACAAAGAAGCGAGAAGCTCTCCTGGAAGCGAAAGAAGAGTCCTTAAAGACTAAGAATGAGCTGGAAAAAGAAACCAAGGAAAGAAGAGCAGAACTTCAGCGTTATGAACGACGTGTATTGAGCAAGGAAGAGAACGTAGAAAAGAAAGCAGATGCCCTTGAGAAGAGGGAATCGGGTTTACAGCAAAGAGAGGATGCCCTGAATAAGAGAAGTGTGGAAGTAGATGCACTTTATGACAAGGGGATACAGGAACTGGAGAAAATTTCAGGACTGACCTCCGAACAGGCAAAAGAATATCTTTTAAAATCTGTTGAAGACGATGTAAAACACGATACTGCGAAGTTAGTAAAGGAACTGGAAAACAA
Source organism: Lachnospiraceae bacterium (assembly GCA_030524635.1). Lineage (GTDB taxonomy): Bacteria > Bacillota > Clostridia > Lachnospirales > Lachnospiraceae > Caccovicinus. The sequence continues at coordinate 11,683 of JAUNGG010000041.1, forward strand.
AGCCAAGGAAGAAGCAGACCGGAAGGCCAAGGATTATATCGTAACCGCGATCCAGAGATGTGCGGCTGACCATGTAGCCGAGACCACAGTTTCGGTTGTACAGCTTCCCAATGATGAGATGAAGGGCCGGATCATTGGACGAGAAGGCCGAAATATTCGTACATTAGAGACGATGACTGGTGTGGAGCTGATCATTGATGATACTCCGGAAGCAGTCGTATTATCTGGATTTGATCCAATTCGAAGAGAAGTAGCAAGGATTGCATTGGAACGACTGATTGTAGACGGACGTATCCACCCGGCTAGAATCGAAGAGATGGTAGAGAAAGCACAGAAGGAAGTCGAGACCATGATGAGGGAAGAGGGCGAGGCGGCTACCCTGGAGGTAGGCGTTCACGGCATTCATCCGGAACTGGTGAAGCTTCTGGGTAAGATGAAATTTAGGACCAGCTATGGCCAGAATGCATTAAAGCATTCCATCGAAGTGGCGCAGCTTTCCGGGCTGCTGGCAGCTGAGATGGGGCTGGATGTGCGTGTGGCAAAGCGGGCCGGTTTATTACATGACATTGGTAAATCCGTTGACCATGAGCAGGAAGGAACTCATGTACAGCTTGGTGTAGAGTTATGCCGGAAGTACAAGGAGTCTGCAACTGTGATTAATGCAGTGGAGTCCCATCATGGCGACGTTGAGCCTCAGAGTTTGATTGCCTGTATCGTACAGGCTGCAGATACCATTTCTGCCGCCAGACCAGGTGCGAGAAGGGAAACTTTGGAAACATATACCAACAGATTGAAGCAGTTAGAAGATATCGCAACTTCCTTTAAGGGAGTAGACAAGTCTTTTGCTATTCAGGCAGGACGGGAAGTCCGCATTATGGTAGTTCCGGAACATGTCAGCGATGACGATATGGTATTGCTGGCGCGGGATATTTCCAAGCGGATTGAAAATGAACTTGAGTATCCAGGGCAGATTAAGGTAAATGTAATCCGTGAATCTCGGGTTACTGATTATGCAAAATAAGAAAACAAGGGAAGCTTTATGAACGATTGTGTTCATAAGGCTTCTTTTTACAAGGAGGGAAATTTATGGATCGAATCGGATTTATTGGTATGGGCAATATGGGATCTGCAATTATGAAAGGATTGTTAAGCCACGGATTTGGTGCATCAGAAATCCTTTTCACAGATGTTAATGAGGCACAGCGGGAAAAGATAACGGCGGAAACCGGAGTGACCGGCCTGACCTCCAATGAAGAGTGTGTAAGGTCGGTGAAATACCTGGTGCTTGCTGTTAAGCCGCAGTACTATGCAGGCGTTTTAAAGGAGATCATGCCGGTGCTTCATTCAGAGCAGGTGATCATTTCCATCGCACCGGGAAAGACCATCAGCTATCTGAAGGAGGAATTAGGCGAGGATAAGCGGATCGTCCGGGCGATGCCCAATACCCCGGCTCTGGTGGGAGAGGGAATGACAGGAGCAGCATTTGACGAAACTGCATTTACCCAGGAAGAGCAGCAGATGCTTCAACGTTTTTTTACCTCCTTCGGAAAGATGGAAAAGGTAGAAGAACGGCTGCTGGATGCAGTGGCCTGTGCCAGCGGCAGCTCCCCGGCTTATGTGTATATGTTTATTGAAGCGCTGGCTGACGGTGCAGTCAAGTGCGGACTGCCCAGAAAGCAGGCATATGAGATGGTGGCCCAGACGGTGCTGGGCAGCGCGAAGATGGTGCTGGAAACCGGAAAGCATCCAGGAGAATTAAAGGATATGGTCTGCTCACCTGGCGGAACCACCATAGCAGCAGTGGAGGCTCTGGAGCAGTGGGGTTTTCGGAATGCATTGATGAAGGCAACCGATGCCTGCTTTGATCGGTGCAAAACCATTTAGCTTTCTGCGGTGCAGGAACATTTCGCTTTCAGTGGGGATGGATATCAGATTTAATTTGGAAAAGGAGAGGAATACGATGGATGAGAAGAAGCGTGCAGAGGGAAATCAGCAGGAGGCGATGCCGCCGGTGATCCGTTTAGGACGGGAATTAAAGTATCAGGGAACGATTTTAAAGATTTATGAGGACCGGGTGATTGCAAATGGTCATGAGTGCAGATGGGATTTTATTCATCATGATGGAGCAGCAGCAGTGATTCCGGTTACAGATGAGGGAAAGATCCTGATGGTTCGCCAGTACCGGAATGCATTGGACCGGTTTACGCTGGAAATCCCGGCTGGTAAGCTGGATGAGCCTGGGGAACCTACGCTGGAGTGTGCCACCAGGGAACTGGAGGAGGAAACCGGGTTCCGGGCGGGCAGCATGGAATTTTTGATCAGCGTGAATACAACCATCGCATTCTGTGATGAGCATATTGATATCTATCTGGCCAGAGATCTGAAACCGTCTCATCAGCATTTAGATGAGGATGAGGTGATCCAGGTGGAGAGCTGGGAGCTGAAGGATCTGGAGGATCTGATCTTTGCCGGCAAGATAACCGATGCAAAGACTATTGCTGCCATCACCGCATACGCCCGCAAATATTGTTCTGGCAGGTAGATGGAGCATTTCCACAGCATGAAGATAAGGACCTCCCGCATAGTATTCCATAAGACTGTTGTGAAGAAATCGGATCGTCATGGCAGCGGAATCCATATGCGGGAGGTTTTTTATGGCGAAAATGCTTGGAAAAATAGCAGGGAGAGGGGCGGGAAGGGCAACGGGAAAAACAGGTGCCTGGTCTGTGGGAAATGGAGAGATGTTTCTGCTTTGTTTTCTGGCAGGAATCTTAGGCGGAACCATCGCAGGAAATATGGGCCTGTTGGTAAAGGATCTGCCTGCATCATCGGCTGCCGGCAGCAAGGAACGCTTTTTTTATATCTGCCGGCAGCGGGCGGGGGAAGGAGCAGCAGGGTGGCTGTTCGGACTGACTGTCTGTGCGGCGCCATGCTTCTGGCTGCTGGCAGGATATCTGGGATTTTCAATGGCATGGATTATTACTTGCTACACGGCATCCCTGGGGGTGCTGGGGCTGCCGGGATTTCTTCTGTCCTGCTTTCCGCAGTGGCTCTTTTATGTTCCAGCCTGGTATCTTCTGATATGGTGGGGATTAAACGGTCCCGTCAGGCTGCGGCTTTTGCCGGCCATGCTGGTGCTGGCACTGCTTTGTCTGGGGGCAGGAGCGGAGACCTTTATTCATCCATTGGTTATGGGGCTTTTGGTTTAGTGTGCTGACACGATTAAGAGCGTGATAAAAAATAAAAAGCCGGGCAACAAGATATTGAGAGCAGGAAATAATGTCTTGGCATATGTTGTATCTTTTATGTAAATCAAGAAAAAAATCAGGAAAAGTGGGAAAAATGTGTTTGATTTTATCGAAATATGTATATATAATGTAATTTACAGGCCTGATTTGATCTCAATTTGCGGCAGATTTTCCATGTTTAAGATGGTAAAGGATTGTTCGGACAGAGCGGTGTGGGAATGATTTTGATGGCAGAAGCATAGGGCTTTCCGGTTTTGGGAAATTCCTATGCTTTCGATTGTCTAAAAATGGATTTGATGGATCTGCACAGATGGAACGTAACGGAGCGGTACCAAGCTGTAAGGTATGGAACTGGTACGATACAAAGGAAGATGGCACAGGCGGGATGAATGTATGAGGGATGGACGATGTTAAGCGATATAGCAAGCTTTGTAGAATACTTAAGAGAGGTTAAGAAGACCTCAAAAAACACAGAGATTTCCTATCAGAGGGATCTGCTTCAGATGTATGCTTATTTGGAGAGCCAGGGAATCACGGAGGCTTCCAAGGTGACAAAGACCAGTTTAAACTCCTATGTGTTGTATCTGGAAAAACAGGGGAAGGCAACTACTACGATTTCCAGAGTTCTGGCATCCATAAAAGCATTTTTTCATTATGAATTCAGCATGGGAACGATCAAGCGGGATCCGGCGGAGCTTTTGAAGGCGCCGAAGATCGAGAAGAAGGCACCCACGATCCTGACGGAGCAGGAGATCGAAGCGCTGATGGCGCAGCCGAATGGCCGGAATGCCAAGGAGATCCGGGACAAGGCCATGCTGGAGCTTTTGTATGCCACCGGGATCCGGGTATCGGAGCTGATTCATCTGGAGCTGAAGGATTTAAATATGTCAGTGGGCTTCATCACCTGCCGGGATGAGCAGAAGGAGAGGATGGTTCCCTTTGGAAAGCAGGCCAAGAAGGCATTGACCGACTATCTGGAAGAGGGACGGGACATTTTAGTAAAGGGAGGAGACTCTCCATGGCTGTTTACCAACTGCAGCGGGCAGCCTATGAGCCGTCAGGGATTTTGGAAGATCATTAAATATTACGGGGATAAGGCCGGAATTCAGAGTGATATTACACCTCACAGCATCCGCCACTCCTTTGCTGCTCATCTGCTGAAGAATGGTGCAGATATCCATGCCGTGCAGACCATATTAGGTCATTCGGATTCCGCCACAACACAGATGTACACCGCATATTTTACCAGCCAGCGGACGGCACGGGACCGCAGTCTGCGATAGTTCAAAATATAAAAGACAAAATGCCCATATCGAAGGAATTTTCCCACGCCTTAAGCAGGGAGATGATTTCGATATGGGCATTTGACATCGTTTGCAAAACAGATGAAAAAAAGCTTTGCCTGCTACTGCTTTCCGTCATGGAACATAATCTCAATGTAAGCCAAAATCAACGGCGCAACGCCCTTTGCTTCATTCTTTACAACCGGCTCTCTCATGTAATACTCAAAGGTACCTTCCCGCATTTCCTTATTTCCCAATCCGGCTACCAGGCAGATGCCGCCTAACTGCAGCTCTCCGTTCTCCTCCGATAAGTAGGTATCACAGATTCCGTTAAATGCTTTTTCTCCATACTGGAAGTAGCTCTCCTCCAAAAAGCCAAGACGGACACTCTTCATAATTGCATAGGCAAAGATGGCAGAGCCTGAGGTTTCCAGGTAATTAGGCTTGATTCCGCCCCGGTTTACTACCTGATACCACATGCCGGTTTTCTCATCCTGGTAGGGAAGCATGGAATCGATCAGCTCCTTATAGATCCGGTTCAGCTCTGCCTTCTCATCAGCCAGAGCTTCCGGCATGATCTCCATGGTGTCGATCAGAGCCATAGCGTACCAGCCCAGGGCGCGGAGCCAGAAATTATCGGATAAACCAGTCACCTTATCGCACCAGAACATCTGACGGGAGTCATCGTAGGCATGATAGTAAAGGCCATTTTTCTCATCCCGCATCAGCTTGTAAACGTTTGCGAACTGGTGATAAGAGTCGGCGCAGTTTTTACAATCGTTATACGTTACCTCGTACTGCATGTAAAAGGGCTGCGCCATGTAAAGTCCGTCTAACCAGACCTGATTGGGATAGATCATCTTATGCCAGAAGTTGCCGCCGGAGGTTCTGGGTTGGCCCTTGATCTGGCTGTAAACGGTGTCGATGGCCTTCCGGTATTTTTCCTTTCCGGTAAGCTCGTACAGATCGAATAGTGTTTTTCCTGCATTTACATTGTCCAGATTGTATTCCTCTGGATGATAGGACTGGATGGAACCATCTTCCTTTACAAAAAAGTCGATGAAGTCATCGGCGAATTGGAGATACTTTTCATTTTTTGTAATGTGGTATAGCTCAATGATGGCCTTGATCATGCAGCCGTCCATGTAATTCCAGGATGGTTTCTTCCCGGCCCGGATCTTTTCCAGATTCCAGATGGGCGCCTGCGGTGTGCTCTTTTCCAGCAATTGGTCGATATAGCGATCCAAAATGTCCATGGTATAAACTCCTCCCTGCTCGTCATTTTCTTAAAGTTAGCTTATCATAAAACCAGATAGAAAGGAATTGGACATAATGGCCAAATAAAAAGACAAAACATGTGCAAAATAGCTAATTGACATATATCTATCACAATGGTATTATTAAATCACCAACAAAAAACATGCATGTTTGCTTAAAAGAATCAAAATGCAAAGGTTTACAGATAGCAAATATGCATAATTTTAAAAAAATATTTGCAAACCTTTGCAAATGTCTAAAAACAACTAGAATTTTAAGCATAATGGGGCAGAAGATCAAGGGGAAAGCAAAAAAAGAAAGGGAGAAGCATTATGAGAAAGAACATCAAAAGAGCAACATCATTGGCGCTGGTAACCGTTATGGCTGGTTCTTTAGTGGCATGCGGCGGAAGCAGCAGTTCCAGTTCCGGTTCCGGAAACGCAGCAGGTGGATCCAGCGAGAGCGCAGCAGCAGGCGGATCTGGTGATGCGGCCAGCGGAGACGTAACCTTACGGTTCTCCTGGTGGGGCGGTGACTCCAGACATGAGGCAACTGAGAAGGCGATCGAAGCATTCGAGGCCAAGTATCCGAATATCCATGTAGAGCCGGAGTACGGCGCATGGTCCGGATGGGAGGAGAAACAGTCCATGAATATCATCGGCGGCAACGCTGCTGATGTAATGCAGATCAACTGGAACTGGATTGATTCCTACAGCCAGGGCGGAACCACCTTCGCAGATTTACATCAGTATGAGGATGTGCTGGATCTGACTCAGTTCCCGGCAGAGTCCTTAACCCAGTGTGAGGTAGACGGAAAGCTGATGGCAGTTCCGGTAGCAATCACCGGACGTCTGTTCTACTGGAACAAGACCACCTTCGATGAGGTTGGCGTAGACCTGCCTACCGACGAGGCTTCCTTACGGGCCGCTGGTCAGGCATTTGCAGCTTATGATAAGGATTACTATCCATTAGCATTAGGCGAGTACGACAGAATGATCTTCATGGTTTACTACTTAGAGTCCAAGTACGGCAAGGCATGGGTAGAGAACAACGAGATCCAGTACACCGAGGCAGAGATTCAGGAGGCTATGGACTTCATCACCAGCTTAGAAGCTGACCATGTGATCCCAACCTTATCTGTAATCGCAGGCGATATGGCTGACTCTCTGGATAAGAATGCCAAGTGGATCGATGGTAAGTACGCAGGTATCTTAGAGTGGGATTCCTCCGCTACCAAGTTCCAGAAGGCTGTTGTTGAGAGTACCAATAAGCCAGGTCAGGAATTCGTAATCGGCGATTTCATCAAGTTCGGCGACAACAACGGCGGTTTCACCAAGATCTCTATGGGTCTGGCAGTAGCAGGCAACTCTGAGCATCCAAAGGAAGCAGCAATGCTGATCAACTTCTTATTAAATGATCCGGAAGGCGTAGAGATCTGCAGCACCGAGCGTGGTATTCCTTGTTCCGCAGCAGCATTAGAGGTTATGAACGAGAAGAACTTAGGCGACAGCTTAGTGAAGGAAGCAAATGCTAAGGTTGTTGAGTACTCCAAGTTCCCGCTGGATCCAAAGTTTGAGCATAACGACTTAAAGGCTAACCCAGATGGCGTTTACTACAAGGTATTCGGTAAGCTGAGCGCAGGCGAGATCGATTCTGCAACTGCAGCCGCTGACCTGGTAAAGGGCATCAACGAGTGTATGGGAAACTAATCTCTGGCGATTTTATACCACAGTAATTGACATCATGGGAAAGGCATACGCCGCCGGGTTCTTCATCGGCCCGGCGGCTTCCATGTAAAAAATAAGACAAACGTTTGCACGAAAAGGAATACTGCTATGAATGAATTATCCAATATGAGCCTGGCTGATATGCCGTCTTTTACAGAGCATGATACCAGGGTTGAAAAGAAAGCACATTATGGTCAGATCGTGGCCAGGTTTCAGGAAGCAGATTGTTCCGACACGCAGAACCTGGTGTATCTGATTGACACCATCGATCAGATGTCTCCGGAAATCTATGAGCATTACAGAAGCCTGCAGGACTTGTTCCGGGTAAACATCCAAGGACTTCTGAACGCGATCCGCCAGCCTGGTGACCGTTATCAGGCCCGGTCGGAGGAAGAGCTGCAGCAGCTTGCATACTGCCTGCAGAAGGCCTGCGCAAATCACACATTGCTGCAGGAAAAATATCAAGATCTACATATCATCAGATAGGAGGTAACGTATGAATAAGAAAAGCGGGTTCTCAAAGTTTCTTTCAGAGAATATAGGATTCCTTTACATCATTCCATGGTTGATCGGATTCCTGGCATTTAAGGTGTACCCATTCGGTTCTTCTCTGGTTTACAGCTTTACCAATTATGATCTGTTTAATGGAATCAGCAAGACCGGTATCATGAACTATCAGACCATCTTTACTGACAGCGATATCGTCCGCGCATTCCTGGTAACCTTTAAGTATGCACTCTTCGATGTGCCGTTAAAGCTGGCATTTGCATTGTTTATTGCATATATCCTAAACTTCAAGCTGAAGGGAGTAAACTTCTTCCGTACCGCTTACTACATCCCATCCATCCTGGGCGGCTCCATTGCGATCGCGATCCTGTGGAGAGCTGTATTTAATACAGACGGTCTGATCAACGCAGTTGTAAAGCTGTTTGGCGCAGAGCCGATCAACTGGATGGCAAGTGCCAACGGTGCTTTGTTTGTAATCGTTCTGCTTCGTGTATGGCAGTTCGGTTCTTCCATGGTTATCTTCCTTGCAGCATTAAAGGGCGTATCGGAGGACCTGTATGAGGCTGCTTCCATCGACGGTGCAACCAAGTGGACCCAGTTCTTCAAGATCACGGTTCCGATGATCACACCGATCATTTTCTACAACCTGGTTACCCAGTTATGTCAGGCATTCCAGGAATTCAACGGACCGTTCCTGGTAACCAAGGGCGGACCAAACGGTGCAACCACTTTGATTTCCATGCTGATTTACAACAATGCATTCCTTCGTCATAAGATGGGTATGGCCTGTGCCCAGGCTTGGGTTCTGTTCATTATCTGCGGCGTGATGACAGTAATTGCATTCGTAAGCCAGAAGAAGTGGGTTTACTATGGCGATGATGATGGGAGGTAGGATATCATGACAAGAGAACAAAGAAGACAGATCAGTACCGTTCTGCGCTACACATTGTTGATACTGGTTGGTATTATTATGGTATATCCGTTGATCTGGATGGTAGGTGCTACCTTCAAGACCAACTCCGAAATCTTTACCAGTGCATGGTTCTGGCCGAAGAACCCGGTATTTGACGGTTACAATGAGGCATTCAAGAGCTACGGCGGCAAGATCAATCTGATCGGCTCCATGCTGAATACCTATAAGATCGTAATTCCGAAGGTAATCTTTACAATCATCTCCGCAACGGTTACCGCTTACGGCTTTTCCAGATTTGAGTTTAAGGGCAAAGGACTGTGGTTCAGCTTAATGCTTTCCACTCTGTTCCTGCCTCAGGTTGTATTAAATGCTCCTCAGTACATCATGTTCAACAAGTGGGGATGGACCGATTCCTATTTACCATTAGTAGTTCCTTCCTTATTTGCAGCAGATACCTACTTCGTATTCATGCTGGTACAGTTCCTCCGCGGTATTCCGAAGGAGCTGGAAGAGGCAGCAAAGATTGACGGATGTAATTCCTTAAAGACTCTGTGGTACGTGATCGTGCCGATGCTGAAGCCGTCACTGGTATCCTGTGCACTGTTCCAGTTCATGTGGACCTCCAACGACTTCCAGGGACCATTGATCTACATTGCAGATATGAAGAAGTATACCAACTCCATCTACCTGCGTATGTCCATGGACGGTGATACCGGTTTCCAGTGGAACCGTATCCTGGCAATGTCCCTGATTTCCATCATCCCATCCTTAGTCGTATTCTTCCTGGCTCAGGATTCCTTCATTGATGGTATCGCAGCTGGTGGTGTAAAGGGTTAAATTCATCAGAAATTCTCTGTTCCCGGACAGAGATCGGAGCTTTCCTGGGGCGATTTTAAGCCGCAGGGAGAAGCAGCCGCAAAATATGAGAAGTGTGTTGGCTCTGCCGATTTCGGCGGTCATAAGCTGAAATCATATTTTACGGCTGCTTTCTTTTTATAATAAATATAGCAATAATGAGGACGCAGATATGAAATTAAACGTAATTTTTAAAAATGCCCGCTGTGCCGTGCTGGAGTGCATTGACGGCAGCATTTTTCAATTGGGGAAATCAGTAGATGTTTTTGTAAATGGAGAAAAGAAGCAGGAGACAGACCGGGTGATCTTCAGCGTGTACGGACTGAAGCCTCAGACCATGTACACAGTGGAGCTGTTTTCCCAGGGAACGCTTCTGGCGGAGGCGGTGTTCACCACAGATTATGAGTTTGTTACGCTGAATGTAAAAGACTTTGGAGCCAAGGGGGATGGAGAAAATAATGATACCTCCTTTATCCAGGCTGCGATTATGGCATGCCCCAGGGACAGCCGGGTCCTGATTCCCAAGGGGACATATCGGATCACGTCCTTGTTCTTGAAGGATGATGTGAATATTGAGCTGGAAGAAGGAGCTGTGATCAAAGCCTTCACGGACCGGACTATGTTCCCGGTATTCCCGGCAATGATCCAGAGTTACGATGAGGAGAAGGAATACAATTTAGGAACCTGGGAGGGAAACCCACTTCCTATGTTTTCTGGAATTATCACTGGTGTAAATGTAAAAAATGTGGTAATCTATGGTAGTGGTGTGCTGGATGGATGTGCCAGCTTTGAGGAGGGTAACTGGTGGCCCAATCACCGGGTTATGAATATTGCTTTCCGGCCACGGATGCTTTTTCTGCATCACTGTGAGCATGTGATTGTTCAGGGCATTACGGTGCAGAACAGTCCATCCTGGAATATTCACCCTTATTTCTCCAATCATCTTCGATTTTTGGATATGAACGTGCTGAATCCAAAGGATTCTCCGAATACAGATGGACTGGATCCGGAATCTTGCCGGGATCTGGAGATTGCAGGTGTATATTTTTCTCTGGGAGATGACTGCATTGCAGTGAAATCGGGAAAGATCTATATGGGTGCCAAATATCGGACTCCCTCTCAGGATATCTGTATCCGCCAGTGCTGCATGAGAGACGGCCACGGCTCCGTCACCATCGGAAGCGAGATGGCCGGGGGCGTGAAAAATCTGGTGGTGAAGGATTGTCTGTTCCTTCACACGGATCGGGGACTGCGGATCAAGACCAGACGGGGAAGAGGAAAGGATGCCATCATCGAAGGAATCTTGTTTGACAATATCCACATGGATCATGTGATGACACCTTTTGTGGCAAACAGCTTTTACTACTGTGATCCGGACGGGCATACAGAATATGTGCGGACCAAGGAAACGCTGCCGGTAGATGACCGGACGCCGGATATCCGTTCTCTTACCTTCCGGAATATTCAGGCAGAGAATTGTCATGTGGCGGCTGCATTCCTGTATGGACTGCCGGAGAGGAAGATCGGCAGGATCGAGATGGAAAATATCCATGTGACCTATGCGGAGGATGCGAAAGCTGATATCCCGGCTATGATGGAGGGCATCCAGCCTATGACCCGGCAGGGGATTTATATCAATAATGTAAAGACATTAGTTATGAAAGAAGTAAAAGTAGAAGGGCAGGAGGGGCCTGCTTTGACACTGGAAAATATTGATCAGATAGAGTCATAGGCGTAACTGTGAACGTGCGGGACAGCTGTCATAGGGTTTCGGCGTTTTGTGATGATTGGGAAGGAAGGGGAGTTATGGCTGTTACAATTAAAGATGTGGCAAGAGCAGCCGGCGTTTCTTATTCTACAGTATCAAGGGCTTTAAATGGGGTTGGTTCAGGAAACAATGAAAAGCGTCAGAGGATCATCCGGATTGCGGAAGAGATGGGATATATGCCGAACCAGGCGGCAATCAACTTAAAGAAGAGCCGTTCCTATAATATTGGGCTTTATTTTTCTACGATCAGCAGGATGTCATCGCCTTATGTACTGCATGAGGTGCTGATGGGGGTGTACAACATTGCAGGAAGCCAGTATAATGTAGTGGTAAAGGGTATTGATATGCACAAGCCTGGAACGCTGAATCCCAGCTTTTTTGACGGGATCATCGTGCTGTCTCAGAGAAATGAGGACATTCTTTTTATTGAGGAGGTTCATGAGAAGGATATTCCTATGGTAATCATCTGCCGGACAGTATTTTTTGATGCTCCCAATGTGACTACAGACGAGGCGGAGGCCATGGGCAAGGCTATGGAGCTTTTGATTCAGAATGGCCACAGGAGGATCTGCGTGATCGAGGGCAATGCCAACCTGGATTCTACCAAGGAACGTCACAGAGGCTGGAGGGTAGCCATGCTTCGGAATGGCCTGGATCCGGATGCTGTTCCGGTATATCAGGGGAATTACCGCTACACCAGCGGTTATCAGGCGGCCAATCGGATTCTGGAGCAGGGCGGTGAGCTTCCTACAGCAATCCTGTGCTTTAACGATGAGATGGCCTTCGGTGCCAGAAATGCTATCTATGAGCATGGCCTGACGGTTCCGGGTGATATTTCGCTGACCGGCTTTGACAACTGGGATCTGTCCGGCTATGCCAATATGAGGCTGACTACAGTCGAGCGAAATATGGGGGAGATTGCCAAGGAAGGAACCCGTGTGCTGCTGCGGAGGCTGGATGAAGGAGTCATCGACAACAGCAGGATTTATCTGGAGAATAAGCTGATCGTCCGTGATACCGTGAAAAATCTGAATCAATAACCGGATCCATGTGGTAGAAAGAAAGGGATAGCAGGAGGAAATGAATCATGAAGAAGGTAGAAGATTACGTAAGAAGTATACCGGATTTTCCGGAGCCGGGAATTATTTTCCGGGATGTGACCACCATCCTTCAGGATGCAGATGGACTTCATCTGGCAATCGATAAGCTGGTGGAGATGGTAAGCGATCAGGATTTTGATGTGGTAGTGGGGCCGGAGTCCAGAGGCTTTATTTTCGGTGTTCCGGTGGCTTATGCACTGCACAAGGGATTTGTTCCTGTTCGGAAGAAGGGAAAGCTGCCCTGCGAGACGATTTCCAAGGAATATGATTTAGAGTACGGCAGTGCCGTAATTGAGATGCATAAGGATTCCATCAAGCCGGGCCAGAAGGTGGTAATTGTGGACGACCTGATCGCCACCGGAGGAACCATTGAAGCCATCACCCAGATGATCCAGGAGTTAGGCGGAGAAGTGGTGAAGATCTGCTTCGTGATGGAGCTGGCCGGACTGAAGGGCAGAGAGCGGCTGAAGGATTATGAGGTAGGCTCTGTTATTACTTACGAGGGCAAGTAGGATTGAAAGGCTGGTGCAGCAAAAAACGCAGTACCAGCTTTTTTTTGGCATATAAAAAGGGAGGAACGTATGATTCGGATCGTAACGGTGATGGATAACCAGATGTCCGGCCATAAGGCGCTGAAGGCGCAGCATGGCTTATCCTTTTATATTCAGAAGGATGACACAAGGCTTTTATTCGACTTTGGTTCCGGGCCGGAAACCTGGGAAAATGGAAGGAAGCTTCACGTTCCATTTGAGCAGATCGACTATGCGGTGTTCAGCCACAGCCATTATGACCACAGCGGCGGCTTTCTGTGGGCGGCGGAGTATGGCCTGGATGCAGCGGCTGTTTACGGGAGGGAGGACTGCTTTTTTCAGGAAAAATATGCCCGGAAGGAGGCGGCTTCCGGGCATAAGCTGTATACCTATTTAGGATGTGGATTTTCCAAGGAGTATGTAATGGCTCATACCCGGCAACAATTAGTGTGTGAGGATTGCCTGAAATTAGCAGAAGGCTGCTGGGCTGTGGGGAATTTTCAGCGGGGCACCGATTTTGAGCCCATTCCTGCAAGGTATGTGAAGGATACTGGAAGCAGGAGAGAAGAGGACAGAGCGGAGAGCGGCAGGGAAGCGGCAGGAAAGGCAGCAGATGGAATCTGGATACCAGACCAGTTTCAGGATGAGATCTGCCTGGCGCTGGAGATTGACGGCGGAAAGGGGCTGGCGGTAGCTGCAGGCTGCAGCCACCCCGGCATCATCAATATGCTCCGCACTGTGGAGGCTCGGCTTAAAAAGCCAGTAAAAGCTGTGATCGGCGGGGTCCACCTGTCAAAGGCAGAGGATTACAGAATTTCCCAGACAGTGCAGGCATTTCGAACCCTGGGAGTGGAGTTTGCCGCCCTGAATCACTGCTCTGGAGACCGGATTGACAGGGAGCTTAAGGCGCAGAAGATTGAAAGCTGCCATCTTGGGGTGGGAGATTGTCTGTATTTATGACTTTTACTTGCTTTTTTAGACAAAAAAATTTATAATACGTAATATCTTATGGAGAGAACAGGTAGGTATTCAAATGGTAGATAGAGAATTGAAAGAAAAACTGGATATCGAACTGGAAGCACCGGCTTCATTCACCAGTCCGGAAACGCTGTACGACGATCTGATCCAGGGGATACGTCGTTATCACCCTTCGGATGATATCAGCATGATTGAAAAGGCTTATCAGATAGCCGCAGAGGCTCATAAGGAACAGAAGCGAAAGTCAGGGGAGCCCTATATCATTCATCCGCTGTGTGTAGCCATCATACTGGCTGATCTGGAGATGGATAAGGAGACCATCGTGGCGGCCATTCTTCATGATGTGGTGGAGGATACGGTCATGACACTGGATCAGCTGCGGGCTGAGTTCGGTGACGAGGTGGCCCTGCTGGTGGACGGCGTTACCAAGCTGACTCAGCTTTCCTGGTCGGCGGATAAGGTAGAGCTGCAGGCAGAGAACCTGCGGAAGATGTTCCTTGCCATGGCGAAGGATATCCGTGTGATCTTGATCAAGCTGGCTGACCGTCTCCATAATATGCGGACTCTGCAGTTCCAGACTCCGGCGAAGCAGAAGGAGAAGGCCAGAGAGACACTGGATATTTATTCGCCCATTGCCCACCGCCTTGGTATTTCCAAGATCAAGGTAGAATTAGACGATCTGTCGTTAAAGTATCTGGAGCCGGAGGTTTACTATGATCTGTCAGAGAAGATCTCTCTGCGGAAGGATGCCAGGGAAGCCTTTGTAAGTGAGATCGTAAGTGAAGTAAAGCAGCATATGAAGGATGCGGAGATCGAGGCCAAGGTAGACGGACGCGTGAAGCATTTCTTCAGCATTTACCGGAAGATGGTCAATCAGAACAAGACACTGGACCAGATCTATGATCTGTTTGCCGTGCGCATCATCGTGGAGTCGGTGAAGGACTGCTATGCAGCCCTGGGCGTGATCCACGAGCTGTATAAGCCGATCCCGGGACGTTTTAAAGATTATATTGCAATGCCGAAGCCCAATATGTACCAGTCGCTGCATACCACGCTGATCAGCAGCAGCGGCCAGCCCTTTGAGATCCAGATCCGTACCTTTGAGATGCACCGGACGGCAGAGTACGGTATTGCGGCACATTGGAAATATAAAGAGAGCGGAAGCGGACAGGTGGCTGCCGGAAACGAGGAGGCGAAGCTAAGCTGGCTGCGCCAGATCCTGGAATGGCAGAGGGACACCGACGATTCCAAGGAATTTTTAAGTCTGATCAAGAGCGATTTAAACCTGTTTTCCGATACGGTTTACTGCTTTACCCCTTCCGGTGATGTGAAGAACCTGCCAAGCGGGTCAACGCCCATCGATTTTGCCTACTCCATTCACAGTGCAGTAGGAAACAAGATGGTGGGAGCCAGGGTAAACGGCAAGCTGGTAAATATTGATTATGTGATCCAGAATGGTGACCGGATCGAGATTATTACATCACAGAATTCCAAAGGGCCCAGCCGGGATTGGCTGTCCCTGGTAAAGAGCACCCAGGCAAAGAATAAGATCAACCAGTGGTTTAAGGCGGAGCTGAAGGAGGACAACATCCTCCGGGGCAAGGAGATGATTGACCGTTACTGCAAGGCCAAAGGCATTAACTATTCTGAGATCAGCAAGCAGGAATTCATGGAAAAGGTTATGAGCCGGTACGCCTTCCGGGACTGGGATTCCGTGCTGGCATCCATCGGGCACGGCGGCCTGAAGGAGGGCCAGGTCATCAATAAGATGCTGGAGGAGCGGGAGAAGAAGCGCAAGAAGGAGATCACCGATGCCAGCGTCTTAAATGAGCTGACAGATATGACCGGCGGAAAGGTTCCTGAGATCGCAAAGAAGTCTAAGAGCGGCATTGTGGTAAAGGGAATCCATGATCTGGCAGTGCGTTTCTCCAAGTGCTGCAGCCCGGTGCCGGGAGATGAGATCGTAGGCTTTGTTACCAGAGGACGAGGCATTTCCATCCATCGGACTGACTGCGTGAATATGATTAATCTGCCGGAGGATGAACGCTCCCGGCTGATCGATGCGGAGTGGCAGAAGGCGGAGGCAGACAGCGGAAGCACCACCTACTCCACGGAGATCAAGGTATATGCGAATAACCGGATCGGCCTGTTTGTGGATATCTCCAAGGTGTTTACAGAGAAGCAGATCGACATTACCTCCATGAACGTGCGTACCAGCAAGCAGGGCAAGGCTACGATCACCATGACCTTTGATATTCATGGAGTGGAGGAATTAAACCGCCTGACGGATAAGATCCGCCAGATTGACAGCATTCTGGATATTGAGCGGTCCACAGGCTGATGACAGGCTCTCCGGAAATTTCCGGAGAGCTTTCCTTACAATAAGGGTAACGGTTCCGTGCTTTTTCCGTTACCAATATGGGCCGATTTTAACTGTGCCCTGTAAAAAAGAGGAGAGAGATATGGGAAAATTAAGGATTAAAAGTAATGTGATCGGTATGATCGGAACCAACTGTTATATTGTGTATGATGATGAAATCAAGAAGGCTGTGATCATTGATCCGGCAGAAAACAGCTCCTTTATCTTAAATCAATGCTGTGAACTGGGAGTGGTGCCTGTGGCAGTGCTGCTGACCCACGGCCATGCAGATCATATTGGTGCAGTGCCGGATCTGGTGCGGGCATTCCGGCTTCCTGTCTATGCCGGAAAAGGAGAGGCAAAGCTTTTGGAGGATCCGTCCTTAAATCTTTCTGCCAATTTCGGTGAGATGATGTCCGTGAAGCAGGCAGAACTGCTGGAGGATGGCCAGGAGCTGTCTCTTCTGGGGAGGAACTGGAAGGTGATTGCCACTCCAGGCCATACATCAGGAAGTGTGTGCTATTATCTGGAGAAGGAAACGGTATTGTTTTCCGGAGATACTCTGTTCTGCGAGTCTTATGGGCGGACGGATTTTCCCACAGGAAGTTCCAGAGACTTGATCCAGTCCGTGACGGAAAAGCTTTTGACGCTGCCGGAGGATGTGACCGTATATCCAGGCCATGAATGTCAGACCAGCATCGGACATGAAAAAAAGTATAATCCGCTGGCATCTTACCGGAGATATTAAGATATAGATAGGAGTTTTTAAATTCATGATAATTGGATTGCATTTGGATGAAAATGCGTTTGAACAGGATATCCGGGAGCTTTTGATGGCTTTTTATCCGGGAGCAGCCTTCGTGTATGGCGACCGGGCACAGGCGGAGCAGCTGGCTGCAGAGAAGGAGAAAGCAGGACTGGACCGGATGGTCACCGGACGCTTTCTGGAAGGGATGCAGTATGAGCTGAAGGTGGAACGGCCGGAGAACCGGACAGGGGAAGCAGCTGCTTCGAATCATGAAATGGAACAGGCTGCACAGAGGCGGCAGGAGCTGTTAGAGCATGCAAGCCCTGTGATTCAGAAAGGACTGGAGGCAGCCAGAGAAAATCTTCCCTTCCAGATCAACCGGGATGACCGGGCAGAAACGAAAAATAAGATCAAGCGCCGATTGTATTTCCTTCTGGCTCTGGATACCGGGCATCCGCTTCCATGGGGAGCGCTGACCGGCATCCGGCCGGTAAAGATACCAGAAGGAAAGCTGGCAGAGGGCTGGGAGGAGGACCAGATTTCTTCCTACATGGAGGAACATTATCTGACTGGAGAAAAGAAGCGGAAGCTAAGTCTGGAGATTGCCCGTGAGGAGCGGCGTCTGCTGCATACGCTGGATTACCAGAAGGGTTACAGCCTGTATGTGGGAATCCCATTCTGTCCTACCACCTGCCTGTACTGCTCCTTTACCTCCTATCCCATTGCCAAGTGGACCAGCCGGCTGGAAGAATATCTGGATATTCTGGAACAGGAGCTGGTGATCACCAGGGATTCGGTGGGAGATGGAAAGGAGCTGCAGACCATCTATGTAGGCGGCGGAACGCCTACCTCTCTGCCGGAGCCGCAGCTTGCCAGACTGATGGATATGATCTGCAGTACCTTTGATTTTTCCGGGGTGAAGGAGTTTACTGTGGAGGCCGGGCGGCCGGACAGTATTACGGAAGAGAAGCTGCGGATCTTAAAGGAGCATGGTGTCAGCCGGATCTCCATTAACCCCCAGTCCATGAATCAGAAGACGCTGGATCTGATTGGAAGGCGGCACACGGTAGAGCAGGTGACGGAAGTATTTTTGATGGCGCGGCAGGCTGGATTTGACAATATTAACATGGACATTATCCTGGGGCTTCCTGGGGAATTAAAGGAAGAAGTCACCCACACCTTGGATGTGATCCATAAGCTGGGGCCGGAAAGCCTGACGGTGCATTGTCTGGCATTGAAGCGGGCAGCCAGGCTGAACCTGGAGAAGGACCGCTACGCAGGTTATCCTATGGCTTCCGGCCAGCTGATTGATGAGCTGGTGGAGCTGGCGGCAGAAGAAGCGCGGTCTATGGATATGGTGCCGTATTACCTGTACCGGCAGAAGAATATGGCGGGAAATCTGGAAAATGTAGGATATGCCTCCGGGAATAAGGCATGTCTGTACAATATCCTGATGATGGAGGAAAAGCATACCGTCATCGGCTGCGGCGCCGGAACCACCACAAAGGTGGTGATTCCATCGGAAAACCGGGTGGAACGGCTGGAGAATATCAAGAATATCCAGGATTATCTGCCTCGGTATCAGGAGGTGCTGGAGAAGAAGCGAAGATTCCTCTCTGAGATGATGGAAAAAACCTGAATGGGAAAGGCGCGGAAAATTGGAATATAAAATCCAAGAGCGCATCCGAGAAAATACTTGCAAATTCAGTAAAGTAGGGTAAACTAATAGAGGTGAAGAGGAGAGAGCAATTATGGCATTGAAAAAAAAGCCGGTAACCGGCATGAAGGATGTCCTGCCTGCAGAGATGCAGATCCGGGAATATGTGATGAATCAGATCAAGGAAACCTACAAAAAGTTTGGATTTTCTCAGATCGAGACTCCGTGTGTGGAGCACATTGAGAACCTGACCAGCAAGCAGGGCGGAGATAATGAGAAGCTGATCTTTAAGATCTTAAAGAGAGGGGATAAGCTGGATGTGGCGGCTGCTCAGACAGAAGCCGACGTGGTGGACGGCGGTCTGCGCTACGATCTGACCCTTCCGCTTTCCAGATATTATTCCAATAACGCAGCTAACCTTCCGGCTCCCTTTAAGGCGCTGCAGATGGGTAGCGTGTGGAGAGCCGACCGCCCTCAGAAGGGACGCTTCCGCCAGTTTGTCCAGTGTGATATTGATATTTTAGGCGATCCTACCTGCCTGGCAGAGATCGAGCTGATCCTGGCAACCACAACCGCCTTAGGAAAGATCTGCCCCGGCAATTCCTTTACGGTGCGGATCAATGACAGAGGGATCTTACGAGGCATGGCAGCCTACTGCGGATTCCCGGAGGAGGCCTACGACCAGATCTTTATTACTCTGGATAAGATGGATAAGATCGGAATGGACGGCGTGAAGGCAGAGCTTCTGGAGGCAGGCTACAGCCAGGAGCAGGTGACAAAATATTTAAGCCTGTTCTCTGATTTTGCAGATAATGCAGAGGGCGTCCGCAGGATGGGCCAGGTGCTTGCAGAGGCAGGCGCCATCAAGGCAGAAACCTGCGAGAATCTGGCACACATTATGGATACGGTGCAGGATGTGGCAGAGGCAGAATTTACCCTGGCATTTGACCCTACCCTGGTGCGTGGGATGTCCTATTATACCGGAACGATTTTTGAAGTTTCCATGGAAGGCTTCGGCGGTTCTGTGGCAGGCGGCGGCCGTTATGATAAGATGATCGGCAAGTTTACCGGAATGGAGACGCCGGCATGTGGATTTTCCATTGGATTTGAGCGGATCGTTACCATTCTGCTGGATCAGAACTTTACTGTCCCAGGGGGAATGGCGAAGAAGGCATATCTGTTTGAAAAGGGTGTCAGCCAGGAGGTGCTGAGCCAGGTGATCCGGGAGGCATCCGCAGAGCGGAAGGCCGGCGTACAGGTTTTAGTGGCGCAGATGAATAAGAATAAGAAATTCCAGAAGGAGCAGCTTTTAAAGGAAGGCTATGAGGAATTTAAGGAGTTTTATAAGGATGCGCTGAAGAAATAGAATATACTGAGAGATTACAGGTATGAAAAAAAGGAGAGTATCATTATGGCAGAGTCAATGGTAGGACTGAAACGGTCCCATCGATGCACGGAAGTGTCTGAGGCAAACATCGGACAGGAAGTTACGGTGATGGGATGGGTTCAGAAAAGCAGAAATAAAGGCGGTATTATCTTTGTGGACCTGCGTGACCGTTCTGGAATTCTGCAGCTGATCTTTGAGGAGAGCGACTGCGGAGCAGAATATTTTGCGAAGGCGGAGAAGCTGAGAAGTGAGTTTGTAATTGCAGTAGTAGGACAGGTGGAGAAGCGGTCCGGCGGGGCCAATCCAAATCTGAAGACAGGCACCATCGAGGTTCGTGCCAAGAGCCTGCGGATTTTGGCAGAGTCTGAGACTCCGCCTTTCCCGATTGAGGAGAATTCCAAGACCAAGGAGGAGCTGCGGTTAAAGCACCGTTATCTGGACTTAAGAAGACCGGATATCCAGCGGAATATTATGACCAGAAGCCAGGTTGCCATCCTGACCCGCCAGTTTTTGGCTGAGGAGGGATTTTTGGAGATCGAGACGCCTACTCTGATCAAGAGTACGCCTGAGGGCGCCAGAGATTACCTGGTTCCAAGCCGTGTCCATCCAGGCTCCTTCTATGCGCTGCCCCAGTCCCCTCAGATCTACAAGCAGCTGTTAATGTGCTCCGGCTATGACCGGTATTTCCAGCTGGCAAGATGCTATCGGGATGAGGATCTGCGTGCAGACCGTCAGCCGGAGTTCACCCAGATCGATATGGAGCTGTCCTTTGTGGATGCAGAGGATGTTATGGATGTAAATGAGCGCCTGATCCAGAAGCTGTTCAAGGAGATCTGCGGAGTGGATGTGGCACTTCCGCTGCCAAGGCTGACCTGGAAGGAGGCTATGGACCGGTTTGGTTCCGATAAGCCGGATATGCGGTTTGGAATGGAGCTTCAGGATGTGTCTGAGGCAGTGAAAGACTGCGAGTTTGTGGTATTTAAGAGTGCGCTGGAGAACGGGGGTTCTGTCAGAGGCTTATGTGTAGAAGGACAGGCTGGTATGCCAAGAAAGAAGATCGATGCCCTGGTAGACTTTGCCAAGGGTTACGGCGCTAAGGGGCTGGCTTACCTGGCTGTCCATGAAGATGGCTCCTATAAGTCCTCCTTTGCAAAGTTTATGACCGAGGAGCAGCTGACCAGACTGGTTGCAGCCATGGGCGGAAAAGCCGGCGACCTGCTGTTATTTGCCGCAGACAAGAACAGCGTGGTTTACAATGTATTAGGCGCCCTTCGTCTGGAGATTGCAAAGCAGCTTGATATGATCCCGAAGAATGCATGGAAGTTCTTATGGGTGACCGAATTCCCGCTGTTAGAGTACTCTGAGGAAGAGGGACGGTATGTGGCAATGCACCATCCATTTACCATGCCCATGGATGAGGACCTGGATCTCATCGACACCAATCCTGGCGCAGTCCGGGCAAAGGCTTACGATATCGTGCTGAACGGTACGGAGCTTGGCGGCGGTTCTGTGAGAATCCATCAGGCGGACATTCAGTCCAAGATGTTTGAGGTTCTTGGCTTTACCCAGGAGCGGGCACAGGATCAGTTCGGATTCCTGCTGGATGCATTTAAGTACGGCGTTCCGCCTCACGCAGGCCTGGCATACGGCCTGGACCGTGTGGTAATGTGGATGGTAGGTGCAGACAGCATCCGTGACGTGATCGCATTCCCGAAGGTGAAGGATGCATCCTGTCTGATGAGTGAGGCACCGACACCGGTTGATCCGAAGCAGCTGGAGGAGCTGGGCATTGAGGTGTCAGAAGCAGCAGAGGCCAAGGCAGGAGACAAGGAATAAGACAGCACGTAACGGTGAAGGTACAGAAACCGTTGCAGCAGGACTTAGAAAGCAGGACGCCGGAGAATGGTAGCCGGCGTCCTTTCTTTGCCCTTCTTTATGAGGAGGAGTATCCGAACTATTTCGTAAAAATGCTGTCAGCTTTACTTTTTAGATGTGTTCAATTAGATTTCTGGAGGTACTATGAAACAAAATATCGATTTGCTCCATGGAAAGATCCTTCCCTCCCTGACGGCGCTGGCCGTCCCGATCATGGCCACCTCTCTGGTGCAGATGGCTTACAATCTGACAGATATGGCCTGGATCGGACGGGTGGGAAGCGATGCGGTGGCGGCTGTAGGCGCTGCCGGAATGTATACCTGGCTGTCTTCCGGGCTGGTCACCATCGCCAAGATGGGTGGACAGATCAAGGCAGCTCATTCCATCGGAGAGGGCGACCGGGAGACGGCAGGAAGCTACGGGGCAGGGGCAATCCGTCTGACCCTTCTGCTGGCGGCGGCCTTTGCCCTGTTTGTCAACTGCTTTGCCGAAACCTTGATCGGATTTTTCGGATTGAGCAGTCCGAAGATCGTGGCAGATGCAGTGTTGTATGTGCGGATCGCCTGCGGGCTGATCGTATTTTCCTATCTGAACCAGACGCTGACCGGACTTTACACGGCAGCTGGAAACAGCCGGACGCCTTTTGCGGCGAACTGTATCGGAATGGGAGCCAATATTGTGCTGGACCCGGTTCTGATTTTTGGAGTGGGTCCCTTTCCAAGAATGGAAGCGGCAGGCGCTGCCATTGCAACCGTTACGGCACAGGCAATCGTGACAATTGTGCTGGTGACATCCTGTGGGAAGGATGAGGTGCTGTTTCCTCATGTGAAGCTGAAACAAAAGGTTCCGCCGGCAATCTACCGGACCATTATCCGGGTGGGGCTTCCGGCAGGCGTTCAAAATATGATCTACTGTATGATCTCTATGGTACTGACCCGGTTCGTGGCAGCCTGGGGAGATCAGGCAGTGGCAGCCCAGCGGGTGGGAAGTCAGATCGAATCCATTTCCTGGATGACGGCAGAAGGCTTTGGAACAGCCATCAATGCCTTCGTAGGACAGAATTACGGCGGAAAACAGTATGACCGGGTGAAGCGAGGCTATATGACAGCAGCGGTGATCGTCTGCCTGTGGGGAACCTTTACTTCCTCCGTGCTGATATTTGGAAGCAGACCGGTGTTTTCCCTCTTTATCCGGGAGGCGGAGGTGATCCCGGTGGGAATGAGCTATCTGCGTGTCCTGGGCTTCAGCCAGATGTTCATGTGTATGGAAATGATGACAACAGGAGCCCTGTCTGGATTAGGAAAAACCTTCCAGTGCTCGGTGATTACCGTGCTGCTGACTTCCGCCCGGATTCCTCTGGCGGTGATTCTGGGAGGCGCTTTGGGGCTGGAAGGGATCTGGTGGGCATTCTCCCTGTCCACGATTGCCAAGGGGATCCTGTTTTTCCTGTACTACTTGAGAGTTTTGGGGAAATTGACAGCAGAAAATGCGGCATGGCAATTATTTTCATAAAATTGTTAATTTGTGCAAAATAGATATGGACGAAATCAGGATTTTGTGAGAAAATAAGGCTAGGTATGATGTGATATATTTAACGAACTGCCAGGGGACAGGCGGGTATTTATCACTGCCATACAAGCAAGAGCATTATAAGAAAACTACATATTTGAAAGGAGTTTTAACACATGATTTATTCAAAAGAAGTTGAAGAAATGTGTACTGTAGCACAGGGCGTGCATCATGGCTGTGCTCCCATCCCAGAAGAAGCAAAATGGGTTCAGGCTAAAGAAGTAAAAGATATTTCTGGTCTGACACACGGCATTGGCTGGTGTGCTCCTCAGCAGGGCGCCTGCAAGCTTACCCTGAACGTAAAAGAGGGTATCATTCAGGAGGCATTAGTTGAGACCATTGGATGTTCTGGTA
This sequence comes from Lachnospiraceae bacterium, assembly GCA_030524635.1. GTDB lineage: Bacteria > Bacillota > Clostridia > Lachnospirales > Lachnospiraceae > Caccovicinus. Next base: position 35,798 of record JAUNGG010000041.1, read on the forward strand.
TGACTCACTCCGCAGCTATGGCAGCTGAAATCCTTCCAGGCTTAACCGTTATGGAAGCTTTAAATACCGACTTAGTATGTGATGCAATCAACACTGCTATGAGAGAGCTGTTCTTACAGATCGTTTACGGACGTACCCAGAGTGCATTCTCTGAGGATGGTCTGCCAGTAGGTGCAGGTCTGGAAGACTTAGGAAAGGGCTTAAGAAGCCAGGTTGGTACTATGTACGGAACCTTAAAGAAAGGTCCTCGTTATCTGGAGATGGCAGAAGGCTATGTTACCGGTATCGCTCTTGACAAGGACGATCAGATCATCGGTTACAAATTCGTAAGCCTTGGCAAGATGACCGACTTCATCAAGAAGGGCGACGATCCGAACACCGCTTATGAGAAGGCATGCGGACAGTATGGCCGTGTAGATGATGCTGTTAAGATTATCGACCCACGTAAAGAATGATAAAGGAGGACGTTAAAGATGGCTTTATTTGAATCATATGAGAGACGTATTGATAAAATCAATAGCGTATTAAACAGCTATGGCATCGCTTCCATCGAAGAAGCTGAGAAGATCACCAAGGATGCCGGTCTGAACGTTTACGATCAGATCAAGAAGATCCAGCCAATCTGCTTTGAAAATGCATGTTGGGCATACACCGTAGGCGCAGCAATCGCAATCAAGAAGAACTGCAGAAAGGCATCTGAGGCTGCAGCAGCAATCGGCGAGGGCTTACAGGCATTCTGTATCCCAGGTTCTGTAGCAGATACCCGTAAGGTAGGCTTAGGCCACGGCAACTTAGGCAAGATGCTTCTGGAAGAGGATACCGACTGCTTCTGCTTCTTAGCTGGTCATGAGTCCTTCGCAGCAGCAGAGGGCGCAATCGGTATCGCAGAGAAGGCTAACAAGGTTCGCCAGAAACCACTGCGTGTTATCTTAAACGGTTTAGGCAAGGATGCAGCTAAGATTATTTCCCGTATCAACGGCTTCACCTTCGTAGAGACCGAGTATGATCCATACACCAACACCGTTACTGAGGTAGAGAGAATCGCTTACTCCGAGGGACTTCGTTCCAAGGTTAACTGCTACGGCGCTAACAGCGTTCCGGAAGGCGTTGCTATCATGTGGAAGGAGAACGTAGACGTTTCCATCACTGGTAACTCCACCAACCCAACCCGTTTCCAGCATCCAGTTGCAGGTACCTACAAGAAGGAAAGAAACGAAGCAGGAAAGAAGTACTTCTCCGTAGCTTCCGGCGGCGGTACCGGACGTACTCTGCATCCAGACAACATGGCAGCAGGACCAGCTTCCTACGGTATGACCGATACTTTAGGACGTATGCACTCTGATGCACAGTTTGCAGGTTCCTCCTCCGTTCCGGCTCACGTAGAGATGATGGGTCTGATCGGCGCAGGCAACAACCCAATGGTTGGTATGACCGTTGCTGTTGCAGTTTCCATCCAGGAGGCTGCTGAGGCTGGGAAGTTCTAAGAATTGAATTAGTATAAGTGCTGAAAATGCCGTAAGCTTAAGGGCTTACGGCATTTTTTGATGCATGCAATAAATTGGAACAAAACGTGTTAAAATGTGCCATACAATGTATGATATAGCATATAATTAAAACTATATCAAGAAAAATGTGAAAAATACGTAATTTGATTGACATAATATTTAAAAATCGGTATATTATATAGTATAGGAGGTGATGTAATATGTTAGTACAATTCATGTTGAAGAATGTTTTATCTTTTAAGAATGAAACCATACTGGATATGACGGCAATCAATGCATATAAAGAGCATGCGTGTAATCTAATTGATATTGGAACTAAGGAAAAATTTTTGAAGGTAGCAGCTATTTACGGAGCAAATGCAAGCGGAAAATCAAATTTGTATTTGGCTATGATGTATTTTCAACGAATTATTGCAAAATCGTTAGATAATGTCAATGATGGCGCAGAAACAGCGATTGCACAATATTATAATCCGTTTTCTTTTGAAGAAGAAGAGGAGAATTCAGAATTTCAAATTATAAAGATTATTGATAATTTTGAATATCGATATGGTTTTGAATATAATCAAAATTGTATTGTGACAGAATGGATGTATCGAAAGAACATAAAAACAAATCGGACATCCATCATTTTTGAAAGAACGACGCAATCTGTTGAGTTCGGTGCCTTGATTAGAAAAGAATGTGATGTATACAAAGAACAGATTCCTCCGGAAACTTTAGTTTTGTCTTTTTTTAATAAATTAACCTGAATTATTCATCCAGTAGTTGTTGACGGTGCTAAGCACCGCTTAGT
>JAUNGG010000042.1 GCA_030524635.1 Lachnospiraceae bacterium
GCAAGATAGAAGGCAAAATAGAAGGGCGAATTGAGGGTATCAATATTGGCTTAACCGCTCTCGTCCATTCCTTAAAGAAATATATTCCAGATCCAGTTGGTTTGTGGAAAGCGGTAATTGAGAATAAAGGATATGAAAATGTTACGTTTGAGCAGGTGAAAAAACTGTTATAAGAATTATGAAAAGACTGCCATAGTGGCGGTCTTTTTTACACCATGGAAAAAACTTTCATTCACGATATATAGAATGACGCAAAATGGAGAACAGAAGCATGACAAAAACGCAATGGATGGTACAATCAAAAAAAGCAGATTTCAACGCCATCGGCGCCGCTGTAGGCGTCAGCCCGGTAACTGCCAGGATCATCCGCAATCGGGATGTGATCGGACTGGATGCGGTATACCAGTATCTTCACGGAACGGTTGAAGATCTATATGAGCCTATGCTGCTGCCGGATATGGGAAGGGCGCTGCAGATCCTGCAGCGAAAGATAGAAGAAGGAAAGCGGATTCGGATCGTTGGAGATTATGATATTGATGGGATCTGCTCTACCTATCTGCTCTACCGGGCGCTGTGCCGGGTGGGGGCGAAGGCAGATTATGAGATTCCGGACCGGATTAAGGACGGATACGGGATCAATGAATCCATCGTCCGGGCAGCAGGAGAGGATGGCATTGACACGATCCTGACCTGCGATAATGGGATCGCTGCCATTGATCAGATGGAGCTGGCAGCGGAGCTTGGCATGACGGTGATTGTGACGGATCATCATGATATCCGGCAGGATGATCAGGGAAAGGATCTTCTGCCCAAAGCGGCAGCGGTGGTGAATCCAAAGCGGAAGGACAGCCGCTACCCTTATCCGGATATTTGCGGCGGAATGGTAGCCTACAAGCTGGTAAAGGGGCTGTACCGTATTTTTGGAGTGCCGGAGGAGGAATGGCTGGAGTTGATGGAATTTGCAGCTCTGGCTACCGTTGGAGATGTGATGAAACTTCAGGATGAGAACCGAATCGTGGTAAAGGAAGGCCTAAAACGGATGGGGCGGACCAGGAATCTTGGCCTTCGGAAGCTGATTGAGAAAAATAATTTGAATCCGGACCGGATCACCGCTTATCATGTAGGCTTTGTGATCGGTCCCTGCTTAAATGCCAGCGGCCGCCTGGAAACGGCTAAGCTTGCCTTATCCATGCTGCTGTCAGCGGATGAGCAGGAGGCAGACCGGCTGGCGGATAAACTGAAGGAATTAAATGATACGCGAAAGGATATGACAGCGAAGGGCGTGGAGGCAGCGGCGGCCCAGGTGGAGGAGCAGTATCTGGAGGACTGGGTTTTGGTGGTTTATCTGCCGGATTGCCATGAATCCCTGGCTGGTATTGTGGCCGGGCGGCTTCGGGAACGGTATCATAAGCCATCCATTGTACTGACGAAGGGGGAGGAGGCTGTGAAGGGTTCCGGCCGTTCCATTGAAGGCTATCATATGTTTGAGTCTCTGGTGGAAGTACAGGATCTGCTTCTGAAATTCGGCGGTCACCCGATGGCAGCAGGACTTTCCCTGGAGGAAGAAAAGGTAGAGGAATTCCGCAGGCGGCTGAATGAGAATGCACACCAGAAGCTGACAGAGGCGGATTTCGTGGAAAAGATCTGGATCGATGTGGCTCTCCCTATGGAGTATGTGAATGAGCCGCTGATCCAGGAGCTAAGCCTTCTTGAGCCATTTGGCCAGGGAAATGAAAAGCCTCAGTTTGCCCAGCGGCATCTGCGGATCCGCAGCGCTCGGGTGGCAGGAAAGAACCGGAATGTGGTGATGCTTTCTCTGGTAACGGAATCTGGCCTTCCTATGGAAGCCCGCTGGTTTGGAGACGGGGATGGATTTATGGAGGAGATGGGCGGCAGCCGGTTTATGGATGTGATTTATTATCCGGAGATCAATGAGTATAATGGAAGGCGAAGTATTCAGGCAGTGCTTCGGCAGTACCGGTTTGGGTAAGTGTAGTTTTGGCAAAATACTTGACATTACACTTTAACGTGGTAAAATGGAGAACAAAGCTTTTGGCTCTATGTTGGTATTATCAGGAAATCAAGTGGAAATGAGGTAGAAATATGGTAAATCAGGTAATGGATTTTATCACCCAGTATGATGAAGAGGTGGGGCAGGCCATTCAGGCTGAGGCAGCAAGACAGAGACGGAATCTGGAGCTGATTGCTTCGGAAAATATTGTATCCGAGCCGGTTATGATGGCAATGGGTACGGTTTTAACCAATAAGTATGCAGAAGGATACTCTGGAAAGCGTTATTACGGCGGATGCCAGTGTGTGGATGTGGTGGAGACCATCGCCATTGAGCGTGCAAAGAAGCTGTTTGGCTGCGATTATGCCAATGTACAGCCGCATTCCGGTGCACAGGCCAATATGGCAGTATTTATTGCTATGCTGGAGCCAGGTGACACGGTTATGGGCATGAGCTTAGACTGCGGCGGTCATCTGACCCACGGTTCACCAGTTAACTTCTCCGGAAGGTATTTTAACATCGTTCCTTATGGTGTAAACGCGGAAGGCTATATTGATTACGATGAAGTAGAGAAGCTGGCAATGGAGAATAAGCCGAAGCTGATCGTGGCAGGCGCCAGCGCATATGCAAGAGTGATCGACTTTAAGCGGTTCCGTGAGATCGCAGATCAGTGCGGTGCTTACCTGATGGTAGATATGGCTCATATCGCCGGCCTGGTTGCAGCAGGACTTCATCCAAGCCCAATCCCATATGCTCATGTGGTAACTACAACCACCCACAAGACCTTAAGAGGACCGAGAGGCGGTCTGATCCTGGCAAATAAGGAGGCAGCAGAGAAGTTTAACTTCAATAAAGCGATCTTCCCGGGAACCCAGGGCGGTCCGTTAGAGCACATTATTGCAGGCAAGGCAGTTTGCTTCGGCGAGGCATTAAAGCCGGAGTTCAAGACCTATCAGGAGCAGGTTGTAAAGAATGCAAAGGCACTGGCAGCAGCGCTGGAGAAGCAGGGCTTTAAGATTCTCACCGGCGGCACAGACAATCACCTGATGCTGGTTGACCTGCGCGGCATGGAGGTATCCGGTAAAGAGCTGCAGAACCGCTGTGACGAGGTATTCATCACTCTGAATAAGAATACGGTTCCTAACGATCCAAGAAGCCCCTTCGTAACCTCCGGTGTCCGCATCGGCACCCCGGCTGTTACCACCAGAGGCCTGGTAGAAGAGGATATGGAAAAGATCGCAGAGTGCATCTGGCTGGCTGCTACTGATTTTGAGGCGAAAGCTGATTATATCCGCGGCGAGGTGGAGAAGATCTGTGCCAAGTATCCGCTGTATGAGTAATCAGGTTTCTGTGGTAAGCGTTGTAGGAAGCTGCTGACGATTTCCACGGGCAGAAGAAATAAAACAAAACCAATAAAACTGGCGGAGATCCCTTGTTTCCAGAAAGGGGATCTCCGCCTTTCTGTATTAAGATTATTATTTTATGGAGTATACGGAATATCCGGAGCCGCAGGCTGTCCTTAAAGCTGCAGATATTCCCCTTCCCCGCAGATCTGCTGAAGCTGCCCATCCTGAATCAGGTAAGCTTCCCCAAAGAGAACCGTTTCCCCATCCTGCACCAGGATATAGCTTCCATCCACTAAGGCAAAAAACAGATTGCCGAAGCTGTCTCCATAGGTGATATCCTCAAACAGACGCTTTCCGTCCAGCCAGTAATCCTTTACCTGCTGATAGTGAGGCAGAACATTGACCTCAGTCAGGCCAAGCCCCGGCAGGTAGCGCTGGTAATCCGGATCGATGGACTCTCCCTCCAGCTCCGGCTGGGCGTATACGGTATCGGCACAATTCATGGTTCCGGCGCTGATGCCCATCACAATGCCTGGAAAATCCTGGATCAGATCGCGCAGCCCGATTCGCTGAAAAAATGCATTTTGGGTGGGAACGTGGCCGCCTGCCAGCACGATGATATCGCTTTCTGCGATCAGCTCTGGTGCGTCCTCCTCATTTCTGGAATCACAGACTGCAATATCGGATATGGTTAATCCATGGAAGTTGAAAGCACCGTAAAAGGTGGCGATCATCTCATCATTCAAATCAAAATTGTCAGGGTCAGAGCTAATGAACAGGCATTGGGAATCCGGCTTCCAGTATTCGGACAGACGGGTGACAAATTCATTGGCTTCATTCAAAATGCAGGGAAGGTCAACGCCCTCCGGCACATCATTGCTGCAGGGACTGCTGGTTAAAAATAGTATCATAATTGGTCATCTCACTTTCTGGTTGTTTTTTGTACCCGTTTTAATACCTCGCTGCAGACCTGCTGCAGGTATTCACTTAAGGGCGCATCCTGGCAGCCTACGATCATATGATTGCAGCGGTTGATGGGAATCAGGATCTTATAGGCAGGGCTGGAGCCGATGGCAGCGGCGATAGCAGGCGTGATCTCGCCCAGCAGGGAATCGGCAATAACGATCCCAATGGGGCCCACGATCATGTCTGCATTTCTGGAATTGACGATAACCGGGTTTTCTCCGGTGGCGCCGTAGTCGGCTCCAGCCTTCATCATTGCCTGGGTAGCCGTGCTGTTGGTGCCGATGGCGTAGATTTCAAAGGGTTTGGGCTCCGGACAATTTTTCTTAAGCTGTTCGATAATGGATTTTCCCATCCGGCCGCCCTGGCCGTCGATGACAACTAATTTCATGTAGCTTCCTCTTTTCGTATAGAAGTGGTTTGCAAATGCAGCGTTTTTTGCTTTTTGTGGCCGCGGTTTACTGCAATTGTAACAGAAGAACCGGAAAAAGTAAACGAATGGAAGCCGGCTTCTTTGTGAACGAAATATCAAATCTGTGAATGAAATATCATAGCTGGCTTTCCTGGCAGAAAACCGATATACTGGAGGTATGAGAAAGGAAAAACGGAACAACCGACAGAAAACAGGAGAGGAGAAGACATATTGAAAGATTTATCCATTCGCTACTTAGAACGGCTGTCTGAGCTGTATCCTACCATAGCAGCAGCCTCCACGGAGGTCATTAACCTGGAGGCAATTCTGAACCTTCCAAAGGGGACGGAGCACTTCCTGACGGACATCCACGGGGAGTATGAGGCATTTTCCCATGTGCTGAAAAATGGCTCCGGCGCAGTGCGGCGGAAGGTCAATGACGTGTTTGGAAACACCTTAAGCAACCAGGACAAGCAGTCCCTGGCCACCCTGATCTACTATCCCAGAGAAAAGATGAACCAGGTATTAAAAACCGCCAAAGACCGTGATGACTGGTACAAGATCACCTTATACCGCCTGATCCAGGTGTGCAAATGTGCTGCCAGCAAATATACCCGCTCCAAGGTAAGGAAGGCGCTGCCGCCGGAGTTCGCCTATGTGATCGAGGAGCTGATCACGGAAAAGGCGGTGGGCATCGACAAGGAATCCTACTACAATGCGATTATCCGGACTATGATCCGTGTAGGCCGGGCGGAGGAATTCATTATTGCCCTGTGCCAGCTGATCCAGCGGCTGGTAGTGGACCACCTGCACATCGTAGGTGATATCTATGACCGGGGGCCGGGACCGCATATCATCATGGACAAGCTGATGCAGTACCACTCGGTGGACATCCAGTGGGGCAATCACGATGTGCTGTGGATGGGGGCTGCGGCAGGCCAGATCTGCTGCATCGCCAACGTGATCCGGGTCTGTGCCCGGTACGGCAATCTGGATATCCTGGAGGATGGCTATGGAATCAACCTTCTGCCCTTAGCGACCTTTGCCATGAATGTATACGGGGAAGATCCGTGCACCTGCTTCCAGCTGAAGGGCGGCGGCAACTGCAGCTTAAGCGAGCGGGAGATCAACATCAAAATGCACAAGGCGATCTCCATTATTCAGTTTAAGGCAGAGGGCCAGCTGATCCGAAAGCATCCGGAATTCCATCTGGAAAGCCGGAACCTGCTTCATTGTATTCAATTTGACAAGGGAACCATTGCCATAGACGGAAAGGAATATGAGCTTCTGGACCACAGCTTCCCCACTGTGAACCCAGCCGATCCCTATGCCTTTTCCCAGCAGGAGGAGGAGATCATGCGGCGGCTGGAGCGGGCATTTTTAAACTGCGAAAAGCTGCAGCAGCATATGAAGTTCCTTCTGGCCAAGGGCAGCCTTTATAAAGTATTTAACGGAAATCTGCTGTACCACGGCTGTGTGCCGTTAAATGAGGACGGCACATTAAAGGAGGTAGAGCTTTACGGGCAGGTTTATTCCGGGAAAAGCTTGTATGAGGCCCTGGACAGCTATGTGCGGAAGGGCTTTGTAGCGATAAACGATCAGGAACGGGAGCGAGGCCGGGACATGATGTGGTACATCTGGCTTCATGAGAATTCCCCGCTGTTCGGCAAGGACAAGATGGCCACCTTCGAGCGGTATTTCCTGGCAGACAAGGAAACTCACCGGGAAAAGAAGAATCCCTACTACAATCTGTTAGAGCAGGAGGAGGTGGCAGACCGCATCCTGGCAGAATTCGGCCTCCCGGCAGAAGGAAGCCACATCATCAACGGCCACGTACCGGTAAAGAAAAAGAACGGAGAAAGCCCGGTAAAATGCGGCGGCAAGGTGCTGGTCATCGACGGAGGCTTTTCCAAAGCCTACCAGGGAGAAACCGGAATCGCCGGCTACACTCTGATATACAACTCCTACGGCCTGATCCTGGCCGCCCACGAGCCCTTCGAATCCACGGAGGCAGCCATCCAGAAGGAAAGCGACATCCATTCTGAGACGATCATGGTAAAACGGGTGATGCAGCGAAAGCTGGTAGGAGACACCGATATCGGCGCAGAGCTGCGGGAAAAGATAAAGGATCTGGAGCAGCTTTTAGAAGCATACCGCTCCGGAGCCCTGGTAGAACGGTACGCCAGATGATGCGGCATTGCCTGCTGTAGGAGGTAAGAGAATATGTGTAAAAAATATCCGGAAGCCCAATCAAACTGGATCAGGCTTCCGGATATTAATTTTTGTTTTATGTTCTGTCAGGCATTGTGACGTTCTGTCTACGCCTCTTTCTTCTGATTCAGATTTTTCTGTGCCGTAGCCAGCATCAGCTTGATTCGGTTCAGCTGATTTACCTCGCTTGCGCCAGGGTCGTAGTCAACAGCAATAATATTGGCCTCCGGGTAGTTTTTCCGCAGCTCCTTGATCACGCCCTTGCCTACGATATGGTTGGGCAGGCAGCCGAATGGCTGAGTGCACACGATATTGCCCACACCGCTGTGGATCAGCTCCAGCATCTCACCGGTTAAGAACCAGCCCTCACCGGTCTGGTTGCCCAGAGATACGAAATCCTTTGCCATGTCAGCCAGATTGCGGATGTCCGCAGGCGGGCTGAAATGCTTGCTGCGCTCTAGCTCACGTCGTGCCGTCTTGCGGAAGAATTCCAGCAGGGAGATGCCCATATTGCACAGCCATGCAGTGGAGCGTTTTCCGCCCAGATGCTCTGCCTTGAAGTTGCTGTTGTAGAAGCAGTAAAGCAGGAAATCCATTAAGTCAGGCATGACCGCCTCGGCTCCCTCAGACTCCAGCAGGTCTACAATATGATTGTTGGCCAGGGGAGAGAATTTCACCAGGATCTCGCCTACGATGCCAACCTTCGGCTTTGCCACATCTACTCGAGGAAGTGCGTCGAAGTCCCGGATAATAGCTCTTACATTTCGGGAGAATTCCATCATGTCCGCTCCCTTTTTGGAAAGAGAGTGGATGCAGCGGCGGCGCCATTTGTCATGCAGGGCGTTGGTGCTGCCGGGAACCCGTTCGTATGGCCTGGTGGCGTAAACCACACGCATGAAGATATCGCCGTATACCACAGCCTGCAGGCCCTTGGTCAGCAGCGGCAGGGTGATGGTAAAGCCAGGGTTGGTCTCCATGCCGTTGGCATTGACGGAGATAACCGGGATCTGGGACATGCCTGCCTTCTCCAGGGCACGGCGGATAAAGCCGATGTAATTGGAAGCGCGGCAGCCGCCGCCGGTCTGGCTCATGAAGATGGCAGTGTGGTCTAAGTCGTACTTGCCGGACAACAGTGCTTCCATGATCTGACCGATCACGATCAGGGATGGATAGCAGGCATCATTGTTTACATATTGTAATCCTACATCAACGGCGGAGCGGTTATGGTTCTGCAGAACCTCCACATGGTAGCCGCAGGAGTTGATAGCCGGCTCCAGAAGGTCGAAATGGATCGGCGACATCTGGGGGCACAGGATGGTGTAGTCTTTTCTCATGTCCTTCGTAAAGAGGACACGGTTGTAAGCGCTGGATACCACCTTGTGGCTGTAGTGCTTCTGGTCACGGACACGGAGTGCTGCGATCAGAGAGCGGATACGGATCCTGGCAGCGCCTAAGTTATTTACCTCATCGATCTTTAAGACGGTGTAGATCTTGCCGGATTTGGTCAGGATCTCATTGACCTGATCGGTGGTGACGGCATCCAGGCCGCAGCCGAAGGAATTTAACTGGATCAGATCCAGGTTAGGATTGCTCTTTACAAAGGATGCTGCCCGGTAAAGGCGGGTGTGATACATCCATTGGTCGGTCACCACGATGGGGCGCTCCACATCGCTTAAATGGGAGATGGAATCCTCCGTCAGCACAGCAAAGCCGTAGGAGGTGATCAGCTCCGGGATCCCGTGGTGGATCTCCGGGTCTACATGGTAGGGGCGGCCGGCCAGCACAATGCCGTGGCGGTGATGATCCTCCAGCCATTTTAAGGTTTCCTCCCCCTTCTTCTCAATATCCCGACGGGAGGCTTCCAGCTCTAACCAGGCGGCATGAGCTGCCTTTGTGATCTCTTCCCGGGTCATTGGATGAGCTGCCTTTGAGTGAGGGCCGAAGGCGGCCAGGAATTCCCGCACCAGAGCAGCCGTCAGAATCTCCTCGTTGGTAAAGGCAAGGAATGGGTTCATGAAGGTCACATGCTCCGTTTCCAGCTCCTCCACATTGTTCTTGATATTCTCCGCATAGGAGGTCACCATGGGACAATTGTAGTGGTTGCCTGCATCAGGGGTTTCGTTTCGCTCGTATGGGATGCAGGGATAGAAGATGAATTTTACATTCTTCTTAATCAGCCAGGATACGTGTCCGTGGGCGATCTTCGCCGGATAGCACTCAGACTCGCTGGGGATGGATTCGATTCCCAGCTCGTAGATCTGCCGGCTGGACTGAGGCGAAAGGATGGTGCGGAAGCCAAGCTCCTTAAAGAATACGGCCCAGAATGGGTAATTCTCGTACATATTTAAGACTCTTGGGATTCCCACCTCGCCTCTTGGCGCCTTGTCAGCAGTCAGCGGCTCATAGTCGAACATCCGGTGGTATTTATAATCAAATAAGTTTGGTACTTCCTTCTTTGCCTTATGCTGTCCTAAGCCCCGCTCGCAGCGGTTTCCGGTGACAAACTGGCGGCCGCCGTCAAACTGGTTGATGGTCAGGACGCAGTGATTTAAGCAGCCCTGGCAGCGGGTCATAACGGTGCGGTAGGTCAGGTTCAGGATCTTTGGGATCGGCAGCATGGTAGTCTGTCTGGATGCATCAAAGCGCTCCCGCGCGATCAGCGCTGCGCCGAAGGCACCCATAATACCGGCTATGTCAGGGCGGACTGCCTGACAGCCGGAGATCTTCTCGAAGCTGCGCAGAACCGCATCGTTGTAGAAGGTGCCGCCCTGTACGACTACATGGTGCCCTAAGTCGGAAGGGCTGGTGATCTTGATTACCTTAAACAGTGCATTTTTAATAACAGAGTAAGCCAGGCCGGCAGAGATATCGGCTACCGATGCGCCCTCCTTCTGGGCCTGCTTTACATTGGAATTCATAAAAACGGTACAGCGTGTGCCAAGATCGGTTGGATTCTTGGCAAACAATGCTTCCTTAGCAAAATCCTCCACGCTGTAATTTAAGGATTTTGCAAAGGTTTCGATAAAGGAGCCGCAGCCGGAGGAGCAGGCCTCATTTAACTGAACGCTGTCCACGGTGCCGTCCTTGATCCGGATACATTTCATATCCTGACCGCCGATATCCAGAATGCAGTCCACTTCCGGCTCGAAAAATGCAGCAGCGTAGTAGTGGGAGATGGTCTCCACCTCTCCCTCATCCAGCATCAGCGCAGATTTTAACAGGGCCTCGCCGTAGCCGGTGGAACAGGACCAGGCGATATGAGCTGTATCCGGAAGCTGCTGGCTGATCTCCTTGATGGCGCGGATGGCAGTTGCCAGAGGACTTCCGTTATTGTTGCTGTAAAAATGATACAGAAGCTTTCCATCTTCGCCTACCAGTGCCACCTTTGTGGTGGTGGAGCCGGCATCGATGCCTAAGAAGCAGTTGCCCTGATATGTAGATAAATCGCCTTTTGCAACGCAGTTGCTGTCATGGCGGCGGCAGAATTCGTCGTAGGACTCCTGGTCCGCAAATAACGGCTCCATCCGCTTGACCTCAAAATCCATCTGGATGCCGTGAGTCAGAGTCTCGATCATGTCATCTAAGGAAACCAGACGTTCGTCCGTCTTGCTGTTCATGGCCGCGCCTACTGCGGCGAACAGATGAGAGTGATCCGGTGCGATGATCTGCTCTCCGGTCAGATGGAGGGTGCGGATAAAGGCATTGCGCAGCTCCGGCAGGAAATGGAGCGGGCCGCCTAAGAACGCAACATTGCCCCGGATCGGCTTTCCGCAGGCCAGACCGCTGATGGTCTGGTTGACTACAGCCTGGAAGATGGAGGCGGCCAGATCCTCTCTGGTAGCGCCCTCGTTGATCAAAGGCTGGATGTCGGTTTTGGCAAATACACCGCAGCGGGCTGCGATGGGATAAATCGCCTGGTAATGGGCAGCATATTCATTCAGCCCCGCTGCGTCGGTCTGAAGCAGGGATGCCATCTGATCAATAAAGGAGCCGGTTCCGCCGGCGCAGATGCCGTTCATCCTCTGGTCGATGCCATTGGAGAAATAGATGATCTTGGCATCCTCGCCGCCAAGCTCGATGGCTACATCGGTGTGAGGTGCGTAATCCTGAAGAGCGGTGGCCACTGCCACTACCTCCTGGACGAAATTTACCTTCAGATGCCGGGACAGGGTAAGGCCGCCGGAGCCGGTGATGGAGGGAGCAACCTCCAGGGAGCCCAGCTTTTCCTTCGCCTTGACCAGAAGACCTGCCAATGTTTCCTGAATATTTGCATAATGCCGTTCATAATCGGAAAATAATATATGTGAGTCCGTATCCAAGATCGCAATTTTTACAGTGGTGGAACCAATATCGATTCCAAGGGTATTTGGTCTTTTCATATATGCGGGGAAGCTTCCCCTACCTCCTTTGAATAAAAGCAAAACCTTCTTATAATTAAAGAGCCAAACGAAACGATACTTAGTTTACCATAAAAGATAGAGGATTACAATTGGTAGGTACTGTTAAAAAATTGTAAAGAAAGCATGAAAATTTGAAGAAAAGAGAAAAGGAAGCCAATTCGTTTGACAAACCAGGATGCAGAAATTATAATAAAATAGCACAGTAGGCTTATGCGTCGTGCGGAATTCTGCGAGACGGAGGTTGTAAGGTATGATACAGATTTTTAAGACAGAAGACGGTGTCATCCATCAGAAGGATGAAAGGCTTCCCGGCTCCTGGATTGCGCTGACTAATCCAACCGCCACAGAGATCCTGGAGATATCGGATGCCTATCAGATCGATCCGGATCACTTAAGAGCCCCTCTGGATGAGGAGGAGCGTTCTCGTATCGAGGTAGAAGACGATTACACGCTGATCCTGGTGGATATCCCTTCGATTGAGGAGCGGAATGACAAGGACTGGTATGTGACCATCCCTCTGGGTATTGTGATGACCAATGATATGATCATTACCGTCTGCCTGGAAGAAACCTCCATCCTGTCGGCATTCATGGACGGGCGTGTGCGGGATTTTCATACTTTTATGAAGACCAGATTTATTCTTCAGATCCTTTACAAAAATGCCTCTCTTTACCTGCAGTATCTGCGTATCATTGATAAAAAGAGCGAGGTGATCGAGCGGAAGCTTCACCAGTCTCAGCGGAACCAGGAGCTGATCGAGCTTCAGGAACTGGAGAAGAGCCTTCTGTACTTCACCACCTCCCTCCGGTCCAATGAAGTTGTGCTGGAGAAGCTGATGAAGAATGAAAAGATTAAGAAGTATCCGGAGGACACAGAGCTTCTGGAGGATGTTATCATCGAGAATAAGCAGGCGATCGAGATGGCAAACATTTACAGCGGCGTCCTGGCTGGAACTATGGATGTATTTGCTTCGGTGATCTCCAACAATCTGAACATTGTGATGAAGTTTTTAGCCACCGTCACCATTGTGATGTCCATTCCTACGATGGTCGCAAGCTTTTATGGAATGAATGTGAATCCGGTGGGAATGCCCTTTGCCAGTCATCCCTATGGATTTTACATTGTGCTTGGCTTTACCGCCGTGCTTACCTTGATCGTGGCATGGATCTTCTCAAAGAAAAATCTGTTCTGAGGATCGTTAACAATTGCTGATGACTGAAACGAAAAGGATGATATCATGAATTTTTTTGAAAAGCTGGAACGAAAGCTGGGACGGTACGCCATCCGGGATCTGCCCCGGATCATCGTACTTCTGTACGGGATCGGTGTGGTGATTCAGTTTATTAACCCGATGCTGTACTATATGTTTTTCAGTCTGGACGGCGGGGCGGTGCTCCACGGACAGATCTGGCGTGTGATCACATTTATGATGTATCCGCCCATCACTTTTGGCGGAAGACTGGGGATCACCGGAATCCTGCTGAATGTGATGATCATTCCCACTTATTACTTCCTGGGAAGCACGTTGGAGCGGATCTGGGGTTCCTTCCGGTTTAATGTGTATTTCCTTCTGGGAATCATCGGGCATGTGGCAGGTGCAGTAGCTGCCTACCTGATCTGGGGTGTGAATGTCTATCTGACGCCGGTTTATTTGAATTTCTCGCTGTTTATCGCGGTGGCGCTGACCTTTCCGGAGACTCAGTTCTTCATCTGGGGCGTGCTTCCGGTGAAGGCCAAGTATCTGGCTCTGGCAGAGACAGCGATTTATCTGTATGAATTTATCACAGGCCCAGTCATCACGAAGCTGGAGGTAGGCCTGTCTCTCCTGAATGTGATCCTGTTCTTCCTGCTTACCAGGAATGTACGGAAATTTTCACCGAAGGAGATCAAACGCAAAAAGGAATTTAAAGCTCAGACGAAGATCAAGCCGGCTGGCCGCACCCGCCATCGCTGCGCAGTCTGCGGGCGGACGGAGGAGGATGGGCCGCAGATGGAATTCCGTTATTGTTCGAAATGCGCCGGCAGCTACGAATACTGCCAGGATCATTTATACACACATCAGCATGTTACTGGAAATCCACAGGATTTGCCCCCACAGTAACCGATAGATTGGAATGGAGGAAACTATGAATTTCAGAATGAAAAAAACCAAGATCATTTGCACAATGGGTCCCAATACCAGCGATCCGGAAATTCTGCGCGGCCTGGCTGAAAACGGCATGGACGTGGCACGTTTTAACTTTTCCCATGGCACACACGCAGAGCACAAGGCGCGTCTGGAGCTGTTAAAGCAGATCCGCAAGGAAGTAGACCGGCCGGTTGCAGCCCTGCTGGATACCAAGGGACCGGAGATCCGTACCGGTCTGTTAAAGGATGAGAAGAAGGTTACCCTTCAGGAGGGCCAGGAGTTTATTCTTACCACCAGAGAGGTGATCGGTGACGAGCATATCTGCTATATCAACTACGACGGTTTAAATACCGATGTGACGGCCGGAAACACGATCCTGATCGATGACGGTCTGATCGAGCTTCGGGTCAATGAAGTGAAGGATACGGATATTGTCTGTACCGTAATCAACGGCGGCGAGCTGGGACAGAGAAAGGGCGTTAACGTTCCCAATGTTAAGATCAAGCTTCCGGCTCTGACAGAGAAGGATAAAGAAGATATCCGCTTCGGAATCCGGGAGGGCTTTGACTTTATTGCAGCCTCCTTTGTCCGCAGCGCAGATGCGATCTATGAGATCCGCAAGATCCTGGAGGAGGAGAGCGCCAATCTCCAGATCATCGCAAAGATCGAGAATGCAGAGGGAATCGATAACCTGGATGAGATCATCGCAGCGGCAGACGGCATCATGGTTGCCCGGGGCGATATGGGTGTGGAGATCCCGCCGGAGAAGGTTCCGTATATCCAGAAGACCATTATTGCAAAGTGTAATGAGGCATGCAAGGTAGTTATCACTGCAACCCAGATGCTGGATTCCATGATCCGCAACCCTCGTCCTACCAGAGCTGAGGTGACCGATGTGGCAAATGCAGTATACGACGGCACCGATGTTGTGATGCTTTCCGGTGAGACCGCTATGGGCAAATATCCCATCGAGGCGCTGAAGATGATGGCTACCATCGTGGAGGACACCGAGTCCCATCTGGATTATACCTCCTACCGTGACCGCCATGTGACAGCTGCCAAGGGCCATAGTATTTCCAATTCGGTATGCTACTCCTCTGTTGCTACGGCACATGATCTGGGAGCAAAGGTGATCGTGGCGCCAAGTATCTCCGGCTACACCGCAAAGATGCTTTCCAAGTGGCGTCCGGGCTGCCAGATCATCGGCATGTCCCCAAGCATGACTGCGGTTCGTCAGATGATGATTTACTGGGGCGTTAAGCCAATATGGTCCAGAAGAGCAGAATCTACCGATGAGCTGATTGAGAACTCCTTGGAAGAGCTGAAGGATAAGGGCCTGGTAGAGAAGGGTGACATTACCGTTATCACGGCTGGTGTGGTTTCCTACATCAGAAGAAACGAGCCGGCTACTCAGACCAATATTATGCGGGTGGTTCCGATTGAATAGATAGGAAACCATTCAACTTGTCCGAACGGTTACGAGCAGATCGCGATACTTGATAAATATTCTTGATAAAATACTGGACAAAGGCGTCCATCATAAGGTACAATGGCTCCTAAAAGCTGTTTGTACCTTATGGTGGGCGTTTTTATATCATAAAATATTTTATAATAAAAATTGCAGAGAAAGAGAAAGGGAATTTTGTTATGGAAAAGAAACCATTTGTTACGCTGGAACAGGTTCAGGAGATTGTAAAGACCTACCCGACTCCATTCCATCTGTATGATGAGAAGGGAATCCGGGAAAATGCGAGAAAGCTTCATCAGGCATTTGCGTGGAATAAAGGATATAAGGAGTATTTTGCAGTGAAGGCAACTCCAAACCCATTTATTTTAAAGATCTTACAGGAGGAGGGCTGCGGAACCGACTGCTCATCCATAACGGAACTGATGATGTCTGAGGGCTGTGGTTTCTCTGGCCATGACATCATGTTTTCCTCCAATGATACGCCGCTGGAGGAGTTTGCCTATGCAGAAAAGCTGGGGGCCATCATCAATCTGGATGACATCACCCATATTCAGTGCCTGGAGGATACCCTGGGCTATATTCCGGAGACCATCAGCTGCCGGTATAATCCGGGCGGAATCTACGAGATCAGCAACGGCATCATGGACAACCCCGGCGATGCCAAGTACGGCATGACGACAGAGCAGATCTTTGAAGCATTCCGCATTCTGAAGGAAAAGGGAGCCAAGCATTTCGGCATCCATGCCTTCCTGGTAAGCAACACCGTGACCAACGACTATTATCCGGCACTGGCCAAGACTTTATTTGAGCTGGCTGTGAAGCTTCAGAAGGAAACCGGCGCCCATATTGAATTTATCAATCTGTCCGGCGGTGTAGGCATCCCTTACCGCCCGGAGCAGACGCCAAATGATATCCTGGTCATCGGAGAAGGCGTGCGGAAGGTATATGAGGAGATTCTGGTTCCCGCCGGAATGGGAGATGTGGCTCTCTGCACGGAGCTGGGACGCTTTATGCTGGCGCCTTACGGCTGCCTGGTAACCAAGGCTATCCATGAAAAACACACCTACAAAGAGTACGTGGGCGTGGACGCCTGCGCCGTAAATCTGATGCGCCCGGCCATGTACGGGGCCTATCACCATATTACCGTATTGGGCAAGGAGGATGCAGCCTGCGATCACAAGTACGATGTGGTAGGCTCCCTCTGCGAGAACAATGATAAGTTTGCGGTGGACCGCATGCTGCCGGAGATAGAAAAAGGCGATTATCTGGTCATCCATGATGCCGGCGCCCATGGCTTTGCAATGGGCTATAATTACAATGGCAAGCTGAAATCAGCAGAGCTTTTATTAAAGGAGGATGGCTCTGTTCAGATGATCCGGAGGGCAGAGACGGCGAAGGATTATTTTGCTACCTTTGATTTCTGCGATTTGCTGAAGAAATATTAAATTTATGAAAAATATTAAGAAAATCTTCATAATCTATTCAAGGAACATTCAAACATTTTCGTGACTTCTGTGCTATACTAAGACCATAAGAAATGCACAAGAAATAATCCTTTGAAATCCTTTTTGAAATTGAACATCCAAAGAAAAGCAGCCCCGTGACGTCACACACGGGGCTTTTTCTGCCCGAAACCTTCATGCGCCGCATCCGGCGCACTACCATAGATAAAAGTCGATTGCCAGGCAGCTCTCACATCAAATGAAAATGAGAATTGCCTGGCAATCTGCATGCTTATTCGTAATCCTGAAGAATATGCTTTAACTGTTCGGTGGTAAGCACCAGGTTCACACCTGCCGGGTTCAGCACATAGCCCTTGGATTCCTTGATCAGAAACTGGGGAAGCTGCTTTAAGGTCAGGTTGGACATCCGCATCTTCTGTGCCTTTGGTCCGGCGTACTTGCGGAACTCTGCAAAGTCGGTGTAGATCGGCTGGTAGATATCGCCTTCCTTGCTCTTCATAAATGGAATCCGGATGTTGTTGGAGTTGATCTTTTCCGGATTTTTGTTTTCTTCATCATTTACCGTTTCAATCCCAAGGATAAAGTGGGATTTTACCAGATTCGCAATCATCTCATCCTCAAGCTCGTGAAGCTGCACCATGTCATGCTTCACCGGACGGCGAAGCTCCTGAAGGAAATAGATCATGGTCAGGGTAAGCTGCGGATTCATTATCGGGATCTTGGAGGTGGCCAGCTTTTCCATATCCGGGCGCGGCGACAGGTTTTCTAAGGCAATGTTGGATTCTCCGGCCTCATCGCAGAACTTGACTGCATTCACATCCAGAGCATACAGGCTGTTGAAAAAACCGGCCATGTGAGGCTGATGGATCTTCAGCAGGGAAACGGGGATCTTCTGATCGCCCATTGTTTTAACAAATTCCTTGCCAGCTTCCTCGGATGCAAAGACGTAAACCTGATCGTCAAAGGTTTCCTCGTCACAAACCACGTAGGGCATGCGGGTAAGTGCGGAAAAGACGGTATAGAAGCCGTCCAGCTTCTGAAGTTTTTTGATTGCGAATGTATTATCGATAGCCATGTAATTGGGTCCCTTCTTTATTCCTCTTTTAATGCCTGGCGGAGTGCCTCTGCCATTTCCTCATACTCGGCGTCGGTCAGCGTAACCTTGCCTGGATTCATCTGGAAGGTGCCGCCCCACTCATCACCGCCGTTGTACTTTGGAACGATATGGAAGTGCAGGTGGTGTCCGGTATCGCCGTAAGCACCGTAATTTACCTTGTCCGGATGGAATACCTTGTGAACTGCCTTTGCAACAGCAGCAACCTCTGCGAAGAAGTCATTTCTCTCCTCATCGGTCAGTTCGATCAGCTCGCTTACATGCTTATTGTGAGCCAGGATCACACGTCCTTTCTTGCTCTGCTCCCGGAACACGTACAGATATCCGGTCTTCATCTGGCATACCGGGTAAGCAAACTGAGCAACTAAATCGCCTTGCATGCAATAAGCACAATTGTTATCTTTCATCTTATAATCTCCCTTCGAATTCTCTTGTGAATCGCTCCGGACATGCAGCCGGAAACAGGTTTCTAATCTATACTTTAACACGTTATGAAGGCAAATTCAACATATTTTGCTAGGAAGCGTTGGCAGATTCCGTTAACTTTGAATATCCTAAAGCAAGAGATTCTGATTGAGGAAGAAACAGTATGGACCAGGTGAAGAAGCAGATCCACTGGGGAGATGCCTACAGCAGAGGGATCACCGGAAGGGGAGTGGGCGTTGCCGTGCTGGATACGGGAGTATACCTGCATCCCGATTTTCGGAACCGGGTGACGGCTTTTCGGGATATGGTTCGGGGGCGGATCACCCCCTATGATGACAATTCCCATGGAACCCATGTCTGTGGAATCATTGGAGGCAGCGGCCAGGCATCCGGCAGCCGGTTCCAGGGGATGGCTCCGGAGTGCAGGCTGATTGGGGTGAAAGTCCTGGATAAAAAAGGAAATGGATTTGCGTCGGATGTTCTGGCGGGCCTGCGGTGGGTGCGGGAAAACCGGGAACGGTATGGGATCCGCATTATCAATATTTCAGTAGGCTCCTTCAACCGGAATGTGATGAATGAGGATTCTGCGCTAGTGCGGGGGGTGGATGCAGCCTGGGACGATGGGCTGGTAATGGTGATCGCAGCGGGAAATCAGGGACCGAAGGAGATGACCATTACAACCCCCGGAATCAGCCGGAAGGTGATTACGGTAGGCAGCTCCGATGATGACCAGGCCATTACCTTTATGGGAAACCGGATGGTGGATTACTCGGGGCGCGGGCCTACTGCCGCCTGTATCCAGAAGCCGGATATCGTTGCGCCCGGGTCGAGGATCATCAGCTGCGCCAATCTGCAGAGCCGGTATCAGATCAAAAGCGGAACCAGCATGAGCACACCGCTGGTGACTGGAGCCATCGCTTTGCTTCTGGAAAAATATCCGGAAATGACCAATGTGGAGGTCAAACTGCGCCTGCGGGAGCGGGCAGTGGACCTGGGACTGCCCCATAATCAGCAGGGGGCATATGGTAATATAGTGTCAAGTTAGCAAGGAGCCAGTAAAATCAAGGGCTTCCGCTGATTTAGTCCTATAAAAAAACTGCTGTGGAAACAGTAAAATTGGATAAAAACGGGCCTGTTTTCAATCCGGGAACTGAAAATCAAGCAACTTGACACGAATATACCATTAAGCCGAATGGTAATATAAAATGTGTCCCAAAGAGGTGGTAACTGAATATTTTTAAAGTTTAGGTAGGACTAAATTCGCTTATGAAACGGACAAGTGCCGTATCTGTGCAGCTGATTTAGTCCTATTTAAATTGGAAGAGATTAACCGCATGAATTGGCTGGGTGAGTTGGATTTTCCATCGGCAGCAAGGAGGGGATATAAATGGCAGATATTAATAAAGTATTTGAAGAAGCGAATAAACTTAAATGGGATATTGAAAGCCTTTTGAAGCTTTCTGCTTTTGAACAAAACGGCGATCTGAGCGGTCTGCATATTGATGAGGAGGACAGTAATGAACTTTTCCTTGTTAATGAACTGCAATGGATTATGTATAAGCTTGAGGAAGCCAAAAACCGGATTGCTTACCTGAAACGCCCGGTTAAGGAAACCAGCCATTTACATAAAAATGCAGGTGGACGGTATGAAACATCCAGCGGACATGTGTATACCAGCGGAGATATTATTGAGGTCTTATTGCTTGGTGACAACTTCCATGAAACACCTTATTGGGTCAGGACAAGTGTGGAGCATAATGGCAGGGATTATTACTTGGTCAATTACAAAGACATCGGTATGGAAGGGTTAGCTGTCCGTCGGAGATAAGAAAGGGATATTAAAAATGGGAATAATTTACAATATATGCAATCAGAAAGGGGGCTGCGGCAAGACCATGACCTCGGTAAGCCTTGGGATTGGCCTTGCCCGCCAGGGCAGGCGTGTCTTACTGGTGGACATGGATGGGCAGGGGTCAATGACCGCCAGTTTAGGCTACAGTCAACCGGATCAGATGGAAGTTACTTTAGCAACGATTATGGAAAAGGTTATTGATGGCAAACCGTTGTCGGATGGGGAAGGAATCCTTCATCATTCCGAAAATATTGACCTTCTTCCGGCAAATATTGAACTGTCCGGGCTGGAAGTTACCTTAGTCAATGCCATGAGCTGCGAAACAATTTTCAGGGAATATATAAAAACGGTGAAGGATGCGTATGATGCGGTGATTTTGGACACCATGCCTTCTCTGGGTATGCTGACCATCAATGCACTGGCTGCGGCAGATAAAATAATCATTCCTGTCCAGGCACAATATTTATCCATCCGTGGATTGGAGCAGTTAATCCGCACCATTGCCAGGGTAAAGCAGCGGATAAATCCTGAACTTTCCATTGCCGGCATTTTAATTACCATGGCGGATATGCGGACGAATTATGCACGGGATATTGTGGAACTTTTACATAGCACTTATGATGGGAAACTGCGGATTTTTGAGAGTATTATCCCTTTATCCGTGAGGGCTGCAGAAACCAGTGCAGAAGGGAAAAGCATTTATCTCCATGATCCGGCAGGCAAGGTGGCAGCGGCATATGCGGCATTGACAAGGGAGGTCATGGGGTGAAAAGCAGTGCAAGGAATATCAAAATGACCAGGTTTGATGACCTGTTCCAGACCGGGGAGTATCCAAGTGGGCAGGGTGAGCAGGTATGTGAACTGCCATTATCGGAACTTTTTCCTTTTAAGAACCATCCGTTTAAAGTGGCTGATGATGAATCCATGCAGGCTATGGCGGAAAGTGTCCGGCAGTATGGGGTATTTGTTCCCGGTATTGCCCGTAAATCCTCGGAAGGGCATTATGAACTGATTGCTGGTCATCGGCGTAAAAGGGCGTCGGAACTGGCAGGGAAAGAAACGATGCCGGTAGTAATCCGGGAAATGGACGATGATGAAGCGGTTTTGGCAATGGTGGACAGTAACATCCAGCGGGAAGATATTCTGCCAAGTGAAAAAGCATGGGCGTATAAAATGAAACTGGATGCCATACGGCGAAGGGCAGGCCGTCCATCGGCAGATAATCCTCGACAAGTTGGCGAGAATTACAGCGTGGAAATCATAAGCCAGGATTCCGGCGAAAGCGCCAGGAACATCCATCGGTATATCCGTTTGACCTGCCTTTTGCCGGAGATTCTGCAGATGGTAGATGATAAGAAACTGGCTTTTAATCCGGCAGTGGAACTTTCCTACCTGGAAGAAAAGTGGCAGAAAAGGCTATGGGAACAGATAGAAAAATTTGGCACAGTTCCCTCATTGGAGCAGGCAAAACAGCTTAAACAGCTTAGCCAGGAGGGAAAACTGGGTGATGGGGAAATAGCGAAAATCATGGCAGGAGGGCGTTCTTTATCTAAACAGGTGACATTGAAAAGCAGACGGCTGAAGCAGTATTTCCCGGAGGATTATACGCAAAAGCAGATGGAGGAAGTCATCTTTTTTCTGTTAGAAGAATGGAAAAGCAGGCAGGCGGAAATGGCAGACGGCTGTTGGTTAGAAAGCTTGTAAGCTAAAACTTCATGTGTTCACAAGCATCCGGCAAAATGTTTTCGGACAGGTTTGCCGGATGTTTAAAATTTTAGGGATTAAAGATATTTGATAGAGGTTTTATTGGCGGAGGAATGAAAAGTAGCTTATTGTAATGCCATTTTTTGAAAAGAGCTACAAAAAGGTTTTACACGCGAGGAGGGAGAAAAAGGATGATGGATTTGGAATACTACTACGGAAATGAGGCAGATCAATACAGTTTTTACCGTATCCCTAAAGCGCTTTTTACGGATAAGCGTTTTAGCAGCCTGTCTGTGGAGTCAAAGGTGTTATATAGCCTTCTCCTTGACCGGATGTCCCTGTCCATAAGGAATAACTGGATGGATAAAGATGGGCGGGTGTATATTATTTTTACAGTTGTTGATATGATGATGGCGCTTGGGTGTGCAGAACAAAAAATCAGCCGTCTATTATCCGAACTGGACAATGTAAAAGGCGTTGGGCTGATTGAACGCAAGCGGCGTGGACTGGGGAAACCCAATGTAATTTATGTCAAGAAGTTTGCCAGTGCAGAATGGCCAAAACCACAAGACAAGGAAGAAGAAAACCAAAATTCAGGAATTGTGAAAACCACAAATCAAGAGCTGCCAAAATCACAAACAAATAATACTGATATAAATAATACTGACTCTAAAAAGATCAATCTATCCATCCATCAGGAAAGTGGGAAAGAGAGCAAATCAGGAAACACAGATTTGTTAACCGGTGAAAAACAAAAGATGGATAAGCATGATGGGATGGATAGGATGGATGCGTACCGCAGGCTGATCCAGAAAAATATTTCGTATGATGCCCTTATCCATAACCATCCGTATGACCGGGAAAGCATTGACGGCTTTGTGGAACTGATGACGGAAGTGTGCTGCAGTACACGGGAAAGGCTACGGATTAACCAGGAGGAGATGGATGCAGAGATTGTCAAAAGCAGGCTGTTAAAGCTGGATGGCGGGCATATTGAGTATGTGCTGGAATGCCTTAACCAGAATACGGCATTGGTGGGAAATATCCGGGGCTATACTTTGTCGGCACTGTATAATGCACCAGTAACCATTAGCCAGTATTATACAAACCGTGTCCACCACGATATGGCAAAGGGGATGTATGATGGATAAGGGTGGTTGCCTGACGCTGGATGGGCAGAAGAAAAGTTTTGAGGTTATATAAACATGACAGGGTAGGAGAAGCTGCCAGTGAAGGCAAATGGTGATAGCAAAAGAAGTGATGATGACAGTAAAAACAGGGGTAACAGGAAGAAAATCAGGATGAAAGGATGGTGAAGATGGCGAAAATCAATGATATACGGGCATTGGCAGAAGAAACAGCCGAAAAGGTAAGTGCTTCTCCGCAGGAGTGGATGGAGTACTTGGACACGGCGGCAAGGCTGTACCGGTATCCGTTTTCCGACAGCCTGTTAATCCATGCACAGCGCCCGGACGCTACAGCCTGTGCGTCGATGGAGTTGTGGAATGGAAAGATGCGCCGGTGGGTGAAGCGCGGGGCGAAGGGAATCGCCCTGATTGACGACAGGGGCAGGAGAAAACGGTTAAGATATGTGTTTGATATTTCCGATACCCGGATGGTGGAGGGAGGAAGGACACCGTTTTTGTGGCAGATCCGGGAGGATCAGAGGGAAGCTATCCGCAAGTTTCTGGTAGAAGCTTATTGCCTGGAAGGGGAGGGGATGGAAAGCCTTCCAGGGGCATTGCAAGTGCTTTCCCTCGAAGTGACAGAGGAGCTTGACGAGGCATTTGCCGGTTTGGAGGATGAGGATACAGAGCGTTTCCAGGCGATGGGAAAGGAGGCCGTCCGGGAGCAGTTTAAGATGCTTCTTACCGACAGTGTCTTTTATGTGCTGGCCCGCCGATGCGGATTGGAGCCAGGAGAGTATATGAGGGAAGGGGCATTTGCCGGGATTGAGGAGTTTTCCTCCCTGTCCCGCTTATCTTTCCTGGGAGATGCCACAAATAAATTTGCAGAGTCCGTGCTTGTCTGGATACGGAGGGAGATGCAGAAAATCTGCCGGAAGGAGGCGAAAAAGGAAAAAGGAAGCAAAGAGAAAGCAGAAAGCAAAGAAGAAAAAGAGCAAGAGGAAGAAAAGAGAAATATCCATGCGGAAGATGCGAAGGGTACAAAAGATGCCAAAGAACGCACATATCCGTCAGGGGATAAACAAGAATTACAAAAAGCGCAAGAATCAATACCAGAAGGAGAGAAAAGACATGAAGCTGACCTATCACCAGAAAGGGGATTATCTGTTCCCGGATCTGACCATAACCGAGGAGGAAACGGAAATCGGGAAATACGGGATGCTGCGGGAAACGTTTCTAAAGGAACACCGGAGGGGATGGTATCAGAGCCTGCTCCTTTCCGGGAAGCTGAACCAGCACCTGGAGGAAACCGAAAGGACAGCCAGGGAGAGGTTGGAAACCATAATGGAGGGCTTGTTGGAGAGCCATCCGGCCCCGGAGAAGAAAGCCGACCCCATGGCCTGGACCGCCCATATGAACGGGCTGATGGCGATGGCAGAGGAAACTATTTTAAACGAAGTGATTTACCGTTAGGAGAAGAACAGGATAAACAGGAAAAGAAAGTTAAAGATGATTTTGATAAAGCGGAGGAGCAGTTGGCCTCCGCTTTGTCGTTGCCGGATCTACCGGGGATGGAGGAGCAGAAGCGGGCCATTGAGGGGCAGATGTCTGTTTTGAATGCGGGGACAGCGGAAACATCAAAGGAAGAACATCCACAATTGATTACTCAGGATGAGATAGATGCCTTTCTGATTCATGGCTCCCCTTACGAGAACACACACTTACGGATTTATGCGTATTTCCTTCAGGAACATACAGAAAAAGAAAAGGAAGAGTTTGTTCGGAAATGTTACGGGATAGGGGGAAGCAGCAGGGCAGTTCCCTGGGCTGATGATTTCCGTGCGGATTATCGCCATAAAGGATTGCAGTTGTCCCGTGGGGCATATGAAACCCCAGAAGCAGAAATTTCACTAAAGTGGTCATCTGTAGCCAAACGGATTGACCATCTGATGGATGAAGGCCGTTATCTGTCAGAAAAAGCAATAGAACGGATGCCAGAGTATGAACGGGAATGGATGGCAGAGAATTTCCTGCATTTTTACCGGCGCATATCACGGGAAATTAAGGAGTCCTTTGCCTATACCGATATTTCCATCCAGGCCGACAGCGCAAGGGAAATCGCAGAATTGTTAAAAGACCAGGAAATGGCTTCTGCATTGGCCTATGGAATGCAGAAAGCCCTGGATGCCATGCTGCCGGAATCTGCTATCGGTAAAGAAATGGCGTCGTTTGTAAGCAATTTTAGGCGGTATATAGACGGTGATTACACAATCTTTCCTGAACGGGAGAAACAGGAGCACCCGGAATCTGTACAGAGTGAATACGACCAGCTTTCCCTGTTTGACTTTATGGACAGGTCAGCAGACAGGCAGGAAGAACAAAAAGAAAGGGATTTAAGCATAGGCGTTCCGGGTAAAAGGGAGATTTCAGAAAAAGAAAAACGTTTTCAAACCGAGTTTCCGGCTGGAGAAACGCCTTCAATTCCTTCAGCAACAGGAAATCTGGAAACTGCCCAAAAGCAAGAGCCAGAGCCGGAAAGAACCAATTTCCGTATTACCAATGATGACCTGGGGGCAGGCGGGCCAAAGCAAAAGTTCCGTGCAAACCTGGAGGCGATTCATCAGTTAAAAAAGCTGGAAGCCGAAAACCGCCTTGCCACACCAGAAGAACAGGAGATTTTATCTCATTATGTCGGATGGGGCGGAATCCCCTTTGCCTTTGACGAACACAATGAAAGCTGGAGAGCAGAGTACCGCGAATTAAAAGAAATCCTTACACCCGAAGAATATAAAGAAGCCAGGGCCTCCACCTTAAATGCCTTTTATACTTCCCCCACGGTCATTAAAGCCATGTATGAAGTCCTTGGGAACATGGGTCTGACATCAGGAAATGGGTTGGAGCCGTCCTGCGGGATTGGAAATTTTATGGGCTTAATCCCGGAAACCATGGATGGGGTACGGCTTTATGGGGTAGAGCTGGACAGCCTTTCCGGGCGGATTGCCAGGCAGCTTTATCAGAAAAATACCATCGCCATCCAGGGTTTTGAAACAACCAATTACCCGGACAGTTTTTTTGATTTTGTGATCGGAAATGTACCCTTTGGCAATTATAAGGTAGCTGACCGCAAATATGACCGGTACAATTTCATGATCCATGACTACTTTATCGGAAAATCTCTCGACCTGGTGCGTCCAGGCGGCGTGATCGCTGTGGTGACTTCCAGCGGGACAATGGATAAGCAGAATGCCTCCGTGCGCCAGTACATTGCCAGCCGAGCCGACTTATTAGGGGCAATCCGCCTCCCAAACAATGCATTTTTACGAAACGCCAATACCTCCGTAGTAGCGGATATCCTGTTTTTCCAGAAACGGGACCGGGCGGTGTTAGAACAGCCGGACTGGGTAAACCTTGCGCTCACGCAAGAGGGCTACCGCATTAATTCTTACTTTGCCAGACACCCGGAAATGGTGCTTGGGGAGTTTACGACAGAAAACACCCAGTATGCCAGGCAGGAAGTAACCGTGAAACCAAAGGAGGGGATTTCCCTTGCCGAACAGTTAAGCCAGGCAGCTTCCCATATCCATGGAACGATTGAGGAGGCAGAATTAAGAGAATTGGCAGATTGGGAGGAAGAAGGAAAGGCAGATTCTATCTTAGCTGACCCTTCGGTAAAGAACTTCAGTTTTGCCAGAATTGACGGGGAAATCTATTACCGGGAAAATTCCCGGATGAGGAAGATGGAGTTTCCGGCAACAACGAAAGAGCGTGTCCTTGGGATGGTTGAGCTGCGGGAGATTACCCAGGAATTAATCCGGTGTCAGATGGAGGATGGAAGCGATGAAGAGGTAGCTGACCTCCAGCAAAAGCTTAATAAGAAGTATGACACGTTTACTGCCCGCTTTGGCTTAATCAGCAGCAAGGCCAACCGCAAAGCTTTTTCCCAGGATAGCAGCTACTGCTTGTTAGCATCTTTGGAATACCTGGATGAGAACGGAAAATTAGAGCGGAAGGCAGATATTTTTATTAAGCGGACCATCCGAAAAGCAAAGCCGGTAAGTCACGTGGATACAGCTAGTGAAGCCCTTGCGGTTTCGATTGGGGAACGGGCGAAGGTGGATATCCCATTTATGGCGAGGCTTGCCAATAAGACTGAAGAAGAGATTACGGATGAACTGTCTGGGGTGATTTTTAAAAACCCTTTAACAAACCAGTGGGAAAATGCAGACGAATACCTTTCCGGGAGTGTGCGGGAGAAGCTTGGTATCGCCAGGGAATTTGCCAAAGATAACCCGGAGTTTACGGTAAATGTTTCCTGTCTGGAAAAGGTGCAGCCAAAAGATCTGGAAGCGTCAGAAATCGAAATCCGGCTGGGGGCGACCTGGGTAAAGCCAGAATATATTGAACAGTTTATGGCAGAAACCTTCCAGACGCCGGGGTATCTTTTGGAGAAGACAATTAAGATCCGTTATGCCAAAGTCAACGGACAGTGGAACATCTCCGGGAAGAATGACGACAGCCCCACAAACAGCCTGGTGACATCGACTTATGGGACAAGGAGGGCCAATGCCTACCGGCTTTTAGAGGATGCCTTAAACCTTCGGGATACAAAAATCTATGACACGCTGACGGAAGATGGGAAAGAAAAGCGTGTGATAAACAAACAGGAAACCATGCTGGCCGGGCAGAAGCAGGAAATGATAAAAGAAGCATTTAGGGAGTGGATATTTAAAGACCTGGAACGCAGGGAGGATTTATGCCGGATCTATAATGAAACCTTTAACAGCATCCGCCCCCGCGAGTATGACGGGCAGCACATTCAGTTTGTGGGGATGACCCCGGAGATTACCTTAATGCCCCATCAGAAAAATGCCATCGCCCATATCCTTTACGGGAAAAATACCCTGCTTGCCCATTGTGTGGGGGGAGGGAAAACGTTTCAAATGATTGCTGCAGGGATGGAGTGTAAGCGGCTTGGACTATCACAGAAAAACCTTTATGTTGTGCCAAACCATTTAACGGAACAGTGGGCCAGTGACTTTTTGCGCTTGTATCCGGGGGCCAATATCCTTGCGGCGACAAAAAAAGATTTTGAGCCGGCAAACCGAAAAAAGTTCTGTTCCCGGATTGCCACCGGGGAGTACGATGGGATCATTATCGGCCATAGCCAATTCGAGAAGATCCCGATTTCCAGGGAACGGCAGCTTCGCTACATTGAGCGCCAGGTGGAAGAAATCACGGAAGCGGTTGCCATAGCTAAGGCGGAAGATGGTGCAGGCTATACCATTAAACAGATGGAAAAGACAAAGAAAAGGCTGGAAGAAAAACTGGAGAAATTAAACAGCCAGGACAGGAAAGATGATGTGGTAACATTCGAGCAGCTTGGCGTAGATCACCTTTTTATTGACGAGTCGCATTATTACAAAAATGCCTATTTTTTTACCAAAATGCGGAATGTGGCAGGCATTGCCCAGACGGATGCCCAGAAGTGTTCCGACCTGTTTTTAAAATGCCAGTATTTAGATGAGATAACCGGCGGCAGGGGGATTACTTTTGCTACAGGAACCCCTGTTTCTAACAGCATTGTAGAACTTTACAGCACCATGCGCTACCTGCAATACGATACCCTGCAAAAGATGGGACTGGGGCATTTTGATTCCTGGGCAGCGACGTTTGGGGAAACAGTAACAGCGGTGGAACTTTCTCCTGAAGGAACCGGTTATCGGGCAAAAACCCGCTTTGCCCGGTTTTTTAACCTGCCGGAACTGATGGCAGTATTTAAGGAATGTGCAGATATCCAGACAGCGGATATGCTAAAACTCCCCGTACCGGAAGCAGAGTATATCAATGTGGTAATAAAACCCAGTGAAGAACAAAAAGAACTGGTAGAAAGCTTTGCAGAACGGGCAGAATGTATCCGTGCAGGCGGTGTTGACCCTTCATCCGACAATATGCTTGCCGTCACCAATGATGGGAAAAAATGCGCCCTGGACCAACGGCTGATCAATCCCCTGCTTCCCGATGCCAAAGAAAGCAAGGTCAACCGCTGCGTGCAGGATGTTTTTGCCCTGTGGTCGGAAACTATGGAGCAGAAATCTACCCAGATTATTTTCTGTGATACCTCAACACCAAAGAAGGATGGAAGCTTTAATGTCTATGATGATGTGCGGGAAAAGCTGGTGGATAAAGGCGTACCAAGGGAAGAGATCGCTTTCATTCACGAGGCCGTGACTGAGGTAAAAAAAGATGAATTATTCTCAAAGATGCGTTCAGGGAAAGTGCGGATTCTTTTAGGTTCTACCGCTAAATTAGGCACAGGGACAAACATCCAGGATCGGCTGATTGCCCTTTACCATCTGGATGCACCCTGGCGTCCTGCAGACCTGGCGCAACAGGAAGGCCGTATCCTAAGACAAGGAAATAAAAACAAAAAAGTGAAGATTTTTCGCTATGTTACCGAGTCAACTTTTGACAGCTACTTGTGGCAGATCCTGGAGAATAAACAAAAGTTTATCAGCCAGATAATGACCAGTAAATCCCCTGTCCGCGCCTGTGATGATGTGGATGATACCGCATTAAGCTATGCGGAAGTAAAGGCATTGGCTACAGGGAACCCTTACATTAAAGAGAAGATGTCTTTAGATATGGAAGTCAGTAAATTAAGGCTGATGAAGGCAAGCTATAACAGCCAGAAATACCGGCTGGAGGAACAGATCGCACGGAGTTATCCGGCGCAGATAAAGTCGCTGGAAGAACAGATGATGGGGTTAAGTGAAGATGCATCTGCTGCAGCACTGATTCTGGATAAAGATAAGCAGAAAGAAGGGTTTTCTATAAAAATCCGGGATGTGATTTACACAGATAAAAAACAGGCGGGGATGGCACTGATGGCTGCCTGTACGGGCCTTGCATCATCGAAAAAAGAGGAGGATATTGCAGCTTTCCATGGATTTAACCTGTCCGCTTATTTTGAGCGTTTTTCGCAGAGCTTTATCTTAACTGTACGCCGGAAATGCAGTTATTCCATGGAGATGGGCAATGACCCATCTGGGAATATCCAGCGGATGCTCAACCTTTTGGCAGGGATTGAAAAAAGGCTTTCGGAAACAAAACAGAAACTGGAAAACGTAAAACAGCAGTTTGTCACAGCACAGAAAGAAGTGTTAAAACCATTCGTAAAAGAGGAAGAATTGAAAGAAAAAACAGTGAGGCTGGCTGAACTGGATGCGCTGCTTAACCTGGATGGTAAAGGGGAAACAGAGGCTTTAGACAGCAAACAGAATAAAGAAGTAAGAGATGAGATAAAAGATAAAGAAACGAGGGAGGAAATAGAAGATAACGAAATAAGAGATGAAACCGTACCGCTTATGGATAAACATATCCAGGAAATATCGGATAAAACACAGGGAGAAAAAATCTTTGATGGAACAATGGAAACATCTGATGGGACAGCAAAGACTCCTGCAACACCAACGGAAGGTGTGGCTGAAGGCCAGAATATCTATGCTGAACACAGGCCATATACATTGAACGACTTAAAGCGGATACAGAAGGAAGCAGCGGACAGAAGGATGGCCAGACAAAATCAAACCAGGCAGAATCAGGAAAAACAAAACCCGGTCAGACGGGAGGAATATTCCCGGTGATTAATAAGTATTAGCCATTTATCTGTGTTGGCTATTTGGCAACCGATAATTAAACACTGCTGTATCATTTGATAGGAAAACAAAATAACAGAATGTTGAAGCGTGCAGGCAGGTTATACCTATATTTAGTCTGCCTGTTTTATGATGAATCATCCAGCAAAACATACCAATGATGTGTTTTGTCGGATTTATGGAGGTAAAGGTTATGGGGAAAGAAGATTGGAAACAACAGGGAAAAAGAGGGCATTGTACAGAAAAGAAGGATTGCTGGCAGGAACAGGAAACCAGAAAGCTGGTGTATGATGACGATGAAGGATTTGGAAAAAATCGTATTAAAGTTAATGCCAGTAAAGCAGGAGAGCATTCCCTGCTTAACCGCCCATCGGAATGGACAGCAAAAAATATTGATGAAGTTGCTGCCGCTGTCAGGGAAGAACCATGGGCGGAAGCTGCATCGGCTTTTTGGAATATTTATCGGGGGCCATTTAGTGATGTTCCCTGCAATGAGGTACTCCGTTCTATCATTGTCAAAGCCAAAAGATCCTATGCTACTTATTATCCGATTCCAGAAGAAGACTATTTAGGGGATGTGGTGGCATTGATGGGAGAAAAGATGCTTTCTGACTGGATGCCGGAAAAGGAAAGTCTGGAGAATTATATCCGCTGCCGCTGCCGGCCAAATGCAGAATATGGCCGTTCCATTTTAAAAGCTCACGGGAATAAAGTGTATTCCCTGGTTAAAGGGGATGGCCATGGTTCTTTCCATGTATGTGAAATCAGCAAGTATAATATTGATGCACATCCAGACTATACCAGGAAATATATCAACCAACATCTTCTGTCTATAGATGATATTGCCCGGAATGAAAAAGCATATCCGTTTTACGGTTTAGGTATTGCTGTACAGGAGGACGGTTTTTGCCGGATTGAACAGAAATCGGTCCGTAGCTGGCTGATGAAAACCTGCAATATCAGTGAGTATGAACTGCAAATATGTGAATTAATTGCAGCCCATGGAAAACGTATTAATTCTGAAAGTGTGGAGGAGATTAATGAAACGGTGGTTCTTCCGGCAGGAAATCCGCCAATGACACAAAAGGAATTATCTGCACTGAACCATCGTGTTCATGTACGGGCGCGTCGCCATTATTGGGAAGCGATAAAAGGAATCCGGTAATGATTTCCTATATTTTTTCATCCATTATCTTCTGTTTTATCTTATTTGTTGCCATAGAGTGTTTGAGAGGGAAATAAAACCTGAATAAAAAAGGAGATAAAGGAGAAGGAAAAATGAAGAAATGCAGAATGTATGGCTGTCCCGATGATGCGGGGATACAGAAAAAAACAGGCGATGAAAAAATATATGTGATGAAAAAAGCACTGATAAATTTGTCAGTGAATCATCAGAACAATGGGAACGTAACTCTACCATTGAAGGTGAGAAATCGTGGGAAATT
This sequence comes from Lachnospiraceae bacterium, assembly GCA_030524635.1. Classification (GTDB taxonomy): domain Bacteria; phylum Bacillota; class Clostridia; order Lachnospirales; family Lachnospiraceae; genus Caccovicinus. The sequence goes on from JAUNGG010000042.1 coordinate 31,726, forward strand.
GATGGACAACGATATCCTAATGCAGATGCACTTCAACGGCAAAATTATATAAATGCTGAAGGAACTTTAGAACGGATTGTAGAAGACTTTAAAAGAGGAGAAAATAATGTCAGTGTCAGAAAATGGACTGGCAATGATATACCTTCTGCTAAAAGCATTTTGTTATACAATCGCAGCTGTAAATGATTAATTAGTTAATTATAGATTGACATTTAAAAGTGCATGGATTATAATGATTTTTGTTTTTAGCAATAAAATAGTTGTTATTACCGCAAATATACAAGAGAAAAGGAATGTTGGAATAATTTTCGTATATGGAGGGATTAATGATGGATAAGAGAGAGATGGAACAGTTGGCATTTGTTATAACAAAAGAGTTAGGAACTACTAAAAAAGATGAGGAACTAATCGAAAGTATTCGACAGAATATTATATTGTTTAAAGATGTAGAGAAAAAGATAGCACCAACATTAGAAGGAGCAAAAGTGCGAAAAAGTCCTTATTAAAACAGAAATAAAACAAAAGAATAGCGGTAAACAAACAGGCACTCTCTGGAATACCAAAGAGTGTCTTGTTAAAGAAATACTATATGATATAAGATTATATATTAGATTTTTTTGCTTCTGTAAGTAGATAAATATTATTGTAAAGACGAAGCGGCTGGTTCTAAATTTAAGCGAGGTTATTAATCCGCAGCAAGGTCTAAATAACGGAAAGATGGTAAAAGCGTGGAGCAAATTATTTTAAGCCAGGAATTAGAGTAGAAAAAGTTAAACTTTTTTCTAACTTTTTTAAACGTTCTGTTACATAAAAATCACATCAGAAAGTGTGACAATTTCCAGTCTTTCTGCATTTTTATTCCTTAACTTTTGTACCTATCAGGATGAGGTCAATTTTCGTGGGAGTGTCAGTTTTTTCATAAATCCCGCAAATCAGATATTTTGCGGATGCTTACAAGAAAATTCTGTCACTCCCATTTTCGTTAGATAAAGTATACCCATCCGGGCACTCGTGAAGTCAAATCCCTGTTGGGATAGGTGGATTTCATTCAATAAGGCAGAGAATGTTTCTGATACCCCTATTTTATCATAGAAAACCTTTCAGCAGAAGCCTTGAAACTATTTTTAATCAATGATTTATCGGCCATAATAAGGGTTCGATCTGGCTGTGCGATCAAAATCCATCGTTTCTCGTTCTTCAGCTACCATGCTTTGAATATCGGCCATACATATTTTTGCTGTTTTTTCCAATGTTGTTTCCTTATCCATGTTTAGGTTTTGCTCATTCTCTTTCCTTTGATGGAATAGCCCCAGTTCCTTCATTTTCAGGATTAATTCATCGAATTTTTGGTTAATCTGTTTTCGTTCTTCCCCGATAGGATGGGCATAAACAATCCGTCCACTCTCATATTGAAATTCAAATTCATCAGCATGGGCAGTCAGATATTGGTTTTCTATCCCCGCTTCCCGCAGCTTATCAGCAATATAGCAGTCAAACGCCCGTGCAAACCTCTCACGGAACTCGTAAAGTTCCCCATGGGACGTTTTTGCAAAATACCGGTGCATTTCCCAGGAACCCTGCTGATAGTTACTGCTTTCCACTTGTTCAATGGCCTGGGTAGCCCGGCAGTAGGGCTGTTCGCTTTGATACAAATCGGAAAGGGAACGGTTAATGGAAATCCGTTTTCGTTTAGGGAGGACATGACCAGTGATTTCTTTGTGCAGGGCAGAAAGTTTTTCCAATGAAGAATTTGTCCCATGCACTCCTAAATACATATCCGGTTTTGCCAGGCACCGATGCTCATATACTTCCTGCAGTGCCTTATCCCAATCGATTTGCTGTTTGGCAGTAAGCTGTTTTGGTCTAATCGACTGGAGCTTTTCCCCTAGCAGCAGTTCTGCTTTCTGAATTATTGCCTTATGCGTTTGCTCCCGGAGGGCATTTTGTTCTTCGGCGGTGATAATAACCGTTCTTCTCATTAAACACTCCAGAAAATCTTTAACAAATGGGGGAGAAGTAGTGGTGTATGTACACCATAATGCAGAATCTGCCATCTGGGAAAGGCTTTCATTAAAGACCTGGCGAAAATATTCATCCACAGCATAGGCCCATGCGTGGGCCAGAAAACCGTTGCCATTTCCGTTTGGCAGGGTGATAAGCTGTTGCTTTGCTTTATAATCAGCCAGAACTTCACCATAGCCACGAGCGCCAAAAGATAAAGCCAGCTTCCCTCCAAGGGAAATATCATGTGGTTCAATATCCAAAACATAGGCCAGGTCACGTAAAGCATGGTAACATTGGTCTAACGCGAACTGTGCATCCGCATCCGACATCCATAGCCCAAATTCAACGCCCCGGATGCCCAGGGATAAAAATTCTTCTTTCCCAGCATGGTTCCCTTCTGGAAGATAAGAAGGCCCATGGCGGGTAAAGGAAGAAAGTTTAGAGAGTGGAAAGGGCTTTTTTCGATGTTCATAAGGGGAATCGGCTTCCGTTTTATGGTTTTGTTTCTGTTCTTTCTGCTTTTTCCGTAAAGCAGGCTGGTCTTTTTTGGGAATACCGAAAAGAAGTTTTTCTGCTTTACGTTCATAGGTAGGATATGCGGTTCTTGCTTCTTTAAGCAGTTTCGGGCTAACAACATCCTTTGCCGGGGCAGTAACATGAAGGTGTTGGCTATAATTATCGGAAGTACTCAGATAATTCTGCTGTAGGTACTCAAAAAAGGAATCCACCCCCGCTGCGTCGTTGACCTGACTTACCTGGTCACGCAGTTCACTGATGACATTAAAATAGTTGACCATAGATAGTTCATCGGCATTTTCCGGGTGGGGAGGAATGGCTTTCCGGATCTGCTCCCTCCAGAAAGCAACGCCCTGCGGGATACCAGAGGCAACCAGCTCTTCTCCATTGGTTTCCGGCCAAATATTATCACGGCAAATCAGCAGAAAATTCCCCGGATGATTAAGCTTGGGGAGATTTTCTTTTTTATTATCTTTATTTTTATCTTTTCTTGAACCCTCAATCTTCATTCCAAAATCTTGAATTTTTTTCTCCATAAAATACCTCCTTGTCGTAACTTTATGGGAAGGAAAAGGAGGATTGGGAAATACAATCGGACAGATATGGATTAGAATAGATCAAAATAAGATCAGGGCGTGATTGCCACAAATAGGCAATCACGCCTTGATGACCTTCCAGCGAAAACGTGCAGGATTGTCAACGGCGGCGCAGCAGCGCCGTTCATCTTGCCGTTGACAATCCTGTGCGTTTTTGCTATCTTACGGGAAGCCGCCCAGAAATACAGAAAAATATGGATTATTTATAAAAACTATGATAAAATAAACGCAAAAGAACAGAAGGGAGGGACTTGTACAGCAGATGGAAGTGGAAACAATACTTGCAAAAAATATCGATGCGGCTGGCGAGAAAGCGGCTTATGATGCTGCCTGCAAACGGCTTTTAGCCAATAAAATTATCCTGGCATGGCTGATGAAAAGCTGCCTGGAAGAATATCAGGATTTTGATGTAGAGGAGATTGCAGATAAATATATTGAAGGGGAACCACAGATTACCAAAATTGCGGTAAATCCAGATGAGGCGGCAGACTGCAGCGGTGAACAGATAAAAGGGGATAAAACAGAGGACAGTACGATTAATGAAGGTACGATTACCTATGATATCCGTTTTGGTGCGATAGTCCCCAAAATAGAAGAAAGTATAAAATTAATAATTAATGTAGAGTCACAAAATGATTTTTATCCGGGCTATCCATTAATTAAACGGGGAATTTACTATGGAAGCCGAATGATTTCCTCACAATACGGGGTAGAATTTACGGATTCCCATTATGAAAAAATCCGTAAAATTTATTCAATTTGGATCTGTGCTAACCCGCCCAAGTACCGTGAAAATACAGTTTCCAGATATTTTATTGAGGAAAAAAATATCATTGGAAAGGTTAAAGAAAAGAAGGAAGATTATGATTTAATTACCATTGTTATGATCTGCCTGGGTTCTTCAGAAAATGATAATTATACAGGGATATTGAAATTGTTGGATGTACTGCTTTCTTCGGAAAAAGAACCGGAAGAAAAGAAGAAAATACTCCAGGATGATTTTGGAATTAAAATGACAAAGACATTAGAGAGCGAGGTGCTTGAAGTGTGCAATTTAAGTAAAGGCGTGGAACAAAAGGGAATTGAAAAGGGTATATTAAAGTCGATAGCGAATTTAATGGAAACCTTAAAATTATCAGCTGATCAGGCTATGGAAGCATTAAAAGTACCGGAAGAAGATAAGCCTAAATATGCCAGTAAATTGAATCAATAATTAATGGAACAGTTCCCGGATTGTTGCAGATAATCGGGGAACTGTTATAAAAAGATGTATTAATTATGGGCATAGAAAATATTATTTTATGATATTTATTTTTTGAGAAAACTTTTAATTGCTATTTTCGTGGTGTAAAATTTTTCTGCTGTTTTATTTATGCCATTTTCACCATAGAAGGATTTGATTTCTTCAACAGTTACTTCATCTACGATTAAAAATCCATCTTGTCCATCTGAAAAACATCCGATATTTTTCAAACGGGAACGCAGGGTTTGTTCGGATAATCTATATTCTTTTGCTAAAATTTTTAAGGAAGAGGTTCGGCATTTTTCACGAAGTTCTTGTTGGATAAATAGTGGAAATTCTGAAGTCTTTTTTGCAGTAGTCCCTTGCTTTTTTATCCAGTAGTAAAGTGTATGGTAAGGAATGTCATATTTTCTTGCCAGTTCTGCAATACTCATTGTATTTAAGTATTTTAAAATTTCATCCTGCAGTTCTTCTGGAATCGATGTCTGCACATTTCCGTTTTTGGGATGGTAGTGATTCTTTTTTGCCCAGTAATAAAGAGCAGAAGTTGAAATATTAAACTTTTCTGATAGTTCTTTGATGGTAAATTTTCCTTCAACTTCTTTTAACCGTTTTTCGTTTTCTAGTGATATGGATGGTTTGTTTTTGGGAAGATAGGATGAAATTTTTTCCTTATTATGAGCAGACTTATTTCCGGCATCTATGGAAGGATAGAAGTTTTGATAATCCAGAGATTCATGGTTGTTTCCTTGATTCTGTCCTTGAGATTCCATAGGTTCTGTTTTTATATTTGATAATGAAAGTGTTGATAAGGGTGTTTCCTCGGTTATTTTTACTAAAGCAATGTTAGCATTTACAGAAATAGTTTCATCATTTTTTTGTTTGTTTTTATGGATAAGGTG
>JAUNGG010000005.1 GCA_030524635.1 Lachnospiraceae bacterium
TATCTAACTTTAATATCTAACCCACAGAAAGGATTTTCCTATGAAACTTCAACGTTTACTCAGTCTAACCCGCCAGGCTCTCGATGCGTATCATATGATTGATGCTGGTGATCATATTGCTCTCGGTATCTCTGGCGGCAAAGACAGCTTGACCTTACTGTATGCGCTTGCGAATTTAAAACACTTTTATCCGAATCATTTTGAATTATCTGCAATTACAGTTGATCTCGGACTTGGAAATATGGATTTAGAGCCTGTAAAAGCCCTTTGCCAGCACTTTTCTGTTCCTTACGAAATAATTCCCACTGACATTGGAAAAATTCTTTTTGAGGCCAGGCAAGAATCCAATCCCTGCTCTTTATGTGCGAACATGCGGAAAGGCGCTTTAAACCGTGCTGCAAAGGAAATGGGCTGCAATAAAATTGCATATGCACATCATCGTGACGATCTGATTGAAACTATGATGCTTTCTCTTTTATATGAGGGACGCTTCTATGCCTTTTCTCCATGTACTTATCTGGACCGGATGGAACTTACAGTGATTCGCCCATTGATTTTCGTCACAGAGGCGGAAGTAATTGGCTTCCGAAATAAATATCAGCTTCCGGTGTGTAAAAATCCTTGTCCAATGGATGGTCATACGAAACGCGAATATGTTAAAACTTTAACGAAAAGACTGGAGTTTGAGAATCCTGGAGCGAAAAACCGTATGTTCCGTGCTATTATCGATGGACGAATTGAAGGCTGGCCAGAACCGGACCGTTCCAAACTGCCATAAGGATCCAATGCTATAAAATCCATAATTGAATCCGCAGTTTCAAATATAGCTAAAGATGCGAATAACATGTAAAAAATGAAATAGGATTCCCAAACTATGATTTCCAGAAAGAAGGCTGTACTATGAGCAATTTATCCTATCATGAACAGAAAGACAGAGACAATATCTTACATCTGCGTCAGCTGACACAGGAACTGCCACTCTTCTGCTCTCAGTTTTTCCGCGGAATTGAACCGCGCACATCATCCAGAACCAGAATCGCCTATGCCTATGATTTAAAAATTTTTTTTGAATTCCTGGTAAAAGAGCATCCATCTTTTCAGGGAATGAAAATCAAGGAAATTCAATTATCGCAGCTGGATGAACTGCATTCTGTTGATATTGAGGAATATATGGAATACCTTAAATATCGTTTTAACGAAAAAAACCAGGAAATTATTAATAAGGAACGTGGAATTATGAGGAAAATCTGCTCTCTGAAAAGCTTCTATAATTATTTTTTCCGACTGGAGCAGCTTAAGAATAATCCTCCGGCCTTGGTTCAGCTTCCGAAGCTTCACGAAAAAGAGATTATCCGTTTGGATGTTGATGAAGTAGCACTGCTTCTGGATGAAGTTGAGCAGGGAGATAAGCTGACAGAAAAGCAAAAGGCATTTCATGCCAAGACAAAGGTTCGTGATCTTGCCCTTTTGACTCTTCTTTTAGGTACTGGTATCCGGGTATCCGAGTGCGTTGGACTTAATATTAATGATATTGATTTTAAAAATGGAGGAATCCGAATCCATCGGAAAGGCGGAAAGGAAGTAACGGTATATTTCGGTACAGAGGTGGAGGATGCACTTCTGGATTATCTGGATGAACGAAATCAGATCATCCCCCAGACCGGACATGAGGATGCTCTCTTCCTCTCCCTCCAAAACAAACGGATCTCCGTCCGCAGTGTTGAGAATCTTGTAAAAAAGTATGCCCGGATCGTTACACCGCTGAAAAAAATCACTCCGCATAAGCTGCGCAGTACGTATGGTACCAATCTGTATCGTGAAACAGGTGATATTTATCTGGTAGCTGATGTACTTGGCCACTCGGATGTGAATACCACCAAAAAGCATTATGCAGCGTTGGAGGATCAGCGAAGGCGAAGTGCCCGGAATGCAGTGAAGCTTCGAGAAGACCTGTAGAATATGTAGCATATAAAATATACTGCATATTTTATATGCTACAATTTGTAATGCTCCAGACCTTCCGGCCTGGAGCTGTGTTCTGTAAAGCAGGAATTAGGATTTTTTACTGCTTCTTTGCGACTAAAATGTAACCTCGTATTTATTTACATAATAATTTTATGTAAATCATAATAACAATGAAGAATTACTTGATACTGAAACCGGGAGCGGATCCATTTTCGTTGTAGCAAGCTAGACTGGTGCAGTAGATATAATATGTGCTCAGTGAGTAACATTCACTGTTGCCGTCTAGGGAGCGAAGCCAGCTGTGATTGAGAATCGTTCCTGTTTCTGGAAGCAAGTATGCTGTAGTTTTTTGATTATTAACAGACAAAAGAGTCTGCCGTTTAAATGGGACAGCTTCCAATGGGTGTCTATAGTTTTCAGGCAATTCGTCTGAGTTTGCAAAATACTCATTTGATGATAACAACCAAAGCTTATCCCTTGTGATTACTACATTTTCTTCTGTTTTTGAATCATAGACTACATCAGACCTCACTGCTCTTGGATAAATAGCATTCTGCAGCGCCTGTGGGAAGCAGCTGATCAATGCTGTGGATTCAGAAAGCATATTTTCCTCAAAACCATTATCTTTATTGGTGATATTGAGCATATTCTCTGTGACGACACCATTAAGCATGTTCCGGATTGCAGAATCCGGCCAGCCGCCCTCATTTGTGCCATACTTGTAACGGTTTGATGAAGTTTCATAATAGGTTGAGTGTGCACGATTCCAAGCTCGGTATCGTTTATAGATTGAGTTCAGTAAGTTTGTAGCTCCATCACCATCAGCCATCTTTCCGTTATAACTTGTACCCATAATTGCCTTTGCCTTTCCGTTTTCATCGATCATACTGATTAAAACGGAATGTGTGCAGCCATTTTCAAGGCACTCAGAGAATATAGTCGGATCTTTCCGGGCCTGTACGATAATCTCCTCCCATGTCATATCATGAATACATCGTTTCTCCTCCGATGGAGTATGGCTGGCATAGGTATTTCTATAATTTTCTCCGGATGCCGGGCCGAACGTAAGCGGCAGGATTGTTCCATCTGCATCGGTATCGTTAATGGCATAAATCGCTACCGCATATTTCACATCATAATCTTCCTCCCATTTTGCATATATATGGGTATCGCTCATAATATTTGATGCTGCAAAATTATATATTTTTCTGCATTCTGCATCTTCATACCAGCCTATAAACCGGTATCCAGGTTTTTTAGGATTATTAGCTGGCTTTGAGAGCTTACTGCCTTCTTTTATCTGACGTACCCAAGTATCCACCGCTGTCATGGTTGAATCACCATCTTTTACAATCGTGCCGCCATCCAGTTCCATGATGACCCAATAGCGTTTCAGAGGTTCTGGAAGCGTTACATGAATACTAAATGTTCCGGTTCTTTCGACGCCGGCTTCTTTATAAATAACAATGCCTGTATGGCTATTAGAGCCTCCGTCAACAACTGGATTACTTAGAGTATAGCTTCCTGCTGGTATTTCATAACTTGTGCCATCATCATACAATGCAGATACGGTCAAGTCTGATGTCGAAATCGTATAAACACGTTCCTGTGCATCATATCCTTCTGTGTTCTCATCAATCGGATCCGGACCATGGTATTCAACACGGATTCCTGTTAATTTCACTCCGGTCTTTACAATGTTGGTTGCATTCACTGTATGAGACAGCTTCTCATACTGATTTATTTCGTTTTCAAAGGTAACTTCTGCATAGTTGGAATCCAGCAAATCTGCAGCTGCAGTCGTGTCTTCAACCGCTATATTATCTGTATCTGCAGTAATTGCAGCCAGCTTATATCGGCCAGCGTTCAGTTCCGTTACCTGGTAATAATACCCCTGATCTACTGTGACGTTTACATGTCCCTCCCTCTGCTCTGAGGACAGCGTAATTGATTTATAGTATGTCTGCAGCACCTCCATATTATCCTTAGCTTTTTTCTCAATTCGGAAGATAAAGGTAGGATCGCCAAAGGGAACATACACCTCATTAATCACCTTATTAATTTTAAGAGTTGCTTTATTTCGGACATCCTCGGCTGCAATTTCCTGGAGCACATCTGCATTTTCCTTTGTCACAGAAAAACGAATCTTTTCATCAGACAAACTGTAAGACTCTGGTGCAGCTGATTCCAGTAAATAATAGCCGCCTTGAGCAATTCCAGTAATCGTGATTGTACCATCCTCGCCTGTAATAAGCTTGTCCATCCCTTCCGGAAGTACATAGTCAATGCCGGCAATGCATTTTGTTCCATCAGTGCGATATAATTCATACTCGGCACCAGTCAACGTCTGTGTCCTGTCATCAGCATCCACTTTAATCAGCTTAAGACTTCCCTTTTGTCTCTGATCCGTTGCTTCAACATATATGGTGGACTGAACCGTGTCCTGACTCAAAGTAAATGCTATATGCTCGTCTGAAAGCTCATACCCTCTCGGAGCCTTGCTCTCAATAAAATAATAATCCCCCCATTCAAGACCCGATACTCTAATCTCACCGGCTGCATCTGTTTGATAAAATGTTTCCAGAGCAGCATATTCCGTAGAAGCTGCTGGTTTATACATCAGCGTGTACCCAGCGCCTGAAACCAGCTGGCCTGCATCATCAAGTTTCGTCAGGATAACATTGCCTTTCATACGATCATTCATATAAACAATTTCCAGTATCTGATGGACCGTTGACTGGTCCAAAATAACCGAATTTGTAATAGCCTCCCGCCCGGACGGCATCACATAGCCTGCAGGATTTTTCGTTTCAACAAAATAATACTCCCCAAACGTCAGGTTATCTACCTGTAATTCTCCAGCTGCATTTGTCTTCAGTCCGCTCTGAATCAATTTATCCTCAGCTTCATCATATTTTGCTTTTCGATATAGGCTGAAAACAGCATTTTTAACTGCCCGCCCATCTGATGAATCTTTCTTGATTAAACGAATGGATGCCGGTGATTCATTGTTGCGGGCATTTACAACAGCAATCACGTTATCCGTTCCCATCGGGTCAGAAGGATCCCCTGGTACAAATTGGTTTTTCCCAATTGTAAATTTAACCGGGTCATTGCTAAGCTCATAACCCCTTGGTGCCTTTGTTTCAATAAACTGATAATTTCCCCACGGCAGATTTGTAATGCTTACAGCGCCATCTGCACCAGTTACTACTCTACTTATACTTCCAGTTTCAGAATATGCCATATTTTCATCCAGAAAAACCTGGTCTCCATTTTCCCTGAAAAGTTCAAATTCAGCGTCAGCAAGCGGGCTTATGCTGCTGTCGTCCTGGTCATATTTTGTCAATATAACCTTTCCAGGGATCCGATGGTTAGGGATATTTAAAATCTCTGTTACACCGTTGATCTCAAAGCTATGACGTCCATTTATTTTTTGATATCCTTTGGGCGCCTCCAGTTCTTCCCACTGATAAGTGCCATATGGAACATTGGTAAGGACGATTTGCCCCAAAGCATTTAATTCCTGACCCTTATCTTCAAACATGGCATTTCCGTCTCGGTCATAAACCTGGAATTTTCCCCCTGTAAGTGCAGCATAGCTTTCACTGCCATTCGCGCCTGCATGGACTAAATGATCTGCATCCACTTTCTGCAGCGTAATCTTGCCAATGGTATCCATTAGCTTCACATAGGTTTCAGCCGATGGAAGTTCATAACGCGCCTCAAAATTATCAGCAGAACCAATGCCATAAGCATCAAATTGTACGTAATATTGATTGACAGCTTTTTTGTCAACCAGCATTTTGTCCGATGGAGCCTGCATATTTACTATCACATAAGTCATCTGCCGGGTTTTCATAAGGCCATCCTTCAGATTTGATGTATCCAGATGAATCCAAATGGATTTCACGTTTCCTGGATTATCAGGAAGCTCTGTGCTCCATCCTTCTGCACCGGCAGCAAATTCCTGGTCAGGATCTGTACTGTAGTATACCGTTGGAATCAGCTTCATCTTTTCTGCATAGGAGGTATCAACCGATACAAAATTCCCCTGCCATGCAGAGGGAATTTCGGTATATTCGTCTGGTTTTGCAGTATTTAAGGCAACACGAGCTCCCTGTTCGATGTGGTCAAAGAAATCGATATTCTTTGCATTATCAGAACCCAGGCCAAAATCAAGCCGGTAAGAATATCTGGACTTGCTTTTGATCTCTTCAGGATCTGCCTCATGATAAGGCTGTACTGCAGCTTCCGTTTCATAACCATTGGAGTAAATGGATTTGACGTACTTGGACACATATTCCCGCCATTCGGATGCAGAGTCCAGCACGATTTTGGAAGCTCCGGAATACGCCATCCTTTCTGTGATAATTCCATTCCCATTAATATCGTATGCATCTGCCATAATTGCAGCTCCGGAAATCTGATCCAGACCATCATCATGTACCATGAGATACGAATTTACCGTATAGTAATTTCCACAAGAAATAAAATCGGCATATTTTAATGTTACTGCAAAGGATATGGAAATATCCGTCTGCTTACTGATCTCCAGGGGAGTATCAGAAAAATCAAAGTCTGCAATCAACATGGTCTTTCCATTGTATTCCCCTAGGGAATAGCTCACATGACTCTCAAAGTCTTCTGATGTTACTGCATCACCAGAATAATAGGTGCCGCTTCCAGTCAGGCGGATACCGTCTGTGTCCAGATTAAGAGAAAGACCGTCTGGTATGACGGTATAAAGAGAAAAGGATTCTAACGAACCGGAATCATCTGCTTTGATACTTCCTTGAGAAGCTGCCGTTGATGTAAAACCGCCATTGTTACTTCCGGTAAATTCAGCCAAGGCTGTTTTGGAGATTAGTTTTGTAATTGGACTCCTTAACCACACATTAGAATATCCTCTCAGCACACACTCATCATAAATTTCCATGTCTCGTTCCGCCAGCTCACGGCCATAAGTCCCGGCATAGCTTTCCGTCTTCTGGGCACAGTCATTCACCTCATAGCCATTCGGATCTTTGTACAGGGAACGCAGGTAGGAAAAATTCACCAGACGATTTTCACGATCCGGTACCGCTTCTCCAGCAGCAGCTTTTTGCTGCTGTGTTTCCCAGTCAAGATGCAGACGGACACCTACATATGCATTATAGTGATAGCTTCCAGTAATATTGTTTACCCGAACAAACATGGCTTTCATTCCGGCAGGAAGCTGTATGGTACTTTGTTTAGAGGTATTGCCGCTTCCACAATATATGTATTTGCTGAAGGGCGTATCCTGTGCGTCTGCTCCGTAAACCTCATAGTCATATCCTTTGGAATCAGAAGGCATGGTGATATAAGCAATGTCATACTCATCATCTTCCAGATTGCGCACAGAACCGTCAGTCAGGAAGATTGCCAGTTTATCATCACCCATAACAAGGCTGTATCTATCTGCATTGCCGTTTATGCCAATCTGGCTTATACCGGTAGTATTTCCGCCCAAACCTTCTGGATCATCTGAAGACTGTGGAATTACCGCTGATTTTGAAGCACTGGGATCGCTGCTTTTTTTCACAGTACTGTTAGTTGCCTTTCTTGCTGTGCTGTCTGTTGCCGCTGCAAATGTCTGCAATGGAACAAATAATTCTCCTATTTTCCGAATACCATTTTCAACACCAGATATGCTGCGTTGAATGGATCCCCAAATCGTCACATCTGGTACATACGGCTCACGATCCGGGTCTTCCCAATCATAAGAGGCGTTGGAATCGGATGCCGGCTCCGGATGGATCTCATCATAGGTCACACTATTTCTGATCATCGTTTCCAAGTCCGTTTCTGTCAAGCCATGTTTCCGCCAATGGATATCATTCCAATCTGCAGCAAACTCCGGTACGAGAAGAGCTTCTTCTGCTTTTGCGTTGGATTCGGTTGCAATGGATAATGGAATGCTTGACGCGGCAGCATCAACCTCCCAGCCGGATGCATTTGAATCTGACCCAGTCCTTACAGCTGCTTTGGCTTTTAAGCCGGCCTTTGAACTGGCTTTTGACGAGGCATAATTTCGATTTGAGATGCCGCGTAAAATAAACGGTACAACTTTACCATTATAGATGTTTACAGCATTCATCCGGTCAGAATAATGATCTGGAGCTGAATGACTGTATGGATAATCTTCATAAGAAGAATTCCATTTGCTGTGTTCGTAAATATATCCTGCACGAGCGAAAGAATAATCTGCAACGGTAAAGCTTACCTCATCATCCACCTTCTCATTCTCTCCTGCCTCCGTGATCCACTCAGATTCATCATGATACAGCCTGTCCAGATGGCCGCGGATCGTTACCGTACAGTATTCTTCTGATTCTTCATCCATAAAATGATCTTTTAAAAAACCGATCTGAAACTGGTCATAATAAGTGGAATACTGAGATCCAATATCGCCGGAATGGTTTTGAAATGGGTAAAATCCCCAAACAATCTGACCGGATTTTGTTGTAATTTCTTCTAAAGAAAGTATTTTGCCGTCGTCATTTATTTTTACATCCGAATAACGTTTGCCCTCCGGCAGTTCTACGGCAACGAAGTAGTTGGAACGGCACAGTCCTCTTGCCAGCCAATCCTTGTCAAATCGTGTTTCGATCTCATACCAGATATAATCATGATCTGATTCTTCATAATCCGCTGCAGCCAGTTTATTTTTTTTCATGTTAATGCGGTAGCGATCACGAATAGAAGTAAATGAATAGGAAAGCGGCTCCATCTCAATCTGACCGGTACCGGCAATACGAAACACTGGTGGCTTTTTCTGATAGTATCCATTTTCTGACTTACGGGCCTGCATCGTCCACAGCATCTGGAAGCCGCCAGATACAGACTGGCCGGTCTCCACAGAAAATTTGTTGGAAAAGGTATAGATATCATCATTTTTGTTCCAAGTACAACTCCATTCTGAATCCGCAGCATCACTGGCCAGGTCTGATGCCTTCAAAATGCTGGCACGGTTCCCATTTCCGATTCCGGGAATATCAAACTGGATGTCCCCAGGCTCATAGGCATGCTCTGCATTTTCCAGGCGGTATGTTACAACTATTTTGGGCTGCTTTACGCTGGAACAATCAGCATCCCAAGTATAGTCATTTGAAAGAATAGACCAGGCACAACTGACCTTCCAGCCATCCAGATAATTATTATATCCACCATCTGCCCAGGTGGAAACCTGGATTCCTGTCACGGTCAGAATCAGAGCAAGCAGAAACGAAACTGTCTGGCGCACCCGGTATAACATATTCTTCAGATAATTAAGCATTCTTGAACTCATCTCCTCTCCATATACTCTGTCCATGCTATTTTCCAGCCATCTGTTTCTTCTGAAACGTCCTTTGCCGTAAAGGTTCCATCTGCATTTTCCTCATTAATATAGGTTTGGATCGAATCTGCCATTACCAGGATATCAAAATCCCGGATCTGCGACACATCCGAATAAGTTACCATGATACACTCCGAAAGCGGAGTTGTCTTTTCCTTTGCTTTTATCGGAATCGTATAATAGTAATAGCCACCTAGCAAGACATCATCTGCTTCTGATATATATACCCAGTTTTCCGGGAGATTGGAACCGTCAGACGATAGATATTTTGATGCTTCATACCAGTGTTTTCCGTCAGGAGTTATTTGCGCAATATTTTTTATGGATGAATCGGAAAAATCCATAAACACGCGGATAAAAGAATCTGTTTGATCGATGTTCTCGATCTGGATCTTCTTTTTGAAAATGTTATCTCCTACATCCTGCTTTTGAGGCGGCTCAAATTCTTCCGTAATGGAAATCGTGTTGCTGCCTGTCAGGATCTGGTTAATGATCTGCATGCGATAAGTCAAATATGCCATAGTAATGCCTGCAGATGCCAGGCAGACAACCACAACAAATGCAAGCTTCTTTACACATGCCTGCTTTAACCACGCTTTCCAGGAATGTAACTTATCCTTCATTCAAATCCTCCCTTGCCTTCTTTTTTTTCCGATAACAAAGTGGAAACAGGAATAGGATCCCGCTGCCGCTGACAAGCATAACAGCAAGGAACCCGCAATTTCCCATACTCTCATCTCCGGTTTTCGGAAGGGCATCGTGAATGGCCTGACGGATGCTCTCAATGACGGGCACAATCACTATGGATGCAGGATCTGAGGGTTCGGGAGCTGAACCAGAGAACTTGCCTGCTCCTCCAGAAGGTTCCGGATGTTGGTCTTTACCACCTCCTCCGCTGCTTCCTCCTCCAGATGATTCCGTATACTCTGTACTGAAGATCCAACGAACCCTTGCATGCTGCATTGCAGATGCATTTTGAAGCTCCCTCGGCATATGAATACGGTATGTAACAGCTTCTGTTTCATTCTGCTTCATAGAAGCTGCAATCAAGATACCATCCTTTAGAAGGTCTGCGCTCAATGGGCCAGTATACAAAATTTCTTTGCCGCAGTTAATCGTAAGAAGCAGATCAGAAAGCAGCTTTAAGGATTCTGTTGACTGATCGTCCGGAACCTCCGTCCGAAATTTGATGGAAAGCGGTCTGGAAGCTTTATTTCCAATCAGGAAGAAATCTTCCATGGTATCTCCCGGCATCATTGCAGAAAAATCCTGGAAAAAATCATTGCCGACTTTTATGAATCCATCAACCCCATTCTCGAAAATAACAGCAAACTCCGTATTTTTACCTGCATGGTACCGTTCATGCTCAGTATGGACACATGCTTCAATAGGAACTCCAAACCAGGGATCCTCTGAGTCAAATGAAGGGTTGAAATGCACCTTCTGAATGGCTTGTGCTGTGATGTCAATTGAAAATTCCTTTCCTGAATCGTTCTCATTCCAAACCGCAGGAATCATAACCTCCTCAAAGAAATGAATCTCCTCTCCGGTATCTACAGGCCTTGTGTAATAGTAATAGTCGTTTTGCTTGATCCACCCCTCAGAAATACCGCCTAACATACCTTCTCCAAGGCTGTTGATGCCGGAGGGGTTGACAAATTCTGCTTTTGCCCGGATCCATGCTGGTTCTGCTTCGTTGATAATGCAGATGATCTTTACTACCTTCTGACCTGGCAGAACAGTTTTTCTGTCCTGATAAGGGATCTGGTTTCCAAGGTCATCCAGTTCATATTCTTCAAGCGTAATCGAAATGTCACCGGTAGTTATTGTATTATCCACTTCTGCTGAAAATTGGTGGGTTGCTGCAAAGGCCGGAGCAGCAGCCAGCAGCCCCACAACAGACGCCAATATAAAAATATATTTTCTCATTCACCGCTACCTCCCGGCAATTCCCTTTTTATGGTTTGTCTCGAAAAAGGGCACAGAAGGACAATCCTGTACCCTTTTCCAAGAGTTCCGTTCTTTTACCATTAATAAAAAGAATGGTCTGAACAGTTACAAAGATTGATACAAAGAATCAGGGTCTCCTCTTAATGTTCTGCCCCGATCAGATCCTGCACATTGCCTGCGCCTGCCTGCTTAGCATCTGTACTGTGTATGCCGGTCCATGCTGCCAAAGCGCCATTGGCATCCTCTGTACGGTTCTGGGTCTTATAAATGGTAAAGATCTGGGACAAGGTAGCCTCAGACATATCATCTCCAACCGGAATGTTATCATTGAGCTCACTGTTATCTGTGTTCTGCAGGAAATCAGACTGGATCGCATACGCTCTTACCGGAACAGTCAGCTTCTCACCTTCCAGCTGGCCCTCCACAATGTTTGCCAGACGAATGTAATCAAACACGGACGGTACTACAGTGGCATCTGCCGCTTCAACTGCAGCAACATAACCATCCTCCCCCGGATTGCCAATGGCAGCCTTAGCTTCTGCTGCGGCCTTTACCACCTTGTTGTAGCCATATACATAGGTCATGTAATCAGAAATGCCATCGCCGTCCTCATCAACTTCAGCGGCATTGCCGATCTGTACCCAGCCGTCATTAACGGATGAATATTTACCGGAGCTTGCCCGGAAATCAAACAACTGCTGATTGGATGTCTGTTCTTGCACCGTACCGTCATAGCCTGCCAACTTCACCTCGGCCATGGGAATATCAAAGCTTACAAACACAATCTCATCATTGCTGCCAGTATTGGCAACCGTTGGATCTTTCCGGATCTCCTGATTCGGTACACGGGGAACATCATCCTCCGGAGTATAGTTGGGCTCAGAAAGATCAATGGTAACCTTACCAACTGTAAATGTGTTGGAAGTCGTCTCACCATCCGTCAGGTACGCAGCAGATGCTCCTGCACCTACAGCAGCGATCATGCCGCATGCAGCGATTGCTGCCAGTTTCTTTTTTGTCTTTTTCATGTTTCTTTTTTGACAGATTAAATCCCGAATGTTTTATCTGTCTCTCCTTTCCTCTTTTTTAACGAATTGCGTAATTTATTTTGAATCCATGTTGGATCTCGGGCTGATTGATGGGGATCACAATTATCGTCCACAACTGCATTTAATACAAAGCAGAATGCATGCAGGCCGAAAAGCCACACAGCCGCAACGAGCATAGCTTTTCTCGACAATTTGGATATGACATATCCTGCATAAGGAATACTGGCAGCATAGGTTCCGATGATCTTGTCCATAGTCAGAAGATTCAGATCTTCCACTTCATTGTTGTCACCCTTCGTCACAAATCCATCTTTGGTTACTTCTACGATACGATGGGTGACAGTGACATCATCCTTTCCATTGGACATGGTAAACGTCACAATATCATTTTCCGCTGCCTGCCTATTCCTGGTATTAACAAATACAAGGCTGCCTGTGGGGATGGTTGGCTCCATAGATGATGATAAAATAATGTATGGATGAATCCCCGCTATTTTCGGAACTGCTATAACAGCCGCAGCAATAAACGCCAGGACCGTAATCATCCAAAGACAACATTCATAAATTCGTGCTGTCCGTTTCAGGGCGTTAGCTTGATTGGTTTTCTTCACGTGTTGATTTCCTTCCTGTAGTTCCTTACGATGCCGGAGTGCCTTTATAAACAAATGGATGTTCAGCTCAGTATTGATAGAGCTAATTCTGGGTTTTATCCGGAGAAAGGATCCCAAGCTCATCTGCCTGCCGTCCATCCGGAGCCAAGGCATTTGTCAGCATCTGTCCATCCGATGTCAGATAATAGTCCCTGTCCTTCCAGGTCACATAAGCATCATGTGCCATGAATCCGCTGCCCCAAAAGTAATACCAGCTTCCATCGATCAGCTGCCAGATATCCTGCGGATAGGTTCCGTCATGGCTGCGGTACCAGTATTCTCCTTCCGGTGTCATCTGCCAGCCAGTGTTTAAGTATTCAACGCGGTTATTATCCGGCGTATGTGCCAGGCTCTCATCGATCTTATCATTTACCTTTTTCACCTCATATCTTTCCCGATTCGCTCCGGCTGTTTCATTTGTTACGATGCAGCTTCCTCCGCTGACCCATTCTCCGTATTTTCCATTCTTTGAGATCGCACGGATCTGATAGCGGTATGTGCCGGCGGTGAGCATCAGTGGGGCAAAATCGTAGCTCGTACCAGCTGTTTCAGCATAATGATACGTTCCCTTCGGGTCAGAAAGCCGCAGCCGGTAGCCGACTGCATACCGGCTTTCACTCCATTGGCCCCTGCAGCCATTCCAGGTGCTTTCTGCAATCTGGCCGGTATATGCGTCCAAATGATCCAACTGAACCACTAATCGGAGCGTATGACCGTTGTCTTCCTGGCGTGCCCTTAAAAGTACTGCACCCATGCCAGAAAGGGTGATCTTATTCTTATCCAAAGCCGAAAACCGAAACTGATATCCGGCAGCAGTTGAAAGCTCAACTACATAGATATCTTTCGGATCACCATAAGAAGCATCATAAAGAGCATCATATGGATCATTAAAATTCTCGTATGGTCCATCTGAATTCAGCTCATAATATACTTCTGCCGATTCACACAAATCTACCTGATACTGTGCCGGGCTCCTTGCAATAGCTTCAATCTGAGGCAGCCCGCTGAAATCGTAGGCATCCGAAATAAATTTTACATTTACCCGGTCAATTCTGACCACGGCGTAAGACCGGCAGGAGGCTGCCAAAGACAGAATAGCCGCAGCCAATAATACATTTGTTATCCAGTTCACATGCTTGAATCCGTTCATTTCTCACCTCACCTTTCAATTAAAAAAAAATCCCCTTACCAAGACAATTACTTGTCCTGATAAGAGGATACCTCAAATCCGTTTATTTTTCATTGGACTGTTAGTCCTAAAAAATGGTAAAAGCATCAGCAGCCGTTTCAAGAAATTGTGATCCTGCCGTGTCTCCACATCTGTGATCAGCTCCTGCCGTGCTTCCACGGTCTCTTCGATCAGCAGCTCTTCCATATGGACACCAAGCAGGATGCTCAGCATAAATAAATGATCCACAGATGGAAGTACCTGTCCCTTGAACCAGCGGTAAATTGGCTGGGGACAGGACAGGTGAAGGGATTCCTGAATGCTTTTCACGTCATATCCCTTCTCTGCAATTAATTGCCTCAGGTTGGCACCAGTACGTTTCAGATCAATATTTCTGTAGTCATCATTTCCTTTTTTCATAAACACCTCCATTATTCTCACAGGATCCTATAGGCAGCCGTGGCTGTTTTGGAAAAAAATTCCTGAATAAATACATTTTATCTGGATTCTGGTCTCTTTGCAAGGGTGTTCTAAATAAAATTAATGGGAATGAAAAGAAAGCAGATTCGGAACCAAACAATAAAGAAGCGGTAATTTTTAAGCAGAAATCAATTTGCCGCTTAAAAATTACCGCTCTTTACCAGAGAAGAAAGATTCGATTATTTATAATATACCACTGTCAGGTAATGCCCTGCATGAATTGTGTCGCTGGTCAGCTGGTTCATCCGCTTCAGTTCAGAAATATATTCCTGTGTATCCATAGGGCTTTTAGCAGAGTAACGGGATGCAATACTCCAGAGACTGTCCCCTTCTTCTACCTGAATGCTGGTGTAATAGGGATGCAGCGCAGGAGAAACCGCTTCGTCTGCAAAGGCATTGGTCATCATAAAACCACATATATTTACTAAGATCAGAAGAGCTGCAAAGCAGATGACCAGCTTTCTCTGATAGACCTGTGCTTTCCGCCTCTGGCGCTGCCTTACCGCCCGCTTCTCTCTTTCCTGAACGGTACCGATTACATTCCGCATTGCCGTCCGCTTCAGTTCCAGCTCCTTTAATGCCGGTTCTTCCACAGTGTCCATCCTGCTTTTTTTGAAGGAGGAAGCAGGTATAGCCTGCTTTCCTGAGCCTGTGTTTCGCTTTCTTGCTTCTTCTATGCTGATCACTTTGCATCTGTCAGCTCTTCTTGCAGCCTTTTTTTTATCACTTTCTGAATTTCGTTTCATGGTTTCTTTCAATTCGCTTCCAATCTCCTTCATACTTTATCCTCCTGTACCCCATCCGATCAAACTCTCTGCCATAGAAAACAGATGATCCAATCCATACAATCCAGATTTAAAATTTCATGCTGGTGTAAATTTCATACTTTTATATAATCGAAAACACGTTCGCGAACAAACGTTCTTTATGTTTGATATCATACCACCCGAACATCTGTTTGTCAATTGTTTTTCAGCCTTTTTCGAACAAAAGTTTGTATTTTTATTTGCATTTTTACCGAACCTATGTTATCATTATAAATAGAAAATATTTCTAATTGAAAACCACAGATTATGGAGGTTACATAGATGGCACAAGGAAAAATTTCTGCAAAGCAGCAGGAAATTTTAGAATATATTAAAGAAACCATATTGAAGAAGGGATATCCGCCGGCAGTTCGTGAGATTTGTGAAGCGGTTCATTTAAAGTCCACTTCATCCGTTCACTCCCATCTTGAAACGCTGGAGGAGAATGGCTACATCCGCCGTGACCCTACAAAGCCCAGAACGATTGAGATCTTAGATGACTGCTTTAATCTCACCCGCAGAGAGGTGGTCAATGTTCCTCTTGTTGGTGCTGTGGCAGCCGGACAGCCGATTCTGGCGCAGGAGAATATTGAAAACTATTTCCCAGTCCCTTCTGAGCTTCTTCCCAATCAGGAGGCCTTTATGCTGAAGGTAAAGGGAGACAGCATGATTAATGCCGGAATTTTTGATGGTGACCAGATTATCGTAGCGCAGCAGGAAACGGCTGAGAATGGCGATATTGTAGTTGCTCTTTTAGATGATTCTGCCACAGTAAAGCGCTTTTTTAAAGAAACAGACCGCATCCGCCTGCAGCCGGAGAATGATGCCATGGATCCTATTTTCGCAACAGATATCCAGGTGCTGGGGAAGGTAGTTGGCCTGATCCGTTTTATGTAAGATCACTTTTTCAATCAATGTCAAACTGTCCTAAATAAAATAACCAGCAGACACACCGTTTTTCTGCCGTGTCTGCTGGTTATTTTGTTCATTTTCATCTTCAGCGATACGCTTTACAGCTCCTTGACATCCACAATCGTCTTACCGTCCCTCCAGATCCGCTCCAGATCATAGAACAGACGATCTTCTCTGCAGAATACATGAACGATAATATCCTTGTAGTCCATCAGAATCCAGTTTGCAGACTGGTAACCTTCTACCTGCTTGCACTGGTATCCGGCTTTTGCCAGATCCTCCTGTACCTGATCTGCCATGGCTTGTACCTGATTGGAATTATTGCCGTTGGCTATGATAAAGTAATCCGCCAGCACAGAAACGCCCTGGATATCGATGATCTGAATATCTTCCCCTTTTTTCTCCTCCAGTGCGGCAAATGCCAGCTTTACCATTTCCTTTGAATGATCCATATCGTTCTCCTTCTCAATCATTTAATTCTTTGGCCAGGACGCTCTTTCTGTGAAGCTCCTGATAGTAGTCAAATGCCTTCAGGGTCATCGGGTCGATCTTTCCGGACTTTTTATTCAGATAGGCCAGAGTCCCTTTTAATATTTCATACATCGTTTCGTCCAGATCGATGTAAGCCAGCTTACGCATCTGCGGCAGATCGGCTGCCTTATATCGCCTGGGTTCGATGTAATCGGCGATATAAACGATCTTCTCCAGCATGGACATCTCCGGTCTTCCTGTGGTGTGGTACAGAATTGCAGACAGAATCTCCGGATCCTGGATCCCGTATTTATTCTGTGCCAGCCAGGCCCCATAATTTGCGTGGAGAACAGCCGGAGCGGCCTCCTCCTCCGGTGTAAAGGAGATATTATGCTTTCTGCATTTTTTCAGGATAATATCATCCGAATACCGTTTCCCGCAGTCATGAAGCAGTCCTGCCAGCTCTGCCTTTTCCATGTCATATCCGTAGCGCATCGCCAGATTCATACAGGTATAGGACACGCTGAGGGAATGCTCATAGCGCATGGGATCCAGTTTCATTTCCAAATTTCTGCGGTAAGACGAAATCAAATTAAATGCTTCTGTCATTTGGATATCCTCCTCTAAACAAGTACTGAATTCTGGTACAGATGGTTCTTCTCCATGTATACAAAAACGGCCTCCGGCACAAGATCTTTCACTGATTGGCCTTCTGCTGTAAGGCTTCGGATCTCTTCAGAAGAAATATCCATTTCCCGGCAGTGAAGATACTCGATCTGAGCACCGTATTTTTCTTTCAGGTAGTTCATCTGCCCTTTCAGGCTTCGGTGTATTCCTTCGTATTCCCGGCCGGCTGCCAGAATGACGGTCTGGGACATGATCCGTTCCGGCTCATACCACCGCTCGATTTCATAAAGGGAATCTGCCCCCACAATAAAATAAAATTCATGCTGCGGATACTCCTGATGCAGGAGTGCCAGAGTCTGCGCCGTGTAGGTATTGCCGGGACGCCTGATCTCAAAATCAGAAAATACAAAGCCAGACTGTCCCAGCAGCGCCAGCTTTACCATCTCGCAGCGAATATCTGCATCGGTCACCGGATGATCTTTCTTGTGGGGCGGCTGCCCAGAAGGCATAAACCAGATCTGATCCAGCTGATATTCCTCCAGTGCCTGTCTCCCCAGCATCAGATGCCCGTTGTGAATGGGATCAAAGGTTCCTCCCATAATTCCAATTTTCGCCATCATTTCCTCCTGAAAACAAATTGATAAGAAATTGTGTTAAGGCATCGGCTGCAGTGCATGAAGTTTTACTGCGGAAGCTGGATCTTCCGTTTTGTTTCGTCCTTCGCCGGACGGTAAAGAACGATCTTTCTTCCAATCACCTGCACCAGCTGGGAACGTGTCCGCTCTGCCAGCACCTCACCGATGGATCTGCCGTCATCCAGACAGTTCTTTAAAACGGTAATCTTGATCAACTCCCGTGCTTCCAATGCCTCATCCACTGCCGACGTAACCTCTGGCGTCAGGCTGGATTTTCCAATCTGAAAAATCGGCTCTATATTCATAGCCAATCCCTTTAAATAGGATCTCTGCTTACTTGTCATTTTTCTGCTCCTTATTTATAATAATCAAACACAAGACCATACATGCGAACCGTGTCACCTTCCTGAATTCCAGCCTTTTCCAGCTCGTCCAGGATACCATTTTCCTTCAGGAACTTCTGGAAGAAATCAAAGCCCTTCTCCGATTCCAGGTTCGTATAGCCCAGCATCTTCTCAATCCTTGGTCCTTCTACCACATAAATGCCGTCCTCATCCTTTTCCACCGTATAAGGAAGATTTGAAGCCACATTGATTGCAGAAAGATCGAACTCCCGCTCAAAGATAACTGGAGTGCTCTCTACCGTTTTTAACAATTCATTGACATAATATAATAATTCCTTCACACCCTGGCCGCTTACTGCAGAAATTGGAAATACCTTGATTCCCTTCGGCTCAAACTCTGCCTTCAGCGCCTCCACCGGATCTGGAGTTTCCTCATCCACGTAAATGGCATCTGTCTTATTGGCAGCAATTACCTGAGGCTTTTGGGAAAGCTGAGGATTATAGGCTTCCAATTCCCGATTAATGGCCTGGATGTCCTCCATGGGATTCCGTCCTTCCGTAGACGCTGCATCCACTACATGGATCAGTACCCGGGTGCGCTCAATGTGACGCAGGAAATCATGTCCCAATCCCACTCCTTCCGAAGCACCCTCGATCAGTCCGGGAATATCCGCCATCACAAAACCGGCTCCATCCCCCAGATCGACCACGCCCAGATGAGGATTTAAGGTAGTAAAGTGATAATTTGCTATTTTCGGCCGGGCGTTGCTGACTCTGGATAACAGGGTAGACTTTCCTACATTTGGGAATCCTACCAATCCTACATCAGCGATCACCTTAAGCTCTAACTGCACCCAAAGCTCCTGCGCCGGCTGCCCCGGCTGTGCATATTTCGGTGCCTGCATGGTGGAAGTGGCGTAATGCATATTTCCCAGGCCGCCTTTTCCGCCCTTTAAAATAACCTCCCGGCGGTTTGCACCGGACATATCGGCAATTACCTTGCCTGTTTCAAAATCCTTGATCACAGTTCCCTCCGGAACCTTGATCACCAGGTCTTCACCGTCGGCACCATGACAGCGGCGTTTTCCGCCTTCCTGGCCGCTGGTTGCCACATATTTTCTTACATGGCGGAAATCGGTCAAAGTATTCAGTCCATCTTCTACCTCAAAGATAATATCTCCGCCCCGGCCTCCATCTCCGCCGTCCGGCCCGCCTGCCGGCACATAAAGCTCCCGGCGGAAGGAAACATGGCCGTCTCCGCCTTTTCCTGATTTAATAAATACCTTTGCACTGTCGCAAAACATAATATTCACCATACCTTTCTTCCTGTATTGTCCCGGACAGCAGAGCCGCCGGAAATGGTTAAGAAAACCTCCCTTGGCACCTGTCATCTGATAATACAGCGCATTTCTTCTCATACATCATGGTGTAATACAGGATTCATAAAGAAGGGCCTCATACCATTCAGTATGAAGCCCGACCTCGTTCATTATTCGTTGATTACTTTTGGATAAACAGAAACCTGCTTCTTGTCTCTGCCCTTTCTCTCAAACTTTACAACGCCGTCAATTAAAGCGAATAAGGTATCATCTCCGCCCTTGCCTACGTTGTTGCCTGGGTGAATCTTGGTTCCGCGCTGTCTGTACAGAATGTTGCCAGCCAGTACGAACTGTCCGTCTGCTCTCTTCGCGCCAAGTCTCTTAGCCTCAGAATCACGGCCGTTCTTGGTAGAACCAACACCCTTCTTGTGAGCGAATAACTGAAGGTTCATCTTAAACATAGTTACACCTCCCTGTATCGGATATTAATATATTCGTTTCCATAGGCTTCCCGGATATTGGTAATTCCCAATATCAAAGAATCCATCAGTAATTTTGATTCTCTGCTGACGGTTCCGGTGAAATGAAAGGTAAACCCGCCCTTCTCTTCATCGATCTGACCATCAAACGGATCATCGGTGAAGGCTTCCACAGAATTTGCCATATTCAGCGCCAAAGCGGACATGGCAGAACAGATAATATCCTGTCCATATTCTGCGTAACCGGCGTGGCCCTTATATTCAATGCCCTTTACCAGTCTGCTGGAATCCCGAAATACGGTTACATGAATCATAATTAAGCGTTGATCTTTTCAATCTTAACCTGAGTATAGAGCTGTCTGTGGCCGTTTTTCTTGTGGTAGCCAGTTTTTCTCTTATACTTGTAAACGATAACCTTCTTAGCCTTGCCTTCCTTTACTACAGATGCAGTAACGGTTGCGCCTGCTACAGTTGGGCATCCTACGGTTAATTCACCGTTGCTTACAGCCAGTACCTGGTCGAAGGTAACGGTCTCGCCGGCCTCTACGCCCAGCTTCTCTACCTTAATGATATCGCCCTCAGCTACCTTGTACTGCTTTCCACCAGTTGCAATAATCGCGTACATTCTTAGGGACCTCCTATTATCATTACTCGCCAATTGCGGTGCCTGCGTCATGGCAGTCTTATAACCTCATTGTGCGGCATACTTGATTATAATAGCATGTCATCCTTTTTCTGTCAACCGTTTTTCTCCGCTTTTTTCGTTTTTTTTCGCTTTTTCACTGGTTTTCGCTTGCACATTCCTCATCACATGCTATAATCTAAGATAGTTTGTCGCAAAGCGTTCCAGACAATTCCAACAGAAAGAGAGGCATTTTTATATGTCTATATCAAACAAGCTGAATCATCCAAATAAAACAGCTGCGGTCTTTCTCCGCTGCTGCTACGGTTACTTCGTCAGCGGCATGGTGATCCTGTCATTCGGTGCGATCATGCCATCTCTGATCCGGGATTCCGGCATGAATTTCGCAGCCGCAGGTGGCCTGATCTCCTTTATGGCCGTAGGAAACCTGATGGCAAGTTTTGCTTTTCCTGCTATTTCCGCCAAAGCAGGCCTGAAGCATACGATTACCTTCTGGGCTTTTACCATCCCGGTGGTCCTGCTGCTGTTCTCTGCAGTTCCGCCTCTTCCGGTGATGTATATCCTGATCTTTCTCATCGGCCTTTCCAGAGGTTCCATCACCATTATGAATAATCAGGCTGTCAATCAGATCATACCCGATCCAGCCCGGCATTTAAATCTCCTGCACTGCAGCTTCGCGGTAGGTGCATTCACTTCGCCCTTTCTGACTGCCCTTCTGATTGGGATGGGAATGGGCTGGCGGATGATCCTGTACCTTCTGGCTGCCATGTCCGTTACCTCAGCCATCAGCTACCAGACCATGGATTACAGCCTTTTAAAGCCGCCGTCCGGCAGAAAGACAGCGTCGGAAGCAGCACCCAGAGCAGCCAGCTCCTTTCTGCGGTGTCCAGATTTTTATGTGATTGCATTTCTCCTTTTCTTTTATCTGGGACTGGAAAACTGCATCAATGGCTGGTTTGTCACCTACCTGCAGGGCACCGGCATTATGAGTGAAACCTTTGCCACCAATCTTGTATCCATTACCTGGGTGGTGATCATGATCGGCCGGCTGACCACAGCCAGACTTTCCTCCTTCGTCCGCCGGAACCGCCTGATCCTGATCCAGACGCTGGGAAGCTCGGTCTGCTTCCTGATCCTGATCTCCGCATCCACGCTGCCGGTCATTACCGCGGCACTGATGGGACTGGGGTTTTTCCTTGCCGGTATCTATCCAACCTGCGTGGCCGAAGGCGGTCAGTACATTATAGGCTCCACCTTTGGTATGTCTGTCCTGACAGCCATCGCCTCCTTAGGCGGCATCATGACGCCGCAGTTGGTAGGCTATCTGGCAGACAGCATAGGCATCACAGCTGCCATGGGAACTTTGATGATCAACATGGTTCTGATGATCGTATTCGGAGTTTCGAATTTCATCCGTTCCCGCAGCAACAAATAGCTTCCGCAAGGAAACAGAGCGATCTGATTGGCCGTTCTGGCATCCATAACCATACAAAAAACAGCTCAGAAGTCTTTTCGTGTCAGCTTCTGAGCTGTTTTATCTTCCTGCAGATTACCGGTTCTTCCATGCCTGCTTTGCCTCAGCAAAAGCGCGGATCATCTTCACGGCTCCATCGTAGCCTACAGCGCTGCTGTTGATGCACAGGTCATAGCCCTTCGCATCTCCCCACTTTTTGCTGGAGTAGTAGTTATAATAACTGGAACGCTTCTTATCGGTTTTCATCATGATATCCTTCGCCTTGGCGTCATCAACCTGATAAAGCTCCTTTAAATATGCGATCTTATCCTTCTCATCAGCTGAGATAAATACCGTAACTGTATTCGGATAATCAGCCAGTGCATAGTCAGCACAGCGTCCTACAATAACGCAGGATTCCTCCGAAGCCAGCTTCTTAATGGTGTCAAACTGTGCCAGAAAAATCTTATGATTAATCGGCATATCCATGTATGCAGAAGAGGTGTAGCCCATGGAATAGGTATCCATTACCAGTGAATAAAGAAAGCTGCTGGTAGGCTTCTCATCATGAGTCTCAAAAAGCTCCTCGCAAAGTCCGCTGTGCTTTGCTGCCAGGGACAGCAGCTCCTTATCATAGCACTTAATTCCCAGCTCCTCCGCCAGCTTCATGCCAATCTTGCGGCCTGCACTTCCGCATTGACGTCCGATTGTAATAACCAAGTTTCCATTCATACGCAATTCTCCTTTCTGGAACCTTCTTTTATTATACTATGAATTTCCAGAAAAGTATATATTTTAACTATTATTTTACAGAAACTTTATTGTCCTTTAATCCAATTAAGACTTTTCCGCCTTCAATTACCAGAATGACTGCCAGAACAAAAATCGGAACAATGATCACGCATTGAAGCCCTTCCTTATACCATACTCCAGTCCCGGCGGCAAATTTCATAACATTTGCCCTAAAGGACAGCAGAAGTGAGGACAGGCAGGCTGCCAGCATGAATACCATGGGGAAATAAAACATCTTATTATTTTTGCCCTTTCTTGCCAGCCATACGGATACTCCCAGGAAAGCCGGAACCGCAACCAACTGGTTGCAGGCACCAAACAGCGGCCAAATATTGGCATATCCTCCCAGACAGAGGACTCCGCCTAAGATGACCGTGATAATGGTGGCTGCATACATGTTGCTGCACATCTTTTGGATGCTGCTTGCCTGATGCCCCGCCTTTGGTGCAAACAGCTCCTGGAACAGGAAGCGCCCCAGTCTGGTGCCGGTATCTAGAGAGGTCAGGGCGAATGCGGAAATTGCTAACGAAATAACCGTATAAGCAGCATTAACCGCGCTTTCACCAAACCCTAAGTTTGCAAAAAATTGGGAGATAGCAGTTGCAAATACGATAGCAGGTGTCTTTCCCACCGCTGTATAGTTGCCATCTGCGCAGACAGAGCCAACGGCAATCAGAGCGATCACTGCCAGAAAGCACTCAATCAGCATGCCACCGTAGCCGATCATCTTGGCATCCTTCTCATTGTCCAGCTGCTTGGAGGTGGTGCCGGAGCCGATCAGGCTGTGGAAACCGGAAATCGCGCCGCAGGCAACTGTGATAAACAGATACGGGAACATGGTCTGCCCATTTGCTAAAGTAAAGGAAGTAACCGGAGCAAGCTGAATCGTCGGGTTCGTTCCCATAATGCCGATCATCGCAGCGATCATCATAAAATACAGCAGAAAGCTGTTTAAATAGTCTCTTGGCTGCAGAAGGATCCATACCGGGGTTACGCTTGCAATACAGATATAAACAAACACAAATGCCAGCCAGAAATTTTTGCTCATGTAGATCGGGAACTTTAATCCCATAAAGATACAGAATGCCAGAAGCACAACGCCTACCACAGTAGAAACAGCTAACGGCGCATTTTTCCGGTATACCAGGAAGCCGAAGGCAATTGCCAGCGGAATAAACAGAATGGATGCAGTCGCCACAGATCCGTTTGCTGCATTATAAACCTTCACGCCGTCCTGAATGGTGTATCCCACAAAGGTACCTGCCACGATATCAGAGAACGCGGCAATTACCAAAAGAAGTACCAGCCATGCAAAGATAGTAAACAAGATTTTGCATCGATGTCCGATGTTCTCTTCGATCACCTCTCCCAGAGATTTTCCCTGATGACGAATGGAAACAAAGATAGATGAAAAATCCTGAACAGCTCCAAAAAAGATACCTCCGATGATGATCCATAAAAGAACTGGTATCCACCCGAAAACAGCCGCCTGAATCGGGCCGTTAATCGGGCCGGCACCTGCTATCGATGCAAAGTGATGTCCCAGAAGCACAGGGGATTTCGCTGGAATGTAGTCAACCCCATCCTCCATCTCATGTGCCGGGGTGACCCGCTTCGGATCGATTCCCCACTGCTTGGCAAGCCAGGAGCCGTATGTAGCATATGCAATGATAAAGATTATTAAAGAACCTAACAAAATGACAACTCCACTCATTTTAATCCTTCCTCCTTCATGTTATGATCTGTCATTCATAAAACGGCTTTTTCAAGATCTCTGCAAGAATGCTGCCCTGCCGGTTTGTGCAGATCCTGCTCTCTGTCAGGCTCACTGCAGCCGTTCTGGCTTCGCACCACCCACGGACCGAAAAAAGATACGTTCTGCTGAAATGATAAGAACGAATGGCCTTTTGTGCTTCGCGGCTCAGTGGTTTCCTGCACAGGAAAATGCAGGTCAAATAGGAATACATGTGATTTCTGGGAGGATATTTCTTTCCGCGGCACACCAGCTCCGGTTCTGCCTGGTTGGAAACCATCCTCCCCATCTGGGTGATCCTGTCCGGTGTCAACTCATCTACGATCTGGAAAAACACATGCTCGTAGCAGTTGGTTTCCCACATCTGAACCTCCTTCGCCAGCACATATTTCTCATTATGAGCATAGAAATGTCCGTAGGCATCATAAATCATGCCGCCATATTCAAAATCACGCTTTAAGTCGAATGTGCTCTGGTAATATGCCAGACATGCTTCCAGATAGGACTCTGCTGTCATCTTCTGTTTCCTCTCATGATTGCTTTGACGCATTAATAAGCCAATTTTTTAACGCATTATATAGTAACACCATTTATTAAAAATAACAAGAAAGCATTAAAAAAAACTAATAATTATAAAAAAACAATAAAATAAGAGGGCAAAAAAACGTAATGAACTTATTTTCATTACGTTTTTCCAGTCAATTATGAATAAACCAAAAAAATTATTTTAGATTCTTAAGCTTCTCCAGCAATTCCTCAAAGTACAAGGGAAGGGGGGCAGAAAACTCCATATACTGTCTGGTCCTCGGATGGACGAACCCTAGGATTCCGGCATGAAGAGTCTGACCCTGAAGATTTTTAAATGGACATTTGTCAGGACCGTAAACCTGGTCCCCTAAAAGAGGGTGATGGATGCTGGCCATATGAACCCGGATCTGATGGGTACGCCCGGTTTCCAAGCGGCATTCGATATAGGTAAAATCCCGAAAACGCTCCAGTACCTTGTAATGAGTGACCGCCTCCTTCCCGTTCCGCGTATTGATACTCATCTTCTTCCGATCCACCGGATGGCGGCCGATAGTGGCGTTTACAGTACCCTCATCATCCTTTAACACGCCATGTACCACAGCCTGATACCGCCTGGTAATCGAGTGCTCCTTAAGCTGTGCCGCGATCTCCCTGTGGGCCATATCATTTTTACACACGATCAAAACCCCTGTGGTATCCATATCGATCCGATGGACAATACCTGGCCGCATAACGCCGTTGATCCCGGAGAGCTGGCCGCGGCAGTGGTACATCAGGCCATTTACCAGCGTTCCGCTTATGTGTCCTGCAGCCGGATGAACCACCATTCCCTTTGGCTTGTTGACCAGAATAACATCCTCATCTTCATACAAAATGTCCAGAGGAATCGGCTCTGCCAGGATCTCCGGCTCCACAGCCTCCGTCACATGACAGGAGATGATATCACCTTCGCAAATCTTATAGCTGCTCTTCGCCGGCTTATCATTTACCAGCACATCGCCGGATTTCAGAAGCTTCTGAAGATAAGAGCGGGACAGATTTTCGCAGCAGTCTGTCAAATACTTATCGATTCTGGTATCCTGATCTTCTTCCGCCACTACAAAGTTCTGATTCAAGCCTGTTCTCCCCTCTTCCATGAAAATACCATTAGATCCTCATCCTTGTAATACCACATGATCAGCACGATCAAAAGGAATGCCGCAACGGTAACATAGCAGTCCGCTACATTGAAGATAGGGAAATCGATCAGGCTGAAGTATAAGAAATCCACTACAAACTGCTGGCTGATCCGGTCGATCATATTTCCCAGTGCACCTGCCACCAGCAGCACCATACAGCCGCCCAGAGGCAGATATCGTTTTGTAAAAGGCATGCGCAGAAGGGCATAAATCACCACAGCAAGGACCACCGCTGCCACCAGGAAGAAAAACAGCTGGCGTCCCTGAAGCATTCCAAAGGCTGCCCCTCTGTTTTCCAGATAACGGAGCTCAAACACCCCTTTGATGATCACGATCTCCGGCTGATCCTTTAAATGAGCTACAGCCAGCCTTTTTGTCCACTGATCCAGCCAGATCAGCACCGCTGTGCTTAAGAAAAAGGCGAGAAATCCCTTTCCCTTTTTATTGAATGAAGTTCTGTTGTCAAGCATATCTGATTCTCCTGTTAATTCTGCTGCTGTTCGCCCTGCTGTCTTACTGGGGCATTCTCATCTTTTAAGACACAGGCAAGCCCCTGTGCCATTTCCTCCCTGCTTACCGTGCGGTCCACATAAGCCTCGCCCATTTGCTTTAACAGAATGAATTTTATGGTGCCGGCATCCATCTTCTTATCGTGCTTTACTGCTTCCAGCACATCATCTGCCTCCACACCGTCCACAGTGACCGGCATATGAAAGGCAGCCATGGCAGTACGAAGCTGATCCAGTTCCTCCCTGGTCAGGTATCCGCGGCGGGCTGAAATCTCACTGGCAGCCAGAAAGCCCACTGCCACACAATGTCCGTGGGGCATAGTAAACTCCTTCAGCTTTTCAATGGCGTGGCCCAGGGTGTGGCCGAAGTTTAAGAGAGCCCGGTCCCCTTTTTCGGTAGGATCAAATTCTACCACGTCCCGCTTGATCCGGTTGCTTTCCAGGATCATCTGCTGGCAGATCTGGTAATCCCGGTTCATAATTGCTTCTGCATGATCGATCAGCCAGTGATAGTAGGAAGCATTCTTAATCAGTCCATGCTTTACCACCTCTCCCATCCCGGAGATAAACTGTTCCTCCGAAAGTGTAGCCAGTGTCCTCACATTGGTATACACCAATTTCGGCATATGGAAAGCACCTACCATATTTTTGTAGGCATCAAAATCCACACCGGTCTTGCCGCCTATGCTGGAATCCACCTGTGACAGCAGCGTGGTAGGAATCTGAATAAAGGAGATTCCACGCAGATAGGTAGCTGCCCCAAATCCGCATAAATCGCCCGTCACGCCTCCTCCCAAGGCGACCAGCATATCATTTCGGTCATAGGCCTTCTGGATCAGGGCTTCGTACAGATCCCGGACTGTATTCAGATTCTTCTGCTCTTCCCCTGCCGGAAAGATAAAGGTATCCACCTGACGGCAGACAGGCAGAAGCCGCTCCTTCACTTCCTCCAGATACAGCGGCGCCACATTGGAGTCGGCAACGATGCAAAGCTTTTTCTTTTCTGTTCCCAGCTTCTGCACCTCCTCCGTCAGCCGGTCAAAGGACTGCTCCAACACGATATCATAAATTGGCTTTTCATCTAAATGTACACATAATCGGTCTGTCATACTGATTCCTCCTGTTGTTCTATTTATTGATCATACCAGACAACCCTGAAAATTCTGTCCGGATTTCTGTACACAAAAGCTGATGCTTCCGGCATACAGAAAGAGCAAACACACTTCCCCAACCGGAAGAAGGTGTCTGCTCGTCCGCATAAAACTGCTTCTTTTTCCGCTTATAAATGAATATTTAATCCGGATACGCCGCTTAAGTTTCCGCCGGACAGCAGGTCCTGAAAATCACCGGATAACTCAACTGACTGTGGTGTTGCAATGAAGATATAATTCGAGATCTTCTGCAGGTTTCCGCCGATGGAATAGGTAGCGCCGGAAGTAAAGTCGATGATTCTCTGGGCAACTTCCATATGTATCCCTTCCAGATTCAGAACGACTGCCTTCCCTGCAAGCAGATAATCACATACCTCCCGGGAATCCTCCATGGATGTAGGCTTGATCATGGTCACTTCCATGCCCCGCTTCATCGGGACTACCTTTGAATTACGGCCCCCCAGGAAACGCGGCTTAGAATCTGCCTCATCATCGTAGTCGTCCTCTTCCGTTCTTTTTGAGAAAAATCCCTTCTTCGGTGCCTCCTCCTCAAAAGAATCGTCATCATCTAAATAGTAATCGTCCTCATCTTCTCCATCACTCAGACGCATAGAACTCATCAGTTTGCTTAAAAGGCTCATTTTACGTTCTCTCCAATCTTTACCTGGAACCGAAAATGCTGGTCCCTACCCGAACCATGGTAGCACCCTCTTCGATTGCCACTTCATAATCACCGGACATACCCATTGAAAGCACATCCATACTAACATTATCAATGTTTTTACTTTTCATGTCAACATAAAATTCAAATAATTTTTTAAATACTTTTCGATTTTCTTCGGAATTCTCGACAAATGGTGCAATTGTCATCAACCCCCGGATATGAACACGGGATAATTTGCTGATTGCCAGCGCTGCATCCAGCACTTCTTCCAGCATGAATCCGTATTTGCTTTCCTCTCTGGCTACATTCACCTCCAAAAGGATGTCCACATCCAGATCCTTCTTTTCCGCCTCCTCCTGAATCTGCTCTGCCAGCCGGATGGAATCCACCGAATGGATCAGCACGGCCTTATCAATGACCTGTTTTACCTTATTGCGCTGCAGGTGACCGATCATGTGCCAGCGGATATCATCTTCCATGGCGGCCTTCTTCTCTACGATCTCCTGGACCTTATTCTCTCCAAAATCCCGAACGCCTTCCTCATAAGCCTCCTGAATCATTGCAACCGGCTTTGTCTTGCTGACTGCAATCAGCGTGACCTCCTTCGGATCTCTTCCTGCCCGAAGGCATGCCTCTTTTACCCGGCTTTGTACTTCCCGCAATTGTTCCTTTACCATATATTTCACCTCTGATTTATTTTTATGCATAACTAGAATCCACAGAATTCTGTCCAGTTACCTTCTGTTACTGATAGATCAGCTTGCCTTCCTCCACGGTAGAAGCATCCAGCACAATGTGATCGTAAACGGATAAACCATACCGCATGCCCTTTTTAATGGTGTAATACTCATCATTGGAGGCCAAGACTTCAATCTGCTTAAACACTGCATACCCTTTATTAATATTGTAAACTCCCTGCAGGGATGCGCTGGCTCCGATCTGGAACCGCCCGCCGTTGTCTGCAGCTCTTGCCGCCTGAGATGCGGCATCGTTGGTCTCAGCCTCCGTTTCTCCTTCCTCATCCGGAGCAGCGTCCTCCTCCGCAATATTGGCGCCGGTAGGTTTTACCAGATAGTCGCCGGCATTCAGCTCATTGCCGTCACTGATATCAATATAATAATACTCTTCTGTGGAATAGTAAATGGTGGCAGGTACAAATACCACGGAAGTTCCCTGTTCCGAATAGACCTCTTTCATAAAGCCGGTGGTGGAATCATCTCCGTCACCGCCCTTGGCCAGATATCCCACCGGGACCAGATGGAAGGTCTTATTGGTCACGGCGCTGATCGGGATCTTCAGACCGGATACCTTTTGGGTTACGATCTCAAACTGAACATACCGTTCCGAGATAAACTGCACCATATATTTATTAAAATCCAGCTTTCCATATGTCTTTCCGTCTGTACCGGTGAAGATAGAAAAATCGCCGATCACACTCAGATCCTTTCCATCAAAGTTGACCCGAAGGGATGTGGAATCCTGATATTCCGCAGCATCTTCCTCCGTCATGGGAAAGACCACTGACCAGTTATCGGATGTGACGATCTTGTATACCGGAGAATCCTTTGGAACCTTTTGTCCCGATTTTGTGATCGATCTGGAATAGGCAGCTCGGTTAAATACTTCTTCTGAGATCTGTGACACATCCAGATCCTCGTAAGAATCGATGGCGTAGGAGATCACCCCCGCCTGATCTGCCCGGACCTGCTGAAAATTCACCCCAGCCTGTCCCATCATTGCATCCAGATTATCCAATGCATTAAAATTCGCATATTCCAGAACCTGTGCCTCCAGCGAATACTTGGTATCATAAACGGAGTGGAACTGTTCATCCTGGAATGTGATGCTGAAGGAGGTCAGCTGCTTTTTCAGGTCGGAAAGATTTTCCTCACTCAGTGCAGCACCTGCCTCAGGATGCTCTGCCATAAATGCTGCAATGGACCCGGTCTCATCGATGGAATATATGCTGGTGCCTACGCTGGCTCGTTTCCCTTCCCGCACATAGTAATTGATATCACCTGCCCGGTCCGTATATTTCGTCGTTTCATCCCGCAGGATAATCCCCGTATAATCCTTCTCATTGACAATGCCGCCGTCCACTACCTCATAGAACTGAACCTTATCCCGCTTCATATAAGTATAAACGCTGAAGGTCATATATACAAAGATAATAGCAAAA
Source organism: Lachnospiraceae bacterium (assembly GCA_030524635.1). Taxonomy (GTDB): domain Bacteria; phylum Bacillota; class Clostridia; order Lachnospirales; family Lachnospiraceae; genus Caccovicinus. The sequence goes on from JAUNGG010000005.1 coordinate 31,066, forward strand.
ATAATCATGCCTACATTCAGATTCTTTGGCCGTCTGTATGGCACGATCTTGCGGTTTTTCTTTTTCTTGCTGCCCATAGGGAGCCTCCTTCTTTCCCTCCAATCGCTGCACTCTCAGAACTGCGTTCTGATCTGCAGCAGACTCCAGACCTACGGTCTGTCGTTAGCTTATTGGGTGAAAGCAAATACTGCGCTTCGCTTCGTGCTTGCTTTCCCTCCAATCGCTGCACCTTCAGAACTGCGTTCTGACCTGCAGCAGACTCCAGACCTACGGTCTGTCGTTAGCTTATTGGGTGAAAGCAAATACTGCGCTTTGCTTCGTGCTTGCTTTCCCTCCAATCGCTGCACCTTCAGAACTGCGTTCTGATCTGCAGCAGACTCCAGACCTACGGTCTGTCGTTAGCTTATTGGGTGAAAGCAAATACTGCGCTTCGCTCCGTGCTTGCTTTCCCTCCAATAAGCTACATTATAAGAAAAAGTGCACAAAAAAGCAAGTGAAAAAAGCCGCTGCAAGTGATCATTGCAGCGGCCTGAATCCTTATGTATGATTATAAAGAAATAATCACGTCGTCCTTAGCATTATCCGGCAGTTCATGTGCATCCATGGATACGCTTAATACGAAGGTTACATGATACTTCTCACCGATTTTTTTCAAAGTTGCGATGGTTTCGGAGATATCTTCTCCTTCCAGACTTGCCAGCTTTAAGAAGCTGTCTAAAAACATGATCTCCAGGTCATGATCCTGGGAAATAATACCGCTGACGAAACCGATAAAACTCTCACTGGAGCTTAACGGGAACTCATTTACATTGATCAGACGAATCTTGTTGCTCAATTCATACATATGCTTGGAGCTCTTGTCAAGATATACGATAGAACCTTTTGCGGTCTTAATCGATTCATTGGCCTTTTCTAACAGATGTTTTGTCTTTCCCTTCCCCTTTTTTCCTGCTATAATCTGAACCATAACAATCTCCTCCTTAGGTTTATTTAAGTTGTATAAAATGTCAATTAATTATAAAACAATTATAGTATAACTATCCAAAAAACGCAACGACTAATTGACAATTTTCTGAATTATTTCCGTCATGTTATCATAAAGGTTCGGACGGCTCCCTGCCTTCAGCACGACAGAAATATATTCCTTCTCCTTTTCATCCCGGCTGGCCATGATCAGACAGTAGCCTGCCGCATTGGTAGTTCCGGTTTTTCCGCCGAATACAGTAAGGCCATCCGGCGTTGTCCGTTCTCCTGTCATGTACCAGTTGCCGCCCTTCCATTCCTTGGAAACAGCTTCTCCGGCGGCGTTGGTATAGTTTGCTGTGTAAGCTGTAGTACCCGTTATTTCGCGGAACTTAGGCAGCTTCAGCGCTTCATTAAAAATCAGATACAGGTCGTATGCTGTGGTCAAATGCTCTGCATTGGTCAGTCCATGAGGATTGGTAAAATGGGTGCTGGTCGCCCCTAATCTGGCGGCCTCCTGATTCATCAGCTCTGCAAATCCGTCAACGCTGCCTGCCATATGAACGGCGATCGCTGCCGCTGCGTCGTTTCCTGAAGGAAGCATCAGGCCGTAAAGGAGCTGCTCCAGTGTCAGTGTGTCACCTGGCTTGATGTTGCAAAGGCTGGCTCCCCGCTCTGTTATCACAGCGTCCTCGGTTACGGTGACCAGATCCTCCAGATTGCCGTACTTGATGGCTACGATAGCAGTCATCACCTTAGTAATACTGGCCGGGTGAAGCTGCTCAAACACGTTTTTTCCGTAGATGACCTGGCAGTCTGTCAGATCAAAGACAGCCGCTGCTTCTGCATTCACAGCGCTGTCCTCCCAGACAGCGTCCGGCGCTGCCACGCAGAGATCCTCCGCAAAGCCCAAAGCCCGACCGCTTAGGACCGTATCAGTCCCATCTGCTTCACTTTGGCTGGAAAGGGTCAAATTCCGCTGAGACCATACATAAGGACGCTCAAGGGTCTTCTGGCTGCATCCCGCAGAAGAAAACATGAACGCAGCAAGGCACGCAGCAAGGATCAGCTTTGTTTTCTTTCTTATACCCATACTTCTGCCTCTAACGATACATCTCGCGCCATTCCAGATCACCGCGGTCCAAAGCCTTGATCAGCAGCTCTGCGGTGGCCAGATTCGTTGCCAGCGGGATGTTGTAGGTATCACAAAGCCGGACTGCATTATTTACATCTGGTTCATGAACCTTAGAGCCGACCGGGTCGCGCAGGAAAATAACCAGATCAATCTCATTGTGCTCGATCTGCGCTGCCATCTGCTGCTCACCGCCCAGATGTCCTGCCAGATATTTATGAACGTTCAGATTTGCAACCTCCTCAATGAGCCGCCCAGTCGTGCCAGTAGCATAGAGCTCATGCTTGCTCAAAATTCCTCTGTAAGCAATGCAGAAATTCTGCATCAGTTTCTTCTTTGCATCATGTGCAATCAGTCCGATATTCATTACTATACTCCTCCTTAATTGTGAGCGCTTTTTCTCTGTAGTCCAACATTTAATACGATTCCCATTCCCACATACATGCTGAGAAGGGAACTGACACCGTAACTGATAAATGGCAGAGGCAGACCGGTGTTTGGAAATAATTTCGTAGCAACTGCTATATTGGAAAAGCTTTGGAAACCAATCAGTGCTGCCATTCCGGTGCACAGAAGCTTGCCGCTTACATCTTTGGCTCTCCTTGCCATCCATAAACATTCATAAATAATAAGCAGGAACAGTCCAAGAACAACCATACTTCCCACAAATCCTAATTCTTCTCCAATTACTGCGAAGATAAAGTCAGTGGATTCCTCCGAGAGGAAGTTGCCGTTCTTTACGGAGGCGATAGTCGTGTTATTCAGTCCCTTTCCCCACAGCTGTCCGGAACCAATTGCCATAACCGAATTATCCTGCTGCAGGTTCGCATCCTGGTATTTACCAGGATTGATGAAGCTTAAAATTCTTTGCGCCTGGTACCCGCGGAGAAATGGTATCATTTCATATTGCAGCAGATAGATAAAAGCGGCTGCAACCGGGATTAAGACAGCAATCACACCTAATATCCACTTATAACTAAGCCCGGCAGCGAAGATCATTGCAGTGAAGATCATGATAGTGATCAGGCTGGTAGACAGATTCGGCTCGGCTAAAATCAAAAGAACCGGTAAGCCGAACAGCACAGCCGCCGCCGCCAGTATGGATACCTGGTTGATCCGCTCCTGGTATTTATCAAAATACCAGGAGAAGAAAATAATCAAACCAATTTTTGAAAACTCCGATGGCTGCAGCTGACCGATTCCCGGCAGCACGATCCACCGTGTAGCACCTCCCCGCATAACACCGTTTAAAAGCACCCATGCCAGAAGGCCGATGCACGCAAGGTAAATCACTGTACTGACATTTAAAATCCGATGGTAATCCACCAGTGAAAGAATTAGAGCAATCGTAAGCCCTACACCGATCCCCATCATCTGACGGACTACCTTGGCATCTTCCATGGAGCCGGATGAAGCGCTTCGGATCACCAGAACACCGATCACGCTCAGTGCCAGCATATAAAACACCAGACGGAAATTAAAATCTCGCAGCTTATAATCAAATAACAGCATATCAGCATATCCCCTTACTCGGTATCTCAAGAATCGGGAATGCAGCATAGAGCGCTGTTCCCGGACGGCCATTCACAACTCTTATTTCAATGCCCTCCCGGTCAATCGTCATGTATTTCGATATGACACGAATCATGTCATCCTTCATCCTTTCTATCAGCTCCGGCGAACAATCCACCTTGTCTGTGACCAGAACCACCTGAAGCCGCTTTTTCGCAAGGCTTCCGGAATGATTCCTGCGGATCCTCTGAAATACACTCCAAACCATCTGATCCCCTCCTAAGCCTTTCTTAAAAGACTTGACAGCCGCATTAAAAACTTAGGCTGGGTATCCAGGCTGAGGAATGGCAGCTGCTCCCCCATAATGCGCCGGCAGATATTCAAGTAAGCCTGTCCGGCCAGGGAACCCATCCCAACCAGCGGTTCCCCCTGGTTGGTGGAAATGACGATAGACTCATCATCCGGCACCACCCCAATTACATTCACAGCAAGGATGTCCATCACATCATCCATGGACATCATGTCCCCCCGTCGCACCATATCCATCCGGATACGGTTTACGATCAGATCGATCGCGCCCATCTCGGCAGCCTCCAGAAGTCCGATGATACGATCCGCATCCCGGATAGCAGATACCTCAGGAGTTGTCACCACTAACGCTCGGTCAGCGCCTGCGATGGCATTCTGGAAGCCACGTTCAATACCGGCCGGACAATCCAGCAGTATGTAGTCAAATTCATCCCGCAGATCGTCTACCAGCTTCGTCATCTGCTCCGGGCTGACCGCATTCTTATCTCTGGTCTGAGCAGATGGCAGTAAATACAGGTTCGGATATCTTTTGTCTCTTATGAGGGCCTGCTTCATGCGGCAGTTCCCTTCTACAACGTCTACCAGATTATAAACAATCCGGTTCTCCAGTCCCATAACCACGTCCAGGTTCCGAAGACCGATATCGGTATCAATCAATACCGTCTTCTTTCCCAGGATGGCAAGTCCGGTTCCTACGTTTGCAGAAGTGGTGGTCTTACCGACCCCTCCTTTTCCGGAAGTAATAACAATCACTTCACTCATGTCGTTATCCTCCTGCATAAAATAGCTATTATATTATACTATATAACCTTGATTTTTTCCAGTATTAATTAAAATTAAACATGCTCAAAACATTCTTTTTCATGAGTTTTGTGCATATCGCTCCATTTTCCACACTGGCAATCATGGGTCCCCGCCCCAGCCGCTTATTCTTCTCCCCCACGCGGCTGGAATAATCAGCGATCCGAATCTGGACCGGCGCCATGTCCAAAGCTACCACTACAGCAGATTCGTTGCCTGCGGCCCCGGCAAACACCGATCCCTTCAGCTCACCCAGAATGATAATATTTCCCTTAGCGGTTACTCTGGCGCCGTGATGGACATCTCCGATCACCACAATGCTGGCCTCCGATTCCAGGCTGTCGCCCCGGGACAGGGTTCCTTTATAGAACTGTCCGGTCTGGGAGCTTAACTCCATCAGCTTTTCATTCAGCGCCTTCTCACACCGGCGGATCTGATCTCCATTCTGGTCGATCAGGCACAGGATCTCTACCTGGGAGCTTCCCATAATAGCATTTACAATCTGGTATTCTTCCTCCGGTGTAAGCTTGCGTCCTTCCAGGGCAAGGGCCATCTGAACTGAGCCCCAGAATTTTGCGCTTTCCCGGAATTTTCTTTCGATATCGGCCAGAATCTGTTCAAAGGGGACCTTCGGATCCAGATATACACTCATGCCGGATTTATTTCCTTTTATCACAACGGTACTACGCATAGCATCACCTCAGTTCATTCGTGAACCTAATCGGAAAAGCTAGTCCCCGATGGTTACATTTGATGTTTCCAATGCTCCTGTATTTACAATCTCATCTACACTGGTATATCCGTAATACAGCTCATATACATGCTTTGCCACGGTAGCCGCATTGGACGAGGAATATCCATAGGGAATATTCACCGTCACACAGATCTCCGGATGGGTATAAGGACCGTAGGAGATAAAGAACGCGTGGTTTCCTCTGGTCCGGGACTCCTGAGCCGTACCGGTCTTGCCGGCGATCTCGATGGGCAGATCCTTAAAGATCTTAGATGCGGAGCTTTGTGTGATCACCGCCCGCATGCCCTGTGCAACCGCATTCCAGGTAGAGTCCTGGATCTGGATCTGAGAGCTGATCTCCGGTGTAAAATCCTGGATCAGATTGCCGTCGGAATCCGTTTCCTTATCCAGAAGGCTTAACTCAAATACGGTTCCCCGGTTTGCCAATGCAGCTACATAACGGGAAAGCTGTACATTCGTATAGTTATTGGTACCTTGTCCCATGGCAGAACGCTCCGGGTCAATATTGGAGATCTCCGGGTCACGCTCTGAGATCTCCACGCCGGAATCATGATCCAGGCCAAACATAGTAGCATATTTCTGAAGCAGCGCCAGGCCCTTTTCTGTATTGTAAACTCCATTTTCATCCATGGACAGCCGGTGGGCTACCTCCGAGAAAAAGTAGTTGCAGGAATTCTGCAGGCCGCCTACCACATCCAGCGGTCCGTGATGCCCCGGGCTGATCCAGCAGCGGATCGGCGTGGCCACATCCTCATAGATACCAGTACAGTTAATGGTCTCCCCAAGATTGATGACGCCTTCCTCCAGGCCGGCGATGGCTGTGATCGGCTTAAAGGTAGAGCCGGGCGCCTTCTGTGCCTGGGTCGCATTGTTGTAAAGAGGCTGCGATAAGTCATTTTGAAGTCTGGAGAAATAAGCACTGTCTACCGTGCCGGACATCCGGTTATTATCATAACTTGGATAGGTTACCAGTGCTCTCACCTCACCGGTGTTCACATCGGTGATCACACAGGCGCCGCTGCACGGATCCAGCGCAAGCTGGGCCGGTGTAATCTGGATCTTGGATATCTTGTCAAGCAGAAAGGTGTAGGCGTAGGCTTCTCCGTTTCCACGCAGGGCAGCGATCTGATTCGGCTCCTCCGGCAGCACACCCTGGTCATAAAGGGCAAGACAAAGCTGCTTTCCCGTAATAATATTGTCATCGATCAGGAACCGGTAGATCCGCTTGGTAAATCTGGAATCATCCATCAGCTGCTCCAGACAGTAATCCACCAGCTGGTTATAGATATCATCCGCGCTGGAATAGCGGCTGTTGGCATTTAATTTCGTAGTATCCACCCAACTGTCCGCAATTCCGGAATAGAGATAGTCCCGCAGGCTGATCTCATCTGCTTTCCAGGCCTGATATTCCTCTCCATTGGTATCGATCTTGGATTCATCTATGATCCCCACAGCAGAGGAGGACAGGTAGGAATAGATGTATACCATATAATTCGCCATGTCCTTGGGCAGGTCCTTCATCATGGTGGCATTTTCACTCATCAGCTCGGCACGAAGCTGTGCCATGATCCGTTCCCTGGAGCTTTCAAAGGTGCTTTGGATCTGCCGTTCGGTGTCAGAGGCATCCTCCGCTTCAAATTCACTTAAGGAGAGAACATTGTTGTTGATCAGCTGATAGTAGGCATCCTTGATCGGTATTTTCAAATTACTTGCATCGGTATTTTCGGTATTGGGGTCATCCTCGGGAACCAGCTTACTCACCAGAATACCAGCCAGCTGACGCTCAATAATATGGTAGATTCCTTTCTGAAGGTCGCTGTCCAGGGTGAGATAGATATCATGTCCGGCTACCGGTTCTGTTTCCTCCTTCACCTCGCGGATCCTTCCCCGGTTGTCCACATTCACCACGCGGTAGCCCTTCTTTCCCTGAAGCTCCAGCTCCATGGAGGCTTCAATGCCGATCAGACCTATGATGTCATTAATATCGTAATCGGGATTGGACTGCTGCAGCTCCTCCAGACGTTCTCTCTGCATTTTTCCTGTGTAGCCGATGATGGGAGCAAAGTAAATGCTGTCATTGTAAACCCGCACAGACGACTCTTCAATATTTACACCCTGCAGGTCTGCCGTATTTTCCATCACCTCCGCTACGGTTTCATCATCTACATAGGTAGCAACCGTAGTAGATAAGTATCTCTGGAAGGAGGTCAGGGACATGGTATACCGGATATTGATCAGATCCAGAGCGGTCTTATCGTCCAGCATAATGGTATTTCCCTTTTCATCCTTCATTACATCCAGTCCGTAATCTTTCTTTTTTTTCTCAAACAGCTCTCTGGCAGTCACATCTGCAGGATATTTGCCCAGATCCTTGTCGATCTCCTCCCTCAGCTCACTGATATTCCGTTTGCCGAAGATATCCCGCAGAAAACCAAGCCGGCCTGTATCGCTGTAGGAGGTAAAGACCATTTCCCCGCTCTCATCAAGGCCAACCTCAAACTTTCCCTGTACATCTGCATCATGCTTTTCCAGTATCCGGACCAGCCGAAGCAGCATCTGATTCATCTCAGCCGTGGTGCGGTAGGCACCTGTGTCCTGTACGGTAACGGAGTAGGCCAGCTCATTGTAAGCCAGCAGCTTTCCGTTTTTGTCATAAATATTTCCCCGTGTACCGGCTGTATACAGGGTTTGTTCTGTCTGTTGAATATAATATTTCAGCGTATCCTCCCCTTTCACGATCTGCAAGTTAAACAGATGAGCGCCTAATACCCCAAACATGCAGGTAAAGGCAACTGTAAGGGCGAATAGTCTGGAATAAGCAACTTTATGGATAAATTCCTTCAGTATCTCACGCAGGTCTTCAAACAATGGTCGTATCTCTCCTTTTTTCCATCTCTTCCAGTCTCCGGCTGGTGAATAAGAACAGCCGGTAAATGAAAAGGGTGGTCACAACGCTGAATAGGATCTCCGGCACCATGATCTCTCGGAAGTAATAAAGCAGATTCAGCTTGCCCCGAATCAGGAAGCGGAATACATACATATATAAATTATAAGCCAGCTCATTTAACACACATAAGATCAGCGGCAGGGTGATGTAATCCTCATAATAGTATTTGGTACAGATCCCATTCACATAACCGATATAAACAAAAATTAGCATATAAAAGCCAAAAGGACCGCTGTAAAACAGATCAGACAGCAGGCCTGCAAACAGGCCGTACAGCATCCCAGCCCAGCTTCCATGGATAAATCCAAAGGAAAAGGTCAGGATCAAAAGCAGATTCGGTGCCGCCGACAGGAAAGGAATCATAGGGAAAACACAGGTCTGAATGGTAAATGCCAGTACCATCAGCAGTAAATTAACCAGAATCCGCCTCATGAACCGGCCTCCTCTCCTGCTTCTGTTTCCGTTTCTTCCTCTCCGGTGCTCTTCGTTCCTGTAATGATCAGCACCTCCTGAAGATTATCAAAGTCAGCCACCGGGATCAGATAGCCCGATTTGGTCAGCCGTTTGGGGTCCACGGTAATATCTGCCGCATAGCCGATCAGGATGCCTGGAAGGAACTTGGAGCTGATATTGGAGGTGATGATCTGATCACCGTCCTTCACATCTCCGTCCTTTGTGATATTGGTGATCCGAAGCCGCCCCTCCTGGAACAGAGTCAGGTCACCGGCTACAATACAGTTATCTCCCGACTGGATCGCCATGGCGCTGACCCGGCTGGAATCGTCAATAATCGAACGAACCGTGGCATAGTTGGCGCCCACATCCGTCACAATCCCCACCAGACCGCCTCCGGCCATCACGTTATCATCTACCTCCACGCCGTCTGCCGAGCCTTTATTAACCCGGAACACCTGAAACCAGTCACCAGAGTCCTTTGCAATGATCCGGGCGCCGATCTTTTCATAATTCATATAATCCTGATCCAGCTGGTACAGCTCCCTGAGACGGGACAATTCAAACTGACCGGCCTGCAGGCGGTTATTCTCCTCCATCAGGCGGGCCACCTCGTCCTTCAGCTTTTCATTTTCAGCCAGAGCGCTTTTCAGCTGGCTGTAATCCCGCATCTCCGTGTAGATTCCCTTTCCTACTGCATTGACGCCGGTCTGGATGGGAACCAGCACATATCCCACGCCGGTCCGCAGCGGCTCCATGATTCCATCTTTAATTGAAGTGATTCCTATCAGCAGGATACAGATGACCGTAAGTCCGATCAACAGATATTTGCTGCGCTTTGTTTCCATCTATAATATTCCTCGTTCCCGTAAACTGATATAAGTAGTATCGCCGATAATCACATGGTCTAACAGGTAAATCCCGATCATCTGGCCGGCTTCAAAAACCCGTCTGGTCATCAGCTCATCCTCCTTGCTTGGAGCAGGATCGCCGCTTGGGTGATTGTGCACCAGAATCAGTGCAACTGCACCGCAGCGCAGCGCCTCGATAAAGATCTCTCTCGGTGAGATCAGGGAGGAATTCACCGTCCCCTTGGAAATAACCGATTCCCGTATCAGATGCTGCCTGGTGTCAAAAAACAGAACTCTCACCTGCTCCTGCTCCAGATGGCGCATTTCCTCCATACAGTACTCTGCGATCTCGGAAGGCTCCTTTAAAACCGACTTTCCGGCCCGTGCTGCCTGCCGCCAGATCCGCCGGGACAGCTCTCCGATGCACAAAAGCTGAATCGCTTTCACCCGTCCGATCCCTTTGATTTTCATAAATTCCGGCAGAGAAAGATGCAAAAGCCCTAAAATACCCTTATTCGGATAATTTAAGGCTAATATCTTTTGTGCCAGTTCCAGAGAGGTCTCCTCCTTGGAGCCAGTCCGGATAATGACCGCCAGAAGCTCTGCATCCGTCAGATGCTCCGGCCCCATTTTCAGACATCGCTCATAAGGACGCTCCTCTGCAGGAATGTCTTTCATTTTCTTTCGTGCTTCCTGTGGTCTTGACGATTCTCTCGTCAGTTCTTGCTTCTGCACATCCTTTTGCTTCATATATATCCTCCAGTTTCTTACTCTCCAAGTACGAATTCCCAGGGAAGATATATGGAAAACCGCTATGTCACTGCAGGATTACTCCACAGATGCGAACCAGCTATGATGCAGCTGATTCCCTTACAGCCAGCGGTAGATCAAAAGGGCCAGCGCCATGCCGATGATGCCTGCCATGGTGATCCGGATGGATAATCCGAACGTAATGACAAGGATGCCGAAATTCAGGACCAAAGGTGTATTCAGTCCGAAGGATTCCCCGAAGCTTAACCAGGAAAGCAGCGGAATTCCTTCCGTAATGCTTCCAATGAAGCCTCCCAGGACAACTCCTGCCAGGAGTAAGATCAACAGCACCCAAAAATTTTTATTTCTCATCGTCTATGCGCTCCCCCATGCCCATCTTTCATTTTATCATAACTTTCCAGTTCTGTATAGGATTTGAAAAATTTTTATAATTCCGTAAGGTTTTTGCTTGTTATTATTTGTTATTATAAAGATACTACGCCGTTCTCAATCAACTTCTGCAAAGACATCATAATGCCAAGCTTTGCATGATACCAGGTCAAACCTCCCTGGAAATAGACAGCGTATGGAGGTTTGATCGGCCCGTCCGCGCTCAGCTCAATGGATGAGCCCTGGACGAAGGCACCGGCTGCCATGATGACTGGAGCATCATAGCCAGGCATATCCCATGGCTCCGGGGTGACGAAGCTGTCCACTGGAGCGGCTGCCTGGATTCCCTGGCAGAAGGCGATCACGCCTTCCGGTGTTCCAAAGGTGATTGCCTGAATGATGTCATAACGTTCCTCCGTTCCGTTTGGAACCACAGCAAAGCCCAGCTTTTCGTATACATTGGCTGCAAAGACAGCGCCTTTGATGGCACCTGCCACCACAGTAGGAGACAGGAACAGGCCCTGATAGAATGAGGTATTCAGGCCAAGGCTGGCACCTACCTCCTTGCCCAGGCCAGGAGCACTTAATCGGTAAGATGCACGGTCAATGCAGTCCTTCCTGCCTGCGATATAGCCGCCGATGGGGGCCAGGCCGCCGCCGGGATTTTTAATCAGGGAACCAACGATCATGTCAGCACCTACATCAGTAGGCTCGATGGTTTCTACAAATTCTCCGTAGCAGTTATCTACCATGCAGATGACCTCTGGCTTAATGTTTTTGATAAATGCGATCAGTTCTCCGATCTGCTCTACTGATAAAGTAGGACGTGGATCATACCCTTTGGAGCGCTGAATGGTAACCAGCTTTGTCTTCTCATTGATGGCCTTGGCAATTCCATCGTAATCAAATTTCCCTCCAGGAAGCAGATCCACCTGACGGTAGGACACACCGTACTCCTTTAAGGAACCGACAGAATCCCGGATGCCGATTACCTCCTCCAGGGTATCATAAGGCTTGCCTACCGGAGACAGCAGCTCATCTCCAGGACGCAGATTGCCGGACAGTGCAATATGGAGGGCATGGGTGCCGCTGATCAGGTTGGGACGCACCAGGGCTGCCTCTGCGTGGAACATGCTGGAATACACCTCTTCCAGGGTATCCCGGCCCAGATCATTGTAGCCGTAACCAGTAGTGGCGGCAAAATGGATATCGCTGACCCGATTGTCCTGCATGGCCTTGATCACCTTCATCTGATTGTATTCGGCGGTCTCATCGATGGTTTCAAAACGCTCCTTTAAGCTGTTTTCAATCTCTCTGCAGAAGGCCAGAACCGGATCGCTGATTCCTAACTGTCGGTACATTTCATTTGTGTTCATAAAATATTGTCTTCTTTCCTTGTTGTTTTCTTTTTCATTTATTATCCTGTTGGACGCAGATCTAAAATACCGCTTCCTTCTGCGCTTCCAATCTGCATCCCCTGTATATTTTCCGCATTTCTCAGCTGTTTGTCAATTTCTTTCTTGTATTTCTTTTTAAACTTTTCGCCAGATTCCCTGCTCTTTTGGCTGAAAACTGCCAAAATCAGCGAAAAGCGGGCGAAAGCTCTATAATCCGCATTCCTGGATCCTGCTGATCATATACTCCAGAACCTGATCCTTATTAAAGTTAAATTCCGGCAAGTTCAGCCACTGGACATCCCGCTCCCGCTTAAACCAGGTGATCTGGCGCTTGGCAAAATGCCGGGTATCCCGTTTTAAGATATAGACTGCCTCCTCCAGCGTACATGCCCCATTCAGGTAATCCAGGATCTCCTTATAACCAAGCCCCTGCATAGACACCATACCCCGGCAGCAGCCCATTTCCTGCAGCCGCCGCACCTCATCCACCAGCCCCTGTTCCATCATCAGATCCACCCGACGGTCGATCCGCTCATACAGCAGGCTGCGCTGGGTATTGACTACAAAGTAAAGGAACTTGTATGGAGATTCCTTCTGCCGCTCCTGCTCATTGTGAATCGAGATCTTCTCTCCGGTCTGGCGGAAATACTCCAGAGCACGGATCACCCGCTTCACATTATTGCTGTGGATGGCCTCTGCCGACTCCGGGTCCGCTTCAGCAAGAAGCTGGTGCAGATACTCCCCTCCCTTCTCCTCCGCCAGCTGCTCCAGCTCCTGCCGGATGTGATCTCCCTCCGGGTTTTCTTTAAAATCAATGTCATAGAGCAGCGCCTGAATGTAAAATCCCGTTCCTCCCGCTACAATCGGGATGTTGCCATGGGAATAAATCTCCTCCAGAGCCTTTTTTGCCATCTGCTGGAAGATCACCACATTAAAATCCTCTGTAGGCTCTAACACATCGATCAGATAATGAGGAACACAATCCATCTCCTCCGGCGTCACCTTGGCAGAGCCGATATCCATATGGCGGTATACCTGCATGGAATCTGCACTGATGATCTCTCCGCCTATCGCCTTGGCAAGCCGGATGGACAGATCAGTTTTTCCTACGGCGGTGGGGCCGGTTAAGATGATAAGAGGGCGTTTTTCCATGTTCTTTGCTTCCTTTCCTGCAGCGATCCATATCCTGCTTTTTATTTCCCTTCTGATTTCACAATCATTTTTGCTGCCTGGCTTCTTATTCTTCTGTTGCATTTTCCAGCAGCATGATCTTTTTGTTCTCGCAATCCAGTTCCGTCATAATTCCATAAGGCAGAATCCCAATGGGCATAGCATGTCCAAAATTCACATTATAAAAGACCGGCAGATCTGTCAGCCCCTCCTGCTTTGCAACCACTTCCCGGATCGCGTTCTTATACTCCTCATAATATGCTTCGTCCTGAGGCTTTCCTACCAGAATTCCCCGGATTACCTGTAAAATTCCCTGAGCAGCCAGATTCATCAGCGTTCGCTGCACAAAATCCGGCAGCGGCTTTTCCTCACTGGTTTCCAAAAACAGGATTGCTCCCTTCCACTGTTCCAGGGAAGGCCATATCTTTGTGCCGTTCACCATCATAAAGACATCAAGACATCCGCCCAAAAGATGTCCCCGGATCTTTCCTCTTCCCTGAAGGACTTCATATCCATGAACATCCTGCTGAAGGCGTTTGGGAATATTCTGGTTCGTCTCGCTCCATGCAACACGATCATCCGACCAGTATTTGCTGGACGGTATTTCATAGTAGGCAGTATCCTTGAACAAAAACCGTTTTACCGCCCGCTTTGTATAGTCGAACATCTTCACATATTCGCCGAATTCACACATCACAGAGGGCCCGTAAAAGGATACCAGACCTGCGTGATACATCATAAGATGATTGACGGTAGTGTCCGAATATCCCATAAAGATCTTGGGATTTTCCCGGATAATGTTAAAATCAATATAGGGAAGGATGCGGATGGTATCATCCCCTCCGATGGCGCTGAATATGGCAGAGATGGAAGGATCCTGGAAAGCATCCATCAGATCCTGTGCCCGCAGCCTGGGATTATCATAAACAAACTTGCTTCCGCTTAAAGCATGGGGCATAACAACCACTTCCAGTCCAAACTCCTTCTCCAGCCGTTCCTTGGCAATATCATATTTATGGATCAGCTTCCGATCCCCCAGACCGCCCCAGGAAAGACTGACAACAGCAATTCGGTCACCTGGCTTTAACCGTTTCGGCTTGATCATCGGTTTTTGGAACGACGTTGTTTCTGTTTCTACTCTGTTTTCCATCATATTTTAATTCCCTTTGCGGATCCGTGTATAGTATTCTGTTTCATCCTCATGGTGAATGACAGCACCATTGTTCATCATGATCTTTAAAGATGCCGGATTGTTCTTCTGGCAGGACAGCCATATCTCCTCCTCCGGGATGATATCCCATGCCTTCTCCAGCACCAGCTTTAATCCCGCCGTTCCATAGCCCTTGCAGCGGTATGGTTTTAAGATTCCATAACCGATATGACCGCCGCGCTTCTTCAGCCCTTCATTCAGGAAATGACGGAGGCGGAATAACCCTACGATCTCCTCATCATCCCACAGAAAATAGTAGGTCTCCGGCACCCAGCCTTCCGGCATTCCAATTCCCTTTGAATACCGGATCAACCGGGGAAATACTTCCGACTCGAAGGCTTCTCTGGTTAAATGATGGTATGGATTGGTAAAGCCCATCTCTTCTTCCGGAAGATGATATAAAACCTGATACTCCTTTTCCTTGTCCTGTTCATTTAATTCCTTTATGTATATCATATATGGTACCTCCTTTTCTGCCGTCAATCTGATTACCAGGTTCTCACAGCAGGTCCAGTAATGTTATGTATCCATCCGCTTCAGTTTCCGGATTCCTTTGCTCCGATAAATCAGATCCCCTCTGGCAGCAAACCCACATTTCTCCCAGAACTGATTTCCTTTTTCATTTCGTGCAAATACCACAAGCCCCAGTTTGTTGATGCCTTCCTGCTCCAATGCATAAAATGCCGCATCCAACAGCATTCCTCCAATCCCCTGCCGCTGCTGGGATTCCTGTACGGCTGTGTGGTAGATATATCCTCTCCGCCCATCATGGCCGCTCATGATGGCGCCCACAATATGGTCATTTTTCACTGCAACGAAGCAAGTATCCGGATTTCTCTTCAGAAAACGCCCAATTCCTTCCCTGGAATCATCCAGATCATTTAATCCCATTCCCGGAGTGCTGATCCAGAGCTGATAAACTGCGTCGTAATCTTCTATTGTCATGATTCTGATTGTAAGTGTATTTTCTTCTGTCATCCTGCACTGCTCCCTATCTCTCAACCCAATATCAATTTAAGTTTTTAATATTATAAACACGCCCATTAAATATGTCAATTATCTTATCTGTTTTGAATTTTGAGTTCAATGACATTTTTTATATTATGTAGTAGAATTATGTTACGGCCGTACTTTGAACCTATTGTTATCATTTGTTTCCCTTAACAGGGATTCAAATGATCCACTTAAGATCACCAGGAGGTAATAAACAGAATGAGGAAACCTGTTATTACAGAACAAACACAGGTAACAAGTCCTGCATCTACGCTAAAAAAACACTTTCCCCAGATCCGCACCAGACAGGAACTGCGTCAGATGATATTCCGGCAGCCTGCTCTTAATGACCTTTTTATGAGATGGAGCCAGGAATATCAGGAGGATTTTCTGGACCGTTGCACAGGATTAAAGGGGATGAAGGTTCTATATGACGGCATTTTTAAAGAGATTTTTAATCCAGAAGTAAATCCAGAACGGCTGTCTGAGCTTTTGTCCCTGCTGATGGAACGTAAAGCTGTCATTCAGACAGTCTTGCCTAATGACTCTGTTCGTCTGGGAGCGGAATCTTCTCTGCTTTATATGGATATTATTGTCCAGCTGGAGGATGGCAGTCTATGCAATGTAGAAATTCAAAAGATCGGGTATGCCTTCCCTGGACAGCGCTGCGCCTGCTATTCCGCGGATCATCTGCTGAGGCAGTATAAACGGGTCAAGAGTATAAAAGGAGACAAATTCAACTACCGTGACATAAAACAGGTTTATACCATTGTCTTTTTCGAACGGTCTCCATCAGCCTTTCATGACTATCCGCAGAATTGGCTGCATAAATTTTGTCAGCAGTCCAATACCGGTCTGACCATGGAACTTCTTCAGGAATATTTCTTCATTCCGCTTGACATTTATCGTAAAAGCATGGAAAATAAAGCTATAGAAAATGATCTTGAGGCATGGCTTGCTTTCTTAAGTTTTACAGAGCCCAGCCGAATGGAAGAATTAATTACAAAGTATCCTTCGTTTAAAGCCATGTATCAGGATATCTATGAACTTTGTCTTAATACAGAGAAGGTGATGAGTATGTATTCAAAAGAACTGGAGATACTGGACCGCAATACTGTGATGTACATGATTGATGAAATGCAGGAGCAGATTGATACAAGCAAAAAGATCATAGCTGAGCAGAAACAGGCTATTGATGGGCAAAGACTGGCTATCAATGAACAACAGCAGACCATGGCTCAGCAAAAACAGGAACTCCAGGAAAAGGAGAGGGAAATTGCAGCCTTAAAAGCCCAGTTGGCTGCCGCCAAAGCACACCAGCCATAACGGATAAACGCTCTTCAATCAAGAAACAATAATGCTCTATGAAAGACGGCTGCTGCACATCTGATTTTTATCATTGTGCAGCAGCCGCTTCTGTTTCTGAAAGTCAGAAAACTATGATATCTTTACACAATCCTTTTAAATTTCTTCTCCAGCTCATACTTGCTCATGGATACAATAGTTGGCCGTCCATGAGGGCAGGCATATGGATTTTCCATATCCAGAAGCTGGTCGATGAGAGCATCCGCCTCTGCCGCTGACATGGCGTGATTTCCCTTTACTGCCGCTTTGCAGGACATGGATGCAACCTTCTCATAAATAAGATCGGAATTCCCTGCCTGAGTATCTTCGGATAAGCCATCCAGCATCTCCAGCAGCAGATCCTTCTTCGCAACAGAAAACAGATTTGCCGGAATTCCCCGGACAGCATACTCCCGGCCGCCGAAATGTTCGATTTCAAATCCAATACCGTTAAAGTAATCCATGTATTTCTTCATCAGCACTTCTTCCGTCATGCTTAAGGTAAGGATGATCGGAGGATTTACCATCTGAGTTCCGAATTCCCTGGTCTTCAGCGATGCCATGGTCTTTTCAAACAGCACCTTCTCGTGGGCAGCATGCTGGTCAATAATGTAAAGCTGCTGATTATATTCCACCAACCAATAGGTGTCAAACAGCTGGCCGATCAGACGATGGCGTTCCCTGGCCTTTTTCTCTAAAAATTTGTCGTCAAACAGTTCCATCTGACTGCCTTCCGCCGGCTGCTGAATCGGATTCTGTGACAAGACTCTTCCTTTATCCAGCCCATCTGCCAGTACTGCACCAGGAGTTGGATGCTCAGGAGCTGCATTCCTTCCCGCCAGTTCTCTCCGAAGGCTCTCCATCAGATCTGGTGACGCCGGATACGGCTGTCTGGCTGCTGCCGGCTGCTGCTCTGTCATAGAGTCAGACGCTTCCTCTTCCAAGGCTCCGCGCTCCGACCCTGCTTTTTCTGACAGACCATTTTCCAGCAGCTCCGACCGCAGCGGGTTTAAACGCCGTTCACCGTAAGCATCTCGTTTGGATCCGCCCTCCTTTAAAAAGCCATCCTCCGGCATGGAGGTCAGCTGCTTTAACGTCTGCTCATACAGCCCCATCCTCTTTTTCTCAAAAGGCTCCGGGCTGGATGCCAGCTTCTGATTCCGCTCCTTTTCCGCCTCCCGTTTAGACACCGGATCGTCTGCCGTCAACTCTACTTTGGGAATCAGCTCCTTGTGGGTCAGAGCCTGAGCCACAGCACCTCGCACCATTCCATACACCAGCTCACCATCCCGAAACCGCAGCTCCATCTTCGTTGGATGAACGTTCACATCCAGAGATTCCGGCTCCATGGTAAAATGCAGCATTACAAAGGGGTACTTATGCTGCATCATAAACGGTTTATATGCCTCCTCGATGGCTCTGGCTATAATGCCGCTTTTGATATACCGTCCATTAATAAAGTAATTTTCGAAATTCCGGTTATTGCGGGCGATCACCGGCTTTCCGATGAAGCCGGTCACTGCCACGTCTCCGGCGATGGTATCGATGGGAAGTAGATTGGAAGCGATCTCCCGGCCGAATACCGTATAGATCATGTCTTTTAAATTATTGTTCCCGGAGGTATGAAGCTTGTTCTGGTTATTCTGAATAAACCGGATGGAAATATCCGGATGGGACATTGCAATCTTTTCTACCAAATCGGCTACATGTCCGGCCTCTGTAGCCGCTGTTTTCAAAAACTTTTTCCGGGCAGGAGTATTGTAAAACAGATTGCGGGCGATAAAAGTGGTTCCGTCCGGTGCCCCAACCTCCTCCATGCTTTTTTCCAGCCCGCCCTCGATCTGATACCGGGTTCCGGTCAGAGAATCGGAAGTCTTTGTGATCAGCTCCACCTGGGAGACGGCTGCAATGCTGGCCAGTGCTTCTCCGCGGAAGCCTAAAGATGAGATGGTAAACAGATCCTCCACCGACTTGATCTTGCTGGTAGCGTGGCGCAGAAAGGCCAGCGCCACCTCCTCCTTCGGGATCCCGCAGCCGTTATCGGTTACACGGATAAAGGAAATGCCGCCGTCCTTGATCTCCACCGTTATGGCAGTGGCCTTGGCGTCAATGGCGTTTTCCAGAAGCTCCTTTACCACGGAGGCAGGACGTTCCACCACCTCGCCGGCAGCGATTTTATTGATCGTACTTTGATCCAGTACGGTTATGTTCGGCATATTCTGAACCCCTCACTTTCTTTCTAAACCTTCGTGCACCGCCATACAGCAAAGTCCTTGGCTGCATGGGACATCTCGGTGCGTCAGTTCCCAGCCCACCGGTTCTTCAGCTTCGTCTGCAGCCGGTATAATGTGTTTAAAGCATCAATCGGCGTCATGCGGGACAGCTCCAGCTCTCCCAACTCCCGGATAATGTCATCATCCTTCACGGTATCAAACAGGGACATCTGCTGCAAGTCCACCTCATCCGGCTTTGCAACTGCCTTTCTCTGTGTTACCGTAGCATTTCCCTCTGCAATTTCCTTGGCCTTTGCCGTGATATCGGCTCCGCTCAGCTCCGCCACGATCTCCTTGGCTCTGGCGATCACCGAATCCGGCACACCGGCCAGCTTTGCCACCTGGATACCGTAGCTCTTATCGGCGCCGCCTTTGATGATCTTCCGCAGGAACACGATATCGTCCCCCTGCTCCTTGACGGCGATACAGTAGTTATTTACCCCGCTCATGGTGCCTTCCAGCTCAGTCAGTTCATGGTAATGGGTGGCAAATAAGGTTTTGGCTCCCAACAGCTTCGTATTGCTGATATGCTCCACCACTGCCCAGGCGATAGAAAGTCCGTCAAAGGTGCTGGTTCCCCGCCCGATCTCATCCAGTACCAGAAGGCTGTTTTTAGTAGCATTCCGCAGGATATTGGCGACTTCTGTCATTTCCACCATGAAGGTGCTCTGGCCGCTTGCCAGGTCATCTGAGGCGCCCACACGGGTGAAAATCCGGTCGCAGATGCCGATATTGGCCTCATCTGCCGGAACAAAGCTTCCGATCTGGGCCATCAGCACGATCAGAGCCACCTGCCGCATATAGGTGGATTTTCCTGCCATGTTAGGGCCGGTGATGATGGAGATCCGGTTTCTGCCGTTGTCCAGGCAGGTATCATTGGCCACAAACAGATCATCCCGCATCATCTGCTCTACCACCGGATGACGGCCGTTTTTAATATTAATGGTTCCCTTCTCGTTGATGGAAGGCTTCACGTAATTATGCCGGGTAGCTACCACAGACAAGGATGCAAACACATCGATGCCGGCCAGTGCCTTGGCCGTCTTCTGGATCCGCAGCACCTCTGCTGCAATGGTATCCCGCACCTGGCAGAATAAGTCATATTCCAAGGAAACCAGCTTTTCCTCTGCACCCATAATAATATCTTCCAGATTTTTCAGCTCATCGCTGGTAAAACGTTCTCCATTTACCAGCGTCTGCTTCCGCACAAAATAGTCGGGCACCTGATTCTTAAAGGAATTGCTGACCTCAAAATAATACCCAAACACCTTATTAAACTTTACCTTTAGGTTCTTGATCCCGGTCTTTTCCTTCTCTCTGGTTTCCAGCTCTGCCAGCCAGGTCTTTCCCTCTGTCTTGGCATGGCGTAGCTTATCTGCCTCCTCGTGAAAGCCGTCCTTGATCATTCCGCCGTCACGGACGGAAATCGGCGGCTCCTCCACAATAGCCCGATCGATCAGATCACGAAGATCCTCCAGCGGATCCAGCTCCTCCTCAAAACCTTTTAAAAGAGGACTGTTGAATTCCTTTAAAATATCCTTAATGTAAGGGATCATTGCCAGGGAATTCTTAAATGCCAGAAGATCCCTGGGATTGGCTGTTTTGTAGCTGATCCGGCCAATCAAACGCTCCAGGTCATACACCGGATTTAAGTATTCGCAGATCTCTTCCCTGGAAATATAATTCATGTTAAATTCCTGAACCGCCTCCTGGCGGGCCAGGATCTCATCCTTATGAATCAAGGGCTGCTCAATATAGCTTCTTAACAGTCTGGCTCCCATAGCCGTCTTGGTCTTATCCAGCACCCAAAGCAGCGTTCCCCGCTTCTGCTTCTCCCGCAGTGTTTCCACCAGCTCCAGATTCCGTCTGGTAGAGGTATCGATCACCATAAACTGCCCCACCTGATAGGGCGTGATGGTAGTCAGATGATCCAGGGTGCTTTTCTGTGTCTCATACAGATACTGCATTACACAGCCGGCGGAAATAATGCCCGTATCATAATCCGCCAGCCCCAGCCCGTCCAGGCTTCCCACATGATAATGCTCCCGAAGGATCTTCCGGCAGGTCTCATCCCCAAAAAAGTGGCCATCCAGTGCTGAGATGGACACATGATACCGCTCCTTCAGCTCCTCCACATCCACACCAGACACATAGAATGCCTCATTGCAGATAATCTCAGAGGGAGAAAACTTATTGATCTCATCAAACAGATCCCGCTCCGACTTTACCTCTGTCACAAAGAAATCTCCGGTGCTGATATCGGCAGAGGAAATACCGAAGGTCTCCCCAATGTAGACAATGCCCATCAGATAGTTATTCTTCGTCTCATCCAATGCCTGGGCGCTAGTGATGGTACCTGGTGTTACCACCCGGATGACTTCACGCTTTACCAGTCCCTTGGCCAGCTTCGGATCCTCCATCTGCTCCGCAATGGCCACCTTAAAGCCCTTCTGAATCAGCTTATTTAAATAAGAATCCACAGCATGGAAAGGGACGCCGCACATAGGCGCCCTCTCCTCTAAGCCGCAGTCTTTTCCGGTTAATGTGATTTCCAGCGCTTTTGAAGCTTTCAGCGCATCATCAAAAAACATTTCATAAAAGTCACCTAGACGATAAAATAAAATACAGTCCGGATACTGCTTCTTTGTCTCCAGATACTGCGTCATCATTGGTGTCATTCCTGCCATGAAGTACCTCTCTTCTTTTGCTCTCTCTTTGTTGTTCGTTTTCTGTCATTTTATTTGAAGCCTGCTTAGGGCTGCATGGTTCCCATGTAATAAAAGCCCTTAAATTCATCTAAAGATACCTTCACGATCGTTCCGATGAGAGAAGCATCTCCTGGAAAGTGCACCACTGTATTATTTCCTAACCGTCCGGTCACCAGGCTGCTGTCGTGATCGTTGATCTCCTCCACCAGCACCTCCTGCACAGTATGAACCTCACGTCCGGATACCCTGGAGCCGGTTTCCTGCACCAGCTTCAGCAGCCGGTCAAAACGATCCTTCACCACAGCTTCCGGCACCTGGTTCTCCATGGCTGCCGCCGGCGTTCCGGTTCTCTTGGAGTAAATGAAGGTAAATGCGCTGTCAAAGCCAACCTTCTCCACCACGTCCATGGTTTCCAGAAAATCCTCCTCTGTTTCCCCAGGGAATCCTACAATAATATCGGTAGTCAGCGAAATACCGGGAACCTCCTTTTTAATCTTGGATGCCAGCTCCAGATACTGCTCCTTTGTGTATTTCCGGTTCATGACCTTTAAGATCCGGCTGCTTCCAGACTGGAGCGGCAGATGCAGATGGGGGCAGATCTTCTTTGACTCCTTCATAACCGCAATCAATTCATCGGACAGATCCTTTGGATGGGAGGTCATAAAACGGATCCGACGGATCCCCTCTACCTGCTCTACCTGCCGGAGAAGCTCTGCAAAGGAGATGGGATGCTCCAGATTCTTTCCGTAGGAATTTACATTCTGACCAAGAAGCATGACCTCTACAACACCGTCCGCAGCCAGGCGCTCCACTTCCTTGATGATCTCCTCCGGATTCCGGCTCCGCTCCCGCCCTCTCACGTATGGGACGATGCAATAGCTGCAGAAATTGTTGCAGCCAAACATAATATTGACGCCGGATTTAAAGGCATATTTGCGCTCGGCAGGGAGATTCTCCACGATCTTGTCCGTGCCTTCCCACACCTCTACTACCATCTTTTTCTGGTTTAATCTGCGGTAAATCAGCTCGGCAAGCTGGTAGATATTGTGGGTTCCAAAGATTAAATCCACAAAGCGGTAGCTTTTTTTCAGCTTCTCCACCACTTCCTTTTCCTGCATCATACAGCCGCAGAGGGCAATCATCATCCGGGGATGCTTTTTCTTTAACGCACCAAGCTGGCCCAGGCGGCCATATACACGCAGATTGGCATTTTCCCGGACGGTGCAGGTGTTATAGAGAACAAAATCGGCGGTTTCCGTATCCACCTCAATAAATCCAATAGATTCCAGAATACCAGCCAGCTTCTCAGAATCCTTGGCATTCATTTGGCACCCGAAGGTTTGGATGCAAAAGGTTCCGTAAGCCTGCCGGGAAATCATCTTGTCCAGCATTTCCTGGCCGTACTGATTCAGCGCTTCACCGGATGCAAGCATTGATTCGAACCGGGCCTTGAGAAGCGTTCTTGCCTTCTCCATAAAATAAAGCTGCCGCTCCGGTTCTGCGGCAGGCGCATGTTGGTAAATGTTTTGCTCGTTATCTATAAAGTTTGAATTCATGGTCACATTCCTTTAACTTAATAATTCGTAATGTCTGTATTTCTGATGAATACAACGCCTGATTTAAGGCCGCTATGGCCGCACCTGCCCATTGCCGTAAATAATATATTTGGTTGTGGTCAACTCCTTCAGCCCCATCGGCCCTCTTGCATGAAGCTTCTGGGTGCTGATGCCGATCTCTGCGCCAAAGCCAAATTCACAGCCGTCTGTGAAACGGGTAGATGCATTAACATAGACGGCAGCGGCATCCACTTCATTTAAGAACTTCTGTGCATTGGCGTAATCCTTGGTGATGATCGCCTCTGAATGCTTCGTATTATACCGGTTAATATGTTCAATGGCTTCCTCCACAGAATCCACCAGCTTACAGGAAATCATATAATCCAGATATTCCCTGCCCCAGTCCTCCTCTGTTGCCTTCACAAACTCCGGTACGATCCGGCAGGCTTCCTCATCTCCCCGGATCTCCACCTGCTTCTCATCCAGCCTTGCCTTCAGCAGAGGAAGAAAGCCTGCTGCGATCTTCCTATGTATTATCAGTGACTCACAGGCATTGCAGACACCGATCCGCTGGGTCTTGGCATTAAAAATAATGTCCAGCGCCATGTTAAAATCAGCAGATTCATCCACGAAGATGTGGCAGTTTCCCGTTCCTGTTTCAATGACTGGGATCGTACTGTTCTCTACCACTGCCCTGATCAGTCCGGCTCCGCCTCTTGGGATCAGCACATCCACATACTGGTTCAGCTTCATGAATGCCTGAGTAACGGCACGGTCGGTATCCGAGATCAATTGTACTGCATCTGCCGGAAGGTTTGCTTCCAAAAGCCCTCGCTGCAGGCAGGCTACGATCGCCTGATTGGAGCAGATGGCATCACTGCCGCCCTTTAAGATCACAGCGTTTCCGCTTTTAAAACAAAGGCCGAAGGCGTCTGCCGTCACATTGGGGCGTGCCTCGTATATGATCCCGATCACGCCTAATGGCACCCGCTTCTGACCGATCATCAGCCCGTTGGGGCGCTGCTTCATGGAAAGCACCTCGCCCACCGGGTCATCCAGCGCTGCCACCTGTCTAAGACCGTCTGCCATTCCCTGGATCCTGGCCTGGGTCAGCTTCAGGCGGTCTAAAAGTCCCTGGCTCATACCGGCGGCCGCTGCCTTCTCCATATCCTTCTGATTCGCAGCCAAAATCTCTTCCTGGCCTGCGATCAGGCTTTTTGCTGCTGCCAAAAGCCCCTGGTTTTTCTCTGTCACACCAAGAATACCAAGCTTTCTGGAAACAGCCTGGGCCCGCTGCCCGATTTCCTGCAATGTCATATCTTACCTCCTGTTGTTGTGATCCCATCTGGGGTAATCACCAGATCCATTTTCCTGTCCCAGGGCTCCTGGGGCACCGCTTCCACCATCTGAAAATCATATGCCAGGCCCCATTTGGGGTGATCTGGCTCCCGCTGGAAAAAGCGGTCATAAAAGCCGCCGCCGTATCCCATGCGGCCGCCGAAGGAATCAAAAGCAACTCCCGGAACCACTACCAGGCTCCTGACTGCCTGCGCCTGCTTTGATCCGGAAACCGGCTCTAAAATTCCCATGCAGCCTGTGGAAACATCTTCCAGGCCTGCAATTTCATAGAAGGCTATCTCTCTTCCCTCTACTCTGGGGACTGCAGTTCGGATTCCCCGCTTCCAAAGCTCTTCTATAATCGGCAGAGTTCCTGCTTCATTTCGGATATCCAGATAAAGATAAATCCATATGGAATCTGCCGGACTGCCTTTGAAAGGATCTCTTCCCGCCTTCTCCAAAAAACTGGGAAGCTGCCCAAAAAACTGCTCCTTCAGCTGCCTGTCCCAAAGCTGCTTTTCCTCCGGGCTGACTGCCTTCCGAAGGCGCTTGATACGATTTCGAAGCAGCGTTTTTTCCTCACTGCTTCTTTCCATACTTTTCACCAAGATTGGTAATGCTTCCATCGGCTTCCTTGATGGAAATATTGTCAAGATTTCCCCTAAGGCTTGCACGGATCGCTTTGATATAATCCTGGCGGAGCTGCTGCTGCTCTGCCTTCTCCTCATCTGTCAGGCCTACTGACTGAGACTTATGATATAATGTATTGATTCGGTCGATTTTTTCCTGCATTGTCATAGTTTTCCCGTCCTTTCCAAACCAAATTCGTTCCCTGTTCTAATATCCCTTCCCCATAAAAGCGGTGAATTTTTTCATAAGTTAATATTCGTAATTTAAATAGTTCATCAAATCAAAATTCAGGTTGTTATGTGCCAAGAACAAGGTCCCCTTATCCTTGCCTTCCATAATATCCTGGATCACGGATACTTCCTCACCATTGGCGATCACCATGTCCGTTCCGCTGTCGGTTGCAATCCTGGCAGCCTCCAGCTTGGCCGACATGCCGCCGGTTCCCACATCGCTGCTGGAGGTGGATTTTCCCATGGACATCAGCGCCTCGTTGATCTCGTAGACCTCGCTGATAAACCGGGCGTCTGGATTAGTCTTTGGATCATCCGAATACAAGCCGTCAATATCAGAAAGCAGGATCAGCAGATCTGCTTCGATCAAAGCGGATACCACCGCTGATAAACGGTCATTATCGCCAAAGGTGTCCACATATGGGATCTCTGCTGTGGAAACCGTGTCGTTTTCATTTACAATAGGAATCGCTCCCAGCTTTAACAGCTCCTCAAAGGTATTCTGGGCATTGTAGCGGGAGCTGTCGTTGATCATAGTGTGTTTCGTCAGAAGCACCTGGGCTGCTGTCTGATTATATTCAGCAAACAGCCTCTGGTATACCATCATCAGCCTGGCCTGTCCTACTGCGGCAAAGGCCTGCTTCTGCGCCAGAGAATCCGGCCTTCTGCGGTAACCCAGCGCCTGACGTCCGGCAGCGATAGCACCGGAGGAAACCAGCACCACCTGCTTTCCCTCTCCCTTCAGATCACTGATGACCCGGATCAGCTTCTCGATCTTTGAAAGATTCAAATCACCTGTTTCTGTATGTGTCAGTGAGGAGGAGCCGATCTTAATCACGATCCGCTTTTTCTCCCTTAATTTTTCTCGTTCTCCCTTAACCATGTCTCTATCTCCTAGTATTTCTAGTAACCCTTACGGTTACGTCCTATCTTACGCCAGTCCGACTGATTCGTCAATAGGCCGATAGCGCCTTGCAATTTCCTCTGCCACCTTAAGTCCGTCCATTGCCGCCGAGGTGATGCCTCCTGCGTAACCGGCTCCTTCTCCGCAGGGAAACAATCCCTTTACCTGGCTTTCCAGCTGCCCATCCCGGTGGATTCGGATCGGTGATGAGGTCCGGCTCTCGATCCCGGCCAGAATGGAATCTCCCCGGTCAAAGCCTGGGATCACTCCTCCAAACCGGTCAATTCCCTCGATCAGAGAATCGGATATGGACTCCGGCAGGATCTCCCTCAGATTCGCAAAGGAAACCCGTCCCTCAAACTGAGGCACGATCTGACCGTACTGGCTGGATATCCGGTTTTCCTTAAAATCCTCATAAAGCTGAACCGGTATGCTGCCCTTTCCGGCCTGATAAGCAGCCTCCTCCAGCCTCCGCTGAAAGGCAATGCCGGAAAGGGGCCCATCTCCTCCGAAATCTTCCGGGGTCACCGTCACGATCAAGGCACTGTTGGCATTTTTCCCATCTCTGGCGTGATAGCTCATGCCATTCACAGCCAGACGTCCTTCCTCGGAGGAAGCATTGACCACAAAGCCTCCCGGACACATACAGAAGGAGTAAACCCCTCTGCCGTTTTTACAGGTGTGGGTCAGCTTATAGCTGGCAGGTCCCAGGATCCTGGCTGCCTCCTGCCCATACTGCGCCTCATCGATCATAGACTGGGGATGCTGGATCCGAAGTCCTACTGCAAATGCCTTGGCATCCATAGGGACCTGCCGCTTCCACAAGATTTCAAAGGTATCTCTGGCGCTGTGCCCCACTGCAAGGACAATCGCCTCCGCCGGGATCTCCTCTCTTCCATTGACGATCAGCCCCTGGAGCGCTCCGTCTTGTATGGAAAAATCTGTCACCTGACTGTGGAACCGGACCTGACCGCCCAGTCGGATGATCTCCTGGCGCATGGCTGCCACGATCTGGCTGAGCACATCTGTACCGATGTGAGGCTTATTCACATAGCAGATGGAAGGATCTGCCCCAAATTCAGAAAATAGCTCCAGAACCTTCCGGTTTCGGCCCATGGGGTCCTTCACTAAGGTATTCAGCTTTCCATCAGAAAAGGTTCCTGCTCCCCCTTCTCCAAACTGTACATTACTGTTGGGATCCAGTTTTCCCTCTTTCCAAAAGGTCTGAACCTGTCTGGTTCGTTCCTCCACAGAACCTCCCCGCTCCAAAATCAGCGGCCGGTAACCATGCCGGGCCAGCATCAGGCCGCAGAACAGCCCTGCCGGACCGCTTCCGACGATAACCGGCGGATGGGATAATGTTCCGGAACCGGAAGCCGGAAACTGGTATGGCTTTTCCTTGCTGATGGATGCGTTGGAATTTTTGGAGCGCTTCACCACCTGCTCCTCCCGGTCCGTTTCCACATCCAGCACATAGCTGTAGGCGATCTCCTCCCGCTTTCTGGCATCCACCGACTGCTTGACAATGCGGACGCTTTTGATCTGGCTGTCTGAGATCCGAAGCAGCTTGGCCGTCCGGATTAATAAATCTTCATATGTATGTGTGATCGGTAATTTTACCTGGGTAATTCGAATCATGTTATTTCTTATTATCTCCTGTTTTTATGGTCCGTCCGCTTCTCTGTACGGCCGCTTTTGAAGGAAGCGGATATTCCCGATGCCCTCCATTCCACTGGGCCGCCTGGGTTCCTGCCACCTTACCGGAAGACCAGGCCCACTGCAGGTTATAGCCGCCGCAGATCCCGTCCACATCCAGCAGCTCCCCGGCAAAGAAAAGTCCCGGAACCAGCCTGGATTCCATGGTAAACGGATTGATCTCCGACACATCCACACCGCCGCAGCACACCTGTGCATTGGCAAAGGGATTGACGGAGCTGACCAGTGCCTCATACTCCTTTAAGCTCTTGATCAGCTGAGCCCGCTGCTTTGCTGATGACTGGCTCACCGGCTCATCCATCCGGATCCCTGCCATCCGCAGCAGCACCTGAGCCAGCTTTTTATTTACCACACCGGTGAGGAAATCCTCGCCCCTCCTGTGGCCAAATTCCTGAAACCGCTGCTTGAAAAATACATGAGTCTCCTCCAGATCCATGAAAGGAAGGAAATCGATCCATACCTGCACCTTTTTCTTCTCATCCAATGCCCTGGCTGCAAACCGGCTTAGCTGGAACACCGGAATGCCGGAAATACCGTAATCGGTGATCTGCAGCTCCCCGCTTTCCTCCCACGCCTTCTGCCCTGCAACGCAGAGGGTAAGCCTTGCATCCGTCCGGATCCCTGCCAGCTGCTTGTAATGATTTCCCTGGCACCGGAGCTGAACCAGAGCCGGCAGAGGCTTGATCACATGGTGCCCAAGCGATCTGGCCAGCTCATAACCGCTGCCGTCAGAGCCGGTATTCGGTGCTGCCTTAGAGCCGCATGCCAGAATC
The DNA here is from genome assembly GCA_030524635.1 of Lachnospiraceae bacterium. Classification (GTDB taxonomy): domain Bacteria; phylum Bacillota; class Clostridia; order Lachnospirales; family Lachnospiraceae; genus Caccovicinus. Next base: position 60,170 of record JAUNGG010000005.1, read on the forward strand.
AGGCTGTCCGCCGACAGAGTCTGGCGGTTTGTAGAAATTGAAAAAAGTGTCTGCCCCTTCTTCCTCTCCCAGCGAATGGTTTTCGGCTCGCATTCCGTCAGTACCGTAACCCCTAAGTGCTCGCATTCCAGCCGAAGGGCATCCAGGACAGCAGACGCCTGATCCGATACCGGATAATAATAGGTTTCCATCCGGCTTTTGCACAGCACTCCCATAGAAGAAAACCACCGCAGCGTATCCTTCCAGCCAAACTGGTCAATTACCCGCATCGGAAATTCCGGATCCTCACAGCGGAAGCAGTTCGCCTCCATCCGCCCGTTGGTCAGATTACACCTTCCATTTCCAGTGGAGAGTATCTTCTTCCCCACACGGTCCATATGCTCGATTACAGTAACCATCGCCCCAGACCTGGCTGCCCAGATAGCAGCCGTCAGCCCTGCTGCGCCGCCGCCGATAATGACCACTTGCTTTTTCATTGCTTCCTCCTGTACCGCTCCTGACTGCAGTCTTCTCTTTCTCTGCCTGCAGCAGCCTTCTTCTTTTTTCGCTGCCTGCCGCAGCCGAAATCTTTTTCCTTTCAGACTGTAACCTATTCTATCCGTTTTTTCTCGTTCTTGCAACTGTTTCTTAACTGGTATAGGATTCCAAATAGCTGTAAATTTCCTCCATCGCCGGAAACCAGATCCCATGACGCAGCTTCTCCCGCTCCGCCTCCGGAAAATCGGTGATGGGAATATGAGTATATAGGCAGATCTCAGAACGGCTGCTCCCAAATACCAGCAGAAAGCCATCCTCAGACACCAGCAAAAAGCGCATTTCCTCAGATGGCACCGGCCGGATCTGTTCCTGATTGACTACAATCTGATCCTCTGGCATCGTCTCAGTTTCCGGAAGTGTTTCCTCTGTCTCAGACTCCACAGCCGGTGGCTGCAGCATCCCCTCCTCCTGATTCTGCATGATCATAAAAACGCTGAACAGGCTGATCAACGCCAGCCCCAACAGCAAAAGAAAGCAGATATGATACTTTTTCATGGATTACCTCCTTGTCAAAGTATAGTATCTGCTTATTCTTCCCTTTTTAACCATTTACCTGCTAATTTTTGTATTTGCTGCATCCATTCAGCAGATTTCGGCTGCATAGACCCAAAATCTGCCGTTCATTTTCCTACAAAAGCCGGAACTTTCTGGCAATCCGAACCAGCCGGCGGCCTGCCGGCATATCATAAAGCTCTACCTCGTCTACTGCCTGCAGCTTGATCAGAGCCACGCCATACACTGCAATTGCAGCCATAACGGCAGCAAATACCTGTACGCCCAGCCACAGCCTTCCATCTGGAAGGATCTTGGAACATCCAAGAGAAACCAGATAAGCTGCAATTCCCATCACAACTGCACTGAAAAACGGCAAGATAAAGGTCTTCCGATATTCCTGGCGGTAATCCAGATATTTCCCAATGGAAATCCCATTCAGGATACACATGGTCAGCGCAAATAAAATGTTGGAGAAGATTACAGCGTAAATTCCCCATTTTAATCCATAGAGCATCACAACCAGAATCACCACATGCAGAACAAGGGAGACTGCCGCATTCTTCAGCGGCGTATTCATGTGATTGATGCCCTGCAAAATTGCATTCGTTACGGTAGATAAGGAATAAAATGCCACTGCGGATGCGCCTGCCATGGTAATCTGCACCAGCAAATCCCCGCTCTTGCTTGGAAACAGGAGATTATTGATGGGAGCAGACAGCACAGTAAGCCCTACTGTAGCCGGAATTGCAATCAGCATGGAAAAACGGATGGCTGTGCTGACCTTATCCAGCACCTGTCCTCGGTCCTTGCTGGCGACAGCACGGGAAAGGGACGGGATCAGTGAGGAGGACAAGGCATTGGCAATGGCCACCGGAATCATAAACAAGGTGTGATATTTTCCAAAAATCCCCCACTGGGAAGCAATCACATCAGACTGCCCTAAGTGAGCCATCCCCTGTCCAAAGAAAAAGTTATCCAGCACAGAGCTGATGTTGTAAACGGTGCTGCTTAAGACAATAGGAAGGATGGTCATGGTCAGGATCCCTGCCAACTCCCCGTACCCTTCTGTAGCACCAGTTCCATCTTTCCGGCATTGACGCCTCATGGTTTTCCGGTAGGTCAGCATTAAAAATGCACAGAACAGAAATGCGATCAAAGCGCCCGCTCCCGTTCCGATGGTGCCTCCGGCTGCTCCAAAGGCATAGGAATATTCGGTTCCTCCACGAACCAGATTGACTTTCATGCCTTCGCGGAACAAATACCAGGCTGCAGCAATGCTGACTACTGCATTTGCCACCTGCTCCAGAATCTGGGAGATAGCAGTGGGCACCATGGTTCCGGTTCCCTGGAAATATCCACGAAGGACTCCCAGAAATGCCATAATCCATATGGTAGGCGCCAGTGTCCGCAATGCATAGCTGGAATATGGCATCTGCATGGCTCCGGCAAAGAGATCGGCGCCAAACCAGATGGCAAAGGCGGCAATTCCGCCCACCACCGCTGCGTATACCATGGACGCCTTCAGGATCCGGACAGAATTGCAGTACTGTCCCTTGGCAATCCTGGTGGAAACCATCTTGGATACGGCAGTAGGAAGGCTGTAGGAGGAAACGATCAAAAGAATCGAATAAATGCTGAAGGCTGAGGTATAATAGCCGTTTCCTTCATCTCCAATGATCCCAATCAGCGGGATCCGGTAAAAGAGTCCGATCAGGCGGACTACAATACCGGCTGCTGCCAGGATGCTTCCCTGAATAACGAAGCTGGCCGCCCCATCCATGTTTTTTCCTTTTTTCTGAGAACTATTTTTGGGGGAAACGTTTCTACCCCCATTCCTCCCCCGGGAGGTACCGGGCTTTCTTCTGCTGTTAAGATTTCTGCTGTTATTCTCCATAAATCTCGATCTTGCTCTTGTCCAGGGCATTGACGATGCATACCCAGGTCTTTCCCTGGTTCAAGATGATTTCCTTTCCATCCGGTCCGTAGTAGTGGGTGACGCCGAATTCCCCGTCCTTTTCCCACGTAATGGGAATTCCCTTTCCATTGGTAAAGAAATACCCATTTTCACCGGAAGTATGTACATTAATATTCAAGTATTCGGTAGTTGCATATCGGCCGGTCTGGCAGTACTGGATGATCAGATTCTTCGCCGTGATCGGGCCCTCGTTTCCCCGGTGAATGTCCCCATACTGGTAACGATGGTAAAGTCCGTCATCCGCCTGATACACAAACATAGCCTTATTCATCACATAGCCTGGAATCACCTTTATGGCCTCCATCGCGCCCTGGCTTTCATCCAGACGGTACTCTCCATCTGCAAACTGGTAATGACCGCGATAGTCTGCATTGTATTCCGTAGAATATCCCAGCTTTTCAATGGCCTTTTTCAGGCGGTCGCCGCTGGTGTAGGCATTATGAGGCGCTTTTTTATCATTCGAACGATAAAAGGCTGTGGCGCCGATGCCTTCAATGCCGTTGATATTATCCACATTTTTCAGATATGGAACCGCAAAGGTGCTCTGTCCATAGTGAGAGTAAATAGCATCAAATTCTCTGGCAAAGTAGGTGTAGTAGGTCCGGCAGCTTCTGGTGGAGCCGATCCGTTCCAGATCATCATAATCCTCGATGATCGACATGTAGCGGTTCATGGTGCCCTCCACATTAGCCTCGTAGACAACGCCGGCCCGGTTGATTCCGTACTGAGGAAGGGCCGCCTTATCATTGCTCATCATGGTTGCGACGGGGCGGCGGTTGCCGATGGCCTCATCTACCCATTCGCCGGTCAGATAGCTTCTTACCTTGCCCTCCACCGGAGTCCGGTCTGACAGGTTTAAAATTCCTCCGGCAGGCGCTTCCGCCTCAGCTTCTGTCTCCGGCTCCGGTTCTGTGGTTTCCTGGACAATTGTGATGGCCGCATCCTCCCCTGTATCCACCAGAGTTTCCGCATTGGTCACCACCGCTTCCTCATATCTGCCTGTACAGCCGCCAAGCAGCCCTGTCATCGCACACAGGCAGGCTCCTATCACTAAGGCTTTTCTCATCGTTTGTACCCCCTAAGCTCCAGAATCTCTCGCTGCTTTTGCTCCATCTCTTCCCGTTCTCCATCCTCCATATGGTCGTAACCGCACAGATGGAGCATGCTGTGAGCTACCAGGAAGGCCAGCTCCCTGGCCTGGGAATGTCCGTAGCTTTTTGCCTGCTCCTCGATCTTATCCACGGAAAGGATAATATCTCCCAGCATCAGTTCCCCGGTCTCCGGATTAAAACAGTCCTCAAAATCATCCTCCACATAAGAAAAATCGGAAGGGGTCTCATATTCCAGCATAGGGAAGGATAGCACGTCGGTAGGACGGTCGATCCCCCGATATTCCAGGTTCAACTTATGGATCTCCTCATTGTCCGTGAGAACTACATTCACTTCCGCCTCATAGGGGCACTCCTCGTAGTCCAGTGCCTCCAGCACGATATCCCGGATGATCTCCTCGTAGGGCAGCTCCAGCTTCTTTTCTGCCTCATAATCAATATTGATGGTCATGGCTGTCAACCTTTCTTGTGTAATTCATGGTATCCGGTCCGGCAGCGCCGGAAAACAAGGATACCGTCTGTGCTGCGTTACCTGTGCTGCCCGGTACTGCTCCTGCGGCTCCGCTCACTGGCCTTGCTCTTGGACTCGTAATCATCATAAGCCTGTACGATCTTCTGCACCAGAGGATGGCGCACCACATCGCTGCTGCTTAAATAGCAGAAGCCGATATCGTCAATGCGCCGCAGCACCTTCAGCGCTGTATCCAGGCCGCTGACTGCGCCGGAAGGAAGATCCTTCTGGGTCTGGTCGCCGGTTACGATCACCTTTGAGCCGAAGCCGATACGGGTCAGAAACATCTTCATCTGGGCCGGGGTGGTGTTCTGTGCCTCATCCAGGATGATGTAGGCATTATCCAGGGTACGTCCTCTCATATAGGCCAGAGGCGCCACCTCGATCAGTCCCTTCTCCGAATTATGCAGATAGCTTTCTGCTCCCATGATCTGATACAAAGCATCATAAAGAGGCCGCAGGTACGGGTCAATCTTGCTCTGCAGGTCACCAGGAAGAAAGCCCAGCTTCTCCCCAGCCTCGATGGCTGGACGGGTCAGGATGATCCGCCCTACCTCGCCGTTTTTAAATGCCTGGATCGCCATGGCCATGGCCAGGTAGGTCTTTCCCGTTCCTGCAGGGCCGATCCCAAAGACGATCATCTTCTTGCGGATGGCATCTACGTACTGCTTCTGCCCCATGGTCTTGGGCTTTACCGGCCTACCGGTTACCGTCCGGCAAATGATATCCTGATCAATTTCCAGGATCTGATGGTCACTTTCGGTAAATGCCAGAGAAAGGGCATAATCCACGTTCTGCTCCGTGATGGTATTCCCACGCTTGGAAAGCTCGATCAGGTTGCTGAACACGCTCTTTGCCCGCTGCACCGTCTGCTCCGGCCCGATGATCTTTAATGCTCCGTCACGGTTTACCATGGTAACATGCAGAGTTTTTTCAATTTTCTTTAAATATGCGTCAAACTGGCCGCATACATTTTTCTCGTGTTCAACGGGAATGTCAATCATGTTCTCCACTACGCTCATATTCGATATTCTCAGTCTCCTTTGGCTCTGTAATCCTCTGAACCTGTGTGATGGATTCCTTCGTCCGAAGCATGCCCTCCATTCTGCACACAGACTCATCTTCTAGTATTTTAACATCATTTTCAATTATTTGTACCCCTTTTTCACTTAAATTTTTCACAAAATTCTGATAGATTCCCTCGGAAACCTGCTGGATTTCTGATTTTGTGTAAAAGGTTTCATACCGGTCCACCTCTTTTCCCATAATTGTTCCCCAGTAAAAGGGAAGATAAAAGCTGGAAAATAATTTTGCCTGGTATTCGTTTGTCTGATAAACCCAGGTCTCCTCCGGATCAGAAGGAAGGAGGAGCACAGCAGACCACTTTCCTGCCTTTACCATCAATCCATATTTTCGAACTCCCGTATCAGCTTCCACGGTGTGAACCAGAGGGAATTGCTGGGAAAATGCATATTCGGTGTCTGCCATCACATCTCCATCCGCCCGAACCTGCCGGACAGACTGGACCTGGCCGCTGTCATCATAAATGGGAATGGAGCCGCTGATCAGCACCTGCCCGGCCTCCACCTGATCTCCCGCCTTCACCTGGGCTTTTCCCTGGCGTACAATGATCTCCGATACCACCCCTGGCTTGGAAGCCACCAGATCACATGGGGTTTCGTCCTTCTCCGGGATGTGGGACATCACCTCATTTTCCTTCACTGCGATCAGCAGCCGGGTTCCTGATATCCGTGCCGCTGCCCAGGTGATCTCCGGGAAATAATCCCGCAGAGATGCTTCCAGGGCCTCACAGTCGATTTTAGCTTTTGGCATCCCCCAGGTGATCTCCCTGGTATTCAGATAGTCTGTGATCATCTCATAAGTATATTTGCGGTTTCCCTCCACCTTGATATCCCAGATAAACAGCGACATCCCGTAGAGAAGAATAAAAAACAGAAGAAATCCAGCCCCAAAGCCAACCCGGCTCCGGTTCCTTCGTAAAAAAAAAGGAAGTCCCACTCGTTTTTTGATTCGCAGCCGAACCTGGGACTTCCTGACCAAAGGACGGACCTGCCAAAATCCATCCAGCGTCATGCAAAACTCATATCCGCCGTTTCGATACTCCAGTCCCCAGATCGGAATCCCCCTGGAATTGCAGAGATTCAAAAATCGTTCTGGTGAGTATCCTGTAAGCCTCACCACCATGAAGCCACGGAACCGATGGAGAAACCAATCCACGATCACGCACCGCCTTTCTTCGTCTCCTGGCTATTGCTCCAGGCCAACTGATTCGATCCGCCCGGTTACCTTCATCTCATCTCCGGTATAATACTCAATAACCAGGTGCTTTCCCTGGATCAGCAGCTTGCAGTCCCTTCCCTGGATCTTTAAGCTGGTATCTGTATAGAAAAGGATGGAGCGGTAATTTTCCACGTAAACCGCCCTGCGGCCGATCACCGATATGATCATCTCTCCAAGAAACACATCCATAGGAAGCTTCATGGCTGCAACCATCAGCTCCTTCTTCTCTTCCACGCCCTTTCTCAATCAATGCCTCCGGCAGCCATTCCTTGCTACAGCTTATGAATGAAGGATAAAAAAAAGACCGGAGAAGCGGACGGAATACCACGAAAAAAGCCCTGATTCCACACGGAATCAGGGCAATAGAAGCATTAGTTATACTTGCGCTTTCTAGCAGCTTCAGACTTTTTCTTACGTCTTACGCTTGGCTTCTCGTAATGCTCTCTTTTACGAATTTCCTGCTGAATGCCAGCCTTTGCACAGTTTCTTTTGAATCTGCGTAAAGCGCTGTCTAAGCTCTCGTTATCTTTAACAATTACGTTTGACATAGCTCACACCTAACCTCCCTCCAGTTCGGTATTTGTGCATAAAACTTCAAATACAACTGTGTGGGTATTTTTTAGCACTGTTGTAATTATAGCATAAAATCGGTATACGTCAAGAAAAATTTAACCAAAATTTTATTTTTTTCAAATTTAACAAATTCGGCTACTTTAACTGGCCTTCCAATACCTTCTCAGCCTCTGCCAGCGCTGCATCTACGCCAGCCGGATTCTTGCCGCCGGCCTGAGCCATGTTGGGGCGTCCGCCGCCGCCGCCGCCCACTAGACTCACGATGCCCTTGATCAGATTGCCTGCATGAGCGCCCTGCTTCATAGCTGCATCCGTAGCGGTTGCCATCAGATTTACCTTGCCGTCTACCACGGAAGCCAGCACGATCACGCCCTCACCTAACTTCTCCTTAAGCTGGTCGCCTAAGTTCCGCAGGCCGTTCATATCGGCGCCGTCTGCCTTGGAGGCCAGAAGCTTTACGCCCTTTACTTCCTTCACCTGGTTCATAACATCGCCTAAGGAATCCTTGGCAAGCTTATTCTTCAGCTTTTCATTCTCTGCGTGAAGCGCCTTGATTTCCTCCATCATCGCCTCAATCTTGGCAGTCAGTCCGGCTGGAGTGGTCTTAGCGGTTTTCGCTGCCTGGTGAAGCTCACGCTCCTCCTCCTGGTAGAAGTTCATCAGGCCCTGGGAGGTCAGTGCCTCGATACGCCGTACACCTGCCGCAATTCCGGCCTCAGACAGGATCTTAAAGCAGGTAATGCTGTTGGTATTCGCCACATGGGTACCGCCGCAAAGCTCGGTGGAGAAATCTCCCATCTTTACTACCCGAACCTGATCGCCGTACTTTTCACCGAACAGCGCCATAGCGCCGGTCTTCTTCGCATCCTCCAGATTCATCACCTGGGTAACGACCGGAAGAGCTGCCTGGATCTCAGCATTTACAATGTCCTCCACCTGCTTTAACTCCTCAGCAGTCATGGCAGAGAAATGAGTAAAGTCGAAACGGAGACGGTCTTCTGTTACCAGGGAGCCTGCCTGCTCCACATGGGTTCCTAAAACGGTGCGCAGCGCCTTGTGAAGCAGATGGGTAGCACTGTGATTCTTGGCAGTGGCCATACGCTGTGCTTCGTTTGCCTTTGTAGTAACGGTTTCGCCGGTCTGCAGCATGCCGCTTACCATCACGCCTACATGGCCTACCTTGCCGCCCTGGAGCTTGATGGTGTCCTCTACCTTAAACTCACCGTTTGCTCCCAGGATCACGCCGGTATCGCCCTGCTGGCCGCCCATGGTAGCATAGAGGGTAGTTTCATCTACGATAACCGTACCCTTCTGTCCGTCTGTTAAAGCTTCCACGATCTCATCCTCTGTGGTCAGCACGGAAATCTTCGTCTGACCCTCCAGCTTATCGTAACCGGTAAATACAGTGGTGATGGCCGGATCGATGGACTGATATACGGTAACGTCTGCACCCATGTAGTTGGTGGTCTTTCTGGCCTTTCTGGCCTTCTCCTTCTGCTCCTTCATGGCAGCGGCAAAGCCATCCTCATCTACACTTAAGCTCTTCTCCTCCAGGATCTCCTTGGTCAGATCCAGCGGGAAGCCGTAGGTATCATATAACTTAAATGCATTCTGGCCGGAAAGGGTGGTCTCCCCTGTCTGAGCCATCTCCTTTTCCATGTCAGCCAGAATCTCCAGACCCTGGTCGATGGTCTTATTAAACTTGTCCTCTTCCTCGGTCAGCACCTTGAAGATCATGGCTTTCTTCTCATCCAGCTCCGGATAGCCGCCCTTGGACAGCTCAATCACGGTGCTGCTTAAGTTTGCCAGGAACTTGCCCTCAATGCCAAGCTTTCTTCCGTGGCGGGCAGCACGGCGCAGCAGACGGCGCAGCACGTAGCCTCTTCCTTCATTAGAAGGCATGATGCCGTCAGAAATCATAAAGGTACAGGACTTGATATGGTCGGTCACAATACGCAGGGAGATATCTGCCTCGTGATCTGCCTTATATTCCTTGTGAGCCAGCTCACAGACTCTCTGCAGCAGCGCACGGTTGGTGTCAACGGTAAACAGGGAATCCACATCCTGGATTACAACGCCCAGACGCTCCAGCCCCATACCGGTATCGATGTTCTTATGCTCCAGCTCCGTGTAATTGCCGTGGCCGTCATTGTCAAACTGGGTAAACACATTATTCCATACTTCGATGTAGCGGTCGCACTCGCAGCCTACGGTACAGCCAGGCTTGCCGCAGCCGTACTTCTCGCCTCTGTCATAGTAGATCTCAGAGCATGGGCCGCATGGACCGGAGCCGTGCTCCCAGAAGTTGTCCTCCTTGCCGAACCGGAAAATGCGCTCTGCCGGGATTCCTACCTGCTCATGCCAGATGGCAAATGCCTCATCGTCATCCTGATAGATAGACGGATACAGACGCTCCGGATCCAGCTTAACGATTCCAGTTAAAAATTCCCAGGACCAGTGGATGGCTTCTGTTTTAAAGTAGTCGCCGAAGGAGAAGTTGCCCAACATCTCAAAGAAGGTCCCGTGACGGTCGGTCTTTCCGATATTCTCGATATCGCCGGTACGGATACACTTCTGGCAGGTGGTCACCCGCGTTCTCGGCGGAATCTCCTGCCCGGTAAAGTAGGGCTTTAACGGAGCCATACCAGAGTTGATCAGCAGAAGGCTGTTGTCATTGTGCGGCACCAGGGAAAAGCTCTTCAGACGAAGATGTCCCTTGCTCTCAAAGAAGGACAGAAATGCCTCTCTTAACTCATTTACCCCAAAAGGGCGCTCTTTATCAAGACCAGACGCCTGCCACTCTTTAAATCTGGCCACCGCCTCGTCGTACTTTAGAAAATCCTTATAATTTTCCACCTCAAGTTACCTCCAAAACCTATTTGCTTTTTTCTAAATCTTTCTTATCTCTGTACTTCTTCCCCAATACGATTCCTGCATAGGCGATGGCCCCGAAAAGCACCGCCTTCACTGCGTAAAATATAAAATTGGCTGCTACTGCCATAAGAAATCCCTCCTGATTTGTAATTTATAGGATTACAGAAATATACCTCATACTATGGTATCATAGGACATGTCAATTTTCAAGCAGAAAACAGAAAAACGTGTGTAGAAAGGAAGCAAACGAGGCATGTCTGCTTGACTCAGCACATATCACGGCGAAAAAAGTCTCTGAGATCGACTTGCGATTCACTAGCCTATGCGGTAAAATAAAGCTGGAATGGTACAGGGAAGACTGTGCTGGTTAGGAAGGGAGGATGGGCTGTATGCAGAAAAAGAAGTTGCCAGTTGGAATAGAAGATTTTGGTGAGATCCGCAGAGAAAGCTTCTATTATATCGATAAGACAGTTCTCATCCGTGACTTGTTAAACAATTGGGGAAAGGTCAATCTTTTCACCCGTCCGCGCCGATTCGGGAAGACTTTGAATATGAGTATGCTCAAATACTTTTTTGAGATCGGAACGGATAAGACGTTGTTTAACGGCCTGGCAATTTCACGGGAGACGGCACTGCGCGAAGAATATCTGGGAAAGTTCCCGGTTATATTTATTTCGCTGAAAAGCGTAGATGGACTAAATTTTGAAGAAGCCTACGGAGCGCTGCGCAGAATCATCCGGGCAGAAGTATTGAGACTGAAGTTTCTGGCAAAAAGTGAGCGGATTACAGAAGATGATAAACGTTCCTTTGAGCGTATCCTAAAAGAAAATGAGACGAAAGATGACATACTGGAGAGCTTGAAAATGTTATCTTACCTGCTCTGTCAGCACTATAGTCAAAAAACGATTCTGCTGATCGATGAATATGACGTCCCGCTTGATAAGGCGTTCCAGCATGGTTATTACGAAGAGATGGTATCGCTGATCCGTGGATTATTCGGACAGGCGCTGAAGACCAATGATTTTTTACAATTTGCAGTCCTGACTGGATGCCTGCGGGTGTCGAAAGAAAGTATTTTCACAGGGCTGAATAATTTCGATGTAAATTCAATTGTTGATATGGAGCATGATGAGCATTTTGGATTTACGGAAGCGGAAGTGACCCAGCTTCTAAAGGATTACCGATTAGAGAATCATTTGGCGGAAACGAAAGAGTGGTATGATGGATACCGCTTTGGTAACGTAAACATTTACTGTCCGTGGGATGTGATCAAGTATACGAAAAAGCTGCTGGCAGACCCCCAAGCAGAGCCGGAAGCCTTTTGGATCAACACAAGCGGGAATGATCTGGTGAAACGTTTTATCGATAAAGCAGACAAGACGACGCAAAATGAGATCGAGCGCCTGATTGCAGGAGAAGCCATCGAAAAAGCGATCCGTCTGGACTTGACTTATGACGAGCTGGATTCCAGTATTGCGAATTTATGGAGCGTCCTCTTTACCACTGGCTATCTGACACAGACAGGCAGGGCGGTAAACGGCATCTATAAGCTGATCATCCCGAATCGGGAAGTGCGGGAAGTTTTTGTATTGCAGATACAGGAATGGTTCAAAGAGACGACCCTTGCAGATTCCACGAGAATCCATCGCTTCTGCGCTGCTTTTCCCGCTGGAAATGTATCGATGATTCAAGATATGCTGCATGACTATCTGTGGGATTCCATCAGTGTGAGAGACACCGCAGTCCAAACAAATAGGAAAGAAAACTTCTACCATGGCATGGTTCTGGGACTGCTGCGGAGCCAGGGCAACTGGCTGATCCAGTCCAACGCAGAGACCGGGGAGGGCTATAGCGATATATCTGTAAGCACACCGGAACGTACCGGAATTGTGATCGAACTAAAATACGCAAACCATGGGAACCTGGAAGCGGCCTGCGCGGAGGCGTTAAGGCAAATCGAAGAAAAGAAATATGCCGTTGGTTTGCAGCGCCAGGGGATGAAAAAAATCATCCGGTACGGAATGGCGTTCTGGGAGAAAGAATGTATGGTAGTCATGGCCTAAAGAAGGCCGAAGCCATGATCTGATTTTTCAATCCTGGCTTCGGCTGCTTTCTTCTATGCTTCCGGCGCCGCGCAAAAAGCAGTGCAAACAAGATTATTGTTCGTTGTCCCCGCCTTGGAAAACACAAAATTCCATATCTCCCTCGCGTTTTGTATAAGCGATCGTCTCCTTAAACTTTCTGACGCCAAAAACATTTTGGATCCTCTCATAGGTAAAGTTCTTTACATTTATAAAATATAAATCATATATTGTGTTAACTGCAATCATATGATCGGATATCCGGTATGCCTGCCTGATATCATTAGCAGAGTCAATCTCAGGGATCTGAAGTTTTACATATTTTTCACCCTTCAGCACATAAAGGATACCAATATCCTCCAAAGGCATTGCATATGCGTAATCGGATGTAATAACACATTCCCTGTCTCCGCCTGCATATAGCAGCTTTCTTTCCGGCTCAATGGGAAGCTGCTGGATCGTTTCTGACGCAAAGTCATAATAAAACAATTCCGTCTTCCCGGTTTCGTCTGTCTGCATAGGCTCATGGTCAAATCGAATCACCTCAAAAACAACCCCTTCGTCAAATCCATCGGCTGTTTGCAATAAATCACCGGTACAGTTTCCATCCTCATCCATTTGATATCCATATTCAGCAATCGTTTTTTGGCTGTTTTTGTTTAAATCCAAAAGGATCAGCGGATTAACTACTCTTCCAGAATCATGCTTCCCATAATCTATTACAAGGAAATCGCCTACTTTTCTTATATTGGGAATCCCTTTGCATACATCTTCATACAGCAGTTCTTCTGTTTTATTCCCGATTTTCTTTATTGTAAACCTCATCTCTTTCGATGCGCTGAACTCTCCTATAATCAAAGCGTCATCATATGCATCATCAAAGAAAATGGCCGATGCATCGGATGTATAAATTTCATTTAAGATTCCATCCGATAAAAGATAATAGACAAATTCATCCCCCCTGGAGTTCATATAGTATTGATGCTGATCCGTGAAACCAACCAGGGAACCTGTCTGATCCAGATCATGCTCCACACTGTATTTTGTGTAATCCATTTTAGCTTGACGCAGTACCGGCCTGTTATACAGAAAAGCTGCTGCTACCGCAATGACAAGAAGCAGCAGAAAGATACCGCCGGACAATTGGCGTTTTTTCATATATGTTCACCATCCTTAACCAATAATCAGAAAAGGGCTCCACATGTCCATGTGACAGCCCTTATAGCAATTTACCAGATCATTGCATGCCTGAAATGTGCATTATTCCCGCCACTATGATTGCTAACGCACTCAACCACCTTCCTGCTTTCATAAGAAATTTTTGTTTCTTCATGTCACTACCTTTTTACCAAGTGTAGCAGCAAAATACTCATTACTCTCAAACTCAGCAAAAATAGTATCGTTAGATGACACAATTGGGAAAATATAATCTCATACTTCCTTATATATACAGCATAACGTCAACGGAAAAAAGAGAATCCGTATAAGAAATAGATATTGTTCCATTATATTTTTTAATGATTCGCTTCACGTTTTTTAAACCGTACCCATGTAATTCCGCTTGTTCTTTTGTTGAAAGAAGCCTTCCGTCTTTGGAAATCAACTTTCCGTCATAGCTATTTTTAATCGATATATGTAAGACAGATTTATCGAAAATCATTTCCAGTTTCAATCGTTTGTCTTCCGACTTTTCCGCAGCAGTAATAGCATTATCCAGCAAATTGCTTATAATCACATTTATTTCAAAGGATCGATCTCCAAAGTCCATTGGAATCCGGACATTTGCTGAAACATCCTTCAGGCAGCTCTTTGCCTTTTTTAACAGATAATTTAAATTCCCATCAATTTTTTCATTTCCGGAATAAACAAATTCATCCGGGTTACAGGTTAACTGATTCATCTTATTTAGGTACAAAAGCATTTCATCAATATGATTTTTCTCTGCCATGGAGGCTAATTCTCTGATATGATACTTCAAATCATGCTGCAAGGTACGTATTTGCTCTTGTGATCTCATGATAACATCTAATTGATTTGCATATGTATTGTAGGTTTGTATTGTGATTTCTTTTTCCAAATTATCTTTAAACGTATATTCAATGGCACTGTAAAGATAAAACGAAATCATATTAATCATCAAAATCCCTGCCCCTTCCAATATTACGGTATGTCGGTCAATCAAGCTTGAGCGAACTAAATAGTGCATAATAAAAATACTGCAGACAGGGATCAATATTAAAAGCTTTAAATGCGGGATATGATATTCCCATCCCTTTTTCGTCAATATCATCTTTTCGATCAGTTTTTCACAAACAGAAATTAGTAATACCGTTATGATGCCATAAGCCTGAATTGCGGATTCTGTGATTCCATAGCCGGAAAACGATATCATAACCACGATATCACATGCCATATTCAGGCAATACGTTAAAGTTGTTATCAGTAATTTCTTTCTGATACTTCCTTTGTATATTGCAGAAAGAAGAAACAAACCAATTAAGTTTGTAAAAATATTCACCTCCAAGCATCCAAACAGCATATGCCCCATACTTGTGATTAGAAAGAATATAATTCCTGCTGCAAGGTGATTTCCTTTTTTCTGCTCACTTTCTTCGAAGAAGTTGGAGATTAACTGCTGATTTACGATTGTTCGAAGTAAATTTGTTATTAAATAAATACTTACATCCTCAAATCTCATCAAAACGTTCCTTTCCCAAATTACTAATCCTTTGTCTTACTTCTTTTCGATAGGCTTTGCTGATCGATAAAATGTGGTTATTGTACATTTCAACAAACTCAAATGTATATTTTTTTACATAATCACCATTAATCAAATAAGATTTATGTATCATAAAAAAATGCGGTGGAGCGTCTGAAACGATATCGGCTAATTTTCCGTAATATTCAATCTCTTCATGCGTTCTTACTATGATTACTTTGTGGCGATCGCTTTTAAAATATATGATATCATCATAAGGAACTTTAAACCGTTCCCGACCATATTGATACGTAAAGTATCGATTATGATAAGACCATATTTTCATCAGTTTACTCATAATCGCCATAATTTGCTGCTCCGTAATTGGTTTTATTAAGAAATCAAATGGATGTGTTTGAAATAATTGCATTGCATATCCTTGCTTTGAGGATACATATACAATTTGTGTGCACATATCTTCTAATTCCTCGCGAAGATATAATCCAACATCAATCCCTGTTAACCGAATTAATTCAATGTCCAAAAAAATCACATCTGCGCGATATCCTTTTGAAATCTGGGTTATCAAAGTTTCTCCGGAATACCACGGTTCGATTTCCATGTTGATATTTAACATCACGGCCACATGATTCAGCATAGCTTCTAATTCCGAGCAAAACAGTTTCTCATCATCACAAATTGCTATATTGATTATCTTTGTGCTCATAACGGCCGTTTCCTCCCTGTTCCCTTTTTATTCGTCCGACTTTTTTGTCTTTCCATGCAAATACCTGAAGGCTGCAATAATCTCCAAATTAAATATAGGAAGAAAAGATACGCTCTCTTCTTCCCAGTTATCTGCTTTATTCCTTAACTTCATCATTCCGGACATGTGCTACCGATACTGCTCCACCAGCGCATACACCCGTTCCCTGGTGGAGG
This sequence comes from Lachnospiraceae bacterium, assembly GCA_030524635.1. Taxonomy (GTDB): domain Bacteria; phylum Bacillota; class Clostridia; order Lachnospirales; family Lachnospiraceae; genus Caccovicinus. The sequence goes on from JAUNGG010000005.1 coordinate 76,266, forward strand.
CAGCAATCGAAGCAATGTACTCCACGCTTTCCATGGAACCGCCGCTGTTCTTTTTAGACGCCTCCTGTGCCTTCTGGTCTCTGCTGATGATCCATTTTTGCTGCTCTGCCCGCAGCATCTTTCCTGATTCTTCATCCAGAGAACCGATCAACAGAGTATAGACCGCATCCAGCTCCCGCTCCCAGATCCGCTGCTCCGTCTGGGCTGCAGACTTTACGGAATGCACCGTATTATCCGTCTCGGAGCTTCGCATCCGCTCAATCTGGGCATCCAGCTCTGCAAGCCGCTCCTGATATTTCCTCAGCTTTTCCTGATAATCAGCCGTCTCGTTCAGGCTTGCCTCGTTTATGGTGACGGAGGAAGAAACCGTGATTTGAGATTCCGGAGCGTCTGCACTCTTTTTCATTTCTGCTTCCTTAGCTGCCGCAGTTTCTGTAAAAACTGTCCCAGATTGGCTGTTTCCCTGCCCAGCAGTACCAGCCCCATCCGTTTCTGACTTATCGTAACTCTCCCCAAAAGCAGCTGCTTCTGTTTCCGCAGATCTTGCCATTCTGCCTCCCGCAGCCCCGCTGCCTCCATCGGAATCATCCAATCTGTCAGAACCGTCATAGGCTTCCCCGTCAGCAGCGAGTTCTGCGCTGCCATCTTCAGCCGCATCTTCTGCTGCCCATGCCTCCGGTTCTGCTGCGGCTGCGGCAGCAATCTCTGCCTGCTGGCCCTGTGCAGACAGCAAGGCAGATCCCTCCTCATGCTCTCCTTTGGCACCACTGTCAATCCCGCCTGCTGCCTGGATATCCGGCCTGCTTCCGCTGTCAAAAACAGCCTCCGCCTCTGCAGCATCCATGTCAACGTCCTCCATGGCAGCCGCTTCATAGACAGCCGTTCTGGTACTTTGGCCGGATACATATGAATTTGTAATTGTGGTAATTCCCACTCCGGCGATAATGATTCCCAGAATCACTGCCCATATCTTATAATCTCGTTTCATAAAAAAATCTTCCTTTTTACGTTTCTGTTTTCGGTCATTTCTGCGTCATTTTTCATACTTTCAAGATAACACAAATTTACCAGAAAAGAAATAGTAAAAAGGAAGACGTAATATTTTGTAAGCTTTCCTTAAGCAAGCTATGCCACTCCCGGGTCATCTGACAGATCATTTCCATCCGCCGCCGAGGTGGCCAGCTTATCGCACCGCTCATTCTCCGGGTGGCCGGCATGTCCCTTTACCCAGATAAAGGTCACCTGATGGGGCTCCTTGGCCTTTAACAGCCGCTCCCACAGATCGATGTTTTTCACCGGGCCGCTTTTTCCTCGTTTCCAGTTATTGGCAACCCAATTTTCAATCCAGTGCTGATTGAAGGCATCTACCAGATACTTAGAGTCGGAATACAGTTCCACCTGGCAGGGGCGGTTTAATGCCTCCAGCCCCATAATAGCCGCCAGTAGCTCCATCCGGTTGTTGGTTGTCCGCCTGAAGCCGCCGGATATGGTTTTCTCATGAAGGACTCCCTTGGAATCCACAAAATGCAGGATCGTCCCATAGCCTCCCGGCCCGTCTGGATTGCCTCTGGCAGATCCGTCTGTATAAATCTGTACCTTTCCCATTGGTCTCTTTCTCCATTTCTCACAACGCTTTCTGATCCTTCGGTTGCTACCGGTCCCACTTATCGCAGAGGGCCATGATCTGATCGGTCAGCTTCGCCAGATCCTTGTTTGCGCCGCCTTCATTGTGCCGGATCACCTGCATCAGGCGCTCACCGGCTGCCACAAGCCGCATAAAGACAGAATCAGCCCGCTTCTTGGAAACCGCTGCCTTGATGACGGGGATTCCGGCCGCCTCACGGATCCAGACACCTTCCGCTAAGTCAAACACAGAACCGGAGAAAGGCGCGGATGCATTCAACCCCAGCTCCTTCTTAAGGCCATCCGCAAAGGAATCACAGACGGTGTCCTGTCCATGAACCATAAAGACATGCTCTGGCTTTTCTTTAAAAGCGCCGATCCATTCCATCAGTCCATCCCGGTCTGCGTGGCCGCTGATGCCGTCGATCAGCTCAATATGAGCCTCCACATCGATGGATTCGCCGAACAGCTTCACTTCCTTGGCTCCATCCAGCAGGCTCCGCCCGATGGTTCCCTCTGCCTGATATCCGGCAAACACCACCGTACATTCCTTCCGCCACAGATTATGCTTTAAATGGTGGCGGATCCGTCCGGCATCGCACATGCCGGCAGCGGATATGATCACCTTCGGTGTGGTGTCAAAGTTGATATTCTTGGACTCCTCGCTGGTGATAGAAAGCTTCAGCCCTGGAAAATCAATGGGGTTAATGCCCTTTGCCACCAGCTGGCTGGTCTCTTCATCAAAGCATTCCAGCATGTTATTTTTAAAGACATGGGTAGCTTCCACCGCCAGCGGACTATCCACATATACATCGAAATTATCATGGCCAGTCACCATACCGTCTGCCTTGATCTGGCGGATAAAGTACAGAAGCTCCTGGGTCCGGCCTACCGCAAAGGCCGGGATCACCACATTGCCGCCCCGGTCCAGCGTTTCCTGAATGATCCGTGCCAGGCTGACCTCGTAATTAGGATTTTTCTTGTGGTACCGGTCGCCGTAAGTACATTCCATGATCACATAATCGGCCGACTGGATATACTGCGGGTCACGGATCAAGGGCTTGTGCTTATTTCCAATATCGCCGGAAAAGACCAGCTTTTTCTCCACATCTCCCTCCTTCGCCCAGATCTCAATGGAAGCAGATCCAAGAAGGTGTCCGGCATCGATAAAGCGGATGGTAATGTCATCATTCAGCTTTATGGTTTCATGGTACGGGTAGGCTTCGATCAGATTGATCACCCCCAGGGCATCCTTCATCTCATAGAGAGGAGCCACCTCCGCCTTTCCGGCCCGCCGTCCCTTCCGGTTTTTCCACTCTGCCTCCATCTCCTGGATATGGGCGCTGTCACGAAGCATGATATCACAAAGCTCTGCGGTAGCATCTGTAGCAATCACCCGGCCGCGGAAACCACGGGCGTAAATAAAGGGCAGATAGCCTGCGTGATCAATATGTGCATGAGTCAGCAGCACAAAATCGATCTGGCTGTAGCTGACCGGCGGCTCTACATTCTCGTAGAGATTCTGTCCCTGCTCCATGCCGCAGTCCACAAAAAGACGAGTTTCACCGATTTCCAGATAATGACAGCTTCCAGTTACTTCATGAGCAGCACCAATAAATTCAAGTTTCATTCAGACCCCTCCTGTATTCATCCTAGTTTATCTGTAACTGTTCTGTACCTTCCCAGTTACGTTTATCCCCACATAACAGTTTCGTACCCTTATCGCTGCATTCCCCTTACGTCCATTAATTTCCATTTCTTATGAAAAGTATACCACGAAACAGACAGAAAATCCACCGGAATCCCTCCGCCATTGATAAAGGTTACATAAAAAAAATAAAATTTTTGTAACGATTCAGCAGGCTGCACAGGGCCTGCCCGGCAAAGCGAGGGAATTTACTGCGCTTACCGTATAAAAACCTCCTTTTCTCGAAGCTATATGATGATGCAGATCATCCCGCCGTTGCTGTCATTGATGATCTTCTGCATGGTATCCTGAAGCTTCATCTGGCTTTCATCCGTAAGCTGGGAGATCTTGGAATCAATGCCGTCCTCCACGATCTGCTCAATGGATTTCCCGAAAATATTGGCATCCCAGATGCCTTCGGGATTTTCCCTTGCGCTTTCCTTGATATAGGCGATCAGGTCCTGGGCCTGCTGCTCACTTCCCACGATTGGTGCGATCTCAGTCTGGATCTGTGCCTTGATCATATGGATCGAGGGCGCTTCCGCCTTGATCTTCACACCGTATTTATTTCCATGGCGGATCACCTGCGGCTCATCCAGCAGGATCTCCGAACGCTCCGGTGTCACGGCCCCGTAACCCTTCAGCCTTACCTGGCTCACCGCATCCTGAACCTTCTGATATTCCTTCTGCAGCTTTGCCAGCCGCGCCAGTGTCTGCATCAGCTGATATTCCCCTTCGATGGGAAGGCCGGTAACATCGCTTAAGATCTCATAATAACAGTCATCTGCCATCACCACCCGCATGGACACACAGCCATCTGCCATGTTTAGCTGTTCCACCCGGATCTCTTCCATGCAATCCGTCTGGATCCTTTCTGTTCCATCTGCTGCATCCTTCATCTGATCCACACGTCCCAGCACCTGTCTGGCCGCCTCGATGACCTGAGCCTTTACCGGATGGGTGCTGGGAAGGATCTCCAGCCATTTGGGGATGGCAAAATCCAAGCGCACTACCGGAAATTCCTTCAGCACTTTCTCTAAAATGTGGTAGATATCCTCTTTTTTCAGCTGTTCACAGTTGACCGGCATCACGCTGACACCATACTCCTCTTCCATAGAATGAGCCAGAGAAACTGTTTCATCGGAAAATGGCCTTGTAGAATTTAAAAGCACGATAAAGGGCTTATGGAGCGCCTTTAGCTCTTCGATCGCCGTTTTTTCTGCATCTATGTAGCTGGGGCGCTTCAGATCCCCAAAAGAGCCATCACAGGTCACCACAACACCAATGGTAGAATGATCGGTGATCACCTTGCGGGTTCCGATCTCTGCCGCCTTTGTAAAGGGGATCTCCGTATCAAACCAGGGCGTCTTCACCATCCGCTCTGCATCATTTTCAATATGTCCGGCTGCTCCCTCCACCATAAAACCAACACAGTCGATTAATCGGATCTTCACCGAAATCCCGTCCCCAACCTGGATTTGAGCCGCCTCCTTGGGAATAAATTTAGGTTCCGTGGTCATAACCGTCTTTCCTGCCGCACTCTGGGGAAGCTCATCCCGGCTTAAATTCCGGCTGTTTGCATCCTCCATGGAGGGCAGCACCAGAAGCTCCATAAAACGCTTGATAAAGGTTGATTTTCCTGTCCGCACCGGTCCCACCACACCGATGTAGATCTCTCCCTTCGTCCGGGCTTCCATATCCTTGTATACATGAAAATTGTCCATAAAAATACCCCCTTGCTATGCTGATACAGTATATGCAGGGAGGTATTCTTTTATCTCTTAATTTTGCTTTCCTATCTTCCGGCATCCACCAGTTCGTGATTCAGCAGCTTGATGGTCTTTGCTGCCCGTTCCTCCAGGGAATAGGTCTTAAAGGACATCTTATTTACCCGAACCACATCTTTATTATCCTCCACCTCGGCGATCTTTACCTTTGTGGCCAGCGGACTGCAGCTGATATCCTCAATGTACTCGTAGTAGGTCATATCCTTCCGCTTGGTAAGCTGCTCCACTGCCTCCAGCACCGGTCTGGAAAATCCATATGTGCCCAGGTCTGCCATGGACATCTCCGAATCCTCCACAACATCATGAAGCACGGCGACGATCTTCTCCTCTTCCGTGTCCATCTTCTCCATGACTCTCAATGCATGTTCTACATAAGGACGCCCGTTCTCATCCTGTTTTCCCTGTAACGCTTCTGTAGCAACCTCAATGGCTTTCTGCAACATAGACAAACTTAAAACCCCCTTATATTCGTTCTCTCGTAATGGTTCCGTATCATCACGATCACGAGCAAAATTATTCTATGAAAATTTTACCACAAGTGCACAAAAAAAGCCAGAAAATCTTCTGGCTTTTTGTATTTATTACTCGCTTAAGTATGCTTTCTTTACGGAATCATTATTCATCAGTTCCTTGGCATCTCCAGACAACACGATATTGCCGGTTTCCAGTACATAGGCCCGGTTTGCGATGGACAGCGCCTTTTTCGCATTCTGCTCTACCAAAAGAACGGTAGTTCCGTCGTTATTGATCTTCTGGATAATATCAAAGATCTCATTTACATAGATAGGAGAAAGTCCCATAGACGGCTCATCCATTACGATCAGCTTCGGATGACTCATCAGAGCACGTCCCATAGCCAGCATCTGCTGCTCGCCGCCGGATAAGGTTCCAGCCAGCTGATTTTTCCGCTCCTCCAGACGGGGGAACCGGGCATATACCATCTTTAAGGTTTCTTCGATCTCATTTTTATCACTTCTGGTGTAAGCGCCAAGTCTTAAATTCTGCAGTACGGACAATTCTGCAAATACACGGCGGCCCTCCGGCACATGGGCGATTCCCATAGGCACCAGCTTATGGCCTGCCAGCTTTGTGATGTCCTTGCCGTCATAGACGATCTTTCCTGCCTTAGACGGGATCAATCCGGTAATGGTCTGCAGTGTAGTGGTCTTTCCAGCACCGTTTGCGCCGATCAGCGCAATGATCTCCCCCTGGTTGACATCAAAGGAGATTCCCTTGATCGCCTGAATCACACCGTAATACACTTCCAGTCCGGTTACTTCCAGTAATGCCATAATCCTCTCCTCCTATTCGCCCAAGTATGCAGTGATTACCTGCGGATCATTTAATACTGCTGAGGTCTCGCCCTCTGTCAGCACCTGACCGAAATTCAGAACGGTCAGCCTCTCACAGATTCCCGCTACCAGCTTCATATCATGCTCAATCAGAAGGATCGTCATATCAAAGTTATCCCGGACAAAGCGGATGGTATCCATCAGCTCCTTCGTCTCATTGGGGTTCATACCGGCAGCCGGCTCATCCAGCAGAAGGAGCTTGGGGTCGGTAGCCAGCGCCCTGGCGATCTCCAGCTTTCTCTGCTTACCGTAGGGAAGGTTGGATGCCTTAAAATCAGCTTCCTGATCCAGGTCGAAGACCTTCAGAAGCTCCAGAGCACGCTGGTTCATCTCCTTCTCCACTTTAAAGTATCGGGGAGCACGCAGGATGCCCTCCAGGGTAGAATAAGGGTGATGGTTGTGAAGTCCCACCTTTACATTGTCCAAAACAGACAGATCCTTAAACAGACGGATATTCTGGAAGGTTCTCGCAATTCCCGCCTGGTTGATGTCGATGGTCTTCTTTCCGGTGATATTGACGCCGTTCAGTTCAATACTGCCGGAATCCGGCTTATACACACCGGTGAGAAGGTTGAATACGGTAGTTTTTCCGGCGCCGTTTGGGCCGATCAGACCGTAAAGCTGTCCCTTCTCAATGGTCACATGAAAATCATTTACTGCCTTCAGACCGCCGAAGGAGATACTTAAATTTTTAACTTCCAGCATCGCCATTTAAGCCGCCTCCTTCCGGTTTTTTCCTTTAATCTTTTCTACCAAACGCTCCCGCATCTCAATGGATTTTGGAGCGGAGTTAAACAGCATCATCACGATCAGCACGATCGCATAGATCAGCATACGGTAATTGTTCAGACCGCGGAGCATCTCCGGCAGCGCAGTCAGGATCACCGCTGCAATAATGGAGCCGCGGATATTTCCGATTCCGCCCAGTACCACGAATACCAGAATCATAATGGACATATTGTAGCCGAAATTCTTGGTGGTGGCTGCAAGACTGGACAGGTTGTGGGCATAAAGCACACCTGCTACTCCGGCGATGGAGGCAGAGATGGTAAATGCCAGCAGCTTATACTTTGTAATATTAATGCCAACAGACTCAGCCGCGATCCGGTTGTCACGGATTGCCATAATCGCACGGCCGGTTCTGGAATTGATCAAATTCAGGATAATCACCAGGGTGATCAGAACCAGGATGATACCGATGGTAAAGGTGGATGCCTTCGGTGTACCGGTGATACCCTGCGCACCTTTAATAATAACCTCTCCATCTGCCTCCAGATTCAGGGAAGCTACATCCTTCATGGAAAAATGAAGCCCATGGCTGTCTTTTCCAACGTAAAAAACATTGATCAGGTTCTTGATGATCTCACCAAAGGCAAGGGTCACGATGGCAAGGTAGTCGCCCTTCAGACGCAGAACCGGGATTCCGATCAGAACGCCGAACACAGCAGCTACCGCCGCACCTACAAACAGGGCAATCGCAAACCGCACGCCCACGCTTGGGATCACGTCAGCCATGGCCTTGGTGAAAAATGCACCGGAGAATGCGCCCACGCACATAAATCCGGCATGTCCCAGGCTCAGCTCACCCAGGATACCAACTGTCAGGTTTAAGGAAATTGCTAAAATCACATAAGTACAGATCGGAACCAGAAGGCCATTCAGCAGACTGGTCATATGTCCGGTTTTGCTCCAGATCTGGATAAACACCCAAAAGGCAATTACGATGGCATATGTGATGAGGTTTTGAATCGTTGTCTTGTTCTTCACACTTTTCATTTTCATCTTCTGCACCTACACTTTCTCGTGAATCTTTTTGCCTAAAATTCCGGTTGGGCGTACTAACAATACGATGATCAGCACGGAAAATACAATTGCGTCAGAAAGCTGAGAGGAGATATACGCCTTGGAAAGGTTCTCGATCACTCCCAGGATGATGCCGCCGATCATGGCTCCCGGAATCGAGCCGATGCCGCCGAATACGGCAGCTACGAAGGCCTTGATGCCGGGCATGGAGCCGGTATATGGGGTCAGGGATGGGTAAGCGGAGCAAAGCAGAACACCTGCGATCGCCGCCAGGGCAGAGCCGATGGCAAAGGTAACCGCAATGGTACGGTTCACATCGATTCCCATCAGGGTCGCCGCGCCCTTATCCTCTGAAACAGCAAGCATGGCCTGTCCCATCTTCGTCTTATTGATAAAGGTGGTAAGCAGCGTCATGATTACGATACAGGAAATAATGGTCACAATGGTAACGCCGGAAATGGAAAGCTGACCGTCTGCCAGCTTCAGTGCCGGAATATTTACCACAGAAGTAAACTGCTTGGAATTGGAACCAAAGATCAACAGCGCTACGTTCTGAAGCAGGTAGCTGACGCCGATGGCTGTAATCAATACTGCAAGAGGGGACGCTCCTCTTAAAGGCTTATAAGCAACCCGCTCAATGGTCACGCCAAGCACCGTACACACAACTACCGCTGCCAAAATTCCCAGAATTGGATTGCCTCCCATGGTACTGACTACTGTAAACGTAGTAAAGCCGCCAACCATGATAATATCACCATGAGCGAAATTCAGCATCTTCGCGATTCCGTATACCATGGTATATCCCAAAGCGATAATTGCATAGATACTGCCAAGGCTGATTCCATTAATTAAGTAAGATAGGAAACTCATACACACACCTCTTTGCATTTGTTATGATAGCCATCCGGTCCCCCTGCATAAAAGCAAACTGCCGAATCACTTTTACAAAACAGAGGGCTGTCCCATGGACAACCCTCTGTTGGGTTTCTTGTAAACGATCAATTGTAAGAAAATCCTTACTGCATCTCGTACTTTCCGTCCACGATCTTTACTGCCTTTGGAGCCTTGTTCGGCTCACCTGCCTCATTCCAGGTAGTGCCCTCGCCGGTTAAGCCGTCGATGGTGATCTGGGTCATAGCAGGTACTAAAGCGTCACAGATCTCAGAATAGCTCATATCAGAATTGATGCCGGCCTTCTCAGCTGCTGCTGCGATCGCATATACTGCATCATAAGAATCTGCTGCGAACTGGTTTGGAGTTTCACCATAAGCCTCTACATACTTGGTGGTGAAGTCCTTTGCATCCTCTGCGTCAGCAGCGAATGGAGTTAACAGCATAACGCCCTCTGCCAGAGAGGTATCAAAGTTCTCTACAGAAAGGATACCGTCCATACCGTCTACACCGAAGAAGATCGGCTGGAACTCTTTGTCAGAAGCCTGCTTTAAGATGATAGAAGCCTCCTGATAGTAGATCGGCAGGAATACCAGTTCTGCGCCGGCTTCCTTTGCCTTGTCAAGCTGTACAGAGAAATCGGTCTTGCTGTCAGCGGTAAATGCTTCACTTGCTACGATCTCAAGGCCCTGGTTTGCAGCCTCAGATACGAAGGTCTCGCGGATACCGTCAGAGTATACGCTGGAGCTGTCGTAAATGATCGCTACCTTGGTTGCCATCTTGTTCTCGCCAATGTACTTAGCGGAAGCAGTACCCTGATCCGGGTCAGAGAAGCATACACGGAATGCATTTGGATTCTGTACGCACTCTACTGCAGAACCAGATGGAGTGATCTGGAACATATTGTCATTTGCGGTCTCTGCTGCTACTGCGATGCAGGCACCAGAGGTAGTGGTTCCTACTAACATCTGCATACCCCAGTCCTTTAAGGTGTTGTATGCGTTAACGCTCTTCTCTGGGTCAGCCTCATCATCCTGAGCCTGAAGCTCGATGGTCGCGCCGTTGATGCCGCCTGCTGCATTGATCTCTTCTGCTGCGATCTCAGCGCCGTGCTGTACTGCTAAGCCGTAAGCTGCTGCATCACCGGTTAACGGTCCGATCACGCCGATCTTAAAGCTGCCGCCCTCACTTGCAGGAGCTTCTGCTGCATCATTTCCTTCTGCAGCTGCTGCGGTGGTATCTGCTGCTGCCGCAGCAGTAGTGGATTCGGTAGAACTTCCGCCACATGCAACTAAAGAAGCTGCCATGGCTGCTACTAAACCAAGACTTACTACTTTCTTCATAATAAATTCCTCCTCTTTCTTGCGTTATGCTTTTGTGGCTTTAACAAGTCATCACTGTAAAGCTATAATCAACATAAAGCTTTCCTAATTATAATTTTTTCAAAAGAACTTGTCAACTATTTTTCCTTGTCTTAATGGACAAAAGGCAATTTTCTATGGATTTACTTCCTGCTGTCTTCTATTTTTGAACCAAGATCACAGGAATTCTTCCCAGTTTAAGTCAGAAACCTCTGTCCGCTTGTCCCGAAGCATCAGATCGTTTACTGCCTCCCGGGCAGGCTTTCCTTCGAAGAGAACCTGATTGACCTGCTCCACGATGGGCATAGACTGGTGATATTTCTTTGCCAGCGCCAGAGCGGCCTTGGCAGAATACACACCTTCTACTACCATGTGTACCTCTGCCATCGCCTCCTCCATGGTTTTTCCCTGCCCGATCAGGATACCGGCACGGCGGTTCCGGCTGTGCATGCTGGCGCAGGTCACGATCAGATCCCCGATTCCGGTCAGGCCGCAGAAGGTTTCAAACCTTCCTCCCATGGCGGTTCCCAGTCTGGCGATCTCCGCGATCCCCCGGGTGATCAGCGCCGCCTTGGTATTGTCTCCATAACCCAGTCCATCTGCCGCTCCGGCTGCCAGCGCGATCACATTTTTTAAGGAGCCGCCCAGCTCGATCCCCAGCATGTCCGGGCTGGTGTAAACACGGAATACCTCATTCATAAAGATATCTTGGATCAGCTCTGCCGTCTCCCGGCTGTGAGCCCCTGCCACACAGGTGGTGGGAAGTCCCCGGCTTACCTCCTCTGCATGACTGGGACCGGAGAGAACGGCCACATCTGCCTGGGGAAGCTCATCCTCGATCACCTGAGACAGCGTCATCAGAGTCGATTCCTCGATCCCCTTTGCCACATCCACGATCACCTGGCCCTTCCGGCACCAGGGCTTCATCTTGGATGCCGTACTGCGGACAAAGACCGAGGGGACCGCCATCACAAGGAGGGTCTTTTCCTTCATCGCCTCTTCCAGCTTGCCTGTGATCTGAATTGCCTCCGGAATCACAATTCCCGGAAGATTGGGATGTTTTCGTTCCTTAGACAGGGATTCCACTTCTTTCTCGATTGCGGACCAGATGGTTACCTGATGTCCCTTTGCCTCCAGAAGAACCGCCAAAGCCGTTCCCCATGTACCAGAGCCGATTACGCCGATTGATGCCATTCTATTTCCTTCTTTCCACACAATTCATTAAAAAATCTTATTTTCATTTCCGGCAAGAAGCCGCTTGATATTGGCTTTATGCCGCCAGATCGCCATCACTGAGATGGCTGCAAGCAGAATCCAGAACTCCGGCAGAGCCTCCGGATTCAGACCGTAATATCCTTGATAAGAAAAGAATGCATTTACCAGGAAAAAGGTAACTGCCACCAGGATGGACCCCAGTGATACATAATGGGTCAGAAGCACGCAGCCAATGAATACCACTGCACAGGCCAAGGTCAGCCTCCAGTCCAGGCTGGCGATCAGTCCAGCAGTGGCGGCAATCCCCTTTCCGCCCTTAAAATGCATGTAAAATGGGAAATTATGTCCCAGAATCACGCCGAAGCCCATGTACAGCATATAGACATAAGCTATCCCTGCTGTTTCCGGCTGGCCTCCAAAGATCAGACGCACCACCGTACAGGGGATCAGCGCCTTAAGGGCATCCCCGAGAAATACGATCAGGCCGGCCTTCTTTCCCAGGACCCGGAGGGTATTGGTTGCTCCTGAATTTCCGCTTCCATGCTGGCGGATGTCCATGCCATGCATCCTGCCATAAATATATCCGGTCTGCAACAGACCACACAGATAACCTACTGCCAGACAGATGATTCTTTCCATACCTACTGCTCCTTTTCCTTCCGCTCACGGATGATGAATTTTAAGGATGTCCCCCGGAACCCAAATGCATTCCGAATCTGATTTTCCAGATATCGGGTATAGGAAAAATGCATCAGTTCCTTATCATTAACAAACACAACAAAGGTGGGCGGCTTCACCGCTACCTGAGTGATATAGTAAAGCTTCAGACGCTTGCCCTTATCAGACGGCGGCTGCTGCATGGCTACCGCTTCTGTCATGATCTCATTCAACACACCGGTGGATACCCGAAGGGTCTGATTCTCCCGCACCACATCGATCAGTTCAAACAGCTTGCCCAGACGCTGCCCGGTCTCCGCCGAGATGAAAAGAAACTCGGCATATGGGATAAAGGACAGGATATCCTTCAGCTTCTTGGTATACTCATAGATGGTCTTATCATTTTTTACAATGGCATCCCACTTATTGACTGCCACAATAATGCCCTTGCCCCGCTCATGGGCGATGCCGGCGATCTTTGCATCCTGCTCGGTGATCCCTTCCGTGGCATCGATCACCACGACCACCACATCCGCCCGCTCAACTGCGGTTACAGTGCGGATAATGCTGTACCGCTCCAGCTCCTCCTTGATCTTATTTTTCCGGCGCAGACCGGCTGTATCGATAAATACATACTCCGTTCCATTGTGCACGATCTCCGTATCTACCGCATCTCTGGTGGTTCCGGCAATATCGGATACGATCACCCGGTTCTCTCCCAGAAGCTTATTTATAATAGAAGATTTGCCCACATTAGGTTTTCCTACCAGGGCGATTCTGGGACGTTCGTCCTCTTCCTCTGTGCCTGCATCCGGCTGGAAATGCTTCACCACCTCATCCAGCAGGTCGCCTACCCCCAGACGGGATGCTGCGGAAACGGGAAGGGGATCTCCCATGCCGAGATTATAAAACTCATATACATCGTTTCCGAATTTCTGCATGCTGTCTACTTTATTGACTGCAAGCACTACCGGCTTTCTGGATTTTCTTAAGATATCTGCCACCTTGGTATCTGCATCCACCATGCCCTGACGCACATCCACGATAAAGACGATCACATCTGCTGTCTGGATGGCGATCTCCGCCTGCTCCCGCATCTGAGAGAGGATGATATCCTTGCTGTCCGGCTCGATACCGCCGGTGTCGATCAATGTAAAATTTCGATCCAGCCATGTGCAGTCCGCATAGATCCGGTCTCTGGTCACGCCAGGAGTGTCTTTCACAATAGAAATGGATTCTCCTGCCAGGACATTAAACAGTGTGGATTTGCCCACATTGGGACGCCCTACGATGGCTACTACTGGTTTACTCATTTATGCTTCCTCCATATTATTTTGGGTATTCACCGTCATCGATGATCTCATATCCCTCGTCCTGCCCATATAGCTCCTTCAGCTCGTATTCGCCGTGCTCCGCCGGCTCCTCCTCTGTCACAGGCGCCAATATGGCATTGACCAGGTCATATCCGCTTGATTTTACAATATTCACTGGAACTTGTAAAGCTTTTTCCAAATCTCCCACGGTCAGATCATCCAAAAGTACATCCTCACCGCTTCGCAGCAGGCAGACCGGAAGAAGAAGGCGGCTGCCAAGAGGCTTGTCCTTCAGCTGTTTGATAATATCCTGCCCGGTCAGCAGTCCGGCTACGGTGATCCTCTCCCCAAAAAACTCATTGATAATCGGGTATAGATGCACCTTCCGCCCTGGGAACCGATCCGTGATCCAGCCTACGTATTGCTTTATGTTCTTGTAGGGAGAAAGGCCGGTGGCAATGGAGATCTCCTCCTCCACACCATCATCTTCCCTTCCATCCAGCGCGTCCTTCACCTCTTCTTCCAGAAGGCGGATCATCCCGACTCCATTCTCCAGCTGGAGATACCCGTCATACCGGCTCTCCTCCGGCATCGGACGCTCCGCCAGAAGATAAAACTCGTCGCTGGCATGGATAAAGTGGGTTCCATGCTCCCCATAGATCTTCTTCTGCCACCTTTCGATCTGGTCGATGGCCTGCCCGGCGCTTTCCTTATTAAAGGGCTCCAGCGGATACAATCCCTCCCGGAACCGGGTCAGCCCCACCGGGACTACAGAAGCGCTTTCCATACAGGGAATGTACTTTGTCAGATCCCGGATGCTCCGCTCCAGCTCCTCCCCATCGTTCACACCGGGACACAGCACGATCTGCCCGTTCATGGGGGTTCCTGCCTGGTAAAGCCGGTCGATCATCTGAAGCGCCCTTCCTGCAAACCGGTTGTGCAGCATCTTACAGCGCAGCTCCGGATTGGTGGTATGGACAGAAATATTAATGGGGGATAAATGGAACTTGATGATCCGGTCAATATCCTTTTCCTTCATATTGGTAAGGGTGATATAATTCCCCTGCAGGAAGGAAAGTCTGGAATCATCGTCTTTAAAGTACAAGGTTTCCCGCATCCCCGGCGGCATCTGGTCGATAAAGCAGAAGATGCACTGGTTGGAACAGGAGCGGTAGTCGCTCATCAGACTGTTCTCAAAGGTAATTCCCAGGTCCTCGTACTCATTTTCAATATCCAGCTCCCACTCCTCGCCGTTTGCCTTGCGGACCACCATCAGCATGGAGGGGCTGTCCATATAATACTCGTAGTCAAAAATATCTTCTATCTCCTGGCCATTGATCGTCAGCACCACATCCCCCGGCTCCAGCTCCAGCTCATCTGCAATGGAACCCGGTTCAACGGCGGTGATCCTGTGGCCTTGTTCTTTCTTGCGCATTTCTTGTCTGCCCTTTCTGTCATGGTTCCGAACCGTTTACTTTTTCTATCATACCAATATTCCCCTCCTTTGTAAAGGAAACACTTTTGCCAATACCTTGTTTTTTTTCATAAAATGTCCAAAAGCTATTGACGGGAATCTGTGGAAAATGATATATAATTTAAGTAAAGGCAATTTTTAGACTAAAGAACGGAGGGACTGCCTTATGGCAAATAATTACGTTTTTAATGATTCGCTTCCAGTAGCACCATTAAAAATCGCAGCTTTGGAAAGTATTACGCCTTTTGCACAGAAAGTTAATGACCATATCGTGAAATTCCGCCGAAATGATACGGAAGAACTGATCCGCAGACAAGCCGATCTTCATTACCGGGGATACGATGTGGATTCCTACCTGTTAAACTGCTCCTGCCCCCGCTTTGGAAGCGGCGAGGCCAAAGCCGCCATCAATGAATCGGTCCGGGGAGCAGATATCTTTGCCATGGTGGATGTGACCAACCACAGCCTGACCTACAAGGTCAGCGGCCAGGTCAATCACATGTCACCGGACGACCATTATCAAGATCTGAAGCGTGTGATCGGCGCCTGTGCTGCCACTGCACACCGCGTCAACGTGATTATGCCGTTCCTCTATGAAAGCCGCCAGCACAAGCGCACAAAGCGGGAATCCTTAGACTGTGCTATGGCACTGCAGGAACTGGTACATATGGGTGTCAGCAACATCATCACCTTCGATGCCCACGACCCGAGAGTCCAGAATGCCATCCCCTTAAACGGCTTTGACAACTTTATGCCCACCTATCAGTTTGTAAAGGCACTGTTCCAGCATGATAAGAGCTTAAAGATCGACAAGGATCATTTAATGATCATCAGCCCGGATGAAGGCGCTATGAACCGCGCCGTATATCTGGCAAACAACCTTGGGGTAGACATGGGTATGTTCTACAAGCGCCGGGACTACTCCCGCGTGGTAAACGGCCGGAACCCGATTGTGGCCCACGAGTTCTTAGGAACCTCGGTAGAGGGAAAGACGGTTCTGATCATCGATGATATGATCGCATCCGGCGAGAGCATGCTGGATACTGCAAGAGAATTAAAGGAGCGGAAGGCCGCCAAGGTGATCGTATGCTGTACCTTTGGATTATTTACCAGCGGCCTGGAGAAGTTTGATGAGTTCTATGAGAAGGGCTATATGGATTACGTGATCACCACCAACTTAAATTACCGCCCGGAAGAGCTTCTGAAGCGGGAATGGTATATTGAAGCTGACATGAGCAAATACATGGCCGCTATCATCAATTCCTTCAATCACGACGTATCCATCGGCCGGACTCTGTCTCCTACTGAGAAGATCCAGAAGCTGATCCGCAGGTATCAGGCAGACGGGTATGATTATTATCAGACCATTCAGTAGCTGCGAGGGAAAGCTGTAAGCAATATCTGCAAAATTTTTTATGATATATGGCAAAGAGGCCTGGGGATACGAACCCCCTGGGCCTCTTTTTGATCGTTATAAAAAACACGGTAACCATTCCCCACATTTGATACAGAAAGGAGCTGCCAAATGAGTAAATCCAGAGAAGAAGAAATTATGGAAATGATACGTGCCGCCCGGGCAGAGGAAAATATGCCGGAAGAACAGCTGGGCAATGATTCCGATTATGATGCCCGACAGGACATTTTGGACTGGATCGAATCCCAGGGTATCTATATCCGGGAATAGACATCGGTTACGTTGCCGCATTAACCGCGGATTCCCAGGAATGCCGCCAGATTTCCCCGGTTCTCTCCGCATTTCCTGTGGGAGAACAGATATTCATGGTTGCAGAGGGTGCAGATATTGGTGACTGTGATCTGCTCCCCGGGAATCCCTGCTTCTTTTAATATCAGTTCATTTGCTTTCCAGAGATCTAACTGGTACTTTCCAGGCTTTCCATTTTTCGCCCAGAGCTGATCCCATTGATGGGGACGAAAGGTTTTCTGGAATTCCTCCACAACCTCCTCCCCCACCTCAAAGCAGTCCCTGCAGATACTTGGACCAATGCAGGCGATCACATCCTCCGGGCAGGTCCCAAAGGCCTCCTTCATGGCATCTATGGTTACCTGCCCCATACGATTTACCGTGCCTCTCCACCCAGAATGGCTTAAGCCCACAGCCCGATGCTTCGGATCCACAAAATACAGGGGAACACAATCTGCGTAGAAGGTCACAAGCGTAATGCCGGGAATATCGCAGATCAGCCCGTCCACATCCCGGTAATCCCGTTCCCGGATCACTCCTTTGCCCTCATCCTCCCTGGTTACCAGACGCACATTCGTGGTATGGGTCTGCCAGGATACCACCATCCGGTCACGTTCCACCCCAAGAGCAGTCGCTATTCTGGTATAATTTTCCAGCACATGCTCCGGATCATCCTTCCTGCTGTAGGAAAAATTCATGGTTGCAAACTTACCAGTGCTGGCGCCGCCCATACGGGTGGAAAAGCCATTGGCCACCATCTTGGTATCCTCCAGTGCGCGGAAGGAAAGATACGGCGTTTCCCCGTTCCAGACCGTGCGGAATACCTCCCTGTTATCTGCATATTTCCAATGAATTGGTTCCATGTATGATCGCCTTCCTCTCTTTTCTCACATTCCATCATGATTCAGTCAAAACGCATTTTGAATCACCCTGATCTGTTTTCCCATTATGCTGACTACATCAAACCGGCAGGGCGTATCCTCCCCATACCGGTGACAATACAGATAATACCGGGCTGCCTGATAGATCCTATGCTGCTTTCTGGCATCCACTGCCTCTGCCGGATAGCCGCTTCCCTCATCCTTCCGGTATTTTACCTCCACAAACACCAGATACGCTCCGTCTCTGGCAACCAGATCGATCTCACCCTGGCGGCAGCGGTAATTCCGCTCCAGGATCTGATAGCCCTGACGGATTAAATAAGAGGCAGCCTCCGTTTCCCGGCTGCTGCCTACCTGTCGTTTATTCATCAAGCTGTTTTTCCTCTACAAACTTCCCGATAAAGGTTCTGCGGTGAATGGGGCATGGCCCATGATCCTTCAACGCCTGGATATGAACGGCAGTTCCATAGCCCTTGTGCTTTGCAAATCCATATTCCGGGAATATCTTATCATACTCGATCATCATATGATCCCTGGTTACCTTTGCCATCACACTGGCGGCGGCAATGGATAAGCTTTTTGCATCTCCATGGATGATCTTCACCTGCTTCATGGTAAGGCCGGGAATCTCCACAGCATCGTTGAGAAGTACCTGAGGTTCTACCGCCAGCTTTCCCACTGCCTGGCGCATGGCCTCATAGGTCGCCTGCAGAATATTGATCTCATCGATCCGGTCCGGCCCCACAATGCCTACACTGCAGGCAACTGCCTTCTCCTGGATCTCCAGAAAAAGCTCCTCCCTCCGCTTCTCGGAAAGCTTTTTGGAATCATTTAAATACAGGATCTTACAATCCTTCGGAAGGATGACGGCTCCCGCTACTACCGGACCTGCCAGAGGGCCTCTTCCCGCCTCATCAATACCGCAGATGCAGGAGGCCCAGCTATACTGCCGCTCAAATTCCAGCATTCCATCCAGCCGCTCCAACTCCTTTTCCAATCGTTCTCCTGTTAATGCTCTTGCCATAGTTCTTCCTCTTTCGCCGCTTCTATTGTTCCAATATTTTCTATTTTGTCTTTACGTTTCTGCCGTTACCGGAGGCAGCTCCAATGTGATCCGCCCCAGCTTGCCGCTGCGGTAATCATCAAAAAATAAGTTGGCTGCCTTGCCGAAATCATACTCGCCGCCTTTCTGCAGGCAGGCTCTGGCCTTTGCAATCTGCTCCAGCGCCATAAGAGGCGTTTCGGCCTCGGCCTGGTAACGCTCCTTCAGCACATCTGGATATCGGTCCATCAAAAAGCGGAGCAGCCCCAGGGCTAATTCTTCCTTATTTAAAATCTCATCATTGATGGAACCGATGTAGGCAAGCTTGAAACCTACCTCCTGATCCTCAAATTTCGGCCACAAAATCCCCGGCGTGTCCAGCAGCTCCAGAGATTTATTTAGACGGATCCATTGATTTCCCTTGGTAACTCCCGGCTTATTTCCCGTCTTAGCACAGGATTTTCCGGCAAAGGCATTAATAAACGTAGATTTTCCCACATTGGGAATCCCCACCACCATGGCTCGGACCGGACGGTTTAAGATTCCTCTCCGGCGGTCCCGTTCAATCTTCTCTTTGCAGGCCTCCTGAACAGCCCCATTGATCTGCTTTAATCCGGCTCCGCTGCGGCAGTTCATTTTTACCACCTGATAGCCCAGGCCCAGGAAGTAGGCGATCCACTGTTCATTGACCCGCTCATCAGCCAAATCGGACTTGTTCAGCAGGATCAGACGGGCCTTGCCCTTTCCCAGCTCATCAATATCCGGATTCCGGCTGGATAAAGGCGCTCTGGCATCCACCAACTCGATAATCAGATCGATCAGCTTGATATCCTCCTTCATGGCACGCTTCGCCTTTGTCATATGTCCTGGATACCACTGTATATTCATAATTTATCATCCTTTACTATGAGAATCTGCTGCCAGCTTACTGTATCCGCCCCAGCTCCAGAGCAGGCAGAATTCGAAACCATACGGTTCCAATGATCTGTTCGGCTTTTACATTTCCCACATTGGAAAACCGGCTATCCTCACTGGAATCCCGATTATCTCCCAGAAGGAAATATTCATCTGCTCCCAGCTTCACCGGGTTTTCCGCCAGTCCGGCCAGGGCGATCTTTTTCTGGCCCGCCGGACCTTCTAAGGCAACGCCGTCAACAAATATCTGTCCATTTATGATCTGGACCGTCTCCCCTGGAAGCCCGATCACCCGCTTAATATTCGTCTTGCGGTCCTCCCGCTGAAAAACCACCACATCAAACCGGTCCGGCTTCCCTAAATGAACGCTGAGCTGATTCATCAGCACCACATCCCCGGAGTTTAAAAGAGGTGACATGGAATTACCGGCTACTGTCACCTGGCTGCCGAAAGCATACACAGTGAAGCACGCAAGTGCAATGACCACGATAATATCTGTCACCCAATTAACAACACGGCGGAGCAGGTTTGTTTCCTCTTCCATGAAAAAATCCATGTTTAACACCCCGTCTAGATTAAGAAAGCAAGGTAATTGTTTCCATATCCTCACAATTACAAAGCAAGTTGTTCATGCTAAGAAAGGGACTATGTAAATAGTCCCTTTTCGCGAATTACTTTACTAATTCTTTTACCTTTGCAGCCTTACCTACTCTGTCTCTTAAGTAGTTCAGTTTCGCACGTCTTACCTTACCTCTTCTTACCACTTCGATCTTGTCCACGAATGGAGAATGAACTGGCCAGGTCTTCTCAACGCCGATGCCGTTAGAATTCTTTCTTACGGTGAAGGTCTCTCTGGCTCCGCCGTTCTGTCTCTTTAATACGGTGCCTTCGAATACCTGGATTCTTTCACGGTTTCCCTCTTTGATCTTGTTGTATACTCTTACAGTATCACCAACATGGAACTCCGGTACGGACTCCTTTAACTGAGTAGCTTCAATGTTCTTAATAATGTCGTTCATTTGTGAACCTCCTTGTACTATTTGATGTTCTTAAATACCTTATTTGTATCAGAGGACCATCTCTTTTTATCGTCACAACATTTAAAGTTTATCATAAATACCTGTAGAATGCAAGTGATTTCTTTCCTTTTTACAGTTTTTTTTCGCCTTTTTCTTCTTTTTCACCAGTCTATAAAAACTGGCTTTGATAAAGCTTATAATAAGCCCCTTTTTTCTCCATCAATTCCTGATGACTGCCTGCCTCCTGGATATTCCCCTGGTCAATGACAAAAATGCGGTCTGCCTTTCGGATGGTGGAAAGACGATGGGCAATAATAAAAGAGGTGCGGCCCTTCAGCAAAGTTTCAATTCCTTTCTGCACCAGAATCTCGGTGTGGGTGTCAATGCTGGAGGTGGCTTCATCCAGGATCAGAATCGCCGGCTTTGAGATCATGGTCCGGGCAAAGGCAATCAGCTGCCGCTGGCCGATGGAAAGCCGGGTGCCCCGCTCGCTGATCTCAGTATCATATCCGTTTTCCAGATCCATAATAAACTGGTGGGCATGAACCGCTTTTGCCGCCTCCACCACCTCCTCATCCGTGGCATTTAATCGGCCATACCGGATGTTGTCTTTCATTGTGCCGGAAAACAGGAAATTATCCTGGGTCATGATTCCAAGCTGACTCCGAAGGCTTTCTAGTGTTACCTGCCTTACATCCTGCCCATCCAGCAGGACAGCTCCTCCGCTGACTTCATAAAAGCGGCTGATCAGATTGACAATCGTTGTTTTTCCGGCGCCGGTGGGCCCCACCAGGGCGATGGTTTCTCCAGGCTTCACGGCAAAGCTCACATCCCTCAGCACCAGCTGATCCGGCTCATCACTGTATGCAAAGGATACATGAGAAAATTCCACTGCTCCGGTCAACGGAGGCAGCACTAAAGCATGCTCTGCATTTTTAATATCCGCCTCCGTATCCATAATATCAAAAATCCGCTCGGCCGCTGAGATATTAGTCGTCAGCTTATTATAAAAGTTTGCCAGATTCCGGATCGGGCTCCAGAACATGGCAATGTAGGTGGAAAATGCCAGGAAGGTGCCGATCCCGATCTGTTCAGCGCCTACGATCCGGATTCCGATAAAATACAGAAGGAAGCCGCCTAATCCCCAGGTAATCTCGACTACAGGACCAAAGCCGTCAGCCACCGCCACAGCATCGATAAAAGCCTTCCGGTGCTGATCCGTCAGATCGTAAAAGATATCCCTGGTCTCCTCCTCTGCCGCAAAGCTCTGGATCACCCGGATACCGGAAATATCTTCATGGATATACGCGCTGAGATTCGAGGTTTTCTTCCGGTAGATCTGCCACAGCCGGTGGGCTGTTGTTTCGATCAAAAACATCCCCGCCGCCAGCAGCGGAACCGTCAAAAGTGCTGCCATAGCCAGCCTGTAATTTTTTACCAGCATGATCACTGCCACACAGAGAACCGTTGCCAGATCCGGCACCAGCTGAGTCACACTGTCGGAAAGCACATCCTTCAGAGAATTCACATCCCCGATCACCCTTGCCAATATCTTTCCAGTGGGACGGCTGTCAAAAAACTGAAAGCTCAGCGTCTGGATATGCTCATAAAGCTGCTGCCGGATGGTTACCAGCACCCGGTTGGTAACAGAAGCCATGATATGCATTCTGGCCTTCGTCCCTGCCAGAAACAGCAGAAACATCAGGCAGGCTGCCGCTCCCAGCTTCAGAAGCCCTGGAATGCTGCCATTTGCCACATATACGTTCACCGCCAGCTCCATAAGAAGAGGCGTCACCATGCTGATGGCGATGGTTCCTGCCATGATCATAAGCACCAGGAGCAGCTCCTTTTTATAGGCCAGAAGATAACGAAACAGGCGGAACAGTGTTTCTTTTTTCGGCACGCTGCGCTGTTCTTCGTCCATCCGGCTTGCGTTTACTGCCATAACCCTTCCTCCTCTCCATACTGTACCTGATAGGTCTGATAATAACGTCCCTTCTGCTCCATCAATTCACGATGGGTTCCTCTCTCCACGATCCGCCCTTGATCCAGGATCAAAATCTCATCGGCATGACGGACGGAGGAGATCCGGTGTCCGATAATGATCTTTGTACTGCCCTTCAGCTCCTCCAGGCGCTTCTCGATCTCCTTCTCCGTTTCCATATCCAGTGCGGAGGTAGAGTCGTCCAGAATCAGGATCGGGCTTTCCTTGGCAATGGCTCTGGCAATGCTGATCCGCTGCTTTTGTCCTCCGGAAAGGCCTACGCCCCGCTCTCCGATGATGGTGTCATATTGATTTCCAAGCTTCTGGATAAAGCCATGAGCGTCTGCACAAAAAGCAGCCCGCTCCACCATCACCTGACTGACCAGCTCCTTCCTTCCCATCTTGATATTTTCTGCAATGCTGTCAGAAAACAGAAACACATCCTGCATCACTGCAGAAATCTGGCTTCTCAGATCGGACAATGGAAAACTTCGGATATCTTTCCCATCAATTCGGATCTCACCGGAAGATACATCATAAAAACGCTGGATCAGATTGATGATGGAGGTCTTTCCAGATCCCGTCATCCCCATGATCCCCAGAGTTTTCCCGGCAGGAAGGTCAAAGCTGATCTCCTTTAATATGTTTGTGCCGTGAAGGCTGAAATCCACATGGTCAAACTGGATGTGGCCGCGGATCTGATTCTCTGGATCTGACAGCCATGATTTCCTCTTCTCCCATTTTCGATTTTCCTGGCTTCCAATTTCATGCTTCTGTATCTGGGATTTTTGAATATCTGTTTTCCCAGCCTTCGTTTTTTTATTCTCGAACCTAAAATTAACCGGACTCTGAATTTCCGGCTTTTCCCCAAAGATCGCCTGGATCTTCCGGTTGGAAGCTACAGCAGCGGCAAAATCATTGCTGAGCCATCCTACCATTTCCATAGGCCAGACAATATTATTGGCATACTCGGTGAAGGCTCCCAGCTGGCCGATGGTGATATTGCCCCGAATCACCAAAATTCCTCCCGCCACGATAACAGCCATCAAAAGTGCTTTAGACAAGAAGGAAATATTGGGCTGGTAGCGTGCAATCAGCCTAGCCTGTTCCATGTTCAGATCATAAAATTTCTGATTGTGACCTTTAAATTTATTGATCTCATACCCTTCTCTGGCAAATGCCTTCACCGTTCTGACACCAGCCAGATTTTCCTGGGCCGTTGTATTCATCTGTGCCGTTTCCTCGCTGATCTTCTCATAGACCGCTCCCAGGCCATTCTCCATTTTCACTGCAAAAAATACGATCAACGGCATTACCAAAAGCGGCACCAGTGTCAGGACAGGGCTGATGCGGAACATGCAGAACACCATGATACAACTGTGGACAAAGCATTCCAAAATCAGCATCCCCACAAACCCGCAGGCATTCCAGATCCGGTCCACATCATCCTTTACCCTGGCCATCAGCTCGCCGGTATTGTGGCTGTCAAAGTACCCCACAGACAAGGTCTGGATATGGTCAAACAAATCCTTCCGCAGATTGCTGCCGATACTGCAGGCTGCAAAGTCAAAAATAAATTCCTTTGTATACTGGAACACAGCCCTCCCCAGTCCGATTGCCAAAAGCCCCAGAAGAAGCTTCATCAGAAGCTCCATTTTTCCGCCTACGATCACATCATCGATAATTCTCCTGGTAATCTGCGGAGCAAAGGCATCCAGCAGAATACTGATTACCATAGAAATCATCGCGATTCCATACAGCGGACAATATTGTTTTATGTATTTCCATAGATTTCTCACACAATTCCCCCATTTCTATGCATTCCCAGTAATCGTTCAGATGCCGGTCTGAACGGTTACGATTTCAAAAAAGAAAAGAAGCCGTCCCATCCTCTCGGTTTTCGGCTTCTATCCATGCAATGTATTTCCTTCGTTTCCCATAGAGCGCAAAAAACCGCAGCCATTCCTGACTGCGGCATCACTCAGCGAAAATAGATGACACATCTGCGTCCAATGTGGGACAGCTTTCCATCATCTGAGTTTCAAAAAGTACTTAAGGCAGACGGAATGAATCCTGTTATTACTGATATTGGTATGATCCTGATCATTCATTCTAAGTCCTAAATTAATATCGTATAATTTCTTCATCATCCTGCCTCCTTTCTCACATTTCGAATCTCAAGTTTCCGTTTTTTCTGTTTCCTCCAGCCTGTTTCTCGTTCCGTAAAACAGGTAAGAACTGGTACTTAGCATACTGCGTGTTGGCTGATCTGTCAAGCAGTATTTTCCAAAACTGCCTTAGATCGCAACATCCGATGCTTCTGGTCCGGCTCTGCCGGACAAGAAGATGCCTGCCTGAACGGTTACATCTCCCTCGGATCCGAGTCCGACTCATCACCATTTTGCGCCAATTCCTGTGTCTCCAGCAATCCCTCCAAAAACTTCTTCTCCTTTTTGGAAAGATTGGCTCCTTCTAAAAGATCCGGCCGCCGCTCTAATGTACGCCGAATCGACTGCTGCCGCCGCCATTCTTCGATATTTTTATGATGGCCGGAAAGCAGCACCTGGGGAACCGCCATATCCCGGTACACCTCCGGGCGGGTGTACTGAGGATATTCCAGAAGATTATCGTGGAAGGACTCCACCTCCGCTGACACCTCATTGTTCAATACTCCGGGAACCAGCCTGGAAATACAGTCGATCATCACCATAGCCGGAAGCTCGCCGCCGGTTAAAACATAATCACCGATGGACAGATAATCCGTGCAGATCAGCTCCAGCGCCCGCTCATCGATCCCCTCATAATGGCCGCACAGGAAAACCAGCTCGTCCTCCTCTGCCAGCTCCTGGGCGATCTTCTGGTTAAACACCCGCCCCTGAGGTGTCATGTAAATCACCCTGGGACGCTTCCCCAGCTTTCCGCACAGGTCCTCGTAGGCATCCACCACCGGCCCCGGCTGCATCACCATACCTGCTCCGCCGCCGTAGGGCGCATCATCTACATGATGGTGCTTATCCCTGGAATAATCCCGGATATTCACAGCCTCCACCGAGATCACGCCTTTTTCCATGGCCCGGCCTGTGATGCTAGTGCTTAAGCCGCCCATCACCATCTCCGGAAATAAGGTTAAAATATGAAAATTCATAGATCCAGCAGTCCCTCCAGCAGATGAACCTTCACCTCTCCGGCCTCCAGATCTACATTCAGGATACACTGGTCGATCACCGGGATCAACACTTCCCTTCCAGAAGGCATTTCCACCACGTACACATCATTGGCTCCAGTCTTCATCACATCTGTCAAGGTTCCCAGGGTCTCCCCCTCATCTGTGATCACGGTAAGGCCGATCAGATCGACGATAAAATATTCGCCCTCCTCCAGCGCTACCGCCTGGTCACGGTGAATCAGAAGATCCTTCCCCTTATACTTTTCAATATCATTTATATTGTCATATCCTTCAAATTTCAGGATTACCATATTTTTAAAGAATTTTACGTTCTGGATCTTTAAGACAAGCTGTTCCCTGCCCGCATCCAGCGTCACTTCCTTCAGCTCCTTAAACCGCTGAGGATCATCCGTCGTTGGAAATACCTTTACCTCACCTCGCACACCATGGGTGGAGCTGATCACGCCTACTCGAAGCATTTCTTCCATAAAGAGCCTCCTTCTGTCAATCAGACAGCAGCCTGCCGGCAGATCTTTCGCCTGGAGCAGGCTGCTTTAACCAAAAAAGAAGGCTGCTGCAAATGCAACAGCCTAAAAGGTTCGTTACTGAATCTCTACGATTACTTTTTTATCTTCCTTAGAAGCGGCGGCTTTTACTACAGAACGGATCGCTTTTGCAATTCTGCCCTGTTTGCCGATTACCTTACCCATATCGGAAGCAGCAACCTTCAATTCGATCAGGGTGTCATCACCCTTCAGGCTTTCGGTAACGACAACTTCGTCTGGATTATCGACAAGTGCCTTTGCGATAACTTCAACTAATTCTTTCATAAAATCACCTCAAGAATTGCCGATTACTGAATCCCTGCAACTTTTAACAGCTTTGCAACCGTCTCAGTTGGCTGAGCGCCGTTTGCTAACCACTTCTTAGCAGCCTCTTCATTAAACTTAATAGAACTTGGATCGGTGTTTGGATCATAAGTACCGATCTCCTCGATGAATCTGCCGTCTCTTGGGGAACGAGAATCAGATACAACGATTCTATAGAAAGGAGCCTTCTTCTGACCCATTCTTCTTAATCTCATCTTTACCATGTTACATTACCTCCTGAATTTTTCTCATAAACTATCTTTTCTCTATCTAGCAATATGGAAATTCCATATAACTAACATGTTTCCTTGCAGCTTCATGAAAGCAATTAAAATCGTTAGAACGGCATCTTAAACTTGCCGCCCATCAGCCCGCCTAATCCGCCGAAGCCGCTTTTCTTCTTGCCGCCCATCATACCGGGAAGCTGCTTCATCATCTTCTTCATCTGGTCAAACTGCTTTACCAGACGATTTACCTCGCTGATATCCACACCGGAGCCCCTGGCAATCCGCTGCTTTCTGGACAGGTTCATCAAAGCCGGATTCGCCCGCTCTGCCGGAGTCATAGAAAGGATAATGGCCTCGATCCGCGCCATATTCTTTTCATTCTCATCCATATCGATGTTTCCAAGCTGTCCGGCACCAGGCATCATGCTTAAGATGCTGGACATACCGCCCATCTTCTTGATCTGATGCATCTGATCAAGGAAATCATTATAGTCAAACTCTGCCTTCCGCAGCTTCTGGCTTAATTCCTTCGCCTTCTCCTGATCCACCTCAGCTTCCGCCTTCTCGATCAGGGAAAGGATATCTCCCATGCCTAAGATTCTGGAAGCCATGCGATCCGGGTAGAACTGCTCCAGATCCGAAAGCTTCTCACCCATACCAATGTAAAGGATCGGCTTGCCGGTTACAGAACGGATGGAAAGAGCCGCACCGCCTCTGGTATCGCCGTCCAACTTAGTCAGGATCACGCCGTCGATGCCGATCTTGTCCTGGAACATACTGGCTACATTCACCGCATCCTGTCCGGTCATGGCATCCACCACCAGAATGGTCTGATTGACCTCCACCTGCTCCTTGATCTCCACCAGCTCATTCATCATATCCTCATCAATATGAAGACGGCCTGCCGTATCCAGGATCACCACATTCATGCCATTTTTCGCAGCATGCTCGATCGCGGCCTTGGCAATATTCACCGGCTTATTCTTATCTCCCATGGAGAAAACAGGAACCCCCTGCTTCTCACCGTTGATCTCCAGCTGCTTGATCGCTGCCGGACGGTAGATATCGCAGGCAGCCAGCAGCGGCTTTCTGCCCTTCGCCTTCAGCTTTCCGGCAATCTTCGCCGTGGTCGTTGTCTTACCAGCACCCTGAAGACCAGCCATCATGATGACTGTGATCTCACTGGCTGGCTTTAACTGGATCTCTGTGGTCTCAGAGCCCATCAGCTTGATCAGCTCTTCATTTACGATCTTGATCACCATTTGACCAGGAGTCAGGCTCCCCAGCACATCCTCGCCAACGGCACGCTCCTGAACGGAACTGATAAATTGCTTTACAACCTTGAAGCTTACATCTGCTTCCAGGAGAGCCATCTTAACTTCCTTCAATGCGGCCTTAACATCGGCCTCCATCAGACGCCCTTTGCCTCTTAAGTTTTTGAATACATTCTGCAGCTTATCTGCTAAACTCTCAAAAGCCATGAAGCAGACCTCCCTTCATAAAAAGCGAAAATGGAATATCGAAGCCGGATTCCGTCAACCCCTACCGGGATTCAATCTGCGCGATCCGCTCTGCCGCCTCACCTGCACGGGCTAGAAGCAAAGGATCCCGGGTCTTCTGATAATCCTTTAAAAGTGACTGGATCTCACCAGCCAGCTGCTTTGTCATCATAAATTTCTCTACCAAATGAAGCTTATCCTCATATCCCTTCAGCAGCCGGTCGCAGCGCCTGACCAGGTCATGAACTCCCTGACGGCTGATGCCCTGCTCCTCCGCGATCTCGCTTAAGGATAAGTCATTGAACACCACGTCCTCGTAAATGTGACGCTGATGCTCTGTTAACAGTTCACCATAGAAATCATATAATAAGCCTTGCTGGACGATCTTCTCCATTTCCATCACCTGTGTTATCATACACGAAAGTACGGCGGGTGTCAAGTGTTTTTTCTTGACGGGGTGGATTTTTTGTTTTGTGCTGGATGCTTGGGGTAGTTATGCAGGTTTCTCTTGGGATGCTGGTAACTGATAGAGCATATCCGGGTCAATATCGATACAGGTTTCAGTATCTCTGTTTTCGGTTATATCCCATGCCAATGTATCATTCAATATCATACATGTATTCATGAAAAGATCTATGCCCTTAAGTTTAAGATACTTCTTTATTCAGATTAGGTGCCATATCATATAACACAATTTTTCCGTCATGAAAATAAACAGATACCGTATAAATAACACACCATGTCAGAATCAACTTTAATTGCCTTGACAAGGGGTACAATTTACTTCACGCATCATAACAACTTACTCAATGCTGCAAGCTTCATTTTTATATTAAAATTATTGGTGAATTTAGATTATCTCTTTAGAAGTTCTTATATGTCGGTATAGCCCGTATTTCCGGGCTTTCCCGGCATTTTAGATATGGGGAGAAGTTCTCATATACTCTCAAAACCTTTTAGTTTTTCCCTCTCAATGGTAGTAAAAGAAGTAGTAAATCCGTCTGCGGCTATGCAATCAGCCGTTCCATTTCAGCCTTTGCGGAAGCGAATGTAGCGTGTGCGTAGTAGTTCAGCGTCATGGTAATGTTGGAGTGTCCCATAATGTACTGTAACGCTTTCGGGTTCATTCCGGCATTGGCTAAGTTGGTACAGAATGTATGGCGTAGGGTGTGGGGTGTCATTACTTTGGGTAAGGCTTCCTCATGGCACTTGTTGTACTTCTTTGCAAGCCCCCGGAACATACTATCATAGTTGGTCGCCGTTTTCGGGCAACCGTCCCGGTTGAGGAAAAGGAAATTGCTGTAACCGTCAATAGTGGTCGGTTTCGCTTTTTTGCGGTTCTTCAACACGCGCCCCAACGCTTCATACACTTTTTCACTCATTGGAATTTGTCTGATACCGCTTTGCGTTTTGGGCTTCTCTATGTAGTACCCGGTTTCCGCGCTCCTTAAAAGCTGGTGGTCTACATTGATTACCCGGTTTTCAAAGTCAAGGTCGGTTTCAGTCAGCCCGCAGAGTTCGGAAATCCTTAGCCCCGTCCCCAGCAGTATGATAACCTCGTCAAAATATTTCTGGTAGACGCTATCACCTTGCATAAAGGATAAAAGGCTTTCTTCCTGTTCCGCTGTGAGGGGTACTTTCGGCTCCGTGTCGTCCTCGATCACGGTATTAAGCTGGAAGTCAAAAGGGTTTTTCCTTATGCAGTCGTCCTGTATCGCTGTGTAAAAGGCAGCTTTCAGAGAACGCTTGTCATTGCTTATGGTCTTGTAGGATATTCCCTTTTCTTTCATGCGCAACGCCCATTCTTTCGCGTCGGACGGCTTCACACTGTCAATGGGGCAGGAACCAAGTTTATCCGCTTCCAGCAGCTTCATAAGCCGCTTGCGCCCCTGTGTGGTGTTGTACCGAACATTCCCCCGGTGGCGGGTCTGCTTTGCGTAAAGCTCGCAGACGGTCATTTTCTTGCCGATTGTGTCTATCCCGTCGTCAAGATCTTTCTGTATCTCTTTTTCCTTTTCTCTAAGGGATATGTCGTCACGCTTCCCGGCAGGGGTCTTGTCCGTAGGTACTAACTTCCATGCGTAGACAAATTGCACTTTGCCAAAAGTATCAGTATATTTGTAAGCATATCTCCCGTCTTTTCTCTGGCTCTCTCCCGAACGCAAAATGCGGTTTCTGTTATCACGTCTTTTCTCCGACATTGTTTTTGCTCCTTTCCGTGTCGGAAAGAGCCTTGATATGCCTACATTTATTATAGCATATTCAAGGCTCGTTTTCACTATCTTTTTCGCTAAATTGCGTCCAGTGTGTCAATGACTTTTTCAAACTGTTTCCTCTTGATCTGAATACGGTTGCCGTTCAAGATCACCCAGCTTGCCGTAGGGCTTTCCTCTGCAAGTTTCCGCAGTTTGTTTTCCCCAATACGGAAATATTTTGACGCTTCCTCAATCGTCAGCGTGTACTTTTCCCAAATAGGCACATCAGCATTGCTCATTTTTATAAATCCCCCTTTCAAAAATGGGTAAAAGGTTAATAGTTAAAAAGGGGCTGTAATCGGACGGTTAGCAGCATAACCTCACGGGAATTTCACCCCTGCATGGTTCTCATGCAGCCCTACCCATTGCCTGCGACGCTTTTAACGCTCGGACTGTGGCTGTAAGGGAGTATCATTATATATTCTGCGCGGTCGTCGCCCGCAAGCTGCTAACTTGCTCCCCGGCGTGGTGTTGGTCGCTCGGCTGTCCCGGCGGGAGAAACCCCGCCGGGATAGTGTCATGGCGCACCCGCCGTATGGCTCGGCGCAAAAGGGACGTATCCGATCTGCCCTATGCTGCGCCGCCGTTATCTTGCGCCGCTTTCTTTGTCAAGGTTCAAAAAAGCTCTGATGTGCCGCACCTACGGAAAGGGGAGCATAGGCAGCGGCTTTACATCAAAACTGGAAGTCCAAGACAGCCCGTATTAGCCTTGACCGCAAACGGTCGCGTATGTCCTCATCAATTCCGAAATATGTATTTCCGCGTTCATCACGGTATTTTCGGACAGACAAGGCGGCGATCTGTGCGTCGTAGTTCTGTAACACAATTTTCATTGCGTCCGGGTCGCCTTTGGTTGCGGCAACAATTACCGGGTAAGGTAACAAGCCGCGCTCGTCAAAATCACTGTCAAATTTCTTCGTCGTCATAAGCGCGTTCCTCCAAATAGCGTTTTAGCAGCTCAAAAGAGCTTGTCCTGCGATACTGTACTGTGCTTCTTGAAATATTGAGGAGCTTTGCAATATCGTTATCAGTCATACCCTCAAAATAGTACAGCAGGACGGCGTTACGTTTTTCTTCCGGCAAAGTGCGGAGTGCTTCGGCTAACAGCTTCGGCGTAATTCTTTTACCCGCCACGCAGATAGAATTGTCAGTGTATTCCTTGACAAAATAGCGGTCAACGGTATAAAGCTGGCTTTCTTCCTGCGGGGAAAGGCTGGATAACGTAACTTCACGCAGTTGGTGTCGTCTTACGTCGCGGTGGGCGTTGCTGGCTTCACACTTAATGGCTTTCTTGCAAAAGCTATTAAAAGCGCAGCGGATTTCCCATTCGGTACGATTAGGCTCATTCATGTTCTCACCTCCTTTCGCAGCCGCGAAAGCGGGTGATTTTTTGATTTCCCCTTTCAGTACCCACACCACCGCTTTTTGAGAGTTGCCAAATGAAAACGGCAAATTTTTTTGTCGAAATTTTCAAAAAGTGCGTCTTAAAAAGCGCAAAAAAACCCGACTGCATAATGCAATCGGGTAAAGAGGAATTATTAACGCTTATATTGTGATGTGTGAAGGTAAAACCGTAGGCAAAAATATTTTCTATGCTGGAGAAGATTTTTTTAATTGTTCACCATAAGGCGATAGCCATAAAAGCATAAAAAAGAACATGGCGATACCTCTCCAATACCGCCATATCCTCAAAAAAAGGTAACTTTAATAAGCTCCATTACTTAAAAGAAAACAGCGGCATAATTTTCTTATGAAATGGTTGTTTTCCTTTTCAGTTGAAGCATAGAAAAAAGCATTGCTGCGATAGCTGCGCAAATATGACTAATCAATACAGCTATCCATATCCCGTTAAGCCCAAGTTCTAAATATGAAAAAAGATATGCTAAAGGCATACGGACTATAATGTAATAAAAAATCATTAGGAGCATACTTTTAGAGGGCTGTCCCAAACCGTTTAGCATACCGAGGAAGCAATTTGTTATGGTGTTCAATATGTAACCTATCCCCACGATCAGAAAGTAACCACTTACGATTGACGCTACATCAGAACTCCTTACAAATAGCATGGAAAGGTATTTTGAGCTGGAAACGATAATTATAGAGAGCAGAAACAGAAATAGACTGCCATATTTCAAAGCACATTTCAGATAGTCTTTTACCCTGTCCGTCCTCTCTCCACCTACACACTGCCCGGTAATTGATGTTAGAACCATGTTTAATGCCATTGCCGGATAGAATAATACGGTTTCCAGTTTTCCAGTAATTCCATAAGCCGCTATCGCTGTGATACTGTAAGAGCTGATAAGGGCAGTTAAAAAAGTAGTGCTGATTGCAGGTATGCTCTGCTGGACTATTGCCGGAATAGCCTTTTGTATAAGTGGTAAAATGAAAGTCTTGTCAAACAGGTTAAGCCGCATACTAAACAATCTTTTTTTCTTGAGATAGCAAATCATAAATGCCAAACAAATACTCTGCGAGATTAAGGTCGCTATTGCTGCACCATGAAAACCAAAAAAATGAATGAAAATAGGGTCAAGAACCGCATTGAGTATCGTTGATACCAGCATGGAAATCATTTGAAACATTGCATTTCCAAAACTTCTCAGGACGGCAGTAAAATATAAGAATAAGTAAACGGCTAAATATCCCAATAGATAAATTGATAAATAGTTATATGCCATTTCATATATTTCAGTTGGGGTATTCATAATTTGTAAAATAACTGGCAGAGATAATTCAAAAATAGCTGTCAAAAACAAAGAAAAAATAATTGCAACAGAAAACGACGTAGCAATCAGACTTTCAATTTTTTTATTATCTTTGGAGCCGATTGCTTGTGACAGCAGTATTGAAATACCATTTGTTGCCCCCATAGCGACAGAGGTTAAGAGCAGGATAAGCGGAGTTGAATTTGTGAGTGCCGCGTAAGCTGTTTCCCCTAAAAGGTTTCCAATCCATAAACTGTCTACAAGGTTATAAGCCATATTAAGAAACATAGCCGCAATCATTGGCAAAACCATTGCCATTAAACACTGTTTTGTATTTCCATTGATAAAATCAATTTTTCTTTTCATCATTAAGTCCTTTCTTATGAATGAACCTCATTCATTAAAACACTATTTTTTTAGCTGCCGATAAGGGCAGCCATAGATTTACAACAGTTACCAAATAAAAGGAATTAGTCGCCATGTATGCGTACAATAATTATCAAAATCGCTTCCAAAGCGTAACCGCAAGGCTTTTTCCTCAATATGTATTCTTATTCCGTAACATACAAAGCAAATAAGTAAAACCAATACCGGAGCTATTGCAGAACGAAAACAAAACGCTGTTCCTAACAGACAAAGAATAGTTCCGACATAAGCCGGGTTGCGGATATAACGGTAAACTCCCGTTGTTACCAAACTCTGTGTTGAATTTGTTTTCACTGATAATGTAAAAGAGTGTTTTAACGTCCATACTGCCCATGATCGCAATGTAGTTCCAAGTACCAACGAAAACAAACCTAAATAGAAAAAGCAATGTGGGATAAGTATTTCTCCTATCATTTCTGTTATATAGCCGCGTCTAAAAAATGTACTTAATGAAAAGCTACTCCAACAAGCAAAAATTACAAGAAGTAAAGTTCCGCAATCCTTGTTTGATATTTGAGGTTTCTTTATCCAGCTCTTGAAGTTATATAACCATATGACAATTTCTGCTATCATCATATAGGATACGGCATATATAAAATAATAATACTCTTGCATATTTACAAAACAGGTAGGGTCATTCATAAAATCTCCTTTCTTGAATGAACATCATTCATCTAAATGTTTTTGAAATTCCCCTACTAAATAGCAGGGGATAATTTCAAAGCCTTAAAGCATAAATAAGAAAAGTGCGAATATTTTTCGCTTTTTCTTCTGTGCTGGATTTCGTGTCCAATAAAATCCCAAGTTGTCCGTACACGCAGAATTTAGCAGCGGCTTGAATATTATCAAGTTGTATTTCGCCGTTTTCCTGTGCCTTTTCCAGTAAATATGTGACTGGTTTTAGGAGCTTTTCGCAGACTTTCAAAGCAAGCTGATCGTGAAATTTTTTGTTCTCTACAACATGAAGCGCATTGTAATAGTCTGTCCCCTCCGTTTCTACCATAATAGGCATAGTTTCAATAATTTCTTTTAAGGTCAGTTTTTCATTGCTTTTTGAAATAGTAAATTTATTTGCTATCTCGTCTGCATACTGTTCTATTGCGCTGTCAAAAAGGGCTTCCTTTGAAGGAAAATAACGATAACATAGCCCTTGCGCTACGCCAATCTCTTTTGCAATATCGGCAATGGACGTTTTTTCATATCCCTTTTCATAAAACAGTCGCATAGCGGTATCTAATATTTCCTGTTTCCGTTCCTCTGGTTCTTTCGTAATACGCATGACACACCTCCTTTCCCTATCATAGCATAGCAATGCAAAAAGTCAATGAGTGAATACCAGTCAATACTACGGTATTATTTTGTCCCACAAGCCATACAAGCCGTATTTCCTACACGCTCCCATGTAACATTTGAAAAGTGCTTTGAAAGCAATTTGCAAATTTCACTTTCAGAGTAGATTTTTACGTCCCCCTCTTTACTATACTTCATATAGAAATTCATAATAGCCCGTCCGATTGTGGGTTGCCAACAATCACACAAAATAAAAGTTCCATTAGGCTTTAACACTCTATCAATTTCTGATAAGACTTTTTCCGGCGCAGGATAATGGTGAAAAGAGTCGTTGCAATACACAACATCAAAGAAACAGTCAGAAAATGGGAGTTGTTCACTATCACCTAAAATGAGAGTTGCCCTGTTTTCTAATTTTTTCTGTGCAATTTCTAACATCTTTTCAGATAAGTCAAGCCCATACAGTATTTTGCTATTATCTTGCTGCAATATGAGCTTCATTATCTCCCCAGTTCCGCACCCTAAATCTAATGCCGTTTGATAAGATATGCTTTTCAGCCTATTGATGATAACGGGATATAATGTGCGGGCGTGCTGCCCTTTTATATCGCAGTCATAGGTTGGAGCTTGTTGGTTAAAGGCTATTTTTGATTTTTGCTTTGAGCTATTCATATATACAGCCTCCTTTCAGAGAAAATTATAGCACCGTCTCTTTGAAAAGTCAATGAATGATATTCACTCATTTATATAGTGCTATATTTAGGTAAATTCTTTGCTGTGTACACTCATTTTAATACAAGATTAGGAGTTGTAAACTCATATAGGGTGATGTCTGAATGAAAAGAGAAGTCGAATTTGTTTACGATTTCAAGGCTTTCGGGCAAGCCATAAAGAAAGCACGCAGAGCAGCAGGATATTCCCGCAAGAAATTGGGGCATGAGCTGAATTTAGCTCCCCGTTACCTTGTTTCCATAGAAAATGAGGGGCAACACCCAAGTCTGCAAGTGCTGTATGAGCTTTGCACCTTTTTTGACATTTCGGTAGATCAGTTCTTTTTCCCGGATAAGGTCGCAAGTAAGTCCACGCAGCGCAGACAGCTTGAAACGCTGCTTGACGGTATAAGCGATACGGGATTGCAGATTATTACCGCAACGGCAAAAGAGATTAAGAAAGTCGAAGCAGGGGACGAATAAACGTCCAGCGCACAACTGAATACGGTTTGAGAAGCGTTGTAATCTTTTGATGATTGCAGCGTTTTTCTTTTGTAGAAGTTTGGCAAAATCGTTTTTTGGGTGTTGTAGGGAATGAGGAAAAACATTTGTAGCAAGCATAGGAAAAGAGTACCCTTTTCCGTATTTTCGCCCTCCTGCGCTGCGGCGCGTCGGTTGAAAATTGCTTGTTGGGAAGTGTCCCAAACCCTCGGAATGGAAAGGAGCGATTGCATGAATAGACGCAAGAGAAAAATACAAATCAAATTCTATGTAACAGAGGAAGAAAGAACATTGATTGAGCAGAAAATGAAGCTCGTCCCTACCCGGAACATGGCGGCATATCTGCGGAAGATTGCCATTGACGGGTACATTATCCAAGTAGACCATAGCGACATAAAAGCCATGACAGCAGAGATACAGAAAATCGGTGTCAACGTCAATCAGATTGCAAAGCGCGTGAACAGTACGGGCAGCGTCTACCAAGAGGACATAGAGGAAATAAAGGGGGTGCTTGCGGAGA
>JAUNGG010000043.1 GCA_030524635.1 Lachnospiraceae bacterium
CATCTCATAATAGAGGTGGCAGATATACTAAATATCAATGATACAACACACTAGATCGATATCGGCTCCCGTCTGCTTCAGCCACTTCCAGGTGCTTTCCGATAATACCACTGCTGCGTGCTTGGTTGCAAAGTACACAGGAGCAACTCCCATGGTGTAAAGACCGGCAATCGAGCAAACATTTAAAATCTGACAATGACTTTTCTGCTCCATCATCTGAGTGATAAATGGCTTCATCATATACCAATGGGAATAGAAATTCGTCTCTGTTACCCAGTGAATGTCCTGCTCTACAATCTCTGTCACCACACCGTGAGCGCTGACCCCGGCATTATTGATCAGAAAATCGCAGCGGCCAAAATGTTCCATTGCAGCAGCAAAAATTTTCATGCAGTCTTCCTGCAAAGACACATCTGCCGTTACACATACCGCCTTTCTGCCAGCCTTCTCAATTTCTTCTGCAACAGGCGCCAACTCATCTCCTAAAATATCGCTGATCAACACATCTGCCCCGCGCCTTGCACAGCCGATGGCCAGCTCTTTGCCGATACCGTGAGCAGCTCCAGTCACTACAACTACCTTGTCCTTATAATCTTTAAACATTCTTGTTCCCTCCTGCCTGTATCAAGTCGAAATGTTCCATTACCGCCATGGCACGATGTCCCCATCTTTGCTCTAAGTCAAACGGATATTTGTAATCTGCTGTTTAACTAAAATACAAACGCCTTATCATTTGCCTCTTTTAGAGCATCTCCAATCAATCCGGATCTGCTTGCATCTCCTACTGTGGTAACTTTATCAAAAGCATTATAAAATTCAGAAATCATGTCACGATCCGGTCGGACGCCGACTGCCAATACTACAGCGTCAGTCTCTGTCTGATCTGATGTGTGATCCTTCACATTTTGAAGTTCAACAAAACCCTCCTGAATCCGGTTGATCCGGTGTCCGGTGATGATCTTGACGCCGCCCTTCTGCAGCCGTCCCAGAAGACCGGCCCGCACGCTGGGATAAAGAGTGGTTGCTACCGCATCCAGCATATCTACGACGGTTACCTGATTTTCTTTGGAAAGGATCTCTGCCGTCTCCAGTCCGGTAACACCGCCGCCCATAATCAGGACCTTCTTCCCCTTTAGCATAACCTGGCCGGATAACACTTCTTCCGCTTTGCATACATGCTCCATGTCAATGCCCGGAACAGGAGGAACAATAGGCATTCCGCCGGTTGCAATCATAACGCCGTAAGGATTTAATTCTTTTACTGCTTCTACGGTAGCTGGAGTATTGAGGCGAACGGTTACCCCCACAGCCTGGATCTCATGTTTCAGGGTTTCCGTCAGTTCTGTAATCAAGGTCTTATGAGGCGGTTTATCTGCAATATTTAAAGTCCCACCTAAAGTACTTCCCTTTTCAAACAATGTAACCTGAAAGCCGCGGCGGCCAAGTACCAGAGCAGCCTGCATGCCGGCCGGACCTCCGCCGATCACTGCTACGCTGCGGCCATTGCCGTCACGTACCAGAGTTTCTTCATTGTAAATCAGCTCACGGCCTAAAACCGGATTTACTGTACAGGCGATGGGACGTCCCATGTTGGCCGTGCGGAAGCAATACAGACAGCCAATACATTTGCGGAGTACATCTTCCTGTCCATATTTGGCTTTATTGCCCCACTGAGGATCCACAAGCTGTCCGCGGGCAATACCTACAAAGTCACTGACATCTTCCTCCAGCATTTGTTCTGCGGCGGCAGGATGCTTGATATTGCTGACTGCAATCACCGGAATTGATACATTGGCCCGTATGGTCTTTGCCAAATGCTTTTTCCATCCTTCTTCCATATAATACGGCTCGATTACCGTATAGCCGGATTCATAGGTACCGCAGCTTACATTAATGGCGGAAATCCCAAGCTTCTCCAGATATTGAGCAATCTTCACGCCATCCTCCAGCTTTAAGCCGCCCTCCACATATTCTTCTGCGCTGATGCGGACGCTGATCGGGAAATTGGGGCCGCATGCCGCCTGAATACCGGAAATGATCTCGGTAATAAAACGCATCCTGTTTGTAAAATCACCGCCGTACTTGTCTGTCCGCTTATTGGTGTATGGACTGAGGAACTGATTGATCAAATAACCGTGAGCAGCATGAAGCTCAACCCCATCCATATTGGACCGCATTGCAATCACAGCGCCGGAAATAAACTTCTTTACCAGATCCTCACACTCTGCTGTGGTCAGTTCTCTGGGCACCTCACCAATCACCTTGCAGGCAATGGGGCTTGGCGCCACCGGTGGCTGTCCGCCTAAAAGGTGGCTTGGTGTTTCACGGCCCGGATGATGAAGCTGCAGGAAGATCTTTGTATCATGGCGGTGTACGGCATCTGCCAGCTTTAAAAGCCGCTGAACGTACTTGGGACTAGTGGCATTTAACTGCCAGTTGCAGCCCACGCCTGTTTCATTGTCAATCCGGGTGATTTCTGTAATAATCAGGCCGCATCCGCCTTTTGCACGTTCCTCATAGTAACGGATGATTTCATCTGACGCTTCGCCGGAGGCACTGGCAAAGCCGGTTCCCATAGGCGGCATTACAATTCGGTTTTTCAGCTCTACATTGCCGATTCTTCCCCTGGAAAATAATTTTGGATAATTCATAGCATCTGTCCTTTCTGATTTGAAATGGTTATCAAGTGATCCCTGTTCACGGCAGTTCCTTATTGCTTGTTTAAATTTTAACAGGTGTAAGCAAAAATCAACAGGTACATTGTGCATGAAAGCACTTGCGTGATTTGTGCACGATGCATTAAAATAAAATACAGAGGTGAGGAATCATGGAATTACACGAACTGATTGAAGAACTAACAAGAAAAAATCTGATAAAATCGGCGGTTATTCCCCATGACAGACCGATTACGCGGCTTATGATGGTAGATGGGAAGGAAGAGGAATATGACAGTCAAGCCTTATACTTTGGGCATATGGAACAATTAAAGCAGTGCAGAATGCTTCCGGATAACCTTGTGACAGAAGATGGAGAGATTGATGTACTCCCAGACACCTGCGCTAATCTTCTGCTGGTGCCGCAGGGCTGTATTCCGGCGGCTTTTAATGCAGCCCAGCGGGAACTGGATACTCGTCAGGAGGCAGAACGGTCTTATGCCCGGATGCTGCGCATGCTTTTAAACGGTGACGGTCTTGTCAGCATTTTAAACGAGTTATCCCGAAGATTTCTAAGGCCGCTGGCCATCATGGATATCAGCGGAAAGATCATTGCCCACTCTGCACCCTTTATGATACCAGACTCCCTCTGGACGGAAAGCATTGAACGCGGATACTGTCCGTTGAATTTTATGCAGCACATCCAGAAGATGCGGGCCCAAAATATCCGCACCGGGCAGAAAAACTTAAACAATACTCAGGCCTTTTTCAGCGTCTGTGAAACCAGCTCGCTGGCTTACATATGCAGCCGCATTTTCGTAAAAAACGAACTGATGGGGTATGTGTTCCTGTTTGCCTACGATCAGTTTTCCGATAAGAGCAGCTATGAAATTCTTCCTATGGTCAGCAAGGCGGCAGGAGAATATATGGAACATTACAGTCGGGATACGGATCTGAGCACCAGCCTG
Organism: Lachnospiraceae bacterium; assembly: GCA_030524635.1. Lineage (GTDB taxonomy): Bacteria > Bacillota > Clostridia > Lachnospirales > Lachnospiraceae > Caccovicinus. The sequence goes on from JAUNGG010000043.1 coordinate 3,623, forward strand.
TACCGCAGTATCCTGTCAGATCTGCTGGAGCATTCCGATCAGGCCCTTGCAAATGTGCGAATTACTGCCGGGAATCTGAATTTTCCCACCAATATGCGGCTTCTTTTCGTAAAGCCGGAATTCCATCTTGGAGAAAATTATGTCAAGAGCCGCCTGTGCACGGAAATGCAGCAAATCTTTTCGGGCGTTCCGTCTTTATACTATAATCACGGAATTGTTCAGGTGATTTCCACGGATGGAAGAGGAGAACTCTCAGAGGAAAACCAGAAAGGTATGATGCAGCTGCTGGAATCCCAGCACTTAATTGCAGGAATCAGCAATCTGTTCCATCGGCCGGAGCAGATCCCTAAATTCTATATGCAGGCAAAGGATGCGCTGCATCTTGCACGGAGGATCGGGAAAACAGGGAGGCTTCATGCTTACAAGGATCTGGCGTTCTTCTCCTTGATCAGCCTGCTTCCCACTGACGTTTCCCCGGGAATCTTCTGCCACCCGGCACTGGAGCAGCTGCGAAAGTATGATCTGGAGCACGATACAGAGCTTTATCGTACCCTGCAGGTCTATGCAGAATCCGGTTTCAGCCAGAAGGCTACGGCAGAAACGCTTTTCCTCCACCGAAACACATTAAATTACCGGCTCCAGCGGATTCGGGAAATTACAAACATCGATCTGGCGTTACCGGACCAGATGTTTGCAATCGCATATTCCGTCCAGATTGACCGGTATTTGAGCCATCAATATATGTAACCATGAAAGCTCCCTGTTCTCTTTCATGCAGCCATTCCAACAAAAATTCCGGCATGAATCTCATTTCTGAAATCCATGCCGGATGCTTTTGCAATTTTAATGCTCTAATTCAGACACTCAATCCTTCGCCGCCGGATACTCATTGCACAGCAGCCGGTAAGCCGGCTCATCCTCATCAATAGCTGGGAACCGCCCCATCTTCTCATAGAACCGGTTATCCGTATTATCATCGTTGCACTGGCTTACCTCTCCTAACAGCACAGGCCCGGTGCCCTCTTCCACCTCAAAATCGTGATACATGTACGGATAAATGGTGATGCTCTCCCCAGGGGTCAGGCGCACCTGGCTTCCGGCAGGCACTACCATCTCTCTTCCGTCTACATGAACATGGACGTCTCCGACCTGATCCAGGTCCTCATCCTCGGTGGAATTATATACACGAATCAGTACGTTTCCGCCGCCCCGGTTGATGATATCCTCCATCTTGGACCAGTGGAAGTGCATGGGGGAATACTGGCCCTCCTTGATGTAAAGCAGCTTTTCTGCATAGGTTTTTGTGTATTTATCCTTCATCTTCAGGTTGCCGTTTCGGATGGTGATCAGGGAAAAGCCTACCTTGTCAAAATCTCCCAGGCCATAATCGGTGATGTCCCAGCCTAACATGTTGTCACGGATCTCATCGTACTCGTGGCCCTTCTCCTGCCACTCCTCTGGTGTGAAATTGCAGAAGGGCGGAACGGCAAACCGGTATTCCCGGACCATAGCTTCCATTTCCTTTAATGCCTTGTTGATCTCACTTCGCTTCATGTGATATCTCCTTCTCAGATACTGCTTATAGGCTTTCACATAGCCCACACGTTTGTAAATACAGGCATCCGGCCTTAATTTAATTCTTTTTTAGCACAGTTCAGGAGCGCCTTCATATAGCCGGTACTGTACGCCCAGGCTGGATTTTCGCCTCCCACACTCTGTCCCCATACTGGAACATGGTCTACATGGATCGCGCCATCGTAATCACAGCGTACAAACTGCTTCATAACCTCATACATATCCATATAACCGTCCTCCAGAAGGGTTTCCTCAAAGTACGGAACCGTGCTGCTTACATTTCTGAAATGTACGATAAAGACCTTTTTATTCTCAACGAAATACCGAATATCCTCCAGTACATTTCCAAAATGCTCTCCGCCCTCCAGCCAGCAGCCGATGCACATCTTCATCCCCAGATAAGGACTGTTTCCTGCCAGTTCAAACGCATGCTTGTAATCCTCTGCTGAGGTGATCAGATTGGAGATACCGCAAAGGCAGTCTACCGGCGGATCATTGGGATGAAGAGCAATCTTTACCTTTGCCTCCTCACATACCGGCAAAACACGGTCAAGGAAATATTTGAAATTATCCCACATTTCTTCCTTGGTAAACAGCCGTCCATGAGTATAGGGCCGCTTCTCCAGCTCTGCAATATCAACCAGCCGGCCGATTCCGCCTCTGGTGCAGGTGCTGACATCAAATCGGGTAGTAAGCACCTGATTCGGCTCCCAGGTCATATAAACCACCGGAATCCCTGCTTTTCCAAGAATAATGTTAAAGTTATTGTAGGCTTCAATGGCCTCATCCCGCCCTGGAAGTCCCAGATGAATTTTATCATTTTTGTAGAGATGCACATTTCCGGCATCTGTTATCTCCAGACCAAACTTGTCCAGACGATCCTTAAATTTCATGACAGAATCGTAATCCGTATGCTCGTCCTTAAAAATAACGTATACATACTTAACTCCCATCTGCTTGATGAATAATAACTGCTCATCCGTATAGTCCGATACTACCTTAGACTGAACCTTAATTTTATCTCCCAGCATAAACCGGTCTCCCTCCATGTTGTGTCTTTTATTTCTGCGGCGCAGCTTACTTGGTCCAATGAACGGTCTCTGGAGTCCATTGCTCAAGGCTTACATCATAGATGCCGCTGTCCTCCAGGCCAGGTGCTGCAAAAGTCTGGTAATATACAACTGCCATTGGTGTGATCATAACGTAATCCTGTACCAGTGCTTTTGCGGCCTTCTGCAGATTTTCCTTCTTCTCCTCGATGGTCTTTGCGGCTCTTGCTGCAAACAGCGGCTCCTCAAATTCTGCCGGACGCAGCATGATACCATGGTTCTTAATTCCCTCAGAAGAATACAGACGGATATAGTTGTTTGTGAAATCCATCTTGCTGGAACCGCGGTTTGCAATAAAGCCATCAATATCGTCTTCCTTCTGGATCGCTGCCAGTGCAGAACTGTCCATTACCTCGATCTGTGCCGTAATACCGATCTGCGCCAGGATCGCCTGGAATGCGGTTGCGGTGTCATTATCTGTAGATTTTGTGTAAATCGTAGTTTCAAAGCCATTCGGATAACCAGCCTCAGCCAGCAGCTCCTTTGCGGTATCCAGATTGTACTCATAAAATTCTGCATCTGGAGAATATGCCCAGGAATCAGAGGTACAGAACAGAGGAGTTGCCTCGCCCATGCCGCCGGATAAAGCCTTTGCCACATTATCCCACTGGATTGCATGCATCACTGCCTGACGGACTCTTAAATCTCCCATAGGATGCTCTGTGCTCTTGCTGTTCCAGATAATATGCTTAATATCCGCAACATTTGCATTTCTGCGGCCAATGCTCTCAAAGCCTGCCTGTGTAATGGAATTGATGATCGCCTCGTTCTCAAACTTTACGGCAACGCCTACCTCATTGTTTAAAAGTGCTGACATCATGGTGTTGGTATCCATAATAATGTCGATCTCCAGCTTGTCCAAATGAGGAAGACCCTCGATCCGATAATTTTCGTTCTTTGTGTAGGTAATCTTATTGTCCGTTACAAAGGATTCCAACAGGAATGGGCCAGTACCCACCGCATGGGTCTTGCACCACTCTTCGCCGTTCTTATCGTAGGCTTCCTTGGAACAAATGTAGATATCTCCAATTACGTTATCCCAGTTGTTTGCCCAGGACTCATACTGGATCTCAACGGTTTTGTCATCTACCACCCGGATCTCTTTTGGAGAGCCGATCTCGCTTGCCTTGCCGTTGTCGATGTACTGTTGGATATTCCATGCTACAACCTCTGCATTGCAGTCAGATCCATCGGAGAATTTCACATCGTCCCGCAGCTTAACCGTAAAGGTAAGGGCATCTGCATCGGTAATAAACTCCTCAGCCAGCCATGGATAATAGTTTCCCTCTGCATCTGCGCGGCCCAGAGATTCCAGAACCGGCTGAGCGCCGAAACGGTCACTGGTGGTGGTAGACTGGGGCATAAAGAAAGTATTCTGGGTCTGGGGAATGGCAATCACCAGACTTCCTCCCTCCTCGATCTCACCTGCAGGCTCTGTTTCCTTTGTTTCTGCTCCGGAAGCCTCCTCAGAGGCCGCCCCGCCTGCTTCCTGGGATGCAGGCGCTGCAGTTGTCTCGGCTGCCTTGGAGCCTCCGCAGCCGCTTAAAGCTCCTGCCGTCATGGCCGCTGCCAGCGCCAGTGATAACACTTTTTTGGATAATTTCATAATGTTTTCCTCCTTTTTATTCAGGCTCTTTTCCGGGATTTATCACCGGACAAAGGCCGTATTTACTTGTTATTCATTATTTATCATATAGAAAGCATGCCACCTCATGACCTCCCCCCACATCCTTAAGAACCGGGATTTCCTTCCGGCATCTGTCACAGGCATGGGAGCAGCGGTCGTTAAATGGGCAGCCCGCCGGACGATTGGTAAGGCTTGGGACCTCACCACGGATGGGAACTCGTTCCCTGGATTCCTCCACCACCGGATCTGCCACCGGAACTGCACTGAGCAGTGTCTTTGTGTATGGATGAAGGGTATTATTGTAAAGCTCATCGCACTCGGCAATCTCCACCACACGCCCCAGATACATTACAAGGATACGATTGCTGATATGCTTTACTACCGCCAAATCATGGGCAATAAATAGGTAGGTCAGGCCAAGCTTGGACTGAAGCTCCTCCAGCAGATTGATGATCTGCGCCTGAATGGACACATCCAGGGCTGATATAGGCTCATCGCAGATGATCATGTCCGGATTGGAGGAAAGAGCCCTAGCGATTCCGATTCTCTGCCTCTGGCCTCCGGAGAATTCATGGGGCACCCTGTACTTTAATGCCGGATCCAGGCCTACAATGCGGAAAAGCTCATCCACCCTAGCATTGTATTCATCCCGGTTTTTCACCAGCTTGTGCAGGAGAAGAGATTCCCCTACGATGGACTCTGCCGTCTGTCTGGGATCCAGAGAGGAGAAGGGATCCTGGAAAATCATGGCGATCCGTTTTCTGTACGGATACATCTGCTTATCGTTAAAGTTGGCAATATCCGTTCCGCCAAACACGATCTGTCCCTCTTCCGGCCTGTATACCCGCATGATGCAGCGGGCCAGTGTGGTTTTGCCGCAGCCGGACTCTCCTACGATGCCTAAGGTCTCCCCCTTCCTTGCATAAAAGCAGATATCCTCGATAGCCTTTACATCCCCGACCTTCTTGTGCATAATTCCCTTATAAATCGGGAAATATTTCCGCACATTCTTTACTTCCAGACACAGTTCCTCGCTTATGGTGATCTTCGGCGCTTTCTTGATCTCCTTGGCTGCAATCTCCTCTGCTTTCTGTACTTTCTCCTGCTCTGTCAGATGACAGGCAGCAAAATGTCCAGGTTCCAGTTCCTTCAGCTCCGGCTTCTTACCCTCTTTACATTTATCCATCCGGTATTCGCATCGTTCATAGAAGGGACAATAAGCAGGACGTGTTGCCGGGTTCGGCGGAAGGCCCTCAATGGGAATCAGGATCCGGTCCTTCGGATCATCAAGTCTTGGGATGGCACGCAGAAGGGCTCTGGTATAGGGATGCTCCGGATTGGCAAACAGCCGCTTGGTATCGGTCATCTCCACCACACTTCCGGAATACATTACGTAAATACGCTCTGCAAACCGGGCCACAATTCCCAGGTTATGGGTTACGATGATCACGGCTGTATTGGTTTTTTTCGCAATGTCCCGGATCATCTCCAAAAGCTGCGCCTGGGTGGTAACATCCAAAGCGGTGGTAGCCTCATCTGCCACCAGGATGGTAGGCTTCGACGCCATTGCCATGGCGATCATAATCCTTTGGCGCATACCGCCAGAAAACTGCTGAGGATAATAGTGAAAGCGCTGCTCTGGATCCGGGATATTCACCAGCTTCAGCATCTCAATGGTCCGCTTTTTCGCCTCCTCCTTGCTGAGCTTAAGGTGCTCCATAATATTTTCCTGGATCTGATAGCCGATTGTCAGCACCGGATTTAAGGAGGTCATGGGCTCCTGAAAGATCATGCTGACCTTTCCGCCTCTCATATGACGCATTTCCTCGCTCTCCGGGCCGTATTCCAGCATGTTTTTGTCATTTCCCTGAATATATACCTCTCCGCCGGTAATCTTTCCAGGAGAGCTGATCAGCTGCAGCATGCTCATCATGGTCACGGATTTCCCGCTTCCCGATTCCCCCACGATACCAATGATCTCACCAGGATTAATGTACATGGATACGCCGTCCACTGCTTTTACCAGCTGGCCATCGGTTTTAAAACAGGTCTCTATATTTTTGATCTCTAACAAATGTTCCATATTCGATTGCTCCTTTCAAGAACGCCGCAGGCTATACCTCGCCTCTCAGTCTGGGATCAAGGGCATCGCGCACACCATCGCCAAACATGTTAAGACAAATTACCAAAACTGCCACACAGATACCAGGTGTCAGGGCAAATACAGGATTCTGCAGCAGATACATACGTCCCTCACTTACCATGCTTCCCCAGGATGCGGTAGGAGCGCTGATTCCCAGTCCCAGAAAGCTAAGTCCCGCCTCAGCCAGAATCGTAGAGCCAACCTGCTGTGTCATCATAACGATAATCGGCGAAATACTGTTGGGAAGGATATGCTTGAACATCAGGCGGAAATCCTTGTTTCCCTGAAGCTTTCCGGCCATAATGTAATCTGCCTGCTTGATCGTCAGCACCTGTCCTCTCATCATACGCACATAGCCTGCCATAGATGAAATGCCCAGAATAATTGCCAGATTGCGGATACCGCTTCCAAACACAGCCGTCAGTGCCATTGCCAGAATGATCTGTGGAATGGCGCGGATCGCTTCCATGATTCTGGAGATCACATCATCCACCAGTCCGCCGAAATAACCGGCAATCATACCGAAAAATGTGCCGACAGCGCAGGCAATGATGACAGCCAGCACACCGATGATCAGACTGACTCTCGTTCCATAAATAATCCGGCTTAACACATCTCGTCCATAATTATCGGTTCCCAGAAGATGCTGACTGCTTGGTCCCTGAAGGAATGCTGCAAAATCCGCATAATTGGGGTCGTATGGAGATAATACCGGCGCAAAAACTGCCATAACAATAAACGCCACTACCACAACCGCACTTGCCAGCACAACTTTTCTGGAAAACATTGTTTTTATGATCTTATTCCATTTTCCATGATTTTTCATTTTCCTGCCTCCTTACTCATAGCGGACTCTCGGATCTACCACAGCATACAGGATATCGGTCAGAAGATTAATGACACAGGACACCAGGGCTGTTACCAGCACGCATGCCTGAACCACCGGAATATCGCGGGACTGGATGGCCTTTACAAACAGGGAGCCCATTCCCGGGATATTAAATACCGATTCCACAAACATGGAGCCTGCCAGCATAGATCCCAGACGCATTCCTAAAATCGTGATGACTGGAATCAGCGCATTTTTCAAGGCATGCAGGAAAATAATCTTTTTCTGGGATAAGCCCTTGCTTCTGGCCGTTCTCACATAGTCCTGACGGATGACCTCCAGCATACTGGAGCGGGTCTGTCTTGTGGTGGTGGCAATTCCTCCCAAAGCCAGACAGAACAGCGGCAGAATGCTCTGCTTGATTCCCATAACCAGGTCTTCCGAAAACCAGGTAAAGCCGTAGGAGGGCAGAAGTCCCAGCTTCAATGCAAATATGTACATTACCAGCAGGGCGATCCAGAACTGAGGAAGACAGGCCGTAATATTGGCAACCAAGGTAACAATGGTATCAGCCGCCTTTCCCCGGTGCACCGCACTGATCACACCAAACAAAATTCCCAGCGGGATACTAATGGCAAAGGCAACCAAAGAAAAATACAACGTAATGGGAATTCGCTCATTCAACACCTCCAGGGTCGGCTTATGAAACTGTGTGGACTGTCCCCAGTCTCCTGTCATGGCTCCGCCCAGCCAGCTGAAATATCGGGTGACTACCGGCTGATCCAGCTTTAACTCATGATAAACTCTGTCATACTCTTCCTGGGATACCTCCTCGCCCAGCATGGCATATACCGGATCGCCTGGGATAAAGGACACCAGCATGAATGTGAATATTGAGATCAGAAATATGATCAGAATCATCTGCCCGGTACGTTTTAATACATATTGTGTCATGTAATCTTTACAGCAAACAGCTGCGGTCTGCTGTAATCCTCCCTTCTTGTATAATAATGATATTACCGAAGCCCCTTTGCGGACCCGGTAAGCTATGCTGCCAGCGTATCTGCATATGGGATACGCCTATCGCTCTGTAACATGTTCTGCCCGAAGAATCTGCTTCTCACCGCCTGTATATCCGTTCATACTGTCGCTGCACCGGATCGTTACATTGGACAGAGTAAGTCCATCTACCATGTCCGCATAAAGCCCGTATAACTTGGAGGGCCGGATCCCATCCTGCTCACAGGGCCGCACATCGTAGCTGTCGCAAGGCCATTTGGAGCTTTTCTCAAGAACAACACTTATATTTTCCAGCAAAAGATCCTGGATCACATGTCCCTCACTTCCAGATATAAAGATTCCGTTTTCCCCCCGGCAGTTAATGTTGCGCAGTTTTACATTCCGGATCTGTCCGGCTGTTACGCCAGCTTTTCGGTTAAATACCGTGATGTAGATTGGTTCCGCCCGTCCCCACCACTGCTCTGAGAATCTTCTGGTTTCGATATTGATATTGGAGATCAGTACATTTTCAATGTTTCCCTTATCCCGAAGCTGAAGGGAAATGCCCCGGTTGGAACGGCTGATGCAGCAGTTCTCAATCACCACATTTTCAAAATTGCTCTCACTCTCTGTTCCAAACTTGACAGCCGAGCTGGTAGAAATCAGTGTACAGCCGGATATGAGGATGTTTTTGCATGGACCATACTGCTCATAAGCCTTGGAATTTTTTAAGACAATACAGTCGTCCGCACATTCTACATGGCAGTTAACGATCCGTACATTCTGGCAATGATCCGGATCGATTCCGTCGCAATTTGCCATCTTCAGGTTATTTAGGATACGGATCCCATCTACCAGCACATCCTGACATCCCGCCATATGCAGCGTCCAGAAGCCGCAGCGGGCAAGGGTCACATCCCGCACAGTCAGATGCCGGATCTCCTCCATAAGGATCATAGGAATTCTGGGATAATAGCTTCCTTCAATATGATACGGGATCTCCTTCCCATAATAGATCTCCTCTGTCCCGTCAATGGTTCCAAATCCGGTTATGCGGATATTCTCTCCGCCATTTGCATAAATAAAATAATGAAAGGGCCGTCCATTGTACTCACAGTTTATGTATGACGGAAGTCCATTGTTTCCATTCTCCTCCTGCCCCTCCTCCCCTGGCAAAGGTTCCAATCGTTCATAATCCGCCGGATCATCGCTGGCCTTTAACACGGCACCGCTTTCCACATGAAATTCCACATTAGACCGCAGCACCAGAGAACCAGATCTATAGATCCGTCCTCCCGGGAGGATTACCCTTCCCCCGCCATCCTGGAAACAAGCATCAACTGCTGCTTGTATGGCTTTTGTATCCTTTGTTCTTCCATCACCGACAGCACCAAAATTAAGAATATTGTATTCCATGTTTTCCTCCCAGAATAATATTATAATTCTTATGAATATTTTGTTTTTTTCACATTTTCTGTTCTCTTTACTTTTTTTCTCTGTTATAATAGGTAAAACAGCAATTTTACAATGATATTCTCCATGATTTTTACCAGAAATATGTAAAATAACTATTTTTTATGTATTTATTATATATTGCATTATGCACTTTTTCCAATGAACTTTCCCTATAATTATTATAATGAATTCCTATAATAATAATTATTACTATTTTAAGGAGGCTGCCATGGACAAACGTTACCTTGAATACATTCTGGTGCTTGCCGAAACCGGAAATATGACTCGTGCGGCACAAAAACTCTATATTTCTCAACCAACATTAAGTCAATTTCTCTCAAAACAGGAGGCAGCCATCGGAGCACCTCTGTTTCAGCGCTCCAAGGGGATCTACACCTTAACCCCCGCAGGAGAGCTTTATGCGGAATATGCCAGGAAGGTACTATCCCTTACAGATCTTCTGGAAAAGGATATCCGGCGCATCACAAACACCAGCTGCATCCGCATCGGCACCTCGGCCTCAAGATCCCTGCAGCTGCTCACTTCTATCCTGGTGGACTTTCGAAGATATTACCCGCGAATTGAACTGGTTCTCGCAGATAACAATCTATATACCATAAGCAATTCTATCTCAAAGGGCGAACTGGATATTGCGTTTGCCGCCGCCTATTCCCTTGATCAATTCAAAGGGCACTGCATCGAATTAAAAAAAGAGGAAGTAGTATTTGCCGTTCCAAGCAATCATACATTCTGCAAAAAGTTGGATCCCAACGCTCCGCGGATCCTCACCAGCAGCGAACTGCTGAAGCATTTTGGCACAGCGCCTTTTATCCTGCAGCTGAAGGGTTCCTGTATCCGCCATCTGATATACAACTTTTTTGAAAAGCAGGATTTTAACCCAACGATTGTATGCAATACCAGCCATGCGGAATCCATACGTGACATGGTATCCAACAATTTAGGTGTGGGCTTTATTGCCGCAGGCTACGCATCACCTTCGCCCAATATCACATATTTTTCGTTAAGTCCAAAGCTTTACCGTATTCACACGATCATTTACCGCAAGGATCTGATCCTGGAAGCGCCTCACAAATGTCTGCTGGATCTGGCAAAAAAGCATGTAGAAGCAAACTGGAGTAATCTGTAAGCAGGCCAAATTTTCTAAATTAAATAAGAGCAGATGATACTTGTTCCGCATCATCTGCTCCTGTTTCTAAACTCTGTTATAACAATTCAGATACTCAATCCTTCGCCGCCGGATACTCATTGCACAGCAGCCGGTAAGCCGGCTCATCCTCATCAATAGCTGGGAACCGCCCCATCTTCTCATAGAACCGGTTATCCGTATTATCATCGTTGCACTGGCTTACCTCTCCTAACAGCACAGGCCCGGTGCCCTCTTCCACCTCAAAATCGTGATACATGTACGGATAAATGGTGATGCTCTCCCCAGGGGTCAGGCGCACCTGGCTTCCGGCAGGCACTACCATCTCTCTTCCGTCTACATGAACATGGACGTCTCCGACCTGATCCAGGTCCTCATCCTCGGTGGAATTATATACACGAATCAGTACGTTTCCGCCGCCCCGGTTGATGATATCCTCCATCTTGGACCAGTGGAAGTGCATGGGGGAATACTGGCCCTCCTTGATGTAAAGCAGCTTTTCTGCATAGGTTTTTGTGTATTTATCCTTCATCTTCAGGTTGCCGTTTCGGATGGTGATCAGGGAAAAGCCTACCTTGTCAAAATCTCCCAGGCCATAATCGGTGATGTCCCAGCCTAACATGTTGTCACGGATCTCATCGTACTCGTGGCCCTTCTCCTGCCACTCCTCTGGTGTGAAATTGCAGAAGGGCGGAACGGCAAACCGGTATTCCCGGACCATAGCTTCCATTTCCTTTAATGCCTTGTTGATCTCACTTCGCTTCATGATAAAACCTCTTTTCTTTTATTATGCCTTGTCATACTCCCGGTCAAAGAAAGCACAGTCCCCTGCAAACCGCTTTGGATTAGACTCCTCCAGCAGTGCAATGATATGGGGCTTCTGCTGCTTCAGATTCCGCATCAGGCTGTCGTAGCAGATCAGACCCTCTCCAGGCGGTGTGCACACCTGCACTCCGTTCTGATCAAATACGCAGTCCTTTAAGTGGAGCACGGAGATCCGGTCTCCATAATACTGGAAGGCTCTGTCAATGATCTCATTCTGAAGGGCCGGATTTTTCGCAGTCTCCGGGGAGATCAGATTGGCGGCATCCAGGATCACCTCCACAGCAGGAGATGCCAGATCGTGAAGGAAGCGTTTCATCTTCTCCGGTGAGGATAGCGTATGGTCAAACACGCCCTCCACTCCGACGATCACGCCCAGCCGCTCTGCAGCATCCACGATCCTGGAAAAGCTGTCCAGCAAAAGCTTATAGCATTCCTCGGATTGGGTCATAGGGGTTACGGACATATCCATGCTGAATCTTCCGGTTTCCGTTCCCACCATATCTGCGTTCATCCGCTTGCAGTAGCGGAGCCGCTCGATAAACCGGTTCACTTCTGCCAGTCTGGCAGCTTCGTCTGGAATTACCGGGTTGATGTAGCAGCTTAAGATCGCCACATGCAGATCCTGCTCCCTCACCTTTCTTCCGATGTAATCGGCAAAGCCGGCGGAATAATGTCCATAGGAGAAATCGTAATCGGCTATGGATTTTTCAAAAGCCAGCTGAATATGACGGACGCCCTGCTGCTTTACTGTTTCAAAAAAATGATCCAGGCTGCCGGCCTCACAGCAGTCGTGTGCTCTCATTCCATATTGTATCATCATGTATTATCCCTTCGCAACTATTTTCCGTAAATGTTCTCCTACAGCAGCCAAAGTCCTGCTGCTCCGATGATTCCGGCATCATTGCCCAGCTTGGCCAGGGTAATGCAGGTGTTCACCTTTGAATTTTTTGAATGGATCATAGGGCGCACAGCCTCCCGTAAGGGAAGAAGGAGAAGATCTCCGGCGCCGCTTAAGCCGCCTCCGATGCACAGAAGCTCCGGCTGCAGAATGTTGATCAGATTTGCCACACCCTCCGCCAGGTAGTGGATAAAGGTATCCATCACTGCTTCCGCTGTTGGATCCTTCGCCTCTGCTGCCTGGAAAACAGCTTTTCCATTTAATTTTGACAGGTCACCGCCACACAAGGTTACCAGCATGGAATCTGGATTCTGGCCGGCCGCTTCTCTGGCAGACTGCACCAAAGCGGTTGCAGAGGCATATGCCTCCAGACAGCCTCTCCGGCCGCAGGTGCAGGGCCTTCCGCCCCGCTCCACTACCATGTGGCCGATCTCCCCGGCTGCGCTGTTGCAGCCATCCCAGATCTTTCCATCCAGGATGATGCCGCCGCCTACGCCAGTTCCCAGGGTAACCGCCACCATGGAATGGCAGCTTGCGCCGGCTCCGGTGAGATATTCTGCCCAGGCCGCTGCCTTGGCGTCATTTTCCGCCAAAACCGGACATGGGAACCGCTGCTGCAGCATGCCGATAAAGGGAACATTGTCAAATCCAAAGTTATTTGCATACTCGATCATGCCGGTTGCCTTATTGACTGTGCCGGGAATTCCAATGCCCAGGCTTTCGATCTGCCGCATCTCCATATGGTTTTCCTTCAGCATATTTACTGCCAGCTCCCAGATCCCATCTGCAAGGGACTCAGCAGACCGTGGAAGGGCGGTAGGCACGGACGCCTTGCACACCAGCTTATGTTCGTGTGTCACCACACCGGCGGCAATATTCGTTCCGCCCAGATCAATTCCTATATGATACATGATTTTCCCCCTCTAACGAACCACACGGATCCTGAATTTCTTTTCAAATGGTGTGTAAGCATTGCAGTACACGGTATAGCCGGAGGCATTGATCTCCTCACCAGAGTAATGCCCCTGGAACTCATGCTCCCCAAATCCAGGCCCGATCTCCATAACGGTTAAATCCTCCTGCAGGCGCAGATTGCCCTTTCTGAGGACCATTCCCTCTCCTGCTGGGGCTGTCAGATAAAATGCCTCATGATCCAGCACTGCTCCCGCCGGAACCAGGATCTCCAGCCGCATAGGAAGTCCGCTTAGGCCTTCTGCCTTTACAGTCAGTTCCAGCCCATCCTCCAGCTCATCAATCCCCACTACCGTCTTAACAAAGCTGTTCACCAGCTTTTCCCGCTTGCCATGATCCATCTTCCACCAGTCAGAGGTTCCCTGCGGCTCCTGGAAGGGAAGGTAATACCAGCCCTTGGCTGTGGCTTCCAGCTCACAGTGTCCTTCTTCTACCCGGATCTGCTGCGGGATAAAGTTGCGGATGTCACAGTAGCTTTCGCCCAGCTTCACACCCAGCATCATTGCTTTGCTCTTAAAGAAGAGGAAGGCGCTTTTTCCGTTTAATACGGTGTAGCCGTATTCCGGCTTTTTAACCCGGAGCACGCCGGAGTTTGAGAAATACTGCCGGTATTCCTGCAAAAATCCATAGTGCTCAAAGTGATGGTTTATCATTTCATCGTGATTCATAATAATGTGAAGACAGTCCGGAGCCAGATCGCCCCGCTCCATATTGTCACGGATGATCTTATGGGCGGCTGCATCAAATTCCGGATTCTCCTCCCGGCTGCACAGGTACAGGTACTGGTAAAAGTACTTGTCCGGATGATCCTGTTTTCCCTTATCCTGACGGGTGGAATTCTGAGTGAAGATGGTGTCGTCCGGATCAATGTAGTGGAGCATCATGTGAAGATTCCGTCTCACATAGCCCAGGAAACGGTCATCTCCCGTCTCCTGGAACAATGCCATCATGGCATTATTGACTACTGCATTGTAATTGCCGGTGGAACGCTCTGCGTACTCGCCGTACTCGTCTCCGTCGATGCCTTCTGCCAGATACTGCCCGGCCCGCTTTTTAAGCTGACCGGCAAATTCCTTCTCCTCCCGGAATAATCCGGCGCCCTGCATCAGGGCCGCCGTGATTCCCCACCGGTGATTAGGCGTATGGAAGCCGCCTGTCAGAATTGCCCCCAGTGCCCGGTGCATCAGAGCCCGGTACTTCTCCCGCAGCAGCTCCATCTGCCGGGTCCCGTCATCGTAGCGGACCAGCAGACGGTATGCTGCGAACAGCCGCTTAAAGCAGAATGAGGTATCCGGTGCTGATTTAAAATTACAGGAGGGATAGTCAAAGCTGCCGTCTTCCCGCTGGGTCCTTCCCACAAAGTCCAAAGCCAGGTTGATCGCCTCATACAGCCCTCTCTGATGGTAATAACAGCTATTTTTATTCACATACACTGCCACTGCCGCGGCAAGTGCGTAAATTGTCGGCTTTGCTTCCAGGATGGTGCTGCGGATCCCGCCGTACATGGAATGGGATGCATCCTTCTCCTGAGAATCTAAAAACCGCTGTGTTCTGATCTCTGCTCCCTTCAGCAGATGTGCCATATAACGCTCCATACATTCCCTCCGTCTTTCATCAGCCTTTTACGCCGGTTGCAGCAAGGCCGCCGGTGATATACCGCTGTAATATGATAAATATAACAATGATCGGAATGATTGACAAGATGGATGCTGCAAGAATCGAATTCCAGTCAACGCCCATGGTTCCGATGTAGCTCTTGATCGCGATCTGGATCGTAAACTTATCCTGGTCAGACAATACCATCAAAGGCAGGATATAGTCGTTCCATCTCCACATAAAGGAGAAGATGGTTAGGGTAATGGTAACCGATGATCCCAGCGGAAGCATCAGGGTCCGGAAAATGTGGAACTCGGAAGCTCCGTCCAAACGCCCGGATTCTACCAGCTCCAGCGGAATGGACATGTAATGCTGACGATACATGAAGATACCGGTGGTGGTGGTAACAACGGGAAGGATACATCCCCAGATATTATTGTAAAGTCCCATCTCGCTGACTACTGTAAACTGGCTGATGGTCAGGATCTCGCCGGGGATCAGAGTTCCCAGCAGGAATACTGCAAATACCTTATTTACATAGGAGATCTCCTTCCGGTAAATTGCCAGTGCGTATCCGCACATTGCGCTGATCACAACGGTGATCAAAGTGCCCACAACAGCCAGGAATAAGCTGTTCTTCACATACTTGAATAATCCGTCTTCCACTACACCGAAGTAGGAATCCGTGGTTGGATTCTGCGGGAACAGGTGAAGCGGATAAGCAAACAGCTCTGTCGATGGCTTAAAGGAGCTGAAGCAGAGCCAGATGATAGGGAAGATCATCAGGAATGCAACTGCGATTCCCAGTATGGTTATTAATGTGGTTTCCAGTTTTTGTTTTGCTGCTCCTTCCATTATACTTCACCTCCGCCTTTCGTTGCTTTAAACTGAATCACTGCAATTACAATAAATAATAAGCTGATTATGATACCGGCTGCGGACGCATAACCGTAACGGTACTGGTTAAAGCCCTGGTCGAATATATACTGTACGATGTAGGTGGTGGAAGATCCAGGACCGCCCAGGGAAATACCTTGTACCAGTGCGTATTCCTTTAACAGGTTTACAGTGGACAGAAGCAGTACGATGAAGGTGGTAGGCATCAGCAGCGGAAGAGTGATCTTAAAGAAAGCCTGCGTCTTTTTCGCGCCGTCTACGCTGGCTGCCTCATACAGTTCTTTGGAAATATTGTTGATGCCGCCTACATACATCAGCATATAATACCCGGCAGAGATCCAGTTAGATGCCACGCTGATTACAATGGTTGCCAGCACCGGATTTAAAGACCACTGCAGCGGGCTGATTCCCACCTTCTGCAGCAGGAAATTAATCAGGCCGTATTCCTGGCCGAACATCCAGTTGATGGTAATACCAGCTACCAGTGCGGAGAATAATACCGGGATATAGATCAGGGTTCTCACAATGGTGGTTCCCTTTAATTTTGAGGAGGTAACCAGCGCTGCTAACAGCAATGGGATTGCAACCTTAAACGGCAGGTTGCAGATGGTATAAATAAGAGTTCTGGAAACTGTTTTGTAAAAATCCGAGCTGGTCAGAATATCTGCATAATTCTTGATCCCGATAAAATCCATGGTTTTCCATCCATCATAGTTGGTAAAGGAGAACCAAACGCTAAGTCCTAACGGAACCAGGAAGAATACGCCGAACAGCAGAAGGGACGGAAGGACAAACATCCAGAAGGCTCTTGAATGGCAAAAAGCCTGGTTTTTCTTTTTCATTACACAGTTCCTCCTAATCATCTTTCCGCTCAATTAGTTGGCCATTGCCCAGCCGGAAGACTCAGCCAGTGCCTTTGCGAAGCCGTCTAACGCTTCCTGAGCGGTAACCTCGCCTGCTACTGCACGCTTGATGGCATCTCTGTACTCATTGTCCTTGTAGGTTCTCCAGGAAGAGCTCTCATCTACCATGAAGGTATCGGTTACATAGTTAGTCTCGTTCTGAATGGTTGCAAAATCTTCCTTTGCCTTGTCCGTGTCAGGAGTATAGGTAATATCGTTCATAACAGACGGCTCCTTGCGGATCTGCAGGAACTCGGTGTAATGCTCATCCTCGAACAGCCACTGTACGAACTGCTTTGCCAGCTCTACATTCTTGCCGTTAGCCGGGATTGCCAGAGCCTCGCCGCCGATGATGGCAGACTGTCCTGCACTTCCCTTCGGGGTCGGCATTACGCCAAAGGCAAACTTGGAAATCTCGGTAGTAAAGGTGTTGTAGTTCCAGGAACCGGACAGCAGGATCGCTGCGTCACCGTTCTTAAAATACTCAACTGGGTTATCGGTGGTGCCGCCTGCCCAGATGGCCTTCGGCATTACTTCATTGTTTGCCTGAACGAAACGCTCCAGGGTTGCTACGTTCTCAGCGCTGTTTACTGCTACCTTGAAGGTATCGCCGTCCTGCTGTACCAGGGAACCGCCGTTGGCATACATCAGAATGTCATAACGTGCTCTGGAAACATCGGCTGCAAATCCATACTTAACGCCGCCCTTTTCCTGCAGGGTCTTTGCGTTCTCATACAGCTCATCCCAGGTCCATGGATTCTCCGCAGTCGGAGCTTCCAGTCCGGCTGCCTCAAAGGCGTCCTGATTGTAGAACATGCAGGTGGTGGTGTACTGATCCGGAATACCGGTGATGGCATCGGAGGAGTAGGACTTTCCTACGATCTTCAGAGCAGATTCATTGAACTTGGAAAGATCCAGAACACCGCTCATGTCCACAAACTCCTCTGGATACAGCTGGTGCAGACGAGTGGTAGCTACCAGATCCGGAAGGTCGTTGTTCTTTGCCATGGACGGGAATTTGCTCAGCATGTCGTCATGAGAAATGATGATCTGCTTGATCTCATTGCCGGATTCCTCTGACCATTTCTTCAGTGCGTTTCCAAGAGCATCACCCTCGCCTGGCTCCTCGGAGATCATAACCTGCAGGATCTGCCCGCTGATGGGGCCTGCGCTCTCACCAGCTACTGTGGTTGCTGCAGAATCTGATTTGGATGAACCGCCGCAGCCTGTCAGTGCCGCAGCAGCCAGTGACATCATCATCACGCCTGCCATTGTCTTCTTTAACATTTTTCTCATAATGTGGTCCTCCTCTCATTTGACCGTATATTTTTTACTCTCCATAAAGAACAGCATCGCCAATGCCTGCCCATAAGGCATCGGTTTCAATTCTATTTCTTTATAAAAATTCTTGGATGTTCTTCCCATAGGTGTTCCATAGGAAACCTGATGCACCACACCTTCCTCGTCGGTGTAGCCTAAAATCGGATCGATTGCCTTCATGGCATTCTCAGCCCACCAGGCTTCTCCGATCCCCATGTTAACCCCCTTTAAGATCCCGTAAGCAAATCCGCAGGTGGCGCTGGCTTCCACGTAGGAATCCTTGTCATCTACCAGTGTGTGCCACATGCCATTGCCCTCCTGATGCTCCATCAGTGCCTCTACCTGACGTCTCCAGGTCTGGATCAGCAGCTTCTTCACGCTTGTGCTTACCGGAACCATGTCCAGGTACTCTGGAATTGCGGATGTGATCCAGCAGTTGCCCCGTCCCCAGAATGCGCCTGCGAAATGGTTATTGTCCTTGAACGTCCATCCGTGATACCACAATCCGGTCTCCCGGTCTGCCAGATACTTGGTGTGAAGCAGGAACTGGTATTCTGCCTCATCCAGATATCTCTGCTCTCCCAGAATCCGCCCCATGTTGGCCAGGAACAGAACCGTCATAAATAAGGTATCGTCCCAGATCTCACCCTCATTCAGCGTATCAGATGTGATATGCTGGAAGCCTCCCTCCCTGGTTCTTGGGAAATCCTTGCAGATCCACTGTGCCCATTCCTTGCAGATATCCATGTAGGTATCATTCTGCAGTTCTTCTGCCACGAACGACATGGCAAGCAGCGGGGTCACCGTGTTCACGTTTTTGGCCGGAAGTCCGATGGTAAGCTGTCTTTCATAGTAAGAAGTCAGAATATCCATGTATCTGGTATCCTTTGTCTCCTTGTAAAGCTTCCACACACCGTACAGTCCTACCCCCTGCGTCCACTCCCAGAACTGATATTTGCGGATGTCGTCATTTGCAAGACTTTTTGTCTTCATCCCCTCCATGAACTGGGAATCTTCTTCGTACAAAACCTTTTCGAAGCTGCTCAGGTACTTGCTGATTGCCTGATTGATTTCTTCTTGTTTGTAGCTCATGTCTCTCCTCCTCTCTGAAACCATCATAGCATTTGTTGATGTCAATTTTCTACGTTATTTTTGCCTTTTTGAATAATTTTTATTGCGTATTTTGCTTTAATTCGTTTTTTTATTCACAACGATTGCGGTATTTTTTCCTACTTTTTTGACAAGTCTTACATATAAGAAATAGAATCCAACCATGCAGACCGGCAGGATCAGGAAGCTGATCCGGTATCCCAGACGGTCAGCCGCCACTCCGAATACCAGATTAAAGCCAATATCCGCAAGCGTTGCAATACTGATAATAGCGCCCGTTTTTGTAGCCGCATACTTTCTCGGATAGATCTGCTGGATCAGCAGAACCATGGTGGGATACAGAATGGAGATCACAAATCCGGAGCAGCCCAGCACCAGAATGCCGCTGCTTCCCAGCAGACAGCCTGCGCAGAACATCACAGTTCCCAGTCCCCCGAACAGATACAGGCTTTTCGCCGCTCCCAGCTTCTGCACCACAGGCGCGAACAAGAGCCGGCCTGCCGTCATGCCGCCCCAGAAAATGGATAAGCTGACGGAGGCCTGCGCCGCTTCCATCTGAAATGCATTGATGCAGTAGGATAACAGCCAGTTCATGATCCCGTGCTCTGCAATGAAATAGCACCCCATCATGGCAGCAAACATCCAGAAAACAGAGCTCTCCGGCTCACTTTCCTCACCGCCCCCTTCCGTCTTCTCCTCAGCGCTGGTCTCCGGTATCACCAGAATAAACAGCAGCACCAGAACGGCCGCTCCGATTCCCAGCAGGATCCCATTGATCCCCTTCCAGCCTCCGTAGGAAAACGCATACCGTCCCAGAATGTACTGGCTGCCGCTGGTTCCGATTCCCTGGATAAAGAAAAACACATTTACCATCAGCCCTGCATACCCGGCGCACACAGCCGGAGTCAGGATGTTCACTGTAGTGTTTAATAAGGTGGAGGCTCCCAGCGCCAGAAACATGGAGACAATAATGCATCCATAATGATCTGTCACCAGATTCAGCAGGATCGCACCGACCCAGATCCCCACGACACCAATAGCCACCCGTTTTCGTGGGAACAGATCCAAAAGCTTTCCTCCTACACTTAAGAACAGCAGGTTTCCGATGTAGCTGATGGTGATCATCAGCGACAGCTGGCTCTCGCTCAGCCCATACCGGCTCTGAAACACTGGTGCAAAAATTCCTCTCAACGCATCGCTGGACCCAAGCCCTGCCATTAAAAGGCCAAAGCACAGGATCGGTATCAGTTTCATCTTCTTCTCTTCCCTTTTTTCTCTCATTTCATTTTTCCTTTCATTGGTCTGCCCCTTTTGGGCATAACGGTATGTCCGGGGTATTTCCCTCTTTTTGCATTCTGTGCACACAGGCCCAGAAAGCTTTTACAGTGAGTATACCTGATTTCCTCAGCAATAACTATTGCTATTTTGTTTTTATTCATATCTATTATTGCATTTTTTGTTTTTTTATGATTTACTAAAAGAAATAGAAGGTATCACCGGAAACCAATGGATATTTAGAATCAGCTGTGAAGGTACCAGCAGCTGCATGCAAAAAAATCAGAAAGGACGCTGTCTGCATATGAAATGCTACCCTAATTCTCCCCTGCTGTATGAGCGGGGCTTTTCCATCATTATTAATGATATTGTGACCCCTCTTGAAAACTCGATCTGTTACTTTTTTGACTATGATAAGCGAAGTCAGTCTGTGAATATGGAGTTCCCCCACTTCCATATTTTTTATGAGATGATGATTCTGCTGAGTCCAAAGGCCTACCATTTTGTAGAAGGAAAGCGGTACGACATGATCGCCAATGATCTGATCCTGCTGCCGCCCTCCATCCTGCATCAATCCGTCTATCTGGAGGGGCCGCCAAGTGACCGGATCATCATCGGCTTCATGCTGCCCAAACAGGGCGCCCAAAGCAGCGGTTTCAGTGAGATCCTGTCCATCTTTAACACCCAGCATCCCATATACCGGTTTCACAAGGAGGAGCAGAATCAGCTGTTCCAGAAGCTTAACGACATCGTAGAGATCAGCCAGACCGTCCAAAGCCCCAGCGTCCGCAACCTGATGATCCACTGCAAGTTCACCGAATTTCTCTTCCTGCTCTACAGCATGCGGGAGCACAACCATTATGCCCCCAGCATCGAAAATGGGATCAAGGATAAGATGTACACCATCACCAATTACATCCATACGCATTACAATGAGGATATTTCCTTGGCATCCCTGGCCGACACCTTTTACATCAGCCCTTACTACCTTTCCCATCGGTTTAAGGAGGTAACGGGCTACACCGTGGTCCAGTATATCCAGCTGACCCGCATCAAAAATGCCCAATACCTGCTGCTGAACTCCGATTTAAAGATCACCCAGATCTCTGAGGATACAGGTTTTTCCAGTTTTTCACAGTTCAACCGGGTATTCCGCAAGTTCTGCGGCATGTCCCCTTCTGATTATAAGATCAATACCCATAATCAGATGTCCTACGGAGTGACCCTGCCCATCGACTGCCGCTAGACAGGCAGTGTATCTGGGCAGGACCAGCTGAAATAAGGAAAACTGGTTTGGCAAACTTAAGATTGGCACAGTAACGGTAAAAGGAGCCGGGCCAACTGAATTTTCAGTTGAGCGTCAGCTCCTTTTTTCTGCATCATTTTTTTATTTCATTCATTATTCTATTCATCAGCCGCTCTTTCTCCTGCTCCAGCTCCCGGATCTCCTCCGTTCCCTCAATCACAGTAAAGGACAGCTCATTCACATGGGTCTCAAAGGGCTGCAAAAGCTGCACCTTGCCGCCTCTTCCCTCAAATCCCACATTGGTAGGCTCCAACGCAGCCGCATAGTCGCCTGCAGCCTCACTCTTCCACTGCGTCATATAAGGAATCTGCCCCACATTCCAGCGAATGCAGAGTCCAAGCCCCAATTCATCATTGACAAAAGCTCCAAAGGTATTTCCATTTTCATCTGCCGCCAGCACATGCTGGAACACCTGCTCCGGTTCCCCGATCTTCGGTGCTCCCATGGTAAACCGCACCTTCATCCCCTTCTGGGCATCCGAATCTCTTGGTGTGCAGGATGCGTCCGGCAACAGGATCCTGGTGCCCGGAGCTAGCAGAGGGTATCCGGCATTGCAGTGATATAACAGACAAAGAGGCTCCGGCGCAAAGCCCTGATTTTCGATCTCATCCCGAATGCGGATGGTCCGACTGCCATAAATCGTTTCCACCCTGCGGCGCAGAACCATATTTTCCCCGAAGATCCTTCCCTGACGCATTTCCCCGCTTACCTTGATCCGGTAATCATTTCCGTCAAACCAGGCATCCATGCCCACCTTTTCCGCCGGAGTGGTCCGCATCCGTCCGTGAACCGGATATTCCTCGCCGTCTACCTGGCGGTTTCCGTGAACATTGTCCAGACCGCAGGTGAACATAGCACCTCCCATAATGGAACGGACTGCCTCCCCTCCTGCTGTATCATAGGGATTTCTGCCCTGAAGTCCCGGCTTGGTGAGAATGGAAAGGTTGATGCCCTTGTAGGTGATCCAGGCAGGATCCAGGCATTTATCCAGCATCAGCGCATACTCTAAAGGGCCGTTTTTTACCAGTGCACAGCGGAGGGCAGATGCCCTGCCGTCCTGATACTCGATCCTTCTGACTCCTGCCACCTGCTCCATGCTTCCGCATAAGCTTAAAAGTTCTTTCTTGTTCATGGTTATCCATCCTTTATTTATTTCATCTTACCCCTGCATTTATTTCCTGCTTATTTCCCATTAAACACATACCGGTCCAACCGATCCATCGCTTCTTTCACCCTGGAAAGAGGCAGGGCCAGATTCATTCGCAGATGGCACGGTCCATGGAACATCTTTCCATCCTGAACTGCCACACCTACATCCCATGCAGCCTTCTCCACGTCCTCAATGGTCTTTCCATGGGCCTCACACCATTTGGTGCAGTCCACAAACAGCATGTAGGTGCCCTCCGGCCGGCTGACCTCCACACCCTCAAAATGCTCCTGAATATAATCACAGGCATATTCAATATTTCCTGTGATCACCTGACGCAGCTCATCCACCCATTCATAACCTTCTGGTTTGTATGCACCGATCAGCGCATGCATGGACAGAACATTCATTGCATTGTAATGAGACAATGAAGATTCCTTGGCAATCCGGTCCCGGATATACGGGTTGTAAATAATGTGATAACTTCCTACTAATCCGGCCAGATTAAAGGTTTTAGAAGGAGCGTAAAGCGCAACTGTGCGCATCCTGGCATCCTCTGAAACGCTCTGTGTGGGGATATGGGTATGGTCCACAGTAACCAAATCTGACCAGATCTCATCGGAAATCACCATCACATCATGCTTTTTATAAAGTTCCATGGCCTTCTCTATCTCCCATCGCTCCCACACGCGGCCGCATGGATTGTGAGGAGAACAGAAAATAGCTGCATGGATCTTATTTTCCACGATCTTCTTCTCCATATCCTCAAAATCCATGCGCCATACCTGGTTCTCATCCTTCACCAGATCGGAATGAACGATGTGATAGCCGTTATTGGTCAGACTCTTGGTAAAACCGATGTAGGTGGGACTGTGGAGCAAAACCCCATCTCCTCTGGAGCAGAACACATTCAGGGCACTGATCACTCCGCCTAACACGCCGTTCTCATACCCGATGCAGTCTGCTGTCAGACCTTCAACCTGGTTGCGTGTTTCATGCCATTTAATAATAGCGTCAAAATATTCCTTTCTTGGAGAAAAATATCCGTAAGCCGGATGCTTGGCCCGCTCTATGATGGCTTCCGGTACGGTTGGAACGGTAGGGAAATTCATATCCGCCACCCACATGGGGATGATATCCCAGCCTTCCTTCGGGGGCTGAGGAGCCATGGGACCAACTCCAAGCCCTTCCACCGCTATGGCATCCATGCCCTGGCGGTTCATAATTGAAGTAAAATCGTATTTCATATCGTTTTCTTCCCTTCTTAAGTAAATTGGTAAATATCGTAAAGTTTCCGCTGATGTCTGACAATCCCTGAACTTAAGCCGCCTATTCAGCGGCAATCTTTCATAGTAATGATAGCGGATAGATCGACAAATGTCAAAATTTTAAGAAATTTTGTTTGACGATATTTTACAAGACCTTTGAAGGGAAGGATGATACAATGAACAGCAGTAAGCAAGGAGGAAATGCACATGAAGAAAGAAACCAGAACGATAGTCTATGATGAGGAATTACAGATCGAAGCTTATCGTTTTGAAGGAACCCGCCAGCCTTTCCCAAACCATTTTCACGAGTATTATGTCATTGGCTTTATTGAGAACGGGCAGCGTGTACTTTCCTGCAAAAATCAAGAGTATCTTATAAAGAAAGGCGATATTGTCCTTTTCAATCCTGGAGATAACCATGCCTGCGTCCAAAATGACAAGGGGACTCTGGATTATCGTGGATTTAATATCACAAAAGATGTTATGCTGGATCTGGCTGATGAAATCACCGGCAAACAGGAGCTGCCCGGCTTTTCTCAGAATGTGATCTATGATGAGGAAGCAGCCTGCTATCTGCGCCCGCTCCATGAACTGGTCATGAAAGGTTCCTGCGAGTTCGGAAAAGAAGAAAATCTGCTTCTGCTCCTGTCCACGCTCATCCAGCAATATGGACAGCCCTTTGAACGCTGCATCCCGGAATGTTCCCGCGAGATTGAAAAAACCTGCGCCTTTATGGAACAGCATTTCGCAGAGCACATCTGTCTGGATCAGATCTGCCGCTGTGCCGGCTTAAGTAAATCCACTCTGCTTCGGGCATTTACCAAATCAAAAGGAGTTACGCCGTACAGCTATCTGGTAAATATCCGCATCGGTAAGGCAAAAAAGCTGCTGGAGCAGGGTGTTCCGCCGGTTGAAGCAGCACTGCAGACAGGATTTTCTGATCAGAGTCATTTTACAAACTATTTCAGCCGGTTTATCGGGCTGGCTCCCGGCGTCTACCGGGAAATCTTTTCTGCCAAAGGCAGCGGGGAGGAAATGCCACATGAAGAATAGAAGTACAGCAAGCCATTGGTCCGGTCATTTGTCAGCCCTTCTGACCATCATCATCTGGGGAACCACATTTATCTCCACAAAACTCCTGCTGGAGGTCTTCCAGCCGGTGGAAATCCTGTTTTTCCGTTTCCTCATCGGACTTTTTGCGCTGCTGGCCGCGTACCCTCGCCGCCTGAGGGGAACAACGCCCAGGCAGGAGCTTACCTTTGCCGCAGCAGGTCTTAGCGGAATCTGTCTGTATTACCTGCTGGAAAATATTGCCCTCACCCTCACTTTTGCCTCCAATGTGGGAGTGATCATCTCAGCAGCACCATTTTTTACTGCAATTCTCTCCCATCTGTTTATGAAGGAAGAAAAGCTGCGGGCTGATTTTTTCGTCGGCTTTGCGGCTGCTATGGCCGGAATCTTCCTGATCAGCTTCAATGGCTCCAGGCTGAAGCTGAATCCTGTGGGCGATCTGCTTGCACTGCTGGCTGCTTTTGTCTGGGCCTGCTATTCCGTGCTGACAAAGAAGATCAGCAGCTATGGCTTCCATACGATCCTCACCACAAGACGGGTATTTTTCTATGGCATCCTGTTTATGCTGCCGGCATTGCCCCTGTTTGATTTTAAATGGGATCTGACCCGGTTCGCTGATCGGCTCTGTCTGTTCAACATCCTTTATCTGGGTCTTGGTGCTTCGGCTCTTTGCTTTGTTACCTGGAATTTTGCGGTGAATGCCCTAGGCGCAGTGAAAACAAGCGCTTTCATCTATATGGTTCCCGTGATAACCATTGTGACCTCCGTACTGATTCTCCATGAGAGGATCACAGTTATGGCAGGACTTGGCACCATCTTAACCTTGGCGGGACTGATCCTGTCAGAAGGCAAAGCATCTGCATCACCTTGAAGGTCTCACGGTAACCGATTCCAGACATAAAAAAGCCCAAATCTGCTGGTAAACCGCTCCTTGTCCGCTTGACAAAGACCGGTTCATCCGCAGGTTTGGCGGTTCGCGATCCGGCGAAGAGACTTTATTTTCTAAAAATTACGAGGTCTCCATGCACAGCCTGATATCATTCACAACATCTGCAATCGTATATTTTTTCATCTCATTTTCCATCGCTCTCTGAATATCCTCCAGTTTATGATCCAGAGCCGTATGGATATTCCGCCCTACTGGACATGCCGGATTGGGATTCTCATGGAAATGGAACAAATCTCCGTCCTCCAGTAAATCCACTGCCAGATACACATCATAAAAAGTAATCTCATCAATAGGCCTGGTAGCAGTGGTTCCGCCGGTTCCTCTGGCCACCTGAATCAGTCCCGCATTCCGAAGCTGGGATAAAATCTTCCGTATAATCACCGGATTTACATTGATGCTGGATGCAAGAAAATCACTGGTGATCTTATAATCCTTTCCAAAGGTTTCCATACATGCAAATATATGAATCGCTATTGTAAATCTGCTTGATATCTGCAAAAAACATTCCTCCTCTTTTCACTGCATAGTTTGTTTCCTTTACTCTGGCAAAGGACAGGCTGATCACCGGATACGTTCCCTGCAGGTTTCGGTACTCCTCCTCGTTCCAAATGGAAAGTCCCTCAAACAGCTCTCCCCGTCCGGCATAATCCACCGAAAAGAACTGCTCCACCATGCTCAAATTCAAGGTTTTTCCGAACCGGCGTGGACGGGTGATCAGGGTCACGCTGTCGCTGCTGTCCCACCACTCCTTAATAAAGAAGGTTTTATCGATATAAAAATAATTCTTCTGGATCAAATCACCAAAGTCCTGGATTCCGATTGCCACTGTCCTTGCCATGAGCACCTCCTGAAACAATACCCATATTCTCTGTCTTTAGTATACCTGGTTTGGCCGGTAATTGCAATGAATCATTTGGCATCGTTGCTTTATGCCGGCTAAACAGGATAAAGCTGTTTCAAATTTCTGGCAGCTTTTTGCATTCTATCTCCATTGTTCTCTATATTGATATTTTGTTGTAACTACAACAGACTTTCCTCTATCAATCAATTATAATCTCACCGTAATCACTGCTGCGGCTTCTGCAGCGCAACCAAATCTTACTATATATTTCAATGAAAAGGAGACTTATACGATGATAAATAATACTATGTTCTGCTTCCAATGTGAACAAACTGCAGGCTGCGGCGGCTGTACCGGCCGGGCAGGCGTATGCGGCAAACAGGCAGACACGGCCCAGCTACAGGACCAGCTAACCGGCGCACTGATCGGACTTGCCCGCTCTGTGGCAGGCAATGAGGATCTGCCGACCGAACAAACCGACCGCTTGATCCTGGATGGACTATTTACCACATTGACCAATGTAAGCTTTGATAACCGCACGATCACCGGTCTGATCCATCAAGTACAGGAAGAAAAAGCCCGTCTCATTCCCGACTGCTCCTCCTGTGGAAAAAATGAAGATTATGATATGCAGGAACTCTGGAATGCAGATCAGGATATCCGCTCCCTGAAATCTCTGATCCTGTTCGGTATCCGCGGCATGGCCGCCTACGCCTACCATGCTGCCGTTCTGGGATACCAGGATGAGGAAGTCAGCCGCTTTTTCTACAAGGCACTGTTTGTCCTTGGAATGGACTGGAGCATGGATGAGCTTTTGCCAGTGGTTATGGAGGTTGGAGAGATTAATCTGAAATGTATGGCTCTGTTGGATCAGGCTAACACCAAAACCTACGGTACACCTGCTCCTGCCAAAGTTTCT
Organism: Lachnospiraceae bacterium; assembly: GCA_030524635.1. GTDB lineage: Bacteria > Bacillota > Clostridia > Lachnospirales > Lachnospiraceae > Caccovicinus. The sequence continues at coordinate 31,821 of JAUNGG010000043.1, forward strand.
CTCACCATTGAAAAAGGCCCCTTCATCGTGATCTCTGGCCACGATCTCTACGACCTTAAGCTTCTGCTGGAACAGACAGTCGGAACCGGAATCAATATCTACACGCATGGTGAAATGCTCCCCGCCCATGCCTACCCCGAACTGAGAAAATACCCGCAGCTTAAGGGCAATTTCGGAACTGCATGGCAGAATCAGCAGAAGGAATTTTCCAATCTTCCTGCGCCGGTCCTCTTCACCACAAACTGCCTGATGCCGCCTAAGACGGACTATGCAGATCGTGTGTTTACCACAGAACTGGTATCCTATCCTGGAATCCAGCACATCGGTGAAGACCGTGACTTCACACCTGTTATCAAAAAGGCTCTGGAACTGGGCGGCTATCCTGAAGAAATGCACAGGACCGGAATCAACGGCGGCAGAAATGTTACCACCGGATTTGCACATGGCACGGTGCTGGACGCTGCCGATCAGATTATCGATGCCGTCAGGACCAGAGCGATCCGTCATTTCTTCCTGGTAGGCGGATGCGATGGTGCAAGAGCAGGTCGGAATTACTACACCGAGTTTGTGAAGCAGACACCTGCTGACAGCATTGTTCTCACTCTGGCCTGCGGAAAATACCGGTTCCATGATCTTGACCTGGGAACGATCAACGGCCTGCCACGAATTATGGACATGGGACAATGCAATGATGCCTACAGCGCCATCAAGGTTGCCTGTGCTCTTGCTAAGGCCTTTGACTGCGGTGTCAACGACCTTCCCCTGTCTATGATTCTTTCCTGGTATGAACAGAAGGCAGTCTGCATTCTGCTGACCCTTCTGCATCTGGGGATTAAAAATATCCTTTTGGGGCCGTCACTGCCGGCATTCCTGTCCCCCAATGTGCTGGCGCTGCTTGTGAAGGAATACCAGATCGCGCCCATTACCACACCAGAGGAGGATTTGCGGAGGATTTTGGGGTAGATTCCACTTTGAACCCGCATTCATAAACCGCCTGCACTGACAAAAAGCCGGGTAACGTTGCTTCCGATTCCGATCAGCACGTTCCCGGCACAGGCTGCTATGTACGCTTCATCCGATACAGGCTCCACTCCGTACCAGTCCTGATAACCACTCTAGGGTAAGATGCAATGACAGCTTCCGGAAGCTTGCTGATAATCCAAGTTCCTACCACCATCTGTGCTTCCGGTTCACTGACCCGCATTCCAATGCTTGCGGTACAAATACTTAAGCCTGCACTGACATACAGCGCCAACGGCATGGTATAGCCCCTGATCAACGCAAAATAGATAACAGGTGAAAATATAATATTGTTTTGTGACTTGTTCATATTGTAACAATACCACTGGTTTCTTTTCTTCCTATATGATGGGAAATGCAAAAAATATATAAGGTACTTAATAATCGTTCTGGTCAATCACGTTGTGTTTTATCTCCCAATCACCGTCTCTTTTTTCCATTTTAAGTAAACATATTGTAATTTCCTTCCAAATATGATATACTTTATGTATTCTTATTTACGGCATTCTGCCGTACGGAACCATACGCATGAAATGCGGCTTTTCCACAAGGCATCTTGGCCTTGGCATCGGGTATGATGCATACTGGCATACTCTGCCAAAACTCTTCAGCAGCTGCTTCACGTTGAAGCGCTCTCATTGCTTTCCAGACATTTTAACTTTAAAACCAGATAAGGAGACAACCGCCTATGACAAAATCGATTACGGGGACTAACGATCGAATCATGCCCCAGACACAATCATGTTTATCCAAACACTTTCCCATGATCCGGACCAGCCAGGAGCTGCGCCAGATCATATCCAAACAGCCTGCACTTAATGATCTCTTTATGAAATGGAATTTGGACTATCAGAAGGATTTCATTGATTGCTGCACCGGCAAAAAAGGAATGAAGGTTCTCTATGATGGGATCTTTAAGGAAATCTTTAACCCGGAGAATACTCCGGAACGGCTCTCTGAACTGCTGTCCCTGCTCATGGGACGTAAAGCATTGATCCAAACCGTCCTTCCCAACGACTCCGTCCGCCTGGGTGCAGAATCCTCTCTGCTCTACACCGATATCATTGTCCAATTAGAGGATGGCTGCCTGTGCAACGTGGAAATCCAGAAAATCGGATATGCTTTTCCAGGCGAACGCTGCGCCTGCTACTCTGCCGACCATCTCTTGCGTCAATACAAACGAGTCCGCAGCAAACATAAAGGTGATTTTCACTATCGGGATATTAAGAAGGTTTATACTCTGGTATTTTTTGAAAAATCACCTGATGACTTCCATGATTTTCCCAATCACTATCTTCATAAATTTCACCAGCAATCCGATACCGGGCTGTCCATGGAATTGCTTCAGGAATACTTCTTCATTCCTCTTGACATTTATCGGAAAACCATGGAAAATAAAAGTATTGACACCATCTTGGAGGCATGGCTTGCTTTCTTAAGCTTTACAGATCCTGTCCGGATCGAAGAACTGATCACCCGATATCCTCAGTTCAAAGCCATGTACCAGGACATTTATGAATTATGCCTCAACACAGAAAGGGTGATGAATATGTTTTCAAAAGAGCTTGAGATCATGGATCACAACACGGTGATGTACATGATCGATGAGCTGCAGGAGCAGGTTGATGGGAAAAAGCTGGAATTAAAACAGGTTCATCA
>JAUNGG010000044.1:0-1122 GCA_030524635.1 Lachnospiraceae bacterium
GAAGGAGGCGTCGGGGGCTGTGGTGGCCTGTTCTCTGGAGGGAACCAGACCGATTCTCTTAGAGGTCCAGGCTCTGGTCACGGCGACAAACTTCGGAATGGCGAGACGGACGGCCAACGGCGTCGATTATAACCGGATCAATATTCTTCTGGCGATCCTGGAGAAGCGGTGCGGCTACGCCATGAGCCGATACGATGCCTATGTAAACATTGCCGGAGGAATGAAGATGAACGAACCGGCGTTGGACCTGGCGGTAGTTATGGCGCTGGTCTCCAGCTTTAAAAACCGGGAGGTGGATCCGGGTATGCTGATTTTCGGCGAGGTGGGCCTCTCCGGCGAGGTCCGAGGCGTTTCCCAGGCGGCCCAGAGAGTAGCGGAGGCCGTGAAGATGGGCTTTACGACCTGTGTGCTGCCGAAGGCAAATCTGGAGAAGCTTAAGAAGGAGACGAGGATTCGTCTGGTAGGCGTTGAGAATGTGAGAGAGGCGATCGGACTGATCTGAGAAGGCATCCGCCGCTATATATGCTCCCGGCGGCGGATGTGCACTGGCGCGGACAGACGGGACTCCTCAGCCGGCAAAAAACGGACAGTGGGAGCCGATGCACTGATTGTTTTCGGTAGAGCGGCGGCAGCGGACCGGACTGGTTTCCATCTCCACATGCAGATATTCCCTGGCGAAGTCGACGGCGGCCAGAATCGCCAGATTGGAGTCCCGCTTGCAGCAGCGGGGGCCGCCGACGGCGCCGATCTTCGCGAGAGCGGCGGAGGTCATCTGATTGGAGAGGCCCCAGGCCTCCTTCGCCAGAGGCGTGGAGCCGGTGACGATGGAGACGAAGATTCCGCTGCTGATTCCGGCTCCGCATGCGCCCCAGAAGCCGCAGACACCGCCGGGAACCTCCCGGCCCCGGCTCTGCATCTCTGAAAGTGCAGACTCCAGATTCAGGTTTCCGCCGGCGTTTTTGTAGGCGGTAAGGAGGGCGGCTCCGACCATCACATGGTGCTCCGGGCCGTGCATATGGCAGAAGGGCTGGCTCATGAGCGTTTCCATGATTTCCAGAGGATTCTTCGAGGTCTCCTCAAGGCAGATCCGGAAGATCCGGTCGAGTCCCTTCGTGTGGCACT
>JAUNGG010000044.1:1132-34033 GCA_030524635.1 Lachnospiraceae bacterium
CGAAGTGCCCGTTTATACAGCGGGTACGGGACGGGAACTTTCTGTGACAGACCGCACATTCCATCTGGATTTCGCTTTCCAGATATTCTAACGGGGCCTTGCAGATCAGACATTCTTCATTCATGGGAATTAATGCCTCCTTTGGGATTGGATAAAAAAAGCGGAGATCCAATCGGACCTCCGCTTAATTCAGCAGGGGAAGAGGGGCTCGAACCCCCATCTACGGTTTTGGAGACCGCTGCTCTACCATTGAACTATTCCCCTGAGCGATGTTGTTCCTTACAACGATGATTATCATATCACAGAAAAAATAATCTGTCAATCGTTTCTTTCAAAATTTTTGTAATTTTTTGATGATTACATACAATTTTGTAAAAAACCCCAAAATCCCCTCCGGCATAAAGTAAAAACCATCCATTTTTCACAAGAAGTCCTTGAAAGGAATCTCCGGATTTGCTATAATAGCAAGAAATGATTTTTACAATCCGCCGAAGGCTTTTTCTTGAAAGGAGTCTTGACCAGCGGAAAGATGAACAAAACTTGAAGGGGGACATTTATTATGGCCAAAAAGGGAAATATTATCGTAGGACAATCGGGAGGTCCTACATCTGTCATCAACTCCAGCTTAGCTGGTGTTTACAAGACCGCGAAGGAGAGAGGCTTCCACAAGGTATACGGAATGCTTCACGGAATTCAGGGATTTTTGGATGAGCAGTATGTAGACCTTTCTACCCAGATTCATTCGGATATGGATATTGAGCTTTTAAAGAGAACACCATCTGCATTCTTAGGCTCCTGCCGCTATAAGCTGCCGGAGATCCATGAGAATCCGGAGATTTATGAGAAGATTTTCAGCATTCTGGATAAGCTGAACATCGAAGTATTTATCTATATCGGCGGCAATGATTCCATGGATACCATCAAGAAGCTTTCAGATTATGCCATTGTTAAGGGACACCGCCAGAAGTTCTTAGGCGTTCCAAAGACCATCGACAACGATTTGGCTCTTACGGATCACACCCCCGGATTCGGCAGTGCAGCGAAGTATATCGGCGCTTCTACCAAGGAGATCATCCGCGACGCATTAGGTCTTACTTATCATAAGGCTATGATTACGGTGATCGAGGTTATGGGACGAAATGCAGGCTGGCTGACAGGAGCAACTGCTTTAGCCAGAACAGAGGAGTGCGAGGGCCCGGATCTGATCTATCTGCCGGAGGTTCCGTTTGATATCGATAAATTCCTGAAGAAGGTTAAGGATCTGTTAAAGAAGAAGGATTCCGTTGTGGTTGCAGTATCCGAAGGAATCAAGCTGGAGGACGGCAGATATGTGTGCGAGCTTTCCGGCGGCGCTGACTATGTGGATGCATTCGGCCACAAGCAGTTACAGGGCACGGCAGCTTATCTGGCTGGTTTCTTACAGAATGAGATCGGCTGCAAGACCAGAAGCGTAGAGTTCTCCACTCTGCAGAGAAGCGCTTCCCATATGGCTTCCCGTGTGGATATCAATGAGGCCTTCATGGTAGGCGGCGCTGCAGTAAAGGCAGCAGATGAGGGTGATACCGGCAAGATGGTGGTAATCGACCGTGTTTCCGATGATCCATACATGAGTGCAGCCGGCATTTATGATGTACATAAGATTGCCAACAATGAGAAGCTGGTGCCGAGAAACTGGCTGAACAAGGAAGGCAACTATGTAACCGAGGATTTCTTAAATTACATTGAGCCGTTGATCCAGGGCGATTATCAGCCATTTATGGTAAATGGTCTGCCGCAGCATCTGGTTCTTAAAAAGTAAGACCGGCAATGGATTTATCTATTTTGTGAGAATTAAATAGAATTTGCCAATGAGATAAAAGGTAAAATGATGGTTTGATTTTTCATCATTTTACCTTTTTTTGACAAATATGGAAAATAGTGTATAAAACTTCCGAGCGAAAAATCGCGGAAATTGGGCAGATGGTTCAAGAAATAAGGGGAAGACAGGTTTTTATTGGAATTTGACTTTTATTTTCAATCATGCTATAACTATGAACATCACTTGAGGCGTCACATCACAAGCATGTGATTCAAAAAAGGAGATTGATAAATATGGAAGAAATGAGAATTAAACTGTTAACCGTTGCTGATGCAAAGGACTTTGTGGCTCATGCATCAAAGTGCGATTTCGATATTGATGTATATTACAACCGTGTTATCATTGATGCAAAATCCTTGCTGGGTGTGCTGAGCCTTGATCTGACCCGTGTTCTGACCGTAAATGTCCATGGAGAGGATGAAGAGTTTACCAGCTATTTAAAGAAGCTGGCAGAGAGAACCATGGCTGCATGATCAAACATCGATATCGCAATAGAATATTGCTGAATTGCTGATATAGGAGGATGCTTCACGATGAAGAGTCATCGTGGGGCGTTTTCTTTTTTTTACAATTTTTGAAAATATGATGCAATAATATTTGACAAAATCAAGTAAAAATCATATACTTGACTTTATCAAGTATAAAAGGAGGATACTATGAACAAGAGTTTGGCTTATTATGTTTCGATTCTGCGAAGGGAATTTGTCAGCAGCTGTAATCATCAGCTGCAGCTTTATGACCTGTCAGTTGGACTTGTTTACCCGATCTTATACATCGGAAACCATCCTGGATGTTCCCCGAAAAATGTAATATTGGCTTTGCATATGGATTGGGGGCAGGGGCAGAGGTCCTTGGATAAGCTGGAGGCCAGAGGGCTGCTGCGGAAGGAAAAAAATCCGGAGGACCGACGGGCCTATCTGCTGTATTTGACGGATCAGGGGCAGGAGATCTTTCAAAAGAGCCGGGAGATGACCGCAGCCTGGGATGAAGAGCAGCTGGCAATTCTGACTGATGAAGAGCAGAGGCTGCTGCTTCAACTTCTTCAGAAGGTGCTGAAAAAGGAGCAATAGGTCAAATCAAGAAGGAGAGTTGTGTATGTATGAAAGGATATTAAGTCCGGTGAAGCTTGGAAACGTGGAGTTGAAAAACCGGATTCTGTTTGCTCCCACATCTATGGGACTTTCAGAAGCAGAGATGGAGCAGCGGATCGAGGCGATTGCCGCCGGCGGCTGTGCCATGATCATATTGGGAGATGTTCCTGTGCTGCCCTCCTGCCTGGGGCACAGCCTTTATGACAGGAAGGGCTTTCGGTATTACCAGAAGCTGACTGCCATTGCACACCGGCATGACTGCCGGATCTGTGCCCAGCTTCATCAGTCAGACAGTGACGTAAAGAGGATGCTCCGCTACATCCCCGGAATCCTGACGAAGAAAATTTCAGCCAGGGAGCTTCGTCCGCTGCTGAATGCACAGGTGGCTCCTTATATATCCGGGATGCCGAAAAGAAAAATAAAAAAGATCACAAATGCCTTTGGAGATGCCGCTGTCCTGGCTCAAAAAGCCGGATTTGACATGGTACAGGTTCATGGTGACCGGATGTGCGGCAGCTTCAGCTCGGCTGTGTTCAATCACCGCACCGATGAGTATGGGGGAAACGCTGTAAATCGGGCACGTTTTGCAGTGGAAGCAGTTTCGTCCATCCGCAGGAAGGCTCCGGAGCTTACCATCGACTATAAGCTGGCCGTCCGCCAGGAGAATCCTCATTATGGAAATGCAGGAGTGCTGGAGGAGGAGATTGGTGTATTTGTGACCATGCTGGAGCAGGCTGGTGTCAGCAGCTTCCATGTGGCATTAGCAGATCACTCGGATCTGGAGGACACCATTCCGGGAGCCAGACATCCAGAGTTTTCTGAGGAAGGGTGCTTTTTAAAGTTTTGTGATCAGGTCAGGCAGTATACACTTCTGCCTGTTTGCGGGGTAGGAGGACTGGTTCATCCGGAATTTATTGAGAAGCAGATCGGGGATGGCCGGATCCAGTGTGCGGCTATGAGCCGTCAGCTGATTGCCGATCCTGATTGGGTGAGGAAATTAGCATCAGGAGAAGAAGGGAAGATCCATTACTGCGTCCGATGCAATAAACGCTGCCTGGGCGGCATGATGGAGCATCAGGGCGTCCACTGCATTTATGAGCAGAAGAAAAAGGGCAGCAGTGAAAGGATCTGAACGGTTATAAGAAAAGGGGAAACGCGACAGCGCCTATCGGGAGGAGGGCAGCATTTAAAAAGGCTGTCGGACAAAAACTAAGGAGGCGTAAGGATGGAACTATATAATGGGAAGAGAAGATTGGCTGCAGCATTGATCACATCTATGATGTTGACCAGCATTGCTCCGTCATATACTTCGGCAGGTTTTATTTCCAGTACTGGGAATATCCATAAGACATGGAGAACGGAGGACGGCCGCACAGCAAGCGGCTCTGATGCAGACGATCTGGGAGGCGGCAGCAGTGAGAAGCCAGACGGTTCAGGGGACGGCAGTGAGAAGCCAGATGATTCTGGTGAGAGCAGTACGAAACCAGATGGGTCAGTGGAGAACATTGCCAAGCCGGACAGTCCGGCGGGGAGCAGTACGAAACCAGGCAGCCATAGCGGAAGCAGCCTAAGGCCAGACGGCTCCAAGGCAAGCCATTCCAATGCATCGGCAGCCAAGGCTACCAGCTCCAATGCAGGGAGTGTTCTGGCCAGTCCTTCTGTGGTGAAGCCTCCGATTCTGGATGAAGCCTCCCAGCTGCCTCGTCCAGTTGCTGCAGCGGCGGTATCGTTTAATCAGAAGGCAGAGTTTGTGGATACCAGAGGCAGAGTGATTTCCGGGGAGGAATATGATATTCCGGAAACCGAGGACAGCTTCCCCTATCTGAGTCAGGGAGAAGGACGGACGAAGGGAAAGATCAATCTGGCGGATTACGGGTATGTGGAGAAGGAGTACTTTTTAAAAGGAAACGCAAATGTCTATGACCTGAAGAATGGGAGGTTAGCTACCAAAAGCAATGCAGAATATGTGAACCGGATTCTGGTATTCCAGCCGGAGGATGCGGCTGATTTTAACGGAGCAGTCTATGTGGACATCCTGAATGCCAGCAGTAAGGTGGATGTTCCTGATATCTGGAGGCGAAGCTACGATTTCTTTATGAATTCCGGGTACATTTACATTGGAATTACCTCGAAGGATGTGAATGTCCAGGCATTGAAGCGGTTTGATCCTGACCGTTATCATGTGCTGAGCTGGAAAGTTAATGGCAAGGATGAAAACGGGCTGTTCTGGGATATGCTTGGCCAGCTTGGAGCTCTGATCAAGGAGGAGGATTCCCCCTTGCTTTACGGCGGGGATTACAGCGGCAGCGTGTCCAGCTATGTGGTAGGGCAGTCTCAGTCCGGCTGGTATGTGAATACCTTCAGCAACTGCTTCGGCGGGGCAAATTACCTGCTGGACGACACGTTGACTGAGGATGATATCCAGGAACTGGAGGGAGAGCCTCATATTTATGATGGTTTTCTGAATGTGGTAGGCGGCATGATGGATGCTCCCATTGGAACGAAGCAGACGGACAGCGCCAGAATCCTTCAGCCGGTGAAGCCTTCCAATGTGCCGTTTATTCTGTTGGTTGGCGAGAACGATTATAATCCGGCTCCGGTCCGCCCGGATTCTGACGAGGAGGATGGCAAATACCGTCATTATGTCATTGCCGGCGGCGCCCATTCCAGCAAGGTATTTCTGCCGGACCCGGTAGATGAGCTGATGCTGCGGGCGGGCAGACCGGCAGGGGACTATCCGGAATTTAAGAAAGGGAAGGATGGGAACCAGCCGAACACGGTCAGTGATATGAATATGGATGTGTTCATCAATGCAGCCATGGAAAATCTGCATCAGTGGGCATGTGATGGGCTGGAAGCTCCTTATGGCCCCTCGACCGATGAAATTGACGGAAATATGTCTGGTATGCAGTTTATCCCGGAACGGGATTCTTATGGAAATATGACAACGGGAATCCTGTCGCCCCAGCTTTCCGTTCCGGTGGCAGCCTATTATGGCGGCGCCAATGGTACCTTTAGTACCAATGGAGGCTCCATGATCTATCTGGATCAGAGCGTGCTGAACGATCTGTATGAGGACCGGGAGGATTATCTGCGCCAGTATGAGGCAGCTTTAGATGAGATGATCCAGGAAGGCTGGATTTTGGAGCTGGATCGGGAAAAGCTTCTGGAGATTGCCAGAATGGAGCCTGTTTTTGGAACCAGGGGCAAGGATGCAGAGCGGATCGAAGAAGCCATGGGGGAGGTTCCGGAGCTTACCGTTCTTTCCAGGACGCAGACTGGTGCTGGAGAAGAAACCTGGTATCAGGTAAAGGGCAGCGCCAATATGTATGGAATCCTTCATGATAATCTCCCTTACTGCAGAAGGATGCAGTCTCTTTCTTACATCAATGCTGCCCGTGTGGCAGTCCCGGAACATATGACTGGTGACGTGATCCTGGATCTGATCTTTGAAGGTGAGCCGGAAGCGGATGTATCGCAGTATATGAAGGCAGGGACGGTTTATGTAGGAATTACCGCAGATCCGAAGGCAGCAGAGGAAAAGGGCGGCAGCTGGAAGATCCCATACAAGACCAATGAGCCCAGAACGGAATCCGGACTGGTGTGGGATATCATCAGCCAGATGGCAGCAGCTGTCAGAAACGGATCATTATTTGAACTTCCTTCAGGCGGTGCTTGGAATATCCGGCTGGGTGCAGATGGAAAGGATGCAGGGATTGCAGCAACCTATCAGCTGGTATTTAACGGTTTTGACACTTACGGAGTCACATCAGCCATGTCTGGAGGAGCTGTGGCGTTAAATGATATCGACAAAGAGATCCTGCCGGCAGAACCGGCTAAAGCATGGTTTGACCGGATCCGATATCAGGAGAACGGCGCCGGCGGGCCGGTGATCGGTGCCACCACCAAGAACATTCTGGAACAGGATGGAAATTATTTTAAGGATTCCAATGGAAATGGGCTGCTGGATGCTTACGAGGACTGGCGTCTGGAGCCGGAGGAGCGGGCAGAGGACCTGGTGTCCAGAATGACTGTGGATGATAAGATCGGCATGATGTTTAATAATTCCAGAGGCATGGGCATGTACCAAAAGGATAAGAAAAAGGTTGATGCCACCGGACTGCTGGATGAGGAAGTAAGGCAGAAGAATGATACGATCTTTGGCCAGACCTCCACACTTGGAACTACAGCGACCATTGAGGAATTAAAGCTGCGCCATTTTATCCTGCGTCAGAATCCTCAGCCGGAGGAGCTGGCTTCCTGGATCAATCAGATGAATATGGTGGCAGAGGGAACTAGTCTGGGAATCCCGGTGCTGGTAAGCTCTAATTCCAGGAATGAAAATGGTCACATGACCTTTGGCATGAACGATGCGTCCGGCGTATTTTCCACATGGCCGGGAACCCTTGGTCTGGCAGCAGCTGCGATGGGGGACATTGCAAATGGCGGGGATGCGTCCCTGATCTCCCGGTTTGCAGAGATCGGAAGAAGTGAATGGGATGCCAGCGGCCTGAAGAAGGGGTATATGTATATGGCGGACACCATGACAGATCCCAGGTGGCAGAGGACCTACGGAACACTGGGAGAGGATCCGGAATTTATTGCTGATGCCATCGGAAGGATCGTGGCAGGCTATCAGGGAAGCAGTGAGGGGCTGCAGGCGGACGGCGTAGCGCTGACGGTCAAGCATTTCCCAGGCGGAGGCGCAAGAGAAAATGGTTTTGATCCGCATTATGCACAGGGACAGTGGAATGTATATCAGACAGAAGACAGCTTAAGACGGTATCATCTGCCTGGCTTCCAGGCGGCAGTGGAGAATCATGTATCCTCCATCATGCCGTATTATGCAAAGCCTTCCGGCTCAAAGAGTGAGACACAGTACGATGAAGCTGGTGATCCGATCCCGATGGAGGCAGTAGGATTTGCGTTTAACCGGGCATTTATCCAGACGCTGCTCCGGGATCAGATGGGACATCAGGGGTATGTGAACAGTGACAGCGGCATTATTAATAACATGGCCTGGGGCGTTGAGGACTTGGATGTGCCGGAGCGGGCAGCACTGGCGATCAATGCCGGAACGGATATCATTGGCGATACCAATGATGTGTGGTCCTTAAAGGAGGCCTATCAGAGAGGTCTTGATACCGCCTATTATGAAGGAAAGACGATTCCTTATGGACTTACTGCAGAAGAGGTGACGGTTTCCGATGAAGCTCTGAACCGGTCCAACGTACGTCTGCTGACGGAAATGTTTGCCTTAGGGCTGTTTGAAAATCCGTACCGGGATCCGCAAAATGCGAAACAGGTAGTCAGCACCTCGTCCAACTGGGAGGAAGCCTATGAAGCCCATGTAAAGTCGGTAGTTCTGCTGAAAAATGAAGCACAGGTGCTTCCGCTGACTGCTGATAAGCTGAAGGGAAAGCAGGTGTATGTGGAATATTTTGCCCAGGGTGATGGCAGCGCACAGACAGAGCTTCTGCGAAAGAATCTGGCATCAAGGTTTACCCTGACAGATGATTATAAGCAGGCAGATTATGCAATCCTGTTTGTGAACCCAAGCTCCGGAAATTATTTCTCTGCAACCAAAGGGTATCTGGAGTTGGACATCTGCGACGGCAAGGTGGTTCATGATGTAGACCGGGAAGGGCGTCCTTCTGCCGCTGCCCATCAGGAGACCACGCTGCTGCATGCAGATCGGATCAGAACGATCTCCAAGGCAGTCAGGAAGAGATGCGGCAAGGTCATCTCCAATATCAACTTTACGCTGGCCTGGATGGCAGGCAATGTGGAGCCATACTCCGATGCCTTGCTGGCAGGCTTTGACACCTACACCGATGCAGTTATGGATATCGTCCTGGGAAGCAGCACGCCTTCCGGAAAAATGCCGATCACTCTGCCCAAGGACGACAGCGTTATTGCAGTGAATGCAGATGGTGTGTGTATTTCCCGTAACGATGTGCCGGGATATGCGAAGGATGCTTATATGCCGGAGACGATGAAGGATGAAAACGGAAAAGCATACGCTTACCGGGACAGCGCAGGGAACTACTATGAGCTGGGCTTTGGCTTGACCTATGGCGAGCCGGACGACGGAACCGATACACCGGACCATGGAATCAATACGCCTGATGATGGGATGAGCACGCCGGATGATGGAACAAATGTACCGGATGACGGTACAAAACTTCCTGGCAGCGGAGACCATACGCAGAATTCTGGCAGCCACAGCAGTCATTCCAGAAGAGACCGGGGCAGCAGGCTGATGGAAGCAGACAGAAGCAGCGGCCAGTGGATAAAGAATGAAACCGGCTGGTGGTTCCGGTTCCAGGACGGTACATGGCCGGCCTCTGCATGGATGCATCTGAACTGGAATGGTACCGCTTCCTGGTATTATTTTAATTCGGATGGCTATATGGTCACCGGATGGCTTGACGATGAAGGAAACCGCTATTATCTCCATCCGGTTTCGGATGGAACCCAGGGATATATGTATACCGGCTGGCATCTGATTGACGGAGCCTGGTATTATTTCAATGAAAGATCCGATGGAACACAGGGACGCCTGTTCCGGAGCACTGTTACTCCGGATGGCTTTCAGGTGGATGAAAACGGTATCCGTATCATAAACGAATGATTGGAAACATGACGCAGATCAGCGAAAACCGGGAGCTTTGGCTCCCGGTTTTTGGGTCACGGTTCACAGGTTCCCTGTAAACGTATCTGGTTTTCATGGATAAGGGCTTGCAATTTGGCTGTTTCCGGATATAATTTTTAGTAAAAGCCAAACAATAAGGCAGGAATACAGCAGGAAGATTATGATGAAGCAGGATGATCAGATCAGCATCTCCGTCCGCGACCTGGTGGAGTTTGTGATGAGCTCTGGGGATATCGATAACCGGCGGACGGCCGGAGCGAAGAAGGAAGCCATGCAGGAGGGGAGCCGCCTCCACCGGAAGATCCAGAAGCGGATGGGAAGCTCCTACCAGGCAGAGGTGGCCATGGGCCATGTGGTGCAGGAGGAGCAGTTTCAGATCCTGGTGGAAGGCCGGGCAGACGGTGTGATCACAGAAAACGGCGGCAGCGTGATCGATGAGATCAAATGCATGTATGGAACCATCGATAAATTGGAAGAACCGATCCTGGTGCATCTGGCTCAGGCCATGTGCTACGGGTATTTCTGGTGCCTGAAAAAGGAGCTTGCCTCCATTGGGATTCAGATCACCTACTGCCAGATGGAGACAGAGGAGATCCGCCGGTTCCGACAGGAGAAATCCTTTGAAGAGCTGGAGACCTGGTTTACCGGACTGATCCATGAATATGTAAAATGGGCAGAATATCTGTACCGCCATCATGTCAGGCGTCAGGAATCGCTGAAGGAGCTGGAGTTTCCCTATCCCTACCGAAAGGGGCAGAAGGAGCTGGCGGTTAATGTGTACCGCTCCATTGCCAGAGGCCGGAATCTGTATATCCAGGCACCTACCGGAATCGGCAAGACGCTGTCTACGGTGTATCCGGCCTTGAAGGCCATAGGAGAAGGGCATGGGGATAAGCTGTTTTACCTGACAGCGAAGAATATGACCCGGCGGGTGGCGGAGGAAGGACTTTCCATCCTGCGGGAGAAGGGGCTGTACTTTTCATCGGTTACCATTACGGCAAAGGAGAAGCTGTGCTTCTTAGAAACGCCGGAATGCAATCCAGAGGCCTGCCCTTACGCAAAGGGCCATTTTGACCGGGTCAATGATGCCGTGTTCGATATCATCCACGAGGAATTTGCCATTACCCGGGACCGGGTGACCGAGTATGCTATGCGGTACCAGATCTGTCCCTTTGAGTTCTGCCTGGATATCAGCAATTGGGTGGACGGCGTGATCTGCGACTATAATTATGTGTTTGACCCCAACGTGCGGCTGAAACGGTATTTTGCGGAGGAGAGGAAGGGCGGGTATCTGTTTCTGATCGATGAGGCCCATAACCTGGTTTCCAGGGCCAGGGAGATGTACAGCGCAGCTCTGGTGAAGGAGGATATCCTTCTTGCAAAACGTCTGGTGAAGGGGCGTTCCAGGAAGCTGGAAAAGCTTTTGGAAAGCTGTAATAAAAGCATGCTGGAGCTGAAGCGGGAATGTGAGAATTACGTGATCCTGGAGGATGTGAACCATCTGGCTGTCCAGGTAATGGGGATGTCTGCAGAGCTGGATGTTTTTATGGAGGACCATCCGGAATTGGAAAACCGGGATCTGCTGCTGGATTTTTATTTCCAGGTCCGCGATTTTCTCAATGTGTTTGAGTGGATGGATGATGGATATGAGATCTACAGCCAGATGCTGCCGGACGGAACCTTCCAGGTAAGGCTGTTCTGCATTAATCCTTCCGGCCGTCTGCGTGCCTGCATGGACCAGGGGCTGAGCACCATCCTGTTTTCCGCTACCATGCTTCCCATGCCCTACTATAAGGAGCTGCTGAGCGGGGAGCCGGAGGGCTTTGCGGTTTATGCAGAATCGCCTTTTCAGCAGGAAAAACGGCTTCTTCTGGTGGCGGAGGATGTGAGCAGCCGCTACAGCCGGCGGAATCTGCGGGAGTATCAGAAGGCAGCAGCCTATGTCCAGGAGATCGTAAAGGGAAAAGCGGGGAATTATATGGTGTTTTGCCCTTCCTATCAGTATCTGGGGGAGCTTGCGGAGTGCCTGGAGGAGGCGGGATTCGATACAGAATCCCATCGAGGCTCAGGTGGAGAATCCGATTCGGGAACGGGCGCAGAATTTGATTGGGGCGCGGATATGGAAGCGGAGGGAAAACCATGTGCCTCACCTGGAGCCGGAAGGGTCCGGATGATCGTGCAGGAGAGCAGGATGAATGAGGAGCAGAGAGAGGCATTTCTGGAGCAGTTTACCAAGGCTGGAGAGCAGGGACCGGAAGATGCATCCAGGGCGGATGAACGGCAGACCAGCCTGGTGGCGCTGTGTGTCATGGGAGGCGTTTTCGGGGAAGGAATCGATTTGAAGGAGGAAAGCCTGATCGGCGTCATCGTGATCGGGACCGGCCTTCCCATGGTCTGCCCGGAGCAGGATATCCTGAAGGGATATTTTGAACGCCATGAGAAGCCGGGATTTGCCTACGCCTATCAGTACCCGGGGATGAATAAGGTAATGCAGGCGGCAGGACGGGTGATCCGTACCATGAAGGATGAAGGCGTAATCGCTCTCCTGGATGACCGGTTCCTGCAGCCGGATTACCGGGCGCTGTTTCCACGGGAATGGTCCGACTATCAGGTCACCAGGCTGAACCGGGTTGGAAAACAGGTGAAATTGTTCTGGCAGGAGAGAAGATCGTGAGCACAGCCCACTGATCGTTACAGCATGTCCATAAACTGCTTTGCTGCCTGGGAGATGGGCAGGCTTTCATTGTAAGCCACCACCATCTGTCTGGCAGGCAGACTTTCCTCCAGATCCAGCACGTAAAGCTGGGACTCGTTGGGCGGGATGCAGAAATCCGGCACAAAGGCGATCCCCAGACCGATGCGGGCCAAATCGATCAGCAGGTCATTGCTGCTTAACTCGATCTCCGGCACCAGGTCAAGCTGGCTGCGCTGGAACATCCGGTGGAGAAATTCGCTGGTGGTGCTTTTCCGGTCCAGCATCAAGATGGGATAGGCCTGCAGATCCTGAAGACGCAGCTTCTTCCCCTCCAGTGGGAAATGGGTGCGGTCCGCCACGAACACATCGTGGAATTCGTAGATCATCCGTACATTCTGGGTATTGGAAAGCCCGGAATTGGGGTAGTTGGTGACAATGAAATCCACCTGTCCGTTCTCCAGCAGATGGGCACATTCGATGGAGGTCTGGTTGGTTACCTTGATGTGGACGTTAGGGTAGCGCAGATGAAATTCTTTTAAATAATTGACCAGGTAGTAACGGCAGATGGTGTCGCTGGCTCCGATCCGAAGCTGGCCGCCGTTTAAGGTATTGGCTTCTAAAAGCTGGTTTTCTCCCTTGCGGATCAGGTTCATGGCCGGCTCCACATGCTTTAACAGAATCTCCCCCTCCGGTGTCAGCTGGACCCGCTTGGTGCTGCGGATAAAAAGAGTCTGGTTCAGCTTTTTCTCCAGAACCTTGATGGACTGGCTGACGGCTGACTGGGAGATGAAAAGCTGCTTGGAAGCTTCGGAAAAGCTTAAGGTGACTGCTACGTGGTAAAATACTTTATATAGTTCATAATTAATATCCATTATTAGCCCTCCTAATAAATACAGGATCATTTTACCACTGATATCAATATTTTGTAAAGGAAAAATCAGGAGGGTTTTGTAAAGAATCGAAAGTTTTTTTCATCAGACCTGGCAATTTTCATTGACAAATAACAGGAGAAGTTGTATGATACATAACAAGTAAAGGCGCTGAAGTTGTTTTCGGTGCCTTTTTCGTATTTTAAACGGTTCTTCGTTTATTTTACGGCTTAAAACCAGTATATGAATTAAGCTTTTGCAGTTTTAACGGATATCGGCTGTGGAAGTAAAAGAAAGGGAATGGTATTTATGAAAGAACTGATCAACCACACAGAGGGAATCAACCGGCTTCTGGCCCGCTACGGCGTGAAATTCGGTATTTATAAGAATAATGAATTTCATGAGCAGCTGTTCCCCTTTGACCCGCTTCCGCGGATAATTCCGGCAGATGAGTTTGATTTCCTGGAAAAAGGACTGATCCAGAGGGTAGATGCGCTGAATTGTTTTCTGGCCGACATCTATGGTGAAAAGAAAATCGTGAAGGATGGGGTAATCCCGGAGGATTTTATCTTTTCCTCCAAGGGCTATCTGCCTCAGTGCGAGGGGATCAAGCCGCCGAAGGGCATTTACAGCCACATCTCCGGCATTGATCTGGTACAGGCAAAGGATAAGACCTGGTACATACTGGAGGATAACCTTCGGATCCCTTCCGGCGCCTCCTATCCCATGATTGCCAGGGAGCTGACCAGGAGAGCCTCGCCCAGAACCTTCACCTATCAGAAGATCGTGGACAACCGCAGCTATGCAGGGATGCTTCGGGAGACCATGGATCATGTCAATACAGGAGGCATCAACGTAGTTTTGACACCAGGCCGGTATAATGCAGCATTTTTTGAACATTCCTATCTGGCAGAGCGCTCCGGCGCTGTCCTGGCTATGCCTCAGGATCTGTATGTGGAGAATAACCGCCTGTACTACCGCCAGTATGAGGGAGAAAGCCTGCAGGTAGGTGCTGTTTACCGCCGCTTATCCGATGAGTATTTAGATCCCATGTGCTTCGTTCCGGAATCCCTGATCGGCGTACCGGGAATTATGGATGTGTACCGGAGCGGCAATGTAGCTCTCTTAAATGCTCCGGGAAATGGGGTTGCAGACGATAAAGGTATTTACTATTTCGTACCGATTATGGTAAAGTATTATCTGGATCAGGAACCGATCTTAAAGAATGCTCCTACCTATCTGGCTTTCTACGAGAAGGACAGGAACTTTATCCTGGAGAATTTAGAACGGCTTGTGGTGAAGGATGTTTCGGAGGCCGGCGGCTACGGCGTTGTATTCGGAAGCGGCCTTACCAAGGAAGAGCTGGAGAAGATGAAAGAGATTATCCGCAATGAGCCGAGAAGGTTTATTGCCCAGGAGGTCATTGATTTTATTGACCTGGATATTATGGAGGGCGATGAGCAGGTGCCCAGAAAGGCAGACCTGCGGGCGTTTGTGCTGACTGGAGAGACCACCAGAGTCTGGGCCAGCGGCCTGACCCGCTTCTCCCGCAACCCGGATTCATTTGTAGTTAATTCATCTCAAGGAGGAGGTTTTAAGGACACATGGGTATTATCTCGTTAGAAAAGGCGGACCGCCTGTTTTGGCTTGGCCGTTACACAGAAAGAGTTTTTACAACGTTAGGTTCCTTTTTCAAGTATTTTGACCGGATGCTGGATTCGGAGGATGATGCTTACATCCAGTACTGTGAATCCATTGCGATCCCGAATATTTACCAGGATAAGGACGATTTTATCAAGACATACGTATTTTCCAAGCTGGATCCCAATTCCATTTATAGCAATCTTCTTCGGGCCTTTGACAATGGGATCGTTCTCCGGGATGAGGTGAGTACGGATGTGCTGGCATACCTTCAGCTTTCACTGGACATTTTCGAAAAATATGCAGATAACAACTGCCTGCTCTATGACCTGCAGCCGGTGATCGATTACCTGTATGCATTCTGGGGATGTCTGGATGATTACGTGGAGGATGAGGAATGCCGCAACCTGATCAAATGCGGCAAGTATTTAGAGCGACTGGACCTTTATATGCGATTCGGCTATCCATATAAGTCCATCGAAAAAGAATTTAAAAAGTTCCAGAACCGCTTAAGCAAGGTCAGAATCGGCTACAGCCCCAGGGAGCTGGAGAAGCTGACCCAGATCCTAAGCATGGGGGAGAACTGGCGGGATCAGTACTATGAGGCGCTCAGTGCGTTGTGGAACGTATTTTGAGGTGATTGTAATTGAAGAAGCTGCATTTTCACAGTGAGATGCATTTAACTTTTTCCAGTCCCGTGTGGGACCACCATTATCGGTTTCGATGCATTCCCATGGAAGATGGGATACAGAAGACAGTCCGGGCAGATTATCAGATCCTGCCCGGCAACTGCCGGAATCTGGTTTCTGACGGCCTGGGCAGCCAGGCCTTCTGCGGTTCTATACAGGAGCCGCACAGCTCCCTGACCCTGATCACAGACGGGGAAGTGGAAATTGATTTAAGAGAGAGAAGAAAAGAAGAGCTTCATCCCATCTACCGGCATCCGTCAGCCTACACCCAGCCGGATGAAGGGATTAAGAAACTGACCAGGCGGCTTCTGACAGAATATGAGGCGGCTGGTTTTAACAGTGGAAAAAAAGACCGCGCTATGGTACAATTCTTTATGGATCAGTTATCACAGCTGTTTTTTTATGTCCCGGGAGTTACCAACATCCGCACCACAGCAGCAGAGGCGCTGCGGGGCGGAAAGGGCGTCTGCCAGGACTATGCCCATATCCTGATTGCCGTCTGCCGTCTGGCAGGGATTCCGGCCAGATATGTTGCCGGAATGATGGTGGGAGAGGGCGCCAGCCATGCATGGACGGAGGTTTATCTGGATGGCATGTGGATCGGGGCAGATCCTACTCACGCCAGAATGACTGATGAGAGCTATATCAAGCTGTCCCATGGCCGGGATTATGAGGACTGTACCATTGATAAAGGCTGCTTTAAGGGATGCGCATTCCAAACGCAGCAAATACAAGTAAAGGTGGAAGAGATATCATGATTAAGAAGGTAGCCTCGGTAGGCCTTCCGGTGGATGAGAGACTGAATATCCTGAAGAATCGGATCCAGCCGGAGGTCCTGACAGGAACGGAGAAACGGATTTGCGTCGTTACCGGGACTCATGGAGATGAGCTGGAGGGACAGTATGTCTGCTGCCTGCTGAACCGGATGATTGAGGAACACAAGGAATGCTTAAAAGGCATTGTTGATATATATCCTGCGCTGAATCCATTGGGAGTGGATTCCATTACCAGGGGAATGCCCATGTTTGATCTGGACATGAACCGGATTTTTCCAGGCACAGAAGAGGGTTCCCCTGCTGAGTATGTGGCGTATAAGATCATTCAGGATATAGAAGGGGCCGATCTGTGCATCGACATTCATGCCAGCAATATCTTCCTCAGGGAGATTCCCCAGGTGCGGATGAGCGAGCAGACGGCGGAATCTCTCCTTCCCTATGCCCGGAATCTGAATATAGATTTTGTGTGGATCCATGCAGCGGCCACCGTGCTGGAGTCCACTTTGGCTCACAGCCTGAATACCAGAGGAGTTCCTACTCTGGTTGTGGAGATGGGTGTGGGAATGCGGATCACAGAAAGCTACTGCAGCCAGCTGGCGGACGGAATCTTCTGTGTGATGAAGCAGCTTGGCATCTGGGACGGCCCGGTGGCAGAGGTGAAGGAGCCCATTGTTTCCAGAGACAAAGAAGTAGGATTTTTAAATGCGGAGGCTCCCGGGCTGTTTATCCCCTGTGTGGAGCACTGGATCAATGTGGAGAAGGACGAAGTGATCGGCCACATCTATAATCCCCTGGACGGGACTGTGCTGTCAGAGGTAAAGGCGCCGATCCATGGGATGCTGTTTACCCTTAGAGAATACCCCATGGTGTCCGTCGGCTCCCTGCTTGCAAGAGTGCTGGGAGGTGATTTTCGATGAGAAGAGAAAGTATTTTCACGTTAAAGAATTTATACCGGGATGATCTGAATGTATATGGGTATCATTTCGGCAAGGGAGAAAAGTCTGCCTGCATCATCGGCGCCATGCGGGGCAACGAGGTCCAGCAGATGTATGTGTGCTCCCAGCTGGTAAAGGCTCTTGGGGAGCTGGAGGCCAAGGGAGCCATCGTGCATGATAATGAGATCCTTGTGATCCCTTCGGTGAACCATGGCTCCATGAATATCGGAAAGCGGTTCTGGCCAGGGGATAATACGGATATTAACCGGATGTTTCCCGGATATGATAAGGGAGAGACCACTCAGAGAGTGGCAGACGGCGTATTCCAGGTGGTTCAGCATTATAATTACGGCATTCAGTTTACCAGCTTTTATATGCCTGGAGATTTCGTGCCTCATGTGCGGATGATGGAGACCGGGTATCAGAATGCCAGCCTGGCAAATCTGTTCGGCATGCCTTATGTGGTGATCCGAAAGCCCAGGCCGTATGACACCACTACCTTGAATTATAACTGGCAGGTGTGGAATACCAATGCCTTTTCCGTGTATACCAGCGCCACCGATACCATCGATGAGATGTCAGCAAAGCAGGCGGTATCATCGGTGCTGCGTTTTTTGACCCGGATGGGAATTCTTCGTTATACCAGCCACAGCGGGTTTATCTCCACGGTGCTTCGTGAGGATGATCTGATGAATGTGAAGACCGATGTTTCTGGGATCTATAAGAGACATGTGAACCCAGGAGATGAGGTGTTCCGGGGGGAAGTGGTGGCTTCCATCATTGATCCATGTGAAGGAAATGTAATGGAGCAGATCTTGTCGCCTACAGATGGAATCGTATTTTTCGCCCATCGGGCGCCGCTTATTATGGAGGAGGCACTGGCCTTTCGGATTATCCGGAGGCTGCATCAGTAGAGGATTGCCGGGAGACTGAATAAAATAAAATGACTTGCCGCGGGAGTGAATTCCCGCGGTTTTTCCATATTAATAGGGATGAAGCCATGGGCAGCAGAATATTTCAGGGCAAAATATCTTGGAAAAGAAAGGCAGCTGCGGTATAATAAGAAAAAAGCAATGGAGGCACTTGACTTTTCCGAGGAAGAAAAGGCGGGCTACGACAGCTGGAGGGCGGGAGACCCAGATAACCAGCAATAAAAATCCGTGTAAAATGGAAAGGATAAAAGGTTACCACAATGAATGATGAATATTACCAGATGTATCTGGATGAATTAAGAGAGATCAAGCCATGTGATGATAAGGAGAGAGCGTCTCTGCTGATCAGCGCAGCTACTGGCAATGAGGCAGCCAGAGCCAGGCTGATCGAGGGACATTTGATCTTTGCCCTGGCAATTGCCAAGGATTACCGGGATAAGGGGCTGCCTATGAGCGACCTGGTGCAGGAGGCCAATCTTGCCCTGACCGTGGCGGTATCGGAATACCGTGAGGGAGACTTCCTGACGGCGGCGAAGGAACGGATCACAGCATGCTTACAGGCAGCGCTGGAGGAGCAGCAGGCGGAGAACAAGGTGGAGGAGACCATGCTGGCCCGGGTAAACGTGCTTCAGGAGGTATCCAAGACTATGGCGGATGAGCTGGGGCGGGAGGCCACTGTGGAAGAGCTGGCAGAGCGGATGCAGATGACTTCAGAGGAGATCAAGGATATCATGAAGCTGGCGGTGGATGCCTTAAGCGTGACCGGTGATTATGCCCAGACTCCGGCGGAGAGCCTGGAACAGGGAGGAGCAGAGGAGATATGAGTAAGATCTATCTGATCCGCCATGGACAGACGGACTGGAATCTGGCACACCGGATCCAGGGGCAGCGGGATATTCCTTTAAATGAAACGGGAAGGCAGCAGGCGGCACAGCTTGCAGAAGGGATGAGAGAACGGCCGGTGGCGCGGGTGTTCACCAGCTCTATGTCCCGTGCAAGGGAGACTGCAGAGGCGGTGGCCAGCAGTCAGAACGTTCCGCTGTATCTGGTAAATGGCCTGGAAGAGATCAACTACGGAAAATGGGAAGGTATGACCATGGAAGAGATCCAGAAGACTTATCCGGCGGAATATGATGCCTGGTGGAAGGATCCGGTAAATGGTGCGCCTCACGGAGGAGAGAGCCAGATGGATGTTCTGGTGCGCACAGCACGGGCCATGGAGGCGATCAAGGCCAACATGGCTTCTGATGGCGCCAAGGCGGTGGCAGTGGTGTCCCATGGAGCTTCTATCTGCTGTATCCTTCCCTGGCTGCTGAAGGAAGATATGCCGACAGAGGATGGGTATTCCATCATCAATGCGGCGATCACGGTGATTGATTATGACCCGGAAACTGGGAAATGTGTTCTGGAGATGCTGAATGATACCAGACACCTGAAAGCCTGATTGATTTATGCATGATAAATTGTATTTACAGATAAAGTATTTTCTTTATTAATAATGTTTTTTTAAATTAAAGAAAGTACTTTTTTTGTAAATTCATAATTTTAAACTAAAATTGAACATAATAGTTAAAAGATTAACGATAACTAAAAAAATATTGTGAAAATTGCCAAATTAGTACTTGCAAATTTTGGAGCGGGGTAGTATGATAAAAGCAACAAAACTGCACACGTTTGCAGAGTAAATCAGGAGGTATTTTCACTATGGGAGCAGTAACTGGTAATGTAATCGTAGGACAGTCCGGCGGACCAACCGCAGTCATCAATTCCAGCCTGGTAGGTGTATTTAAGACCGCAAAGGACCGGGGAGCTAATAAGGTATACGGTATGGTTCATGGCATCCAGGGTCTTTTAGAGGAGCGTTATGTGGATCTGGAGAAGCATATCAAGAATGATCTGGATATCGAGCTGTTAAAGCGCACTCCTTCCGCATACTTAGGCTCCTGCCGTTTTAAGCTGCCGGATATCAGCCAGGACAGAGAGATCTATGATAAGATCTTTGCCATTCTGGATAAGCTGGAGATCGAGTATTTCTTCTATATTGGCGGTAATGACTCCATGGACACCATCAAGAAGCTTTCCGACTATGCCCTGTTAAATGGAAGCAAGATCCGCTTCATGGGCGTTCCGAAGACCATTGACAACGACCTGGCAGTTACCGACCATACTCCTGGATACGGAAGTGCAGCCAAGTACATCGGCTCCATTACCAAGGAAGTGATCCGTGATGGTCTGGTATATGATCAGCAGAACGTAACCATTCTGGAAATCATGGGACGGAATGCAGGCTGGCTGACCGGTGCAGCAGCACTGGCGAAATGCGAGGATTGCCCAGGCCCGGATATGATCTTCCTGCCGGAGCTTCCATTTGATGTGGACAAGTTTATGAAGAAGGTAGCTGACCTGCATCAGAAGAAGAAATCCGTAGTTGTGGCTGTTTCAGAAGGTGTGAAGACCGCCGACGGCAAGTATGTCTGCGAGCTGACTGACGGCATCGACTTCGTGGATGCATTCGGACACAAGCAGCTGACTGGTACCGCAAGATACCTGGCAGAGAAGATCAACCGTGAGGTAGGCTGCAAGACCCGTGCCATCGAATTCAACTCCCTGCAGAGATGTGCATCCCACATTGTATCCCGTGTGGATATCACAGAGGCATTCCAGGTAGGCGGCGCTGCTGTGAAGGCTGCCCATGAGGGCGAGACCGGCAAGATGATCATCTTAAAGAGAGTTTCTGATGATCCGTATATCTGTGTAACTGATATCTATGATGTACATAAGATCGCAAATGTAGAGAAGAAGGTTCCGAGAGAGTGGATCAATGAGGAAGGCGATTTCGTAAAGCCGGAGTTTGTCAACTACATTAAGCCTTTGATCCAGGCAGAGCTTACTCCGATCATGACCGATGGTCTTCCAAGACATCTGTACTATACGGATATTGAGGGTGAGGTATAAGGCTTACTGGTTATATTAGATGTAGTTATAAAAGATATAAATGCTATTAATTTTACTAATTTATAGCGGCTGTGATATGATAAGGGCAGATAGCTGGGATTCCGGCATCTGCTCTTTTATGTTACCAATGATTTTACATAAATTACATTCAAACCAAAAATCACAGGAGGATTTAGCTATGAGCGTAAAACGGATTTTTGTGGAAAAGAAGCCGGATTTTGCGGTAAAGGCAAAAGAGCTTCGGGAAGAGATTGAAAGCTACTTGGGAATCAGCAGCGTAACCGGCGTTCGTGTTCTGATTCGTTATGATATTGAAAATTTATCAGAAGAGACCTATCAGAAGGCTCTGGTCACCATCTTTTCTGAGCCGCCGGTTGATGATGTTTATGAGGAGGAGTTCCCGGTACAGGAAGGGGACAAGGTATTTTCTGTTGAGTACCTTCCAGGTCAGTTCGACCAGAGAGCTGATTCTGCCGAGCAGTGTGTGAAGCTGTTAAAAGAGGATGAGGAGCCGGTCATCAAGTCTGCAACTACCTATGTGATCTCCGGAACCCTGTCAGATGAGCAGATTCAGGCAGTAAAGTCCTTCTGCATCAATCCGGTGGATTCCAGAGAGGCAGACGGGGCAAAGCCGGCTACCCTGGTGACAGAGTTTGAGACTCCGGCTGATGTGGCTATCTTTGACGGCTTCTGCGGGATGGAGGAGGAGGCTCTGAAGGAGCTTTATACATCCTTAAATCTGGCTATGACTTTCAAGGATTTCCTTCATATCCAGAACTATTTCCGCAAGGAGGAAAACCGTGACCCGTCTGTGACGGAAATTCGTGTGCTGGATACCTACTGGTCTGACCACTGCCGCCACACCACCTTCTCCACAGAATTAAAAAATGTAACCTTTACAGACGGCGATTACAAGCAGCCCATCGAAGATACCTATCATCAGTATCTGGCTGACCGTCAGGTGATCTATAAAGACCGGGATGACAAGTTCGTATGCCTGATGGACCTGGCTCTGATGGGCATGAAGAAACTGCGTGCAGAAGGAAAGCTTCAGGATCTGGAGGTTTCTGAGGAGATCAATGCCTGCTCTATCGTGGTTCCGGTTACCATTGACGGCGTGACCGAGGAGTGGCTGGTCAATTTTAAGAATGAGACCCACAACCATCCAACCGAGATCGAGCCCTTCGGCGGCGCGGCCACCTGTCTGGGCGGCGCCATCCGCGACCCACTTTCCGGTCGTACCTATGTATATCAGGCAATGCGTGTCACCGGTGCAGCTGACCCCACCAAGCCATTAAGTGAGACCCTTCACGGCAAGCTTCCTCAGAGAAAGATCGTGACAGAGGCGGCTCACGGCTACAGCTCCTACGGCAACCAGATCGGTCTGGCTACCGGCTATGTAAAGGAGATCTATCATCCGGGCTATGCAGCCAAGAGAATGGAGATCGGCGCTGTCATGGGTGCAGCTCCGAGAAAGGATGTGATCCGTGAGACCTCTGATCCAGGCGATATCATTATCCTGCTGGGCGGCAGAACCGGCCGTGACGGCATCGGCGGTGCTACCGGCTCCTCCAAGGTTCACACCGAGGCTTCCATCGAGGTCTGCGGCGCTGAGGTTCAGAAGGGGAATGCACCCACTGAGAGAAAGATCCAGAGAATGTTCCGCCGTCCGGAAGTTTCCAGCCTGATTAAGAAATGCAACGATTTCGGTGCAGGCGGAGTTTCCGTAGCCATCGGCGAGCTGGCAGCCGGATTAAATATTGATTTGGACAAGGTTCCGAAGAAGTATGCAGGTCTGGACGGAACGGAGATCGCCATCTCCGAGTCTCAGGAGCGTATGGCAGTTGTGGTTGATCCTAAGGATGTAGACCAGTTCTTGCAGTATGCGGCAGAGGAGAACCTGGAAGCCATCACCGTTGCAGTGGTAACAGAAAGCCCGCGTCTGGTAATGCATTGGAGAGGCAAGACCATCGTAGATTTAAGCCGTGCATTTCTGGATACCAACGGTGCTCACCAGGAGGCAGATGTGACCCTGACCGTTCCTTCCAGAGAGGGCAATGTATTCCAGCGAAAAGAGATCGATGATGTAAAGAAGACCTGGATGAACCTGCTGGCATCCTTAAATGTGTGCTCCCAGAAGGGCCTTGTGGAGATGTTTGACGGCTCCATCGGTGCAGGAAGCGTGTTTATGCCTTACGGCGGAAAGTACCAGCTGACGGAGACGCAGGCTATGGTAGCCAAGCTTCCGGTGCTGAAGGGAACCACCGACACCGTTACCATGATGAGCTACGGCTTTGACCCCTATCTGTCCAGCTGGAGTCCATACCATGGAGCCATCTATGCAGTGATTTCCTCAGTAGCTAAGATCGTGGCAGCAGGCGGTGATTTCAGTAAGATCCGCTTCACTTTCCAGGAGTACTTCCAGAGAATGACTTCCGACCCGACCCGCTGGAGCCAGCCATTCTCCGCATTGTTAGGTGCTTACAATGCTCAGATCGGCTTCGGCCTGCCCTCCATCGGCGGCAAGGATTCCATGTCCGGAACCTTCGATGATGCAGCCCACGGTGAGATCAATGTACCGCCGACCCTGGTTTCCTTTGCAGTAGATGTGGCCAGTCACAAGACCATCATCACTCCAGAATTCAAGAAGCCAGGCAGCAAGCTGGTAGTATTTAAGATTCAGAGAAATGAATATGATCTGCCGGATTACGGCCAGATCATGGATGGATATACAAAGCTTCACCAGGACATCAAGGCCGGCAGGATCATTTCTGCCTATGCGGTGGAGGGCCATGGCCTGGCAGAGGCAGTCAGCAAGATGGCATTCGGCAACAAGCTTGGTGTAAAGATCGAGCACAATGTAGATCCGAGAGATTTCTTTGCAGCAGACTGGGGCTCCATCCTCTGCGAGGTGCCGGACGGCAAGGTAGGCGAGCTTTCCATCTCCTACACGCTGATCGGTGAGGTGACAGACAGAGGCGTATTCGAGTACGGTCCGGTGACCATCACCATGGACGAGGCATTGAATGCATGGAACCAAACGCTGGAG
This sequence comes from Lachnospiraceae bacterium, assembly GCA_030524635.1. Taxonomy (GTDB): domain Bacteria; phylum Bacillota; class Clostridia; order Lachnospirales; family Lachnospiraceae; genus Caccovicinus. The sequence continues at coordinate 25,278 of JAUNGG010000044.1, forward strand.
AATGTATTCCCCACTCAGTCCGGCGTAAAGCAGACGGAAGTGCCCCAGGGCGTATTCAAGGCAGAGCCGGACAGTATCTATGTCTGCAGCCACAAGCTGTCACAGCCGAGAGTATTTATCCCTGTATTCCCAGGCACCAACTGCGAATACGACAGTACTAAGGCATTTGAGCGTGCAGGGGCAAAGGTGGTTACCAGGGTATTTAAGAACCTGTCTGCACAGGATATCCGTGATTCTGTTGAGGAGTATAAGAAGGAGATTGCAAAAGCGCAGATTGTCATGTTCCCAGGCGGCTTCTCCGCAGGTGATGAGCCGGAGGGCTCTGCAAAGTTCTTTGCCACCGTATTCCGCAACAGCGTGATCAAGGAGGAGATCGAGAAGCTGATTCATGAGCGTGACGGTCTGATGTTAGGTATCTGCAACGGCTTCCAGGCGCTGATCAAGTTAGGTCTGGTTCCGGAGGGCTGCATCACCGAGCAGCATGCAGATTCCCCGACCTTGGCTATGAACACTATCGGACGGCATATCTCCAAGATGGTTTACACCAAGGTGGTTACCAATAAATCCCCATGGCTCCAGGGTGCAGAGCTGGGCGGTGTATACTGCAACCCGGCATCTCACGGCGAAGGTCGTTTCGTGGCAAACGATGCATGGCTGAAGAAGCTGTTTGCCAATGGACAGGTTGCCACCCAGTATGTGAATGACAAGGGCGAGGCTACCATGGATGAGTTCTGGAATCCCAACGGCTCCTACATGGCCATCGAAGGCATCACCAGCCCAGATGGAAGGATCCTGGGCAAAATGGCACATTCTGAGCGCCGGGGTGAGGCTGTTGCCATGAATATTTATGGCGAGCAGGATATGAAGATCTTCGAGTCTGGTGTGAAGTATTTTAAGTAGGAATTGTTTGATGATGGGCGAAGGGCCCGCATCGATCGAGGAGCCTCCCTGTTCAGCGCGCTCTCGCTCTGTCCAGCGCGTAACGGTACGTAAGGTGCGTGAAAGACCGCACCTTACGTACCGACGGGCTGAAAAGGCATTCACAGGGAGGCTCCCCGCCCGATGCTGCTGGATTGGCAGAATATCAGGAACTTCCGGGGCAGTTTGACCAGTATTGCAGGGTAGCTTGAGAGAGAAAGCAAGGATATCAGCGGAGATATTTAAAAAATAGGAAATAAGAATCAGCATCCTTCACTGTGGAATACGGTTGGGATGCTGTTTCTTACTTATAAAAATGCAGATTTTCACTTGACAGAAAGCGGGAATTACGGTATGCTTTTCGCTAAAAGCGGTATGGTGTATGCTGTAACCGGACAAAAGTGTGCGGAATGCGGACTTGCCGCTTGCGGCCTGAAAAATCAAACAGGCCAGCCGGCATTATCATATCATAAAAAATCAAGACAATGTAACACGAGGAGAGAAGAAGCAATGAAAAAGGTTGTGAAGTTTGGCGGCAGCTCATTAGCCAGCGCAAAGCAGTTTAAGAAGGTAGGAGATATCATCCGTGCCGATAAATCCAGACGGTATGTGGTTCCGTCTGCACCGGGTAAGCGCAATGACAAGGATGAGAAGGTAACGGACCTTTTATATCAGTGCTATGATGCAGCTTCGGAGGGAAGAAGCTATAAGAAGATCCTGGAAAAGATTAAGAACCGGTATGAGGAGATCATCGAGGGCCTGAATGTAAATTTAAGCCTGGATCATGAGTTTGCCAATATCGAGGAAAACTTTGTAAATAAAGTAGGAAGAGATTATGCGGCATCCAGAGGTGAGTATTTAAATGGTATGATCATGGCGGCTTACCTGGGGTATGAGTTTATCGATGCAGCCGAGGTGATCTTCTTTGATGAGAACGGCAATTTTGAGGCAGACAGCACCAATAAGGAGCTGAGTGAGCGTCTGGAGCACGTGGAGCGGGCGGTGATTCCGGGATTTTACGGATCCAAGCATGACGGTTCCATTAAGACCTTCTCCAGAGGCGGCTCCGATGTGACTGGCTCCATCGTGGCGAAGGCCATTCATGCAGATATGTATGAGAACTGGACCGATGTATCCGGTTTCCTGGTAGCAGACCCCAGGATTATCAAGAATCCGGAGGTAATTGAGACGATTACCTATAAGGAGCTTCGTGAGCTGGCCTACATGGGTGCAAGCGTACTTCATGAGGATGCCATCTTCCCGGTACGCAAGGAGGGCATTCCCATTAATATCCGCAATACCAACCGGCCGGAGGATAAGGGCACGCTGATCGTGGAGAGCACTGTCCGCAAGCCACGTTACACCATCACTGGTATTGCCGGAAAGAAGGGCTTCTGCTCGATTAATATTGAGAAGGCCATGATGAATTCGGAGGTTGGGTTTGGGAGAAAGGTTTTGGAGGTGTTTGAGGATTTTGGTGTTTCCTTCGAGCACATGCCTTCCGGCATCGACACCATGACGGTTCTGGTACATCAGTCTGAGTTTGAAGAGTTTGAGCAGTCTGTGATCGCTGGGATCCACCGGGCGGTGAATCCGGATTTTGTGGAGATGGAATCCGACCTGGCACTGATTGCAGTTGTTGGGAGAGGAATGAAGGCTTCCAGAGGTACTGCCGGAAGAATTTTCGCAGCCCTGGCTCACGCCCGGATCAATGTCAAGATGATCGATCAGGGCTCCAGTGAACTGAACATCATCATCGGCGTTAAGGATGCAGATTTCGAGACGGCCATCAAGGCGATCTACGATATCTTTATTACTACGGAGATATAATGAATAAATGACAGATTGGAAGTATCTGCTTATTATACAGAACAAGGATGACCGCTGGCCGGAAGGCCGGTGGTTTTCTTTTCTTTTTTTGTGATGCCGCTTCCATTTTCTGGCATTCTGTGATATGATGAAAGAAGCAGATAGTTCGTGGCAAAACTATAGTAAAATATACCTATGCATATGCTTTTAAGGTGCATCAGCAGAATGCATGTATATAAAAACAGCAGACAATGCGGGAAAATGAAAAGGAGGAGAGCAGTATGTTGGAGAAGATCGATCTGTCGGTCACAGTGAAGAAGGATGTGTTTAAGGCTGCCATGGAGGAGATGGAGACGAAGCTGGGGCTTTTACAGCGCCAGTGCAAGGAGGCCGGGATTCCGGTGATGATCCTGTTTGAAGGGATGGGGGCTGCCGGAAAGGGAACCCAGATCAACCGCCTGATCCAGGCTATGGATCCCAGAGGCTTTTCGGTTTATGCAAGCAGCCGCCCCACAGAGGAGGAGAAGTACCGTCCGTTCCTGTGGCAGTATTGGACCAAAACTCCGGCAAAGGGGAGAATCACCATCTTTGACCGCAGCTGGTACCGCCGGGTGCAGGTGGACCGCTTTGACGGCCTGACCGATGAGGCAAGCCTTCCAAGTGCCTTCCAGGATATTTTATCTTTTGAAAAGCAGCTTACCGATGATGGAACGGTTATTATTAAGCTGTTCCTCTATATCTCCAAGGAGGAGCAGAAGAAGCGGTTTAAGAAGCTGGCAGACTCGAAGGAGACGGCATGGCGCGTCAGCGATTCGGACTGGGCGCGGAATAAAGACTATGACCGGTATTTAAAGATTAATGAGGAGATGCTGGAGCGCACTGAGACCGAGTATGCGCCCTGGACCATCATCGAGGCAACGGACCGGAATTATGCCGCTATGAAGATCATGTCCACGGTTACCAGCCGTCTGGCGTACGAGCTGGAGAAGAAGCAGGAGGCAAAGGAGGCTGCAAAGCGTTCTGTTCCCAAGACCGTTCCGTCTGACAAGTACAAGAACGGCGTTCTCTCCGGAATCGATTTATCCAAGAAGCTGACTCAGAGCCAGTATAAGAAGGAGCTTGACCAGCTTCAGAAGCGCCTGGAGATCCTTCACAGTGAGCTGTACCGGCTGCGGATTCCGGTAGTGCTGGGCTTTGAGGGCTGGGATGCAGGAGGAAAGGGCGGCGCCATCAAGCGTCTGACCAGCCGTCTGGACCCGAGAGGCTATCAGGTAAATCCTACTGCTTCTCCTAATGATATCGAGAAGGTCCACCACTATCTGTGGCGGTTCTGGAATAATGTGCCGAAGGCAGGTCATATTGCCATTTTTGACCGCACCTGGTACGGCCGCGTGATGGTAGAGCGTATCGAAGGCTTCTGTACGGAGGCAGAGTGGAAGCGGGCCTACCAGGAGATCAATGAGATGGAAGCCCATATGGCTAACGCAGGCGCCGTGGTGCTGAAATTCTGGCTTCACATTGATAAGGATGAGCAGGAGCGCCGGTTTAAGGAGCGCATGGAGAATCCGGCCAAGCAGTGGAAGATCACGGATGAGGACTGGAGAAACCGGGAAAAGTGGGATCTTTATGAGGAAGCTGTCAATGAGATGCTGGTGCGCACCTCCACCACTTATGCGCCTTGGATCGTGGTGGAAGGAAATGACAAGTACTATGCCCGGGTGAAGGTAGTGAAGACAGTAGTGGAAGCGCTGGAGAAGAAGATCAAGGAAGTGAAAAAGGCGCAGAAGGGCAAACCGGAGAAGTGAAGCCGGCAGGAGCTGTCTGAAAATACAGAACGAGCGGAAAATGCGGAATTGACTGGAAACACAGAACAGGCGGAAAATGCGGAATTGGCTGAAAGCACAGAATTGTCAGTAAATGCCGGATCCACCGGAAGCACAGGACCAGTCAGGAAAACAGAAACGAAAGACAGGAAGACAAGGATCTATGAGCAGAGTAATCGTAATCGGAGGTGGGGCGGCCGGCATGATGGCCGCCGTGTCCGCCGCTATGGCAGGCCATGAGACGGCTTTATACGAGAAAAACGAAAAGCTGGGAAAGAAGCTTTACATCACAGGCAAGGGGCGCTGCAATGTGACCAATGCCTGTGATATGGAGGAGCTGTTTCAGGGAGTGGTGACCAACCGGAAATTCCTGTACAGCAGCTTTTACCGCTTTACCAATCAGGACTTGATGGACTTTTTTCAGCAGCACGGCTGCCGCCTTAAGGTGGAGCGGGGAAACCGGGTCTTTCCTGCATCGGATAAGTCATCGGATATTATCAGCACTTTGAGCAGAGTCTTACGGGAGCTTCTGGTGGAGGTTCATCTTAGGGAAGAAGCAGAGGGCCTTGTGATCCGGGATGGGCGGTGCAGAGGGGTGCGCTTGAAAAGCCTTCGAGGTACAAGGGAGGTCCTGGCAGATGCGGTGATCGTGGCCACTGGCGGCCTTTCCTATCCCGCCACCGGCTCTACCGGGGACGGCTATCAGTGGGCCGAAGAAAGCGGGCACCAGGTAACAGAGCTTTCTCCGGCCCTGGTTCCTTTTGAGCTTCTGGAGGCGGATGCCAGGGAGCTTCAGGGATTGTCCCTTAAAAATATTGAGGCCAGCGTCTTAAAGGGAGAGAAGGAGCTTTACCGGGAGTTTGGGGAAATGCTGTTTACCCATTTCGGCGTCAGCGGCCCGGTGATCCTGTCTGCCAGCAGCTTTGTGGCCAGGGAGCTGAAGAAGCAGCGCCTTACCCTGTCCATCGACTTAAAGCCTGCGCTCAGCCCGGAACAGCTGGATGACCGGATCCTGCGGGATTTTGAGGAAGAAAAGAATAAACAGTTTAAAAATTCTCTTTCCCGCCTGTTGCCAGCTAAGCTGATTCCTGTTATGATAAAAAGAAGCGGAATTCACCCGGACAAAAAGGTAAATGAGATCACCAGGGAAGAGCGCCGCCAGCTTGTGGAGGCGCTGAAGGGGATGCGCTTTACCATTACAGGTCTCCGGGAGTTTAAGGAAGCTATCATTACCCAGGGCGGGATCTCGGTAAAGGATGTGAATCCTTCCACTATGGAGTCTAAGAAGGTGCCTGGCCTGTACTTTGCAGGCGAGGTGCTGGATCTGGATGCGGTTACCGGAGGATTTAATCTGCAGATCGCCTGGTCTACCGGGTGGACGGCAGGAGCTTCTGTTCCGTATGAGTAGAGAAAAATTGAAAGAGGATATTTTATATGCAGCATTTTAACATTGCAATCGACGGACCTGCTGGGGCAGGAAAGAGCACTATCGCAAAGGCTGTGGCAGCCAGGCTTGGTTTTATCTATGTGGACACGGGAGCCATGTACCGGGCGATGGCCCTGTATTTCTTAAGAAACGGCATTGACCCGTCCGATGAAGCAGCGATTGAGGCTGCCTGCGGTCAGGTAGATATCACCATCCACTACCAGGACGGCGCACAGCAGGTGATCTTAAACGGGGAGAATGTATCTGGCCTGATCCGTACCGAGGAGGTAGGAAATATGGCAAGCGCCACCTCCGTTTACCTTCCGGTAAGGAGGAAGCTGGTGGAGCTGCAGCAGCAGCTGGCAAAGACGGCCGATGTGATCATGGATGGACGAGATATCGGCACCTGTGTCCTTCCACATGCCCAGGCGAAGATCTATCTCACTGCCAGCACGGCGGTGCGGGCAGGGCGGCGATTCAAGGAGCTGCAGGCCAAGGGACAGGAATGTGACCTGGAAGCCATCGAGAAGGATATTAAGGAGCGGGATTACCGGGATATGCATCGGGAGCATTCGCCCCTTATGCAGGCAGAGGATGCGGTTTATCTGGATACCTCAGAGATGAATATTGATCAGGTGCTTGACCGGATTATCGGGATTGCCGGGGAGCGGGGACTGAACTGATGCAGATGGAAACAAGAGGTAAGGAGGAACCCAGCTTGGAAGTGATCGTGGCAAAAACTGCCGGCTTCTGCTTCGGCGTGGAGCGGGCGGTCAATAAGGTTTACGAACAGATCGAAAAGACGGACAAACAGATCTACACCTACGGTCCTATTATCCACAATGAGGAGGTAGTGAAGGACCTGGAGGAAAAAGGCGTTAAGGTGATCCAGTCGGAAGAGGAGCTAAGGAAGGTGAAGGAGGGCGTGGTGGTCATCCGATCCCACGGAGTCAGCCGTCATATTTATCATATCCTGGAGGCCAACGGCGTGGAGATCGTGGATGCTACCTGTCCCTTTGTGAAGAAGATCCACCGGATCGTGGATGAGGAAACCAGGGCCGGACATCAGGTGGTGATCATCGGAAATGAGAAGCATCCTGAGGTGGAAGGTATTAAAGGCTGGGGAGATGCGCATACTGTAGTAATCGAAACTGCTGAGGAAGCGGAGCATTTCGTCCCGAAAACAGGCAAAAAAATATCCATTGTGTCCCAAACGACATTTAATTACAATAAATTTAAAGAATTAGTTGAAAAATTTTCGAAAAAGGGTTATGATATATTTGTTTTAAATACGATTTGCAATGCAACACAGGAAAGACAGGTGGAGGCAAAGGAAATCGCTTCAAAAGTGGATGCCATGATCGTCATCGGCGGAAAGAATAGTTCCAACACTCAGAAGCTGTATGAAATTTGTCTCAGGGAGTGTAAAGACACTTATTACATTCAGACACTAGGCGATTTCGATCCTGAAAGTGTAAATTCTGTGCGCAGCGTAGGTATTACAGCAGGGGCTTCAACCCCGAAAAAGATTATTGAGGAGGTTCATACTAATGTCAGAGTTAAGTTTTGAACAAATGTTAGAGGAATCATTAAAAACAATACGTACAGGAGAGGTTGTCACTGGTAAGGTTATCGATGTGAAAGAAGATGAAATCGTCTTAAATATTGGTTACAAGTCCGATGGCATTATTACCCGCAGTGAATATACCAACGAGCCAAACGTTGATTTAACCAACCTGGTACATGTTGGCGATGAGATGGAGGCAAAGGTGGTTAAGGTGAACGACGGCGAAGGCCAGGTAGCTCTTTCCTACAAGAGACTGGCAGCCGACAGAGGAAACAAGAGACTGGAAGAAGCATTCAACAACCAGGAAGTACTGACTGCTAAGGTGGTTCAGGTTCTGGACGGCGGTTTAAGCGTAGTAGTTGAGGAGACCAGAATCTTCATTCCTGCAAGCTTAGTATCCGACACCTACGAGAAGGATTTATCCAAGTACGCAGGCCAGGATATTGAATTCGTAATTACCGAGTTCAACCCAAGAAGACACCGTGTGATCGGTGACAGAAAGCAGCTGATGGTAGCTAAGAAGGCTGCTATGCAGAAGGAATTATTTGAACGTATTGCAGTTGGCGATACGGTAGAAGGAACCATTAAGAATGTAACCGATTTCGGTGCATTCATCGACTTAGGCGGCGCTGATGGTCTGCTGCACATCTCTGAGATGAGCTGGGGCCGTGTTGAGAACCCGAAGAAGGTGTTCAAGGCAGGCGAGCAGGTTAAGGTTCTGATTAAGGACATCCAGGGTGAGAAGATCGCCCTCAGCTTAAAGTTCCCGGAGGCAAATCCATGGGCTAACGCTGCTGAGAAGTATGCAGCAGGCAATGTGGTAAAGGGCCGTGTAGCACGTATGACCGATTTCGGTGCATTCGTAGAGTTAGAGCCAGGCGTGGACGCTCTGCTTCATGTATCCCAGATCTCCAAGGAGCATGTAGATAAGCCAGTTGACGTATTAAAGATCGGTCAGGAGATCGAGGCTAAGATCGTAGATTTCAATGAGGCAGATCACAAGATCAGCTTAAGCATCAAGGCACTGGCTGTTCCGGCTAAGGAAGATGCTGATGTGGCTGACGTTGATATCGACGCAGTTGCAACTGAATAAAGAAACGTATTTATAAACGAAGGTGCACAGATAACGCCAGACCCCTTCTTTTCCGAAAGAAGGGGTCTGTTTGTTTGCGCGCCATGGGCGCGCTCTAACGGGTGAAAGTCCCGAACACGC
>JAUNGG010000093.1 GCA_030524635.1 Lachnospiraceae bacterium
GTGACGGCAAGGTTTGCGGTGATGTCAAGATCCACAATGATGCTGTCGTTAGCGGGGCTAAGATAACGAATATATTGTTTAAGAATCATGGAGTTGCAGCAGTAGCAGAGGATCACGGAACTGCAGTAGCAGCAGGAAACTGCGGAGCCGCCATTGCAACAGGGGAATATGGAACTGCAACAGCCGAAGGGCGGTGTTCTGGAGTCGCGACAGCAACAGGAAAATATGGAACTGCAGCAGCCGAAGGGCGGCATTCTGGGGCTGCCACAGCAACAGGGCTTTATGGAATTGCGACAGCCAAGGGGTATGGAGGAGCCGCGACAGCAACAGACGCTATCGGGACTGCGGCAGCAGCAGGAAACTATGGAGCCGCCACAGCAACTGGAGATGAAGGAACCGCGACAGCAACAGGAAAAGAAGGAACCGCAGCAGCAGAAGGAAACTGTGGAGCCGCCACTGCAACAGGGAAAGATGGAACTGCTGCAGCGGGGTCTGGTGGAGCCGCAGCTGCAACAGGGAATTGCGGAACTGCCGCGGCAGCAGGAAAACACGGGGGTGCGTTGGCAGCAGGGAAGTGCGGAACTGCGTCTGCGGCAGGAAAACGAGGAGCCGCGTCTGCTACAGGGTATTACGGAACTGCTGCTGCAGCAGGGTATGGCGGAGCTGCCGTTGCAACAGGGGAACGTGGAAAATCATCTGCAGCGGGGGCTTGGGGAGCTGCCGCTGCCACTGGATGGCAGGGAGCTGCCGCAGCAGCGGGGAATTGCAGCATTGCCGTTGCAACAGGAAGGCGCGGCGATGCCTCCGCTGCAGAACCTACGGCAGCTGCTGTTGCGTGGGGGCATGAAGCAAGAGCTAAGGGCTGTGCAGGCGCTCATCTCATTTTTGCCGATTGGCGTTATATCGGGGAGCGGGATGAAAAAGGAAAACCTTTGCACAGGGACAAGGACGGTTGGGAGCTGGCTGGCATTAAAGTGGCGCTGGTTGACGGTGTTGTTATAAAAGAGGATACCTATTATCGCTGCTGCGATGGAAACATTGTAATGGATCGTGCAGGAACCGCTGGATGAACCTGGAAAAAATAACTAATATTTTGCTGGGAGGAGCGTCATGAATAACAGAGAACGCTATGATTTAGACACAGCCGCGGCTTGGATTCGCGGCCATGCAGGCCGGACAGGCAGTCCGCCCCTTGGCAGGGAGCTGCTGGAGCATATACCAGAGGTGGAGCAGGCTGTTAAGGCGGCGGTGAATATGGCGAAACAGTATGTGGTAGTCACAGTTCCTTCCAAGCCGGATAACAACAGCACATCCACCTGCTGACTAAAGCAATCCTGACTGATTTATTTAAAAGGGCAGGATGTACAAAGCTGCATTTTGACGGAGTGGAAGGGCACCTTTTTTTGGTGGCTGCGATTAGAGAGGAGAAACGAAAATGAAGGAATGGCAAAGCACGCATATTTAAAGGAACGGGGAGTCCAGCCCGACCAGTTTTTATATGACGATACCTGGGGGAGAGATTGTTCTGATGTCTGGTCTTCCCGGTGCAGGTAAGGACACCTGGATCGCCCGGCACCTGCCGGAACTTTCTGTGATTTCTCTTGATACTATCCGAAAGGAGCTGGGGATACTTCCCACCGACAATCAGGGAAGGGTTATTAAAGAAGGGAGAGAGCGGGGCAAAGCATTGCTGCGTAAAAAACAGCCCTTCGTCTGGAACGCGACGAATCTTTCCAGGGAGATCAGACAGATACAGATTCAGTTGTTTGAGCAGTATGGGGCGGCAGTGAGGATTGTTTATTTGGAAACGGATGAAAAGACGCGAAGAGAGCGGAATAAAGCCCGGGAAGCCGCGGTGCCGGAAGAAGCAGTGGAGAGGATGCTTCGGAAAATAGAGCCGCCTTCTCCTGAGGAAGCTATGTTTGTGGAGTGGATCTGCGTGTGAAATCGTTACTGTTCACAGCCCGGCTAAAAAAGCAGCCGTTCTGTGAATAATAACACGCTCCGCGATGCACACAAACCGCAAAAACGCGGTTTGGCGCCGCAACCCTTTGGTTTTCTGTGACTTTCGCTACGCTTCACTCACAAAAAACACCTCGCGGGATATTGGCCGTGAATCGTGAAATCTTCCGCCCCCACTTGACAAACGGAAAAAAAGTCATTATGATTATGTGGTATCAATATCCAGCAAATAATAACACAAAGGCGCAGAAAAAGAGGAGTACATCAGCAGCCCCTGGCAGAGAGGACCGTTCACCGGCTGAAAGGCGGTCTGAGGAAGAGCAGATGGAAGGTAGCTTTGGAGCCGGAGCTTTGAACCAGTTGGATGATGCAGCAGATGTCTGCCGCAGCGTCTGATCCACATTAGAAGTTCCCGGGATGTCCCGTTACAGACATAAGGAGTGCCGGAATATGATCCAGCGAAAAGATGAAATTCCCCGGCAGAACAAAGGTGGTACCGCGATGATTCGCCCTTTACATGTTTTGTGCATGTAAGGGGCTTTTCTTTTTAAACAGGGAGGTGAAAACTATGCGGGAGCAGCTTACGAAAAGCGATGTACAGAAAATCGAAGAGGAGATCACTCACCGCAAATTAGTGGTCCGCCAGGAGGCCATCCAGGCGGTGAAGGAGGCCAGAGCCCAGGGAGATTTAAGTGAGAATTTCGAATATTATGCAGCAAAGCGTTTCAAGAACCAGAATGAAAGCCGGATCCGGTATCTGGAGAAAATGCTTCGCACTGCCACCATCGTATCCGATCAGTCCAAGGAGGATGAGATCGGCATTAACAATACAGTGGAGCTTTATTTCGAGGATGACGACGAAGTGGAGTCCTACCGTCTGGTGACCTCCATTCGGGGCAATTCCATGAAAGGCCTGATCAGCATTGAATCTCCTTTGGGCAAAGCCATCAAGGGTCACAAGGAGGGCGACCGGGTCCATGTCCAGGTAAATGAGAAGGCCGGATATGATGTGATCGTCCGAAAGATCATCAAGACGGAGGATGACAGCCAGGATTCGATCAGAGGCTTTTAGTCAAAGGGAAATAAGAAGAAGAGAAATAAGAAAAAAAAGAAAAAAGAACAGGAGATTCGCCATGAAGGAATTAGAAAAGACCTACAACCCGGCGGCCATTGAGGACCGTCTCTATCAGAAGTGGCTGGATAAGAAGTATTTTCATGCCCAGGTAAACCGGGATAAGAAGCCATTTACCATTGTAATGCCGCCGCCAAATATCACCGGCCAGCTTCACATGGGCCATGCCCTGGATAATACCATGCAGGATATTTTAACCCGCTTTAAGCGGATGCAGGGCTATGAGGCGTTGTGGCAGCCAGGCACTGACCATGCAGCCATTGCAACGGAGGTTAAGGTAATTGATAAGCTGAAAAAAGAGGGCATTGATAAGCAGGATCTGGGCCGTGACGGCTTCCTGGAGAAATGCTGGGACTGGAGAAAGGAATACGGCTCCCGCATTATTAATCAGCTGCACAAGCTGGGCTCCTCCGCAGATTGGGACAGAGAGCGTTTTACCATGGACGAGGGCTGCTCCGATGCGGTATTGGAGGTATTCTGCAAGCTGTATGAGAAGGGCTATATTTATAAGGGCTCCCGTATCATCAACTGGTGCCCGGTATGCCAGACCTCCATTTCAGATGCTGAGGTAGAGCATGTGGAGCAGGACGGCTTCTTCTGGCATATCAACTATCCGGTAGTTGGGGAGCCTGGCCGTTTCGTGGAGATCGCAACCACCAGACCGGAGACCCTGCTTGGTGATACGGCGGTAGCGGTGAATCCGGAGGATGAGCGCTATACGGATCTTGTAGGCAAGATGTTAAAGCTGCCTCTGACTGACCGCGAGATCCCGGTGATTGCAGACGAGTATGTAGATAAGGAATTTGGAACGGGATGTGTTAAGATCACTCCGGCTCACGACCCCAACGACTTTGAGGTTGGCAAGCGCCACAACCTGGAAGAAATCGTAATTTTAAATGATGACGCGACTGTAAATGTACCTGGTCCTTATTTCGGCATGGACCGTTATGAAGCCAGAAAGGCCATGGTTGCCGATCTGGAGAAGCAGGGACTGTTAGTGAAGGTGGTTCCCCATTCTCACAATGTAGGAACTCACGACCGCTGCAAGACCACCGTAGAGCCTATGGTAAAGCAGCAGTGGTTTGTTAAGATGGAGGAAATGGCGAAGCCAGCGATCGAGGCATTAAAGACCGGCGAGCTGAAATTCGTTCCGGAAAGCTTCGGCAAGACCTATCTCCACTGGCTGGAAGGCATCCGTGACTGGTGTATCTCCAGACAGCTGTGGTGGGGCCATCGGATCCCGGCCTACTACTGTCAGGACTGCGGCGAGATCGTGGTAGCAAAGGAAGCGCCCGGTGTATGCCCGAAGTGCGGCGGAACCCATTTTAAGCAGGATGAGGATACACTGGATACCTGGTTCTCCTCTGCGCTGTGGCCGTTCTCTACCTTAGGCTGGCCGGAAAAGACGGAGGAGCTGGAGTATTTCTATCCAACGGATGTGCTGGTAACAGGGTATGATATTATTTTCTTCTGGGTTATCCGTATGGTATTCTCCGGCATTGAGCAGACCGGAAAGTGCCCGTTCCACACCGTTCTGATCCACGGCCTGGTTCGGGATTCCCAGGGACGGAAGATGAGCAAGTCCTTAGGAAACGGCATCGATCCGCTGGAGGTAATCGACAAGTACGGCGCTGACGCTCTCCGCATGACGCTGATCACCGGCAATGCACCTGGCAACGACATGCGTTTCTACTGGGAGAGGGTGGAGAACAGCCGCAATTTTGCAAACAAGGTTTGGAACGCATCTCGTTTCATCATGATGAATATTGAGAAGGCACCGGATGCAAAGGCAGAAATTTCTGACCTGACCATGGCAGATAAATGGATCCTTTCCAAGGTAAATACGTTGGCAAAGGAAGTGACGGAAAATCTGGATAAGTATGAGCTGGGAATTGGCTTGCAGAAGGTATATGACTTTATCTGGGAGGAGTTCTGCGACTGGTACATTGAGATGGTAAA
>JAUNGG010000094.1 GCA_030524635.1 Lachnospiraceae bacterium
GAACAACTCCCAGAACAATTCTCAGAATTCTTCTCAGAACAGCTCAAAGAACAACTACCAGAATTCTACCAGAAACTGCCGGAACGACTAAGCTGGCAGATGCCGGAATGATTAGGCTGCCGGCGAAGAACTTACAAGGAAAGGGAACTGTGTGCCTGGTATCAGGGATGCAGTTCCCTTTTTCTTATCCGACAGAAAGGTTTGATGAACTTCCCTGTAGGAGCGGCTCATGCCGGGCATTTTGAAATTGTCCCAAAAAGCCGGGACGTGCATAGCTTATAGTAAGAAGAAAAAAGGACAGGGATTTTCATGTTTGCTGTCATATCCTTCTATCAGTTGGAGCAAATGCTGGACCAGGGGCGCAGGCTGCTGCTGATTGATCTGCGTTCAGAAGCCGATTATGAGGAGAGTCACCTGGCAGGGGCGATTTCCATCCCTTATTATGTGTTGGAAGAAGGCATGCCGGAGGAAGCGATCTTGGAGACCTACGGAAAGATCCCTCTGGTATTTTACTGTGAACACGGCGGAAAGAGTATGCGGGCCGCCAGGGATTTTGCAGGAAGGGGCTGGCAGACCGCCAGTGTAGGCAGCGGATTCCAATATTATCGAGGGAAATATCTGGTTTCCAGCTAGAACTTCATTGACAGATATATGGTCAAAGCTATAAAATGATTATCAAAAGAAAAGCTATCAGAAAGGAAAGATACAATGAAGATCATGTTTGCATCGGATATCCATGGCTCCGCATATTATTGCCGGAAGATGCTGGAGGCTTTTGAGGCGTCCGGGGCGGAGCGTCTGGTGCTGTTAGGAGATATCCTGTATCACGGCCCCAGAAATGATCTGCCCAAGGACTATGTGCCCAAGGAAGTGATCGCCATGTTGAATCCATATAAAAATAAAATTTATGCAGTAAGAGGAAACTGCGACACGGAAGTGGACCAGATGGTGCTGGAATTCCCGATCCTGGCAGATTATGCGCTGCTTTCCTTTGGAGGAAAGACCTTTTATGCTACCCACGGCCATGTGTTCCATCAGGATCATCTGCCGCCTATGCAGGAGGGAGATATCCTGGTTCATGGACATACCCATCTGCTGAAGGCGGAGAGAATCCAGGCAGAAGGCGTGGGGCAGATTACCGTTTTAAATCCCGGCTCCACCTCCATTCCCAAGGGAGGCAATCCTGCAACCTACGGAATGCTGGAGGATGGAATCTTTTCGATTCTGACCTTCCAGGGTGAAGTGGTAAAACAGCTGGCACTGTAGGAGAGAGAATGAAAAAAACATATGAACTGCTGGCCCCCTGCCATTTTGGTCTGGAGGCTGTGCTGAAAAAAGAAATATTGGATCTGGGATATGAGATTTCCCAGGTGGAAGACGGAAGAGTTACCTTCATCGGGGATGATGAGGCCATCTGCCGGGCAAATGTGTTCCTGCGGACGGCAGAGCGGGTGCTGCTGAAGGTGGGAAGCTTTCCGG
This sequence comes from Lachnospiraceae bacterium, assembly GCA_030524635.1. GTDB lineage: Bacteria > Bacillota > Clostridia > Lachnospirales > Lachnospiraceae > Caccovicinus. The sequence continues at coordinate 1,480 of JAUNGG010000094.1, forward strand.
CAACCACCTTTGAAGAGCTGTTTCAGGGAACAAAATCCATTCCCTGGGAGGAATATATTCCACAGGACGGAAAATTCTGGGTAACCAAGGCTTCCTCCATCAAGAGCAAGCTGTTCAGCCCATCGGATATTCAATCCATTATGAAGAAGGCTATGGTGGAGCGGCTGAAGCAGCACTATGGAGTGACCTGGTTTCCGGAAACGGGAAGCAGCTATCCGCTGCGGGTATTTCTGTATAAGGATATGGTGACAGTTGGCATCGATACCAGCGGAGATTCTCTCCACAAGCGGGGATACCGCACCCTGACCAGCAAGGCACCGATCACGGAAACACTTGCGGCTGCGTTGATCCTGCTGACACCGTGGAATTCCGACCGGATCCTGGTAGATCCTTTCTGCGGAAGCGGAACCTTTCCCATTGAAGCGGCAATGATGGCGGCCAATATGGCGCCGGGGATGAACCGCTCCTTCCTGTCTGAGGACTGGAAGAATATCATTCCCAGAAAATGCTGGTATGAGGCGATGGATGAGGCTGATGACCTGGTAAGGCGGGACATTAAGGTGGATATCCAGGGCTATGATATTGACGGCGATATTATTAAGGCGGCACGCTCCAATGCAGAGCGGGCCGGTGTGGATCATCTGATCCATTTCCAGCAGCGCCCGGTGCGCCAGCTGAGCCATCCGAAGAAGTATGGATTTCTGATTACCAATCCTCCTTACGGAGAACGTCTGGAGGATAAGGCGAATCTGCCGGCTCTTTATCGGGAGATCGGGGAGCGGTTTGCCGCTCTGGATTCCTGGTCTGCTTATCTGATTACTTCTTATGAAGATACGGAGAAGTATATGGGGCGGAAGGCGGATAAGAACCGAAAAATTTATAATGGCATGATGAAGACCTATTTTTATCAATTTTTGGGACCAAAGCCGCCTAGAAGGAGGATGGAAGACCGGATTTGAAAGTAAGAAGCAGCTGGGGGAGGACAGGAATCAAAAGAAGGATCGCAGCAGGAATCCTGGCTGCAGCAGCAGGGCTGACGGCTCCAGGCTGCAGACACTGGGAAGATATGGGGGAGACCATTGCATCTGGTGAGAGGGAAGGGCAGAACGCAGGGCTGTCACTGGAGGAGTCTTCCAGGGAAGCACAGGAATCGGTTCCGGAAGCAGCAGAGAGAGGGAATGAGATTTCTCTTCCGGAAGTTTTCGACTATCGGGAGATCGGCAGGATGCCGGCAGTGGAGGATCAGGGAGAACTGGGAACCTGCTGGGCATTTGCTTCCCTGATGGCAATGGAGAGCACACTGCTTCCTGGGGAGCAGTGGAATTTTTCAGAAGACCATATGTCCAGACAGAACAGCTTTTCCTTAAAGCAGGAGGAGGGCGGCCAGTATGCCATGTCCATGGCTTATCTTCTGGCCTGGCAGGGGCCGGTGACGGAGGCGGAGGATCCATATGGAGACGGCCAATCGCCGGAGGGCCTGCCTCCCTCCAAGCATGTTCAGGAGATCCGGATCCTGGAGCCGAAGGATTATCAGAGGATTAAGGAGGCAATTTATCAGACCGGCGGCGTGCAGAGCTCTCTGTTTACCAGACTGCAGAATTCCGCCAGCCAGGACCGCTACTATAATCAGGAGACCGCCGGCTACTATTATCCAGGAGAGGAAAAACCGAACCACAATGTGGTGATCATTGGCTGGGATGACCATTATCCCAAGGAGAATTTCAACCAGCAGCCGGAAGGGGACGGAGCTTTTATCTGTCTAAACAGCTGGGGACCGAATTTTGGCCAGGAGGGTTGCTTTTATGTGTCATATTATGATACAAATATTGGTGACATCAATGTGCTGTATTCCGGCATTACAGAACCGGATTCCTATACCGGGATCTATCAGTCTGATCTGTGCGGCTGGATCGGCCAGGTGGGCTATGGGACCGAGGAAGCTTATTTCGCCAATACCTACCGGGCAGAGCGCAGTGAGAAGCTGAAGGCAGTGGGCTTTTATGCTACCATGCCGGGGACCAGCTATCAGGTGTATGCATCAGCAGGGATCTCTTCACCAGATGAGCTGGAACTGGATAAGCCGTTGGCAGAGGGAACCTTCCGGGATGCCGGGTTTTATACTGTGGAGCTGCAAAAGGAGCTTTCCCTGGAACCAGGAGAGCAGTTTTGGGCGGCAGTGAAAATTAAAACCCCAAAAGCGGTGCATCCGGTGGCGATCGAGTACCAGGCACCGGACAGCGGGGCGGACATTGATCTGTCTGATGGAGAAGGATATCTGAGCGCGGATGGAGAGCAATGGGTCAGCGCAGAGCGGAGTCAGGGCTGCAATTTATGTCTGAAAGCATATACAGGGCCGTGAGTGAAAGCAAGCGGAATGGAGAGGATACTATGAAAGAAAGAATCGTATTTGCAACTGGAAATGAAGGAAAGATGAAGGAAATCCGGCTGATACTGGCTGATCTTGGAATGGAGATCTGTTCCATGAAGGAGGCAGGTGTGGATCCGGAGATCCATGAAGATGGAAAAACCTTTGGAGAAAATGCAGAGATCAAGGCATTGGCAGTGTGGAAGGAGACAGGCGGCATCGTTCTGGCAGATGATTCTGGTCTGGTGGTGGACTACATCGGCGGTGAGCCGGGGATCTATTCTGCCCGTTATATGGGAGAGGATACCTCCTATGAGGTGAAAAACCAGGCGATCATTGACCGCCTGCAGGGAGCTGCAGGCCAGGAACGCGCAGCGCGGTTTGTGTGCAATATCGCTGCAGTCCTGCCGGACGGCCAGGTGGTACATACGGAGGAGACCATGGAGGGATTGATTGCAGAGCATCCCGCTGGCTGCGGCGGCTTTGGCTATGACCCCATCCTGTATCTTCCCCAGTTTGGGAAGACCAGCGCAGAGCTGACTATGGAGCAGAAGAATCAAATCAGTCACCGAGGCAAGGCATTAGAGGCGATGAAACGGAAATTAGCTGCATTGTACGGAGGAAAAGCATGATGAAGATCCTGATTGTAAGCGATACCCATCGGAAGGATGATAACCTGAAAAAAGTGATTGCAGATACGGCGCCCATTGATATGCTGATCCATCTGGGGGATGTGGAGGGCAGTGAGATGTACATCCCCGATTGGGTAAATCCCGGCTGCGAGATGCAGATGGTCCGCGGAAATAATGACTTTTTTTCCTGTCTGGACCGGGAGCGGGAGATCGAGATCGGCAAGTACCATGTGCTTTTGACCCACGGACACTACTACAGCGTATCTCTGGGCCCGGAACAGCTCACCATCGACGCAAAGGCCAGAAATTTCGACATTGCTATGTTCGGCCACACTCACAGGCCCTACTTTGACGACAGTGAAGGCATCATCGTACTGAACCCGGGAAGCCTTTCCTATCCCAGACAGGAAGGACGGAAGCCTTCCTATATGATCATGGAGCTGGATGAGAAGGGAGAGGCTCATTTCTATCAGCATTATCTGGATTGAAACTGGAT
>JAUNGG010000045.1 GCA_030524635.1 Lachnospiraceae bacterium
CAGAGACAATCAAGTAAATCAATTTTTAGTCATATGAGATTAGCATAAACACTGTATATTGAAAACACCCTCCCATTCTCCAATGAAACCAAGAGAATGGAAGGGCGTTTTTTTTCTGTCAATTATTCATCCTGATCATTAGTCAGATGCATCCGGTCCAGTCCATAAAATACCAGACTGAGAACCATGCCGACGATGCAGGCCAGAACCATGCCGGTAAGCTGAATGTTTCCAATCTTAACTGCAATACCGGACAGACCGGTTACAAAGATAACGGAGGTCAGGCTTAGGTTCCTTGATTTGCCGTAATCTACCTTGGAATCCACCAGGATCCGAAGGCCGGAGGTTCCGATCATACCGTACAGCAGGAAGGAGATGCCGCCGATTACCGGGCCTGGGATGGTGCTGATCAGGGTGGACAGCTTTCCGCAGAAGGAGCACAGAATGGACAGCACGGCTGCGCCTGCGATCACATACACACTGTATACACCGGTTACTGCCATAACTCCGATGTTTTCGCCGTAGGTGGTGGTAGGCACGGAGCCGATCAGACCGGACAGCATGGTGGAGAAGTTATCGCCAAACAGGGAGCGGTGCAGTCCGGGATCCTTTAACAGGTCGCGTCCCACGATCTTGCTGGTCACTACCTGATGGCCGATGTGCTCAGAGGTGATGACCAGGATCACCGGAAGGATGATCAGGATCGCTTCCAGGCTAAACTTTGGTGCCTGGAAATTGGGAATGGCGAAGATGGGGGCAGCGGCCACCTCTGCGAAATCCACGATGCCGCAGAGCAGAGCTGCCACATATCCGGCGATCACAGCGATCAGGATGGGGATCACAGATAAAAAGCCGCGGAACAGAATATTTCCAAATACGGCGATTCCCAGTGTTACCAGGAACACGATCACATTTTTCGGATCGATCACCTCATCCAAAAGCCCTGCATTGCTTGCGGCGGAGCTGGAAAGCTCTAAACCGATCAGAGCCACAACCGGTCCCATGGCTGCAGGGGGGAGAACCACATCGATCCATTTGGTTCCGAACTTATAGACAACAGCGGCCAGGATACATCCACAGAAGCCTACCGCCACGAAGCCGCCCAGGGCGTAAGGATATCCAAAGTTAGCGATTACGATCCCAGCCGGGGCAAGAAATGCGAAGCTGGAGCCTAAGTATGCAGGAGCCTTTCCTTTTGTTACCAGGATAAAGAGGAGCGTTCCGCAGCCGTTCATGAACAGCACGATCGCCGGGTTAATGCCGAAGATAAAGGGCACCAGGACCGATGCGCCGAACATGGCGAACATATGCTGGATACTCAATGGGATCAGCATACTGACCGGGACTTTTTCCTCAACCTGAATGATACGTTTACCTACCATTTCTTAATACCTCCTAAATGTAATATAGCTTATGAGAAGCTGCAAAGCAGATTCTCATAAAAGGCGCGCATTTCGCGCCGTCAATCGGATTACCAGGTTCGCGCAGCGGTTCTGGTAATAGAGCAGAAAGACATCATGGCTTTGTGCTTTATAAGAGATTATGGCATATTTTGCGGTTTTCGTCTATGAAAATTTGCCTTCAATGTGCAGAATCCTGTTTTTCCCAGTTCTGTTTGATTTTCATGGCGGGAAGTGTTATACTGTGCTGGTCGAAAAATGGTGATGATGAGAAAAGATGGAACAATTCAGAAGCGTTAGGAGTTTGAGATGAAGGATTTGACAAAAGGAAATCCGGCGAAGGTAATGCTTGAGTTTGCCATGCCGGTGGCATTAGGAAATATTTTTCAGCTGTGCTACAGTCTGGCGGATACCAGGGTGGTGGGCAGCACGCTGGGAGAGACTGCATTGGCGGCAGTTGGCGCCACAACGTCGATCAGTACGTTATTCGTAGGCTTTTTATCTGGATTGACCAATGGCTTTGCCATTCTGGTTGCCAGGGAATTTGGCGGGGGACATGAACGGGAATTGAAGCGATATGGAGCGGGAACGCTGCTGCTTGGCGTGCTGACTGCACTTGCGCTGACGGTTCTGTGTGTGGCAGGGCTGCCATGGCTCCTTGCCTTATTAAATGTGCCGGATGCGCTGATGAAGGAATCCTCTTTCTACATTCGGATCATCCTGTTGGGCTTGGTTATGACCTGCATGTATAACGGCTGTGCCGGTATCCTGCGGGCGGTGGGAGATACCACAGCGGCATTAGTTTTTCTGGTATGTGCCAGTGTGCTGAACATTGGCCTGGATCTGGCGTTTATCCTGATTTTTAAGCTGGGAGTGGCCGGGGCGGCCCTGGCGACAGTGATTTCCCAGGCGGTGTCGGTGGCCTGCAGCCTGATCTATATGATGAAGCGGTATCCAGTGTTCCGGTTTCAGCCAGTTGATTTTCAGATTACCAGGGAAGAGGTCAGGGAGCTGTACAGCTCCGGTCTCTCCATGGCGGCGATGATGTCCCTGGTATTTTTCGGAACGCTGTCTCTGCAATGCGCCATCAATACCTTTGGAAATGAGATCATTGTAGCTCATACGGCGGCGCGGAAGATCACAGAATTCTGTATGCTTCCTTTTTCCGTGCTTGGCGTGACTATGGCTACCTACTGCGGGCAGAATATAGGAGCGGGAAGGCTGGATCGGATCCGCCAGGGACTTCGTCATTCGCTGATGATCTCAGCGGTCTGGGCAGTGGGGATGATCGTATTATGCTATACGGCAGCCCCAGCTATGGTCCATCTGGTAACAGGCTCTGTAAATGAGGAGATCATGTACACGGCGTCCTTATATCTGAAGGTAAACAGTGTGCTTTTCTTTGTTACTGCTGTGATCTGCATTGTGAGAAACGCTCTGCAGGCCATGGGAGAGCACTGGATTCCGCTGGTATCCAGCGGGATTGAGCTGGTTGGCAAGGTGGCCGTGGCTTTTCTTCTGACACCGCTGATCCAGTACTGGGGAATTATCGTGGCGGAGCCCATTGTGTGGGTTTTGATGGTGATCCCGCTGATTATCCGGATGAGGCAGAGACTTAAGGAGGCAGATAAGATAACAGCCTTTTCTCCAGCCGCCTGCAAAAGACCGTAACGGAGATGGTAAAGAAGATCTCCAGCGCGCTGCTGACGATGCCGGCAGCCAGCAGGAGGAAGACGGAAATCAGAAGGATCATAATTAATCCAGCCTGATAAAGCCGGATTGCTTCCGGGATTTTGCGGGAAAGGTCACAAAGCAGCAGAATCAGAAAGACAGCAAGGCAAACAGCCGACAGGAAGGCGAATACCACATGAAGGGTAGCTTTCAAAGGAAGCTGTTCCGGCAGATAGGGCGTGGTGATGGCGCAGACCAGCAGGAGAAGGGCAAGAGGAATGAAAAATGTGGTTTTTAAGGGAGGAACCAGATAGCTGGATATCATCTGCAGAATCACAAAAAAGTAAATTCCCACCAGAAGCCCCCAGAAAACAAAGGCGTTTTCTCTGCCCATATCATTGCCCAGGACGGAGAAATTCGTGGTGAACCAGTTGCTTCCTCTTACAAACAGGATCGTAAATCCAGGGATCAGAAGGTAGGCGGTGATATCCAGGAGGAAACGGAAAAATGGTTGCTGGTAAGGCATACGTTTCTGAAAAGCATAAGGATTGCCTGGGCGGATACTGGGGTTATGGTTTTTGTTATGGCCTGGGCTGTGGCTTGCGTTATGGCTTGATTGACGGCCTGGATTCACATGATGCATAGGATTCTCCTGTATATTCCGTTTTTACAGTACATGCTGACCCATAAGGCTTGGGGCAGAGTACTGCAGGTATGATTAGTATCCGGTTCTTTACAGGAAAACATCCGGTTAAAAATATGGAAAATAGTTTTTAGATAGTTTTCAGATAACATTCAGGATCCGTTCAGCTCGTTACTTATCCTGAAGCAGTACATACTTAATACACCCCTCAAAAAGCCGGCAGATTCCTTGAGTCCGGGCGGTCATGTCAAGTGCCATGCCATGGCTCAGCCACTGGATCATCTGACCGAACAGCTCGCATTTGACAAAGCTGATCAGCAGTTCGTAGTCAGTATCACAGAGAAATGCATCTAAATGCTTGGACTTGATGTACTGCTTGGTGGCATATTCGCAGATGGTCATCAGATGCCGCTCATAAAAGTCCCGATTGGTGGAGCGGTAGATGTGAAGAACGATAGTTTTATTCTCCTGGATATGCTGCAGAGTGGTCTGAATGATCTCCTCCAGGGAGGTATTGGGGGTAATGGAGGCGATGATGGCATCGGCTTCCTCCATAATGATCTCTTCTAACAGCGACGGGATGTCCTGGAAATGATAATAAAAGGAATTCCGGTTCACACTGCAGTCCTCCACAATGTCTTTTACTGTGATCTGGGAGAGGGGACGCTGATTTAACAGCTTTAAAAATGACTGCTTGATGGCAGTTTTGGTAAATGATGGCATATGAATCAGTCCTTTTCGTTTGTGATTATTTGTAACTGTTCAGTAGGTCTGCGCATCTACTGCGCTGACCGTAAGATAAAATCGGCTAGAGGGCAAAAATCCCATCGCCGCAGGCGATTTTCAATGGATTTTTGCTCGTAACTGTGAGGGTACTGAACAGTTACGATTATTTTTATAATCATACCATAAAAGTGGGAAATCTTCTATGGAAAATGACAATCGATCAATTACAAAAATCACCTCCCAGGGATTTCTTGGGAGGTGATTTTATGCTATGATAGGGGAAGATCATAACAAAAGCGGAGTTAAAAAAGAAACAGAAATTGCAGAGAAGAAGATAAAGGAGGTGCGTCATGTCATTTACCATATATGTAAGAATGAAAAAGCCAGGAAAGCAGAAGAAAGAGGATCTGCTTCCCGTGCCCTTTGATCTGGAAAACCGCCCGAATACGGTGAAGGAGCTTTTAACCATGCTGGTGGAGCTGGGGGTGAGGGAGTACAATGAGCGGAAGGACAAGGGCCAGCTGGTGCAGTATCTGACTAAGGAGGAGATCCGGGATCGGGCATCTGCCGGGAAAATATCCTTTGGCGTCCGGGGCGGCAATGATGCGGATGCAGATGAGGCAGTGGAAAATGCGCTTCAATGCTTTTTAGATGGGATCTACCGGATATTTGCCGGGGAGGAGGAGCTGACAGAGTTGGACCAGCAGATTTCCTGGAAGGAGGATCTGGTATTTACCTTTATTCGCCTTACGATGCTGTCAGGGTGGTAATGTGAGAGCACATAGTGCGGAGCAATCCGGTAAAATAATAGCAGAGATAATGGCAGAGATCGGAAACAGCTGCCAGCAGGAGGGGATTATGGCGGAATATACTTATGAAACAAGGCGGAAATTAACGGATAGCTGGATCAATTGGCTGAAGGAGCAGGCGGCAGGGCTGCCAGAGGAGGAGCAGGCGCTGCTTTCAGGGAGCGCACATCATAATGTTTCCAATAAGCTTTGCCAGCAGCTGGAGAAGCTTCTGGAGGACGGAACGTATCAGACGCTGAGTCAGTTTTACCGGGAACGTTTTCCAGGGATCACGGCAGCAGCACTGCCGGAGGGCAAGAAGGAAGAATTTTACTATGCACTGGATCAGATGAATCAGTTTCAGATGACAGCCGGATGGTACCGGCGCAGCCTGCGGTCGAAAAGCTATCAGCCCTTTGTCCGGCAGAACATTTTGCTTCTGCGTGCTTATTCCCGGCTGAAATTTTACAAGGCAGAACTGGCGGACATTTTGACGGGAAGATGTGATCCGGAGATTTATGATCATGCCAGAACGGAGAACTGGAGCTACAGCGGGATCCTGGCAGCCCAGATCGATCTGGGGAATCAGGCAGCGATCCAGGCGGTGAAGGATATCCTCACCGGAGAGGGAAATACGGCCATGATCAGCTACCAGCTGATCCGAGGAATCGTTATGAGCAAGAGTGAAGAGCTGTATCAGCTGCTGGGGCAGTTTCTTCTGGCAGCACGTCTCCAGGAGGGTGCCAGACAGGCAGTGTGTGAAACCATGGATGCAGGGCGGCCGGAGGCATTCCTTCATTTGTTCCGTGTGATCGAGGACAATAATTTGGTGCGGTACTCTTCCATAAAGCGGGCAGTCAGCACCTGGATCGGCATTTTTGATGACAGAAATGTGGACCGGATCACCGACAAGCTGGTGCGCCTGATGGGGCAGTGCCTGCGGGATGAAAGCTTTTGCCGGGAGCAGCTTGCAACAAATGATTCCATTGCCATCAGCTGCGGCCTGTGGGCAAAGGGCTTTTATGATGCCCAGGCGGCTGTGGAGGAAGTGCTTCGGCTGATCCGCACCGGCACGAAAAATCAGAAGATGACAGCCTCCTATTTTAACCGTTCTCTCCAGGATCCCAGGCTGAAGATGCAGGCGGCCAAGGAGGTGATCCTGGAGTATTCGGATGACTTGGAGCTGGCAGCCTGCTTCCTGCCGGGATTTTTAAGCAATGCAGGCTATGAATTGGTTTCCCTGATCCGGGAGGATGGTAGTTATTATTCCATGAGGGAAAAGGCCCAAGAGCCGATGAAAAAGCCGGTGACGGATTTCTTTGACAGCAGGGAGGAGGCAGAGAAGATCTACCATCTGCTGAAAAAGATCCTGGAACATCTTCCGAAGAAGGGAATCGATTTAAATCCTTGTATCTTCCCTTGGTATCGGGTGACCATGAGCCAGTCGGATGTGGCAGTCCGCCTTTGTCTGACAGCATGGCTTTTGCAGGAGGAGGCGTATCTGGATGAAGCGGCAGTCTGGATCCCAGTGATTGGACAGGGAGTATCCTACAGCGCGGCCTCCCGGGCGGCAGCAGCCAGAGTGCTTCTGTATCGTCCTGCCTCTAAGGTGAGAAAGGATGTTCTGTTTGAGCTGCTTCACAATCCGGAGGAGTATACCATGTGTTCCGCCTTCCGGCTGGTGGAGGATATGGAGCTTACCAGTGAGGATTATCAGAAGATCGAGAAAAATTTAAAATATAAAAAGGGAAGGGCCGAGACGCTGGCTCTGCTGCGGCGGCAGGGGGAGCCGGAGCTGATTAGCTGCATTGACCGTCTGCTTCAGGGAAAATCAGAAGACTGTCATATGGGAGCGCTTGACCTGGCGCTGCAGATCAAAAAGGAGAAGCCGGGGGAATTTGCAAGGCTGAAGCCCATCCTGGAGCAGCTGTCCCAGCCCACCGGAAAGGAGCAGGTGCTCTTAAAGGAGCTGCTGGGGGAGAGAAGCCAGGCACAGGATATCCTGAAGCTGCCGGGCTACGGGCTGTATGATCCGGAAAAGGAATGGGTGTTGCCTGACGTGGAGTTGGATGAGACACAGGCGGAAGGGCTGTTCATCTATGGGGAGGAGGCATGTATCCAGGCGCTGACCCGGCTGAACAGCCTGATCGAGGAGAACAAGGACCGGGAATACACCACAGCATGGAAGGAAGAAGAGCTGTTAGGCAATAAGCTGGAAAACTGCCGCTGGATCCATAAAGAGCCGGATGGGGAGCCCTTGGATGCGCTGCCCTTCCGTGAGCTGTGGGAGGAGTTTTATCAGAACACCATCAGGACACCGGAGCTGTTAGTGGAGCTGTATCTGTATCAGGAATGCCGGGGGCCGCAGAGGAGCGTTTATGAGAACAATATCAATCTATATGAGAAGGTATTTGGAAGCGCTCCTTTCCACAACCTGGTGCAGGGCCTTCGGTATGGGGCGCAGGCCAGAAAGGTGATCGTTACCTTATTTTCCCAGTATGTCCCAAATAAGCTGCGGGTCAGATGGGGCCTGGCTGCTATGAGCAAGCTGTTATCTGTGCTGAATGAGGAGAATTCCTTCTGCACCCTTCAGGAGAAACGGTGGAATGGAGAGCTGGTACCCTACACCATGCGTGCAGTGGATTTCCCCATGCTTCAGGAGCTGCGCTACTGGATGGGACTGGCGAAGGAGCAGGAGTGGGAAACGGCATTTACGCTTCGGTTCCGGATGCAGAACCATTATCAGGCTCTGAAGGAAAAGGAGATTCTGAAAAGCTACAGCAGACCTGGCAATTACCTGACTTTGCGTGATTTTGTAACATGCTGGGAGAGAGGAATCTGGGATAAGGATCTGTTTTACAAGGCAGTCTTTACCTATTTGAGCCTGGGAAGCATCCTGGGGCCTGCCAGCACGGTGGAGCAGAAGGGAATGGTATCCTTCCGGGAGGCCAATGTAGGCGGGCTGAATGCGTTTTTCGGCAATCAGGTGATCCAGCCGACGGACGGAAAGTACCGCTTTGACAATATCGGTGATGAGCTTCCTGCCATGAAGCTGGCTCATCAGCTCTATGGGGAGGTGGTGCCTAAGGTGCTGGCGGTGGAGTTAAAGCGGGGAGAGCAGGAAACTCCTTTTTCCGGCTCCGTAAAAAGCATCCACATCATCTATGGAATCGACTACATGATCCAGATTTTGACTGCCCTTGGCAAGGATACATTAGAGCGGGGCAGCAGCTACCGCTCCAGCGGAAGGGAGAGGCGGTCGGTGTTAAGTCATCTGCTGAAAGTATGCCATCCCAAGCCGGAGGAAACGGCCAAGGATTTAAAGAAGGCGCTGAAGGGGACGGATATTACCAGAAAGCGGCTGGTAGAGCTGGCTATGTATGCCCAGCAATGGATCCCTATGCTGGAGGAATACTTAAAGCTTCCGGGACTGCAGAGCGGCTGCTACTACTTTATGGCCCATACCAGCGAACACCTGGATGAATTTACCACCTCTATGGTAGCCAAGTATACGCCCCTTTCCCGGGAGGAGCTGCGGGACGGCGCCTTTGACATCAATTGGTTTTTTGAAGCCTACGGGAAGTTAGGTGAGAAGGATTTTAAGCTTTTGTACGATGCGGCCAAGTACTCTTCCTCCGGCACGGCACATGGAAGAGCCCGAAAATATGCAGACGCTGCCCTGGGCAATGTGGAAAAGGATGCATTAAAACAGGAGATCAGCGGAAAACGGAACAAGGACCTTTTGATGAGCATCGGCCTTCTGCCTTTCCGTGAGGACAAGAAGGAGCGGGAGGCGGATATGCTGGACCGCTACCAGTTTATCCAGCAGTTTAAGAAGGAAAGCCGCAGCTTCGGTGCACAGCGCCGTGCCAGCGAGGGCCGGGCGGTGGAGCTGGCGCTGCAGAACTTAAGTGTTCATGCAGGCTTTACCGATGTGACCCGCCTGACCCTGCGGATGGAAACAAAGCTGGTGGAATCTATGGAGGAGCAGTTTCAGTGGAGGGTACTGAGCGAGGGAGCCCCGGAGGAGATGCGGATCTTTGTGGATGATCAGGGCCAGAGCAGCCTTCAGTTCCAGAAGGATGGAAAGGCATTAAAGGCAGTTCCCACGAAATATAAGAAGGATGAGACGGTCCTCCTGTACCAGGAGCTGAATAAAAAGCTGAAGGAGCAGTACCGCCGTACCAGACAGATGATGGAGCAGGCCATGGAGGACCGCACCACATTTGAAGCGTGGGAGCTTCTGGAGCTGATGAAGAATCCGGTGGTCCGCCCTATCGTAGAGCCGCTGGTGATGAAGCTTGATGGGAAGGGCAAACAAAGGCTTGGCTTTTTAACAGAAGCAGGCCTGGTGGACTGGTCCGATGCTGTGGCGAAGGTGAAGCCAGATGCCAGGCTGCTGATCGCCCACCCCTTCGACCTTTACCAGGAAGGAAACTGGCATGAGTATCAGAAGCTGCTATTTGAAAAGAAAATCAAACAGCCCTTTAAGCAGGTGTTCCGTGAACTGTATGTGAAGCTGAAGGAAGAACTGGAGAAGGAGCAGTCCCTGATGTTCTCCGGCAACCAGATCCAGCCCCAGAAGACAGTTGGCGCTCTGCGAAGCCGCCGCTGGGTAGCCGATTATGAGGATGGGCTTCAGAAGGTGTACTATAAGGAAAATATCGTTGCCCGAATCTATGCTATGGCAGACTGGTTTTCTCCAAGCGATGTGGAGGCGCCGACTCTGGAGTGGGTGGTATTTACCCACCGGAAGACCTTTAAGCCGCTGAAGATCCAGGAGATCCCGGATGTGATCTACAGCGAGGTCATGCGGGATGTGGATCTGGCAGTCAGCGTGGCCCACGCCGGCGGCGTTGACCCGGAGACCAGCCATTCTACCGTGGAGATGCGGAAGGCCATTGTGGAGTGCAATCTGGAATTATTCAAGGTGAAGAATGTAAAGCTGGAAGGCAATCATGCGGTTATCGATGGAAAGCTGGGGCAGTATACCGTTCATCTGGGCAGCGGCGTGGTTCATCAGATGGGAAATGCTATGCTGTTTGTGGTTCCGGTTCACTCCCAGCACCGGGGACGCATGTTCCTGCCCTTTATGGATGACGATCCGAAGACGGCGGAGATCCTGTCGAAGATCCTGTTGTTTGCAGAGGACACGAAGATCAAGGATCCTGGCATCTTATCTCAGATCCGGTAGGAGGATGACCTTTATATAATCGGACGCTTTGGCCTGCATGCCACTCCAATGCCCAGCCCGCCATATCCAATATGGCAGGAAACGCCGAGAGACAGATCATCACACATTACATCCAGATCAGGAAATGCCTCCTGGATCTCAGCTACCCACTGAGCAGTATCCTCCGGGGAGGCGCTGGAGGCTGCCATCAATGTGATCTCGCCCTTTTCATAGGCCTCTTGAAAACGAGTATTCAGATCGTGCCGGATGGCCTCGATCATAGTCTTTTTCGCCTTGGCAAAGCCGCGGCACTTTTTAAAAGCGTCAAGAGTTCCCACATCCAGCTTCAGAACCGGCTTAATATTCAGGATGGTTCCCAGGGCTGCGGCGGTTGGAGTGATTCGGCCGCCCTTTTTCAGATGCTCCAGAGTCTGGACACCGATATAGATGACCATATCCTCCCGGGCTGCTTCGATGATCTTTTTGATCTCTGGTGCGGTGTAGCCCTCCTTGATTAACTCCAGGGCATCCAGGATGGAGCGGTGCATCGGTGTGGATACCCGGCCGTTATCTACCACAAATACCCGGTTTTCATATGGCTCATCCTGAGCCAGAGCAGCGGCAGTGGCGCAGGAGCCGCTGAGCCCGCTGCTTAAGGGAAAGTACAGGATCGTCTCATATTCCTTCAGCCCCTGATTCCACAATGCCATCACCTCGGCAGGGGAGGGCTGGGAGGTGGAGATATCGGCGCCGGAATCCAGCTTCTCGAAAAACTGCTCTCTTGTCAGAGTAACATCCTCATAAAAGCACTGACCGTCAATATAAAACGGCATGGGAAATACGGTGATTCCCAGCTCCCTTGCCGTCTGCTGGGAAATGCTGCTGTGACTGTCTGTAATAATTCCAATTGATTTCATGATCGGTTCTCCTTTGTTGGCTGCGGCTCCTGGATCCCAGCCTCAGTAATATTTTCGAAGATCCGGCAGCAGAAATCTGCCATCTCTTCAATAGATTCTTTCATTCCCCGCAGGTACCAGTCCTGGAGGATATTGTGCAGGGCGCCCCACCAGCCAAGGACGGCGTATCGTGTCATAGGCGGGAAGCCGGCATAACGCTTGTCCAGGTAGGCACTGACATTCACATACTCATTCTGCAGCAGCCCTGCCTTCAGCAGAACCTCAAAATCCTTTGGCTGTTCCTGAATCAGCTGAAACATGTCGCGGTACAGCTTCCAGGGATTCACATCCTGGATCGCAGTCAGCACCATCTCGGTAATGCCTCCCAGGATCTGATCGGACAGATTGGAAAGGATATCCTCCTTGGAAGAAAAATTCCGGTAGAAGGCGGTTCTGGAGACCCCGGACTTTTTCACGATCTCTGTGACGGTGATCTTATCAAATGGTTTTTCGCTCATCAGCACCACAAGGGCGGATTGAATGCATTCCCTGGTGATACGGTTGGTTTCTTCGTTGGATAGCCGCAGGACATCTCGTTTCTGCAGCTCTGTCTGTTCCTCCATCAATCGCGGTTACCTCCATTCATTTTTGCTTCGTACAGTGTTGCCGCCTGGATACCGACGTTATTGCAGGACGTAAGCATCTTGATGTGACGTTACACTTATAAACCCGAAACGATTGTACATTAAGATGGAAAAATTGTCAATACAAAGAAAAAAGCATCGCTGTCTGGTTCCCGGAGTCGGGAAACCAGGCAGGCGATGCTTTGAGAATCTGTTAGGAATCCAAGCCTATGTTTTTTTACAGGCTTTGAAAATATTTTTTGTATTCTTCTGAGAACAGACATGGCCCCAGCCTGCGGACGCCTCCGTAGAGATGATGGCTCATCAGTTCTTCAATTCCCTGGGTACAGCGGTCATCGATCAGCGTCATCATCTGGCGATGGTGCTTGATTACATCCGGCACATTTTTGGCGCCTACGATGTCCAGACGGATGAAGCGGGAATAGTCGGGATGAGGCGCGGTCAGGCGTTTCCACAGATAATCCTTTCCTGTGGCTTTAAACCAGCTTTCATGCATGAGGAGATCCTCCCGCAGGAAGGCATTGATATCAAAATGCTCCAGATCATCCGTTTTCTGGGCCGTTTCCTCCAGCTTATGCAGGCAGTACCGCACCCGCTCCACATCGGTAGGGGAACAGGCGGTGATGAAATCGCGGAATACCATGGTTTCCACGGCAACTCTCTGGTAGATCATCTGGTTGGCGATGTCCAGATTGATCGGGGTAACGATGGTTCCCTTGCAGGGGATGATGTCTACAAAGCGGTTTTGCTTCAGCCGCTGCAGCACGCTTCGGATGGGAGTTCGGGAAACATGGAACCGTTTGCACAGACTGTTCTCACTTAAAATATCTCCTGGGGTAAGCTTCAGCGATACGATTTCATCTTCCAGAATGTTATAAATTTCATCATTGCTAAGAACGACGTCTGTAGCAGTATCCATATTGGTCCCCTCCTTGTCAGATTATTTGCCATATCTTGTATACAAGAAAGAAAAAGCAAACTGTCATTTTATTCATTATACTCTGTTTTTTCTGAAATATCAACGTGTTTTTCATCCGGAATGAACGGAAACGAAAAACACTTGCATACAAGACTGGTATGAAAGTGGAAAATGGCGGGGAGGAGAATGGATGAAAGGAAAGAAAAGATGCAAAGTATTCTAGGATGAACAAAAGAAAAAACAGGCAAAATGCACAAATAAAGTGGGCAAAAAATGTTGAAATTCAAAGAAAAGTCGTATGGATCGTGATTAGTGCTTGCAATTACGTTAATGATGTGTTAATATGAAGTCAAGCTTGTATACAGGTTAAATCCAAAGCAAAAAAACGGCGGAGAAAATAAGGGTATTGATCTGTAGTTTTTCGGCTTGGAAAACAGGAGGTATACAAGAAATTATTGCAGCGATGAGCTGTTAAAAAGATTAAGGAGGATTTCTTATGAAAAAAACAGTAGCTTTTGTGTTGGCACTGGCTATGGCAGCAAGCCTGACCGCATGCGGCGGCGGAAGCCAGACAGCAGCAACCACAGCAGCACCGGCAACTACGGCAGCAGCAGAGGAGGCTAAGGATGGGGCAGCAGAGGCCGAGACGAAGGCAGAGGCAGCCGAGGGCGAAGATCCATACGCTTCTTTAGGTGATTTCACCATGATGGTGGGACATGCACAGCCAGAAGGAAACCCACGTTTCGTTTCCATGGAAAAGTTTGCTGAAGATGTAGCAGAGAAGACTCACGGCCATGTGACCGTTGAGGTGTTCGGCAACGGACAGTTAGGTACCGAGAAGGAGATGTTAGAGCAGGTAGTAGCCGGAACGGTTCAGGGCATGAGAGGCGGCCAGTTCGACTTCAGCCCGCGTCTGCTGATGTTCACCCTTCCTTTCCTGGCACAGAACCGTGCACAGGTTACCGCATTATTAAACAGCGATCTGGCAAAGAAGGTTTGCGCAGAGGCAGAGGCTGAGACCGGTACCGTTATTATCAATCTGTGTGATGCAGGCGGCTGGAGACAGTTCTCCAACAGCAAGCACCCGATCACAAAGCCAGAGGATTTAAAGGGCTTAAAGATGCGTACCAATGGTATGAACACCATCGACAAGACCTTCGTGGCATTAGGCGCAACCACCACCACCATTCCATATTCTGATCTGTACATGGGATTAAAGACCGCAGTAGCTGACGGCCAGGAAAATCCATGGGTTAACGTAGAAGGCATGAAGTTCTACGAGGTTCAGAAGTACTTTACCGAGGTAAACTATCAGTTCCATCCAGATCCATTCTATGTAAACGCTAACTGGTGGAACGGACTTCCTCAGGAGTACAGAGATTTGATCTCTGAGTGTGCAACCGATATGGGTACTTACAATGACCAGCTGATCGATGAGAACCAAGAGGCTGCAAAGCAGGTGGTAATCGATGCCGGCTGTGAGGTTTATGAGCCGTCTGAGGAAGAACTGCAGGCATTTAAGGATGCAGTTCAGGTGGTATATGATCAGTGCGTAGAGGAAGGCATTCTGACTGCTGATGAGCTGCAGGAGATGCTGGATATCGTTGCAAATACCAAGTAATTTCCGCGTTTTAAGCGAATGAATCGTAACTGTAAGGGTACTGAACAGTTACAATGAATCCATAACAACAGGATAAGGATGCTCCCGGAAGGCCGGTACCATAAGCGCCGGAACCATCGGCAGCATCCTTTTATCATTGAGAAAGGGGTTGAGTATCATCGAAAAGCTGAAAAAAGCAGGTCAGAAAGTATTTGACATTTATTTTGGAATCGGTGTTGTGGCCATGGGGCTTTTGGCGGTGTTGGTAATCTTTTCCGTAATTGCCCGGTATTTCTTCTCATTAAGCTGGAAGCAGCTTTCTGAGTTTAACGTTACCTTATTTGCATTTACCACCTTCTGGGGAATGGGCATCAATGTCTTAAAGAACGAGCACGTTATCATTGACATTTTGTATGATGGTGTGAAGCCTGCCTTAAAGCGCTGGCTCAGCGTTCTGAATTACCTGATCGTGCTGGTGGTGGATCTGGTATTTACCTACCAGGGCATCGCTTATGTAGGCGTAGCCGGAAAGCAGATCAGTCAGGGCATGGAGATCCCCATGAAGTATATGTACGGAATCATGCCGCTGTGCGGCGCAATCTGCGCAGTTTGTATTGTTATCAAGATCATCGAGTTCATTACGGCAGATATCTCTTATTTTGCACCGAAGAATAAGGCGCTGACCAAGGATGAGCCGGCTGCATAGGAAAGGAGTGGAAGTACCATATGGCAATGTTGATTCTTTTAGTGCTGCTGATCTTTTTCGCAGCCCTGGGCGTACCTCTTGCATTTGCAATCGGCGCATCCTGTGTTACTTATATCAGTACCAATGTTCCTCAGTTTATGTCCATGGTGCCGCAGCGTGTCTGGAACGGAACCTACAGCGAGCTGATGATTGCAATGCCGCTGTTTATGCTGGCAGGCGAGCTGATGAATACCGGAGGCATTACCAAGCGTATCATTAATTTCTGTCTGCAGCTTTTAAAGCCGTTCCATGGCGGTCTGGGCGAGGTAAATATCGTGGCATCCATGATCTTCGGCGGTATCTCCGGTTCCTCCGTAGCGGATACCTCCGCACTGGGAAGCATCCTGATTCCGGCCATGGAGGATCTGGGCTATCCGCCTGAGGCTTCTGCCGGTATTACAGTGGCATCCTCCACCATGGGTATGATCATCCCGCCGTCCACCCCTATGATCGTGTATTCCATGATCTCCGGTGCATCGGTAGGTGCGCTGTTTATGGCAGGCGCCGTTCCGGGTATTCTGATCGGTCTGACCCAGTTAATTATGGTATTCTGGATCAGCCATAAGAAAGGCTGGCATCCGGCAAGAACACCATTTAACGGCAAGGAATTTACCAGCGCCATCCTGTCCGGTATTCCGGCTCTTCTGATGCCGCTGTTTATCATCGTGTGTGTATCCTTCGGTGTGTGTACCGCATCGGAGAGTGCCGGTGTTGCTGTGCTGTACTCCATACTGGTAGGCTTCTTTATCTACCGTGAGCTGACCTGGAAGGATGTATGGAATGCGCTGAAGAAGACGCTGATCTCCTCATCCTCCATCATGATCATCATCGGCTTTACCACCATCTTTACCTGGGTTCTGACCATGCAGAAGGTGCCTCAGACCGTAGCTGCCTTCTTTATGGGATTAAATATGCCGGCATGGGGCATTGCACTGACCTTCGATGTTCTGATTCTGATGATCGGTACTTTTATCGATGTAAGCCCGGCGATCCTTTTGCTGACTCCTATCCTGCTGCCGGTTATGCAGAATTACGGATTTTCCTCTCTGCAGTTCGGCGCTATGATGATCACCGGTCTGGCCATCGGTCTGGTAACTCCGCCGGTAGGCATGTGCTTAAATGCCTGCAATAAGATCAACCGGATGCCGGTAGTAGAGATCTTTAAGGGCGCACTGCCGTATGTGATCTGCAATATCTTCGTGCTGGTTGCCATCAGCTTATGGGGACCGCTGACCACCTGGCTGCCGGTTATGCTGGGCTACAGCATGTAAGAGCAGGCTGCAAAACATTGATTGACAGGGAACGTAAGGAGAAGGGTTATGACATTAAAAGAGAAAATGAAGCAGGGGCCGGTATTCGGCATGGCCTGCTTTACCGGAACCACATGTGTGATCGAAAATATCGCCATGTCCGGCCTGGATTTTATTTATCTGGATCTGGAGCATACCAACTGGATGCTGAATGAGGATTTTGAAAAACAGATCATGGCAGCAAGGCTTCATGACATTGCTGTTCTGGTGCGGATGGCAGATGATGATGAAGTGGCGATCCGCAAGGTTCTGGAGTGGGGTGCAGACGGCGTGGTGATCCCTCACTGCAAGACGGCTGAGATGACAAAAAGGTGTGTAGAAGCGGCAAAGTTTTCACCTATGGGGCGCAGAGGCGGCGAGAGCAATGTGCGGGCAGCTGGCTTTGGCTATCATGATTTTGACTGGAACCGCTATATGGCACAGCAAAACCGGGATACTCTGGTGATCCCTATGGACGAGGATTATGAGTTTACCGACAATATCGATGAGATTCTGGCCGTGGAAGGCGTAGATGCCGTCAACTTCGGACCGATCGATTATGCTGTTTCCAAGAATCTGAAGGTGGGTTATACGATGGGTGAGGAAGTAAAGGAAGCCTTCCGCGTACTGGTAGAAAAGGCCAGGCCCAAGGGCATCGGTGTGTTAGGCCCGGTAGTTCCGCCCACCAAAGAGAACATCCAGGCTGCAATTGCAGATGGCTATAATATGATTATTCTGGGAAATGATATGTGGCATTTCCAGAAGGCATTAAAGGAGCTGGTGGCCAATGAGGTGACGCCGGTCCGGGATCAGGAAAACTAAGCAGCCTCTATGGTTTTATAAGATGATGGAAAAGAAAGCAGTCATACCGGTATGGCAAATGTTATCGGTATGGCTGCTTTTGTTTGAAGAATGGCCAATCACCTGATTTCCTTGTTGAGATTTCTTTATCAGTAGGCCGCTTGAAAGAGGACAGAGAATTTGATATAGTATATGCATGGGTTAGCAATAACTAACTAAAGTTAGCATAAACTAATTCAAAGCGCGCAGGAGTTGCACAGATATGGGAAACAATGAATGGCACAGCATCCGCAGGGAATGAGATCTGCTGTGACAGGTAAATGGAGGAGATGGATATGGCTTATAACACAGCAGACAGACAGCTGGAGGTAAATGGCAGGAGAGAGTGGACTGCAGAGCAGATCGCCCTGAATTGTCAGGCGGCATTTCAGTGTGCACCAGTTCTTCTTGGCATCAAGCCGTCAAATCTTCTGATCATTGAACCATCTAATATTGCCATGGCGCAGCAGCTTCTGCGGAGCACCGGGGTTGGGATCCGCACATTGTTTTACAGCCCAGGGCGCAAGATCATCCTGTTTGTGTACCGGCAGGGGATGATGGAGGCTGTGCTGAAATCTGAGGCAAATCTGGCTTT
Source organism: Lachnospiraceae bacterium (assembly GCA_030524635.1). Lineage (GTDB taxonomy): Bacteria > Bacillota > Clostridia > Lachnospirales > Lachnospiraceae > Caccovicinus. The sequence continues at coordinate 17,930 of JAUNGG010000045.1, forward strand.
CTTACAAGAGTATGGCTATGAGGACGCCAGTTTTTCCAGGATCTTAAGCCGGCTTCAAAAGCGGTACTGCCGGTATATGTCAGAGCGCCAGGAGTTCCCTCATGAGCTGGGAGTGCTGTTAGGCTATCCTTTGGAGGATGTGAAGGGCTTTATCCAGCATAAGGGTGAAAATTTCCTGTGCAGCGGCTACTGGAAGGTGTATGCCAATGCAGAAGAGGCGCAGAAAACCTTCCAGCTCTATGATACTGTTCGAAAGGGGCTGTCGGAGCTGACGGAGCAGGGGCTGAATGTGTGTGAAGCGGTGGCTTACTGGGAGCAGTACCGGATGCCTGGGGAAAGGGCGGTGCTGCAGGCGGCTGGTTAGCGTCATCGAGAAAAAAATGAACCGTTTCAAAATGAAAGTGAGCCGCACAAGAAGCGGCAGAATGGAGGAAGCAATGAGCAAGATTGCAGTTGTATATTGGAGTGGAACCGGAAATACGGAGTCTATGGCAAACATGGTTGCCGATGGAATCAAGGCAGGGGGAAAGGAAGCTGATGTGATTCCGGTAGATGCAGCCAATGCAGCCGATTTAAAGGATATGCCGGTATTTGCATTAGGATGCCCGTCTATGGGTGCTGAGCAGCTGGAGGAGAGCGTAATGGAAGGCTTCGTTACTGAGGTAGAGGGGTTTGCTTCCGGCAAGACCATCGGACTGTTCGGTTCCTACGGCTGGGGCGACGGCCAGTGGATGCGCGACTGGGTAGAGCGCATGGAGAATGCCGGTGCTGCCGTATTAGGCGGCGAGGAAGCCATCTGCAACGATGCGCCAGATGCAGATGCAGAAGCAGCCTGCAACGAACTGGGAAAGAAGCTGGCAGCAGTATAAGGAAGGGGAATGTTTGCTGATTCATGGGAAAAGAATCTTTTAAATTTGTATACAAACACTGGTAAATTTATTCAGTTTGTGGTAGAATAAATGTAACATGTGGACCCAGGTTCATCCCCAGGAAAGGAAGGTAATTTACCATGATTTTAGCATCATTAAAAGCAGTAGAATGTCCTTACAAGTATCCGGCAGCACTTCAGAAAGCCATCGACTGGTTAAAGAACAACGATTTAGAGGCAATGGAAGCCGGTACCTACGAGATCGAAGGCCGTGACATTTATGCAATGGTTCAGGAGATCACCACGAAGCCGGTGGAAGAGCGCCGTGCAGAGAAGCATGATATCTATCTGGATATTCAGTATATCGTATCTGGTATTGAGCGTATGGGCTATGTTCCATATACCGGTTCCGAGGAGATCTTAGAGAATCCGGAAGGAAAGGATGCATGCTTCTACAAGAATCTTAAGGATGAGAACTTTGTAGATGTAACTGCAGGCTCCTACTGTATCTTCTTCTCCAACGATATCCATCGTCCAGGCGCAGCAGCAGGTGAGCCCTGTGCAGTGAAGAAGGTAGTGCTGAAGGTAAAGGAAGCGCTGCTGTAGGCTTCACATTTATTTGTTAACTGTCGTGTAAACGTTCAACAGAATAGGAAAACGGGTCGTCCGATTCTCAAGTCAGATCGGCGGCCCGTTTTTTCATGACAGGAACTTTTCCTGCAGGCTTTTGTGTCTGCTGTCGGGTGGAGACAGAGGTCATTCCTGTCCAAACATTCGGTTGTAAATCTCCTCGCACAGCAGGTCCACATAGGTTTGATCCGGCAGATCCTTTTCTGTGATCAGGTAATCCTGGATCAGCCCGTAGCGCTTTAAGCTTAACTCTTCCGGAGTATACTCCTTCAGATCGTCCCCGGCTGCCAGTGCCTCCTCTGCCAGCTTCTGATCGATGGCGTCAGCCGAATGTGCTGTTAAAAACCAGGTGACCAGTTTTTCTGTGGCGGCAGTTTCCTCAGCGGCCTCCTTCTGCATAACAGAAGCTTCCTTTCTGGTTTTTATGCAGACGATCAGGCAGACCAGCCCCATAACAGCCAGAACCAGGGAAAAGATGATCCGAGTGGTGCCGGAGATGGGAAGGATTCCGGTGACGCACAGCAGGGCTGCGGCTAAGGCAGCACATCCCATCAGCAGGAAGGCTGAGGCGGAGGATTTCATATCCTCGTAACGCTGTGACTTTTTCACATATACGGTGGAAACGGGAAGCTCTCGTTTGGAACGTTGTCCAAGCCCTGCTGACTTTGCAGCGCCGGCGGCCTCTTCTGTCTCCTCGCCGGCCTCGTCAGGTTCTATCAGACCGGCCGGATCCAGCTCCTGCGGCAGTGCAGCCTCCCTTTCTTTTTTAAGGGCGGCTTTCCCAGCCTCCTCCGATTCATACAGCGGTCCGCCGCAGTCGGAGCAGACCGTAATCCCTTCTACAAATTCCATGTCGCATTTCGGACAATATGGCATGATGCAAGTTCTCCTTTCTCCTTTCAGAACGTCTCTTAAATCCGCCGGAAACGTTTTCACAAAACTACTTTAACTTTACACGAAAAAGGTTATTTGTCAAGAACACATTTTTTCGCCTTTTTCACTCTTCCATTTCCCGGTAAAATGAGATAAAATAAAAAGGAGTATGCAAAAATAAGAAAAGGATATGGAAGTAATGAGTAAGAAAAACCAAACGATGAAAACTTCTGAACTGCTGAGGCGTTTCCTGCCTTATTATGGTCCTTATAAAAAGGTCATGCTGTTTGATCTGTTCTGTGCGGCGCTGACTACGGTCTGCGAGATGGTGCTGCCTCTGATCCTGCGCTATATCACCAATCAGGGCCTTAAGGACCTGGCATCGCTGACGGTCCGCACTGTGATCTGGATCGGTGCTTTCTACTTTTTCCTGCGGATCATCGATGGACTGGCCAGCTTTTATATGGCATATACCGGCCATGTGATGGGCGCTGCCATTGAGACGGATATGCGCAGGGATGCATTTGCCCACCTGCAGAAGCTTTCTGACAGCTATTACAGCAATACCAAGGTGGGACAGATCATGTCCCGGATCACCAGTGACTTGTTTGATGTGACGGAATTTGCCCATCATTGTCCTGAAGAATTTTTTATCGCCTTTTTAAAGGCGGTGGTACCCTTCCTGATCTTATCCCGGATCAGCCTGCTGCTGACGGTGGTGATCTTTTTATTTATTCCCATCATGGCAGTGTCCTGCACCTATTTTAATCTGAAGGTGCGGGCAGCCTTTAAGGAACAGAGGAACCACATCGGTGAGCTGAATGCCAGGATCGAGGACAGCCTCCTGGGCAACCGGGTGGTTCGGGCTTTCGCCAATGAGCATGTGGAGATGGAGAAGTTCCAGAAGGACAATTTACAGTTTTTAACAATTAAGAGAAAGACTTACTTTTACATGGCAGCCTTTCAGGATACGATCCGGATGTTTGACGGTCTGATGTACATGGTGGTTATCATAGCCGGCGGTATCTTTATGGTAAAGGGGCTGATCGAGCCAGGTGATCTGGTTGCCTACACCTTGTATGTGACCACGCTTCTGACTACCATCCGGCGGATCATTGAGTTTGCCGAGCAGTTCCAGCGGGGCATGACAGGAATCGAGCGCTTCGTGGAGATCATGGATGCCAATGTGGATATCTTTGATGAGGAAGGCGCCAGGCCGATGGAGCATGTGGAGGGTGAGATCATCTTTGATCATGTCAGCTTTGAATATCCCGATGACCACAATCCGGTTCTGGATGACATCTGCTTAAAGATCCGTCCAGGCGAGCGGGTAGCATTAGTAGGGCCCTCCGGCGGCGGAAAGACTACGCTCTGCAATCTGATCCCCAGATTTTACGATGTGACATCAGGGCGGATCCTGATCGATGGCCAGGAGTTAAAGGATATCACCCTTCAGAGCCTTCGCTCCCATATCGGAGTGGTTCAGCAGGATGTGTATCTGTTTTCCGGCACCGTAATGGATAATATCGCCTACGGGCGCCCGGGCGCTACAAAGGAGGAAATCATAGAGGCAGCAAAGCTTGCCGGAGCCCATGAATTTATCTGTCAGCTGAAGGATGGCTACGATACTTATGTGGGAGAGCGGGGCGTGAAGCTGTCCGGAGGCCAGAAGCAGCGGATCAGTATTGCCAGAGTATTTTTGAAGAATCCGGCTATCCTGGTACTGGATGAAGCCACCTCGGCCCTGGACAATGAAAGTGAGCATCTGGTGAGCCAGTCCTTAGACAAGCTGGCAGTAGGGCGGACCACCCTGACCATCGCCCACCGTCTGACCACCATTCAGAATGCAGACCGGATCCTGGTGTTGTTTGAGAACCAGATCGTGGAGGAAGGAAGCCATCAGGAGCTGATGGAAAAACAGGGAATGTATTATCAGCTGTATACCTCGGCGTATACGGCATAACGCTGGAAGACCGTAAAATCATCAATTTTAGATTAAGGGAGATCATATGGAAATGAAAATTGCAATTGTAACAGACAGTAACAGCGGAATCACCCAAAGAGAGGGAAAGGAGCTGGGAATTTCCATCCTTCCCATGCCGTTTATGATCAATGATCAGACGTATTTTGAGGACATTGACCTGACCCAGGAGCAGTTTTACCAGATGCTGCAGGATGGAGCCGATATTTCTACCTCCCAGCCATCGCCGGCATCGGTGACGGATCTGTGGGATGAGCTGCTGAAGGAGAATGACGCCATTGTCCACATCCCCATGTCAAGCGGCTTAAGCAGCTCCTACCAGACAGCAGCCATGCTGGCGGAGGATTATGACGGACGGGTTCAGGTGGTGAATAACCAGCGGATTTCCGTTACCCAGCGCCAGTCGGTTCTGGATGCCATCCAGATGGCTGGGAAGGGCTGGACGGCAGTTCAGATCAAGGAAAAGCTGGAGGAAGTGAAGTTTGACAGCAGTATTTACATCACTGTAGACACGCTGAAGTATTTAAAGAAAGGCGGCCGGATTACACCTGCGGCTGCTGCTCTGGGAACGCTTCTCAGAATCAAGCCGGTGCTGCAGATTCAGGGAGAAAAGCTGGATGCATTTTCCAAGGTGAGGACCATGAAGCAGGCGAAAGTGACCATGCTCACCGCCATGCAGAAGGATCTGGAGGTGCGGTTCCAGGACGCTGGGGCGAAGCACACTCATCTGGAGATCGCCCATACGCAGAATGAAGAGATGGCAAAGGAATTTAAGGAGGAGCTTCTGGCCCTGTATCCAGGTGCAGATATTGTGATCTCGCCGTTGTCCTTAAGCGTTTCCTGTCATATCGGCCCTGGCTCTCTTGCCATCGCCTGCTCGAAGGAAGTGGAGATGTAAGAAATATGCTGTTATTTCACCGGGATTTTTGGACCGGTCTTTCGGGGCGGGGGAGGATCAGCATCCGTCTTCCGCTTATCCTGCTGCTGCTGGCAGTAGGGCTGTTTCCGGTTATAGTGCACGGAAATATACTGTCTGGCTTTGTGGAGCAGACTTATGTAAGCAGCCGCAGTGTGGATGTACAGAATCAATGTCTGATCCTGAGCAGTAAAATGACCCGAGCCGGGTATATGACGGAGCTGGGGAAGGCTCCATCCTTCGACGCGGAGATCGATATTACAGCAGATCTGTTTCACGGGCGGATCGTGGTGGTGGATCAGAATTACCGGATCATCAAGGATACCTTTGGACTGGCAGAGGGAAAGATTGCCGTGTCTGAGGAGGTGCTCCGCTGTTTTCAGGGAGAAAACAGCAATATTATTAATAAAGAAAAGAATTATTTCGTCCAGACCTTTCCCATCTATGAGAACACGCCGGAGCGGCGGATCCAGGGTGTGCTGGTGGTGGCTTCCTCCACGGAGCCTATCAGCCGGCTGGCGGATTCGGTGCGGGAGGAATCTCATTTTCTGACGATGATCACAGGCGTGCTTCTTTTGGTAATCTCGGTAGGAGCGGCGGGCGTATTGATCCGTCCCTTCCGAAGTCTTCAGGGAATGCTGGACAGAGCTTCAGAAGGAAATCTGGAAAGCGATATCAATGAGCACAGCTACCGGGAAACCAGACAGATATCAGAGGCGGTGAACCGGGCGCTGACGAAGCTGAAGGCGGTGGATAAGTCTCGTCAGGAATTTGTTTCCAATGTTTCTCATGAGTTGAAGACGCCGATCACCTCGATCCGGGTACTGGCAGACTCTCTGATGGGGATGGAGGGCGCTCCTGTGGAGCTGTATCAGGAGTTTATGTCAGATATCTCCGATGAGATCGACCGGGAGAGCAAGATCATTGACGATCTGCTTTCCCTGGTGAAGATGGATAAATCAGGGGCAGAGCTGATGAAGGTGACCCAGATCTCTATCAACAGTCTGATGGAGATTATCTTAAAACGGCTGCGCCCCATTGCCAAAAAGCGGAATATTGAGCTGACCTTTGAGAGTATCCGGGAGGTAAGTGCGGATGTAGATGAGGTGAAGCTGTCACTGGCATTTAACAATCTGGTGGAAAATGCCATTAAGTATAATGTGGACAACGGCTGGGTGAAAGTGACGCTGGATGCAGATCATAAATCCTTTTTCGTCACAGTTGCAGATTCCGGGATCGGAATCCCGGAAGAATTTCAGGGACATATCTTTGAGCGGTTCTACCGGGTGGACAAGGCACGTTCCCGGGAAACCGGAGGAACCGGACTGGGGCTTTCCATTACGAAAAGTGTGGTGATGATGCACAAGGGAACCATCAAGGTGGAAAGCCAGGAAGGAAAAGGAAGCGTATTTCATGTGCGGATTCCGCTGAACTATGTGCCGGATGGAGCCGGAAAGGCCGGAAGCGGGGCTGCCGGTGCAGTAAAGGGCTCGCCTGCTTTAAAGGGCTTCTGGATGGGCGGAGGAAGCGCAAGAAAGAAGGATGGAAAAGCAGAACAGCGGAAGGCAGAGAAAGGAAAATCTGAGCAGAAGGCAGAGAGACAGAAGGCTGAGGGGCGCAAGGCAGAGAAGCAGAAGGATGGAAAGGGAAGGGCAGGTAAGCTGAGGGCTGCAGACGGGAAGCAGGAGAAGGCAGGAGCAGAGTCAGAGACGGCGAAACTGGAGAAAAAAAGGATCGAGAGCACAGAACTGGAAAACAGGAAACCAGAAGAATCAACTGGCGGAATGGAGCCGGAGCAGACAGGAGGCAGCCAATGGAACGAGTAAGGAAAGAAAGGAAGATGATTTTCCTGACTGCGGCGCTGACGCTGCTGGCGCTGTGGCTGGTCGGATGCCGGAAGGAGGAGCCGCCCACGTTCCGCCCGGAGGAAAATCAGTACATTGTATATTATGTAAATACCGGGATGACCAAGCTGATACCAGTGGAGTATTATGCAGAATCGAAGGAGGATCTGGATCTGATCCGGGAGCTGTACCAGCAATTGGTGACAGTACCAGCCGATCTGGATGCAAAATCTCCGGTTTCTTCCAAAACAGAGCTGCAGCGGTTTCAGTGGGATTCCAATGTGCTGTATCTGTATTTTGATACCAACTATACATTGATGAGTCCCAGCCAGGAAATTCTGTGCAGAGCTGCGCTGACGAAAACCCTGACACAGATCGGCGGGGTGGAATTCCTGAATCTTTACAGCGGAGAGCAGCCCTTGATGGATACCTCCGGCAACCCGGTGGGGATGATGGCAGCCGGAGATTTTATGGACAATATCAGCGATGTGAATGCATTCGAGAAGTCCGAACTGACGCTGTACTTTGCCGATGAAACGGGACAGTATCTGGTGGAAGAAAAACGGGAAGTGATCCACAGTATCAATACCTCCATGGAACGGCTGATCGTAGAGCAGCTGTTAGAGGGTCCGCAAAAGACCGGATGCAGGGCAACGATCCCGCCGGAAACCAAGCTGCTGAATCTATCAGTGACGGACAATGTATGCTATCTGAATTTTGATTCTGCCTTTTTAAATAATAGCCTGGGAGGAAAAGAGGAGATCCCCATCTATTCCATTGTAGATTCCCTGACCCAGCTTACCACCGTCAACCGGGTGCAGCTTTCCGTCAATGGATCTCCATCGGTGATGTTTCGGGATACCATTTCCCTGGAAACATTGTTTGAACAAAATATGGATTATCTGCAAAAGGATCAGTGAGAAGGAGGAAATCATTATAAAACGACCGCTTTTTGCAGCAGCAATGGGCTTCGTACTTGGAGAGGTATGTGTCTGGTGTGCAGAGAGTGGAAGAAATCAAAATACAGTTGGAAGCCATATTCCAGCGATAGCTGCGGCAGTGTTTGCAGCAGTAATGATCGTTATCCTTGTGATTGCGATTGTGGCAGCAGCAGGCTTTGCGGATGCCTTGTTCCCTGTGGATATCGAGACTGATTTCTGGGGATGGAAAAGGAAAATTTGTGGAAAAAGCAGAAGTATGTACAGCGGTTTGTGGATACTTCTGCTTTTCTGCGCTTTTTTAAGCGGGTGTTTTCGGATGAGGCAGGTGACAGAATGGTGGAATCATCTGGAAGCACTCTGCCCGGAGGAAGGAGAATGGATCCAGATAACCGGGCGGGTGAGCCACATCCTGGAAACCACATGGTCTGATGCAGTAGAGTTGGAAACCGAGGAATACGGGAAGATTCTGGTTTATGTGGAAGGGGAAGCCGTTGCGGGATCTCAGCGGGGGACAGATAATTGGGATTCACAGGAACCGGCAGAGGCTTCGTCTGTGGCCAAGAAGCTTCAGATCGGTCAGTGGGTTGAGGCGGAAGGCGAGGCTGGATGCTTTGAACCGGCCCGCAATCCCGGTCAGTTTGATTTTAAACAATACTATCGCTCCCGGGGGATTTCTATGTCACTTTCTGCAGACCGGCTGGAGAGCAGAGGAGCGAACGGAATGGGTTCGCCTTATTTTGACGGGTTATATCGGTTCCGCTGCCGGTGCAGTCAGATCCTGGAGCAAATCTGCGAGGCGGTTGACCGGGGAATTTTCCAGGCTGCAATTCTGGGGGAGAAGGGCGGGATGGATTCGGAGATTCGTGATCTCTACCAGAAAAATGGCATTTCTCATATGTTAGCCATCAGCGGACTTCATTTATCTATGATCGGAATGGGATTATACCGCCTGCTTCGAAAATCCGGCATGGGGTATGGCCTGGCCGGGAGCGTGGCAGGTGCGGTTATCGTCAGCTATGGGGTGATGACAGGGGGTTCCGGCTCTGCGGTCCGGGCGATTATAATGCTGCTGGCATCCTTTCTGGCAGCATATCTGGGAAGAACCTATGACCTGCTTTCCGCCTTGTCCCTGGCAGCGCTGCTGCTTTCCTGGGCCAATCCCCTGCTGATTGGCCAGAGCGGGTTTCAGCTTTCCTTTGGGGCAGTACTGGGAATCGGCTTGCTGGGGGAGGAATTTGTCAGGAGCTTGAAGGTACATAGGAGCTGGGAGAAAACACTGTTGGTCAGCTTATCGGTTCAGCTGATGACCTGTCCGATTGTTCTATATCATTACTTTCAGTATCCAGTGTACGGGATTTTTTTGAATCTGCTGGTCGTGCCCTTGATGGGATATGTGGTGCTTTCCGGACTTTTGGGAATCGCTGCCGGTTTTTTAAGCTTGCCCCTGGGAACGGCTGCAGTAGGAAGCGGGCATTATATTCTGCAATGGTACCAGGTGCTCTGCCAGATTTTCGCCCGATTCCCAGGAGGTCAGGCTGTTTTTGGACGTCCTAAATGGATTCAGATTGCTGTTTATTACGGGATTCTGGCGGCGATGGTTCTTGGAATGAGAGGGATCATGAGAAAAAGTGATGACAGTGGGAATAGAAGTGATGAAAATGAGAGAAATATCGTATTAAGTGGGAGAGAAAATAGAAAAGATAAAACAAAAGCAAGAAAAAGTGGATGGACCGCATTTGGTATGCTGACTGCAGGGACGATCAGCTGCTTCATCTGTCTGAGCCCTCTTCGTCAAAAGGGATGTGATGCCGTTTTCTTAGATGTAGGCCAGGGGGATGGAATCGTGATTCAGTGTGAGGGCGGAATGCTCCAAATGTGCGGGCTGGAACTGGCTGATAGAGGAAGCAGCGGAGAGATCGGTGGAGAAAATAACGGCCAGGCCAGCTGCGATCAGGAGGCTGGCGCAGACACAGCAGGGGAGGCGGTGTTAAAAGGAAGAACAAGGAATCCAGGAAGGGCAGTAATCCTGGTGGATGGAGGCAGCACCAGTGAGAAAAAACTAGGGAAAAATCGGCTGGAGCCCTATTTGAAATCCTGCGGAATCGGGATGATTGACTTTGCTTTGGTCAGTCATGGAGATGAAGATCATATCAGCGGCCTTCGATATCTTTTGGAGGAATGTGAGAAAATCACGATCCGGCATCTTGTTCTGCCGGAGCTTGGGAAGGGGGACAGCGCATATGACCGGCTGATTCAGGCGGCTGTGACAGCGGGGACGCAGATCTGGTATATGGATGCAGGGGACCGGATCCAGGCGGGAGGGTGTGAACTGACCTGTCTTTATCCGCAGAAGGGAGAGGAGATCGATGCTTCTGACCGGAATCAGCAGTCTTTGATCCTGCAGGTTGATTATGGAAGCTTTCATATGCTGTTAACAGGAGATGCGGATGAGGAAGGAGAGCGAAGGCTTGCAGCGCGGCAGGGAGAGCAGCTTGCCCGGATTCAGGTGCTGAAGGCAGCCCATCATGGTTCCCGGTATTCCAATAGTGAAGAGCTGCTGGATGCTGCCCAGCCGGATCTGGCGGTGATCTCTTATCAAAAAGGAAATTCCTATGGACATCCTCATAAGGAAGCAGTGGAGCGGATGGAACAGGCTGGATGTGAGATCTTAAAAACCGGGGAGCAGGGAGCGGTTTTTCTTCATGCAGAAGGGGAGATGCTGCGGTATTGGACGTATTTACAAGGAGAATGATTCACGGTATACTAGATATTATGGAAACAATTTGATGAGAATAGGAAAGCAAAATAAATTGAGGGAAAATAAGGAGGACACAATGAAAAATTTTGACATCACGATCCCAACCAGAATCATATTCGGAAAGGACACAGAGAAACAGATCGGTGAACTGGTAAAGGAGTATGGTTTTCACAAGGTCTTGATTCACTACGGCGGCGGAAGCGTAAAGCAGTCTGGGCTTTTGGACCGTGTGAAGGCTTCTCTTCATGAGGCCGGCATTTGCTGCACAGAGCTGGGCGGTGTCCAGGCCAATCCGGTGCTGGGCATGGTGCGGAAGGGAATCCAGCTTTGCCTGGAGGAACAGGTGGACCTGATCCTGGCAGTGGGCGGCGGAAGTGTGATTGACTCCGCAAAGGCGATCGGTGACGGCGCCGGAAATCCGGAAACGGATGTGTGGAAATACTTCCAGAAGGAGGCTGTGCCGGTAAAGCACATTCCTGTGGCTGTGATCCTGACCCTTGCGGCTTCTGGAAGTGAGATGAGTCAGTCAGCGGTAATCACCAATGAAGAAAGTGGATTAAAGAGAGGCTTTAACAGCTGGACCCATCAGCCGCTTTTTTCCATCTGCAATCCGGAGCTGACCTATACGGTCAACAAGTTCCAGACCGGCTGTGGGACGGTGGATATTATGATGCATACACTGGAGCGGTACTTTGGCTGGACGAAGGACAGTGCTTTGACAGACCGGATCGCAGAGGGACTGCTGAAATCGGTGATCGAGGCAGGCAGAATCGCAGATCAGAATCCGGAGGATTATGAGGCCAGAGCCACCTTGATGTGGGCAGGCAGCTTATCTCACAATGGCCTGACGGGGCTGGGACGGGAATATCTGATGCAGATCCACCAGCTGGAGCATGAGCTGTCCGGCATGTATCCAAGGATCGCCCATGGAGCCGGATTATCAGCACTGTTTGCCTCCTGGGCGAGATTCGTGTGCCCGGCTGCTGTGGAACGGTTCGCTCAGTATGCAGTACGTGTCTGGAATGTAGAAATGAATTTTGAGAACCCCATGGCAACGGCTCTGGCCGGAATCCAGGCAACGGAGTCCTTCTTCCAGAGTCTGGGAATGCCGGTATCCTTGCAGGAGCTGGATGTGGAGCCGTCGAAATTTGAAGAGATGGCAGAAAAATGCACCAATTTCGGCACCAGAACCTTAGCCGGTATCCAGAAGCTGGATAAGAAGAAAATGATTGAGATTTACCAGATGGCGTATTCGAGACGATAGAGGATGAAAATCGGCAGGCAGTTTAGAAGGATGGTAATAGGATGCAGACGCTGAATCAGGATATCAGGGACCGGAAATTTAAAAGGGTTTATCTTTTATACGGGGAGGAGGGCTTCCTGAAGACAAGTTATAAAAACAAGCTGAAAGAAGCCATTCTTGGGGATGACACCATGAATTATCATTATTTTGAAGGAAAAGGGCTGAATCTTTCAGAAATCATCGGGCTGGCAGACACTATGCCGTTCTTTGCCGAAAAGCGGCTGATCCTGATCGAGGACAGCGGCTTATTCAAGGGCAATGCAGATGAGTTGGTGGAATATCTTCCGGATCTGCCGGACACCACCTGCATGCTTTTTGTGGAATCGGAAGTAGATAAGCGGAGCCGGCTGTACAAGGCAGTGAAAAAAGTGGGCTATGCTGCCGAGCTGGCCCGTCAGGATTCGGCCCAGCTTGCCAGGTGGGCAGCAGGGCTCTTGGCAAAGGAAGGAAAGAAGATCACTGGTTCTACCATGGAGCTGCTTCTTAGCAAAACAGGAGATGATATGGAGAATATCCGGTCGGAACTGGATAAGCTGATCAGCTATACTCTGGGCCGTGATGTGATCACTTCCCAGGATGTGGAGACCATCTGTACAACGCAGGTGACCAACAAGATTTTTGATATGGTGACTGCCATTTCCAGCCGCAAGACGAAGCGGGCAATGGAGCTTTACCAGGATCTGCTGATCCTCAGAGAGCCGCCCATGCGGATCCTGTTTTTGATTGCCAGACAGTTTAATCAGCTTCTGCTGGTAAAGGATATGGCAGAGAAGGGGATAGCAAAGCCAGAGATGGCTTCCCGGCTGAAGCTTCCGCCCTTTGTGGTAGGAAAAATGCTTCCCCAGGCCAAGGCCTTTACCAGAGAACAGATGGTTTCTTACGTTCAGCTCTGCGTGGACACGGAGGAGGCGGTGAAGCAGGGGCGGCTGCAGGACCGTATGGCGGTGGAACTTTTGATCTGCAAGCAGTTTTAGAGCCGGAAAATCAGGCAAGAACGGCCAGGACGTTCTTGAATTTTGAATTTATATGAAATTTTGTAGCCTAATGAGAAAAAGAGTGATAGAATGTAATTTACCGGAAGAAAAAATGAAGCAGGAGGAGAATAATATGCTGGCAAAATTTGATGAAACTTTAATTACAGGAAATGAGATGATTGATGGGCAGCACAAGGAGCTGATCGAAAAGATCAATGCGCTTCTGATCAGCTGCGAGGATCATGCAAATAAGGTAGGTGCAGTAAAGATGCTGGACTATCTGGCAGAATACACGGAGTACCATTTTTCTGCCGAGGAAAAGCTTCAGGAGGAGATCGAATATCCTGGTATTAAGGAGCATAAGGAGAAGCATGCAGAGCTGAAGAAGGTAGTAAAAGAGCTTCATGAGATGCTGGAGGACGAGGAAGGTCCAACGGAGGCTTTTGTGGAGAGCGTAAATAAAAATGTAACGGAGTGGCTGTATTACCACATTAAGACCTTTGACCGTTCGGTAGCAGAATACCGCTTTATGAGAGATCATTCTGACCGTCTGTAATTCGAAAAATCAAGAAAATGCAATAAAAACCCCTGCTCCGCCACACCTGCGGAACAGGGATTTTTTATTGGGTTAAGTTAAATTTCAATTCTATAAATTAAGCAATGCCATTAACAGCCTTAGCTAAACGGGATACCTTGCGGGAAGAAGTATTCTTGTGGTATACTCCCTTGCTGGTAGCCTTGTCAATCTCGGTGGTAGCAGCAACTAATGCAGCCTGTGCAGCAGCCTTGTCACCAGCAGCAACAGCAGCGTCTACCTTCTTGATTGCAGTTTTCACTTTAGAGCGGATAGCTTTGTTTCTAGCAGCCTTGGTTTCGTTAACTAAAATTCTTTTCTTTGCAGATTTGATATTTGCCATTTCGTGCACCTCCATTCATCAATGTTTTTCTTTGTGTTCTCCATCAAAGTCTGGACACGGACAGTTCAATGTTAAACATACTATATTATAATAACGAAAATCATCGGGGATGTCAATACATAATTGCGGAAATTTTGCAGAAAATGTTAGTATTCGTTACTGTTCAGGTAGGTCTGCGCATTTGCTGCGCTGACCGTATGATAAACTAGGCCGGAAAGCAAAAATCCCATCGCCGTAGGCGATTTTCATGGATTTTTGCTGGTTGCTGTGAACGCACGTGAACAGTAACTAGTGTGTTGTATCATTGATATTTAGTATATCTGCCACCTCTATTATGAGAT